>NZ_CP129113.1:820000-1456845 GCF_030762805.1 Aciduricibacillus chroicocephali | reverse complement strand
CGCCATCCATGCCGGTGCCTATCTTGGAAAAGCATCCGCAGAGCAGCTCTCCCATTTGAAAGAATTTGCCCACTATCTTGGTTTGATCTTTCAAGTACAGGATGATTTGCTTGATGTTACGGGTGATCCGGAAAAGCTGGGCAAACCCGTTGGCAGTGATGTTGCCAATGAAAAAAGTACTTATCCGAAGCTTCTCGGTTTAGATGGAGCTGAGGAAATGAAAGAGATTTATGTGCAAAAAGCAAAAACAGCTCTTGTAGAAGCGGGCGCTGCTGACTCCTATTTGATGCTGTTGATTGATCACATCAGCAGACGAGATCACTGATCTACTTGTTGGTTTGCGTCTTCGGGGCTGTGTTATAATGGATCATAGTGATTTCTTAAAATTTAGAACGATTGTTGCCGTTATCACATTTGTGCTAGCGGCTGTTTTTTCTTGATCTGATCATTGTTGATATTCTGATGATGGCATTAACTTCATTACAGTAATGACCATTCATGGGATGGCGGCAACGGGTCTTGTGGAGTAAAAGAAATTGAGCCGATCTTTTTGAATGTAGATGAATTTACCAGCTTCGGCAATGGTGTAATTAAAATTGGTTTTGGTATGTCTGTTGTTATTTCTAGCGTACTTCATGAACAAAGGAGTGGCATGGATGGAAATATCGTCAATTGAAAGTCCAGCTTTCTTGAAAGAGCTGGATGTTGAGCAATTGGAGAACCTGGCTAGTGAAATTCGTTCTTTTTTAATTGGCCAGCTTTCCAAGACAGGCGGACATCTTGGCTCTAATCTTGGAGTATGCGAACTGACAATCGCTCTTCATAAGATATATAATAGTCCTGAGGATCAGTTAATCTGGGATATTGGGCATCAGACATACGTTCATAAAATCCTGACTGGCCGTTCTTCAATGTTTCCTTTTTTGAGAAAGAAGAGTGGCATGTCCGGTTTTATTCATCGAGGAGAAAGTGTCCACGACATTTGGGAGGCGGGGCACAGTTCCACCTCCCTTTCTGCTGCACTAGGTCATGCAATCGTCCGTGACAATACCGGAAGAAGCGGCCATGTCATTGCAATAATCGGTGATGGGGCGCTAACTGGCGGAATGGCCATGGAAGCACTTAACCATTTGGGAGATAGCGGACGGAAAGTGACTGTAGTGCTGAATGATAATGGCATGTCAATTTCGCCGAATATTGGAGCGCTTAAGAACTTTTTCGCCGATGATGATTTGCATTTCAGGAAAACATTTTTCGAAAAGATTGGGATTCATTATTTAGGCCCAGTTAATGGCCATTGCATATCCGAACTGATTGATTGTTTTCAGGAAGCAAAATTAACTGATAGCCCAGTTTTTATCCATGTGCGAACAGAAAAAGGCAAAGGCTGGCTGCCTGCAGAAAATGATCTGCTTTCAAAAGGGCATGGGGTCGCACCATATGATCCTTATACAGGTGAGCCAACAACTACTGATATAACTTTGAAAGATTACAGTCAAACAGTGGCTGATGCACTTCTTGATATAGCAGAAACCAACTTTTTCACAGTGATCACACCTGCCATGATTGTTGGCTCCCGGCTGGTTGAATTCGGGGATCGGTATCCGGATCGCCTGATTGATACAGGAATTGCCGAACAGCATGCTGTGACATTGGCAGCCGGAATGGCGAATGCAGGAGGCAAGGTGTTCTTACCGATCTATTCTACCTTTCTGCAACGTGGCTATGATCAGGTAGTTCATGATGTGTGCCGACAAAATTTAAACGTCGCATTCGGAATTGACCGTGCAGGATTTTCAGGAGCTGATGGTGATTCACATCACGGTGTTTTTGATATTGCCTTTCTTCGCAGCCTGCCGAATATGATACTCATGATGCCCTCATGCGAAGTCGAGTGTAATATGATGACAAGGTTTGCGCTCGAGTACTCAGAAGGACCGATTGCGCTTCGCTATCCGCGTGGCAAAGTTGATGACTGGCTTGGTGTAGAGCCGATAAAGAAACTTGAAATTGGCAAATGGCAAGTCCTTAAAAATGGGACAGATGCAGCAATCATTACTTTTGGTCCTATTCTTAGAAAGGCAATGAATACAGCAGAAAGTTTAGCTGAATGTGGTCTAAGCATCATGGTGATCAACGCAAGGTTTATTAAACCGCTTGACGAGGCTCTCCTTGAAAGTTTATTTAAGCAACAAATTCCGATTCTTACACTGGAAGAGAGTGTTCTGGCTGGAGGCTTTGGGAGTTCAGTACTTGAATATGCAGCTGACCATGGATATAGTGGCTCAATTATTCGCCGGCTAGGACTAGATGACATATTTTATGGGATAGGCAGTGATGAAGAGCTGCGGACTGCTGCCGGTCTAACTGAAAATGTGATTGCTGAACAATGTACAAGACTTGTATTAGAGCGTGAACATGCTTAATAAAGGAAGGCGACTATGGGAAAGAAAAGACTTGATGTACTACTCGTTGAAAGAGAATTAATTGAAACAAGGGAAAAAGCGAAACGAGCTATCATGGCTGGCCTCGTATTTTCCGGAACCGAGAGAATGGACAAGCCGGGTGTAAAAGTTGAAGACGATATTCCATTGGAAATAAAAGGCCGGGTCATACCGTATGTAGGCCGAGGTGGTCTTAAGCTTGAGCGTGCACTGCAAGTTTTCCCGATTTCACCAGAAGGCCGTACAATGATTGATGTTGGCTCATCAACGGGAGGATTTACGGACTGTGCACTGCAAAATGGTGCAAAACTATGCTATGCAGTTGATGTAGGCTATAATCAGCTCGACTGGAAATTGCGCAGCGACGATCGTGTCGTCGTTATGGAACGCACTAATTTTCGCCATGCAACACCTGATATGTTTACAAAAGGGGCACCTGATCTAGCTTCCATAGACGTTTCCTTTATTTCTCTAAAGCTTATGCTGCCCCCATTGGCAGAAATTCTGGATGAGCGTAGTGATATTATTGCTCTAATTAAGCCGCAATTTGAAGCCGGACGAGAACAGGTCGGGAAAAAGGGAATTGTTCGAGATGCAAAAGTTCATGCTGCAGTCATCAAAGATATTCTTTCGTTTGCAAAGAACCTTGGCTATGTAGTGTGTGGTCTTACATACTCGCCGATTACCGGTGGCGATGGAAATATAGAATTCCTTGCACACTTTAAATGGAAAGCCGAAGAAGTGCCAGATGTAGAAATTGACATTGAGCACACCGTTGCTGAAGCACATGCAGCTTTAAAAGCGACGGAATAGTACTGGAGGATAATAAACAAATGAGCAAGATCCAAAGACATGTGAAAATTCGCGAGTTGATCGCTGATAATGAAGTAGAGACTCAGGATGAACTCGTGGATATGCTTAAAGCTGCCGGGTACAATGTAACCCAAGCTACGGTATCACGAGATATAAAAGAACTTCATCTAGTTAAAGTCCCGTCACTTTTCGGGAAATATAAATACAGTCTTCCTGCAGACCAGCGTTTCAATCCTCTGGACAAGTTGAAAAGGCTCGTCATGGATGCCTTTTTGAAAATTGACCATGCGAGTCATTTTATCGTATTGAAAACATTGCCGGGCAATGCGCAGGCAGTGGGTGCTCTCATAGACAATCTGAACTGGGAAGAAATTATGGGGACAATTTGCGGTGATGATACATGTCTAATTATTTGCAGGACTGAAGAAGATGCCCTAACAATAAAGGAACGTTTCATAAACATGCTTTAAGGTTTGAACTGGGGAGGTGAGACAATGCTTGCTGAGTTGTCCATACAGGATTTTGCGATCATTGATAAAACATCCGTTACTTTTCAGGAAGGTTTAACCGTACTAACTGGAGAAACAGGTGCGGGGAAATCAATTATTATTGATGCCATACAATTGCTTGCTGGAGGCCGCGGTTCAGTTGAATTTGTCCGGCATGGTGCAAAGAAGGCAGAAATCGAAGGCCTGTTCCTTATTGACAGGGATGATCATCCAATTTATGAGGCGGGGTCTGCTTACGGTGTTGAGATTTCGGATGGGATGGCTGTTCTGCAGCGTACAATCACTTCTGGCGGAAAAAGCATATGCAGAGTAAATGGAAAGCTTGTTACTCTGGCGATTCTACGTGAGTTTGGAAAAACGCTCATTGATATCCATAGTCAGCATGAGACGCAGTCTTTAATGGAACCTGACAACCATATTGAACTGCTTGACGCTTTTCGGCCTGAACAGATCAGCGTGGCGAAGGAAGAATACAGAAAGCTGTATGAACGCTTAACCGAGCTAAAACTCCGTTATAAAAGCTGGAGTAAAAATGAACAGGAAATGAGTCATCGCCAAGATTTGCTCGCTTTCCAAAAGAAAGAGCTTGAACAAGCAGAACTCCAGCCAAATGAAGATGTGGAATTGGAGAATGAACGTAACAGGCTCGCCAACTTCGAAAAGGTTCATAAAAGTTTGCAGACGGCTTACAATGCGCTGTATGGAGAGCAAAGGGGAATTGAATGGGTACGCATAGCGGAACAGGCTCTTCAGGAACAGCAGGATGCTGATGAGTTTATTTCTCAAAAAGCTGAAGCACTGTCCAATGCCTATTATGCAATTGAAGAACTTTCCTATGATATCCGTAATTATAGTGACCAGATGCAATATGATGAAGGACGTCTCAATGATATAGAAGCACGTTTAGATGAAATAAGCCGCTTGAAGCGAAAGTACGGATCTACTGTAAATGAAATGTTGGAATATCTGGCAAAGGTTGAAGAAGAACTGGAACAGATCACAAATAAAGATGTCCATCTAAATGAACTTGAAAATGAAATTCGGGAGCTTACGCATGATGCGTTCCTTGAAGCTAAACATTTGCATGAAATCCGATCGGCTGCAGCTGCGGAATTAATGGTGGCCATTCATGAAGAACTTCAAGGTCTCTATCTTGAGAAAGCGAAGTTCGTTATACGGTTCAATCCGGAATGGCATGATACGGACGCGCAGATTCTTGAAGCGCTTCAAACCGGTTCAGCAAGACTGAACGCCAATGGATTTGATCAGGTACAGTTTCTAATTTCAGCTAACCCTGGTGAACCTCCAAAAGAATTGAACAAAGTTGCATCTGGGGGAGAACTGTCACGGATCATGCTTGCGCTCAAAAATATTTTTGCAAGACATCAAGGTGTGACAAGTGTAATTTTTGACGAAGTGGATACCGGTGTAAGTGGTAGGGTAGCACAAGCAATTGCAGAGAAAATTTTCGAGATTTCTAAAGCATCACAAGTTCTATGCATTACACATTTGCCACAAGTTGCTGCTATGTCGGATACGCATAAGTTAATCAGTAAGACGCAAACAGATGAACGGACTGAAACATCTGTCAGAGAGCTGAACACAGATGAAAAAATCGATGAATTGAGCCGAATGATTACAGGTGCTTCTTTAACGGATACTGCAAAAATCCATGCTAAAGAAATGCTTGAGCTTGCAAATCATTTTAAATTGAAAACGGCTGAAAGCTGAGAATCCCGAGTTACATGGGATTCTCAGCTTTTTTCATTAAAAAAGGAAACGATACACCAGTTTATTTCGTCCTTCAGAATGCCACATTATGAAGGACAAATAAATCCCGAACAAGGGTGTGAAGAGGAGAGTGAACTGTTTGGATGATACACGCAAAGCAGGCATGTTACGGGCTGTCTTCATTTTACTGATGATCGGCTTTGTTCTTTTTGCAATGCCAGCACCGGGTGTGCAAGCGAAGCAGGATAACAGCCAATTGTCTAACGACAGATTTACAACAGATGAGTCCGGCTTTTTCGCTTCTGCTGAAGAAACGCATATTCCTGCTGCCGCTGCCGAGAGAAAAATTGATAAAGCGGCAGTTCAAAATCTGAAAGTTATTCCTGGAGGTCAGTCACTGGGAGTCCAGCTGGAAACGCTCGGTGTTCTCGTTGTTGGCCATCATCTTGTGACGACAGAGACAGGTAAAGCTTCACCCGGGGAAGAAGCAGAGGTAAAAGTTGGCGATGCAATTCTTGAAATCAATGGCGATAAAATCAACCATATGGAAGATGTCAAACCTTATGTTGAAAAGTCAGGTGCTGAAGAAAAGCCGCTTAACCTTAAGTTGAAGCGCGGAGAAAGAATGATTAAAACTGAATTGATGCCGAAAAAAAGCAAGAAGAACGGAGAGTACCAGCTTGGTCTTTATATCCGCGATTCTGCAGCAGGGATTGGAACGATGACATTTTATGAGCCTGGCTCAAAGAAGTATGGGGCATTAGGTCATATAATTTCTGACATGGATACGAAAAAACCGATCGAAATTAATAACGGAACGATAGTCCGCTCCTCCGTAACAGCAATTGAAAAGGGGAATAGCGGACAACCAGGAGAAAAGCAGGCCAAGTTCTCGATTGCAGATCATCACCTTGGAAATATTACAAAAAACAGTCCGTTTGGTATTTTTGGAAAATTGAATGGTGATCTTGCAAATGGCATGATGGATCAGCCATTGCCAATTGCACTGTCCAATGAAGTGAAAGACGGGCCAGCTAAAATTCTTACAGTAGTAAAAGGCGAGAAAGTTGAAGCATTTGATGTAGAAATTGTAAGCAATGTGCCACAAAAGCACCCAGCAACAAAAGGAATGGTTGTCAAGATTACGGACAAAGAGCTGTTAAAACGTACTGGTGGTATTGTGCAAGGCATGAGCGGAAGCCCGATTATCCAAAATGGTAAAGTAATTGGTGCTGTAACTCATGTATTTGTAAACGATCCAACTTCCGGATATGGCGTTCATATTGAATGGATGCTGCAGGATGCTGGAATTGATTTATACAAAAGTAATAAAAAAGCGAGCTGAACTGCCAAAAGACTGTCCGAAGATGAGGGCAGTCTTTTTGGCGTATTTTGTCTGATTTAAGAGAAGCAGGGCGTAAATACGACTAAACGAAAGCAAATCAAAGAAAAATAATAAAATACTCAAAGAAATTCAATTTTTCAAAAGGATAAATGTCTCCTATGTCGAATATGTTGTATAGGACAGAACAGAACTTGTATTGTATGCGTTACATAAGGAGGAAAAAGATTTGAACAAGATAAAATTATGTCTTGTGGATGATAACAGAGAACTCATCCGTATGATGGAAGAATATTTTGAAACGCAGAAGGATATTGAAGTTATTGGTGTAGCTTTTAACGGACAATCCTGCCTTGAATTGCTTGATGAAGTTGAACCCGATGTACTTATTCTCGACATCATCATGCCTCATATAGATGGACTAGCTGTTTTGAATAAATTGCGACAGCAGAACCGATCTTCCTACCCGAATGTTATTATGCTTACAGCTTTTGGTCAGGAAGAGGTTATGAAAAAGGCAGCAGATATGGGTGCTTCCTATTTCATGCTCAAGCCATTTGATATTGAAAATCTCGGTGATCAAATTCGCCAGATTCAAGGAAGACCTTCTAATATTCAGACAGTCAGTCATGTCAGTGGAGGCAGCGGTCTCAGGAAGAAACATGATCTTGAAGCAAGCATTACAAATATCATTCATGAAATTGGTGTTCCGGCACATATTAAAGGCTATCAGTATTTGCGTGAAGCAATCACTATGGTTTACCATGACGTTGAATTGCTTGGCTCAATTACAAAAGTGCTTTATCCGGATATTGGAAAAGCATTCAATACGACAGCTTCGAGAGTTGAACGGGCAATCCGTCACGCCATCGAAGTCGCCTGGAGCCGAGGCAATATGGATTCCATTTCTGCTTTATTCGGATATACAGTAAGCATTTCCAAAGCAAAACCGACGAATTCAGAGTTCATTGCAATGGTTGCTGACAGACTCCGTTTGGAACATAAAGCTTCTTAACATCTAGAATAGTTTTCAGATTTAGCCCTCTCCCGTTCACTTCGATCTGTGAGCGAGAGGGTTTTGCTTTTTATAGGGTAAATTTTAAAAAACTTCGCCTAACCTAAGATTTAAAGAGTTCTTGATTATAGTTTTCTCTATATTTACATAATTCGACAACAAAACGGAAAACCCTTTAAAAATTTTAAAAAACTCCAGCAGCCTGATAAATTACAGGCTGCTGGAGTGATCAATCATGTTCCTTTGAAGTTTTCCAAATCGGATTTTTAAAAATCGTAAGTGCGAGGGCAACAGCAAACATTCCGATTGAAATGATAAAATAGCCAAACCCGCCCCATGTGATACTTGAAGTGAAGGCTGAGATATATGAAAAGACAATCATCCCAACAGTTGCAAACCATGTGAATTTTATAGCTTTGTTTTTCGTTTTTTCAATTTTACTGAAAATGAAATAGACGATGAAATTTATTAGCATTCCGAGAAGGATAGGTGTTGCTATAGATATGAATTCAGCTGAAACCATAGGACACCTCCTTGCTCAGTATTAAACTCATTATACAATAATTTACAAAGTTTTAGAGGGATAAATCGGTTTTTTTGCATTAAAAAACCGCAACGCATAGGCGTTGCGGTGCCTTCTTTATCCAAAGAAAGCTTTATATAGGGAACGTATTGAGCGTTCCAGTCCTTCTTCTTCAATACCGAACATGATGGAAACTTCTGAAGATCCTTGGTTGACCATTTCAATGTTAACATTTGCTTCGGCAAAAGCATTTGTTGCTTTACTAATAATACCTATTGTACTCTTCATACCTTCACCAACAACCATAATCATAGCGAGGTTGCGACGTATCTTTAATGTGTTGACCTGGAGTTCTTGCTGAATGCGTTCTACTACACGTGTTTCTTTTTCAGGTGTGAATTCGCTGTTGCGGATGATGACAGACATATCGTCAATACCAGAAGGGACATGTTCAAATGAAACATGCTCATCCTCAAGTATTTGCAGTAATTTACGTCCGAAACCGACTTCACGGTTCATCAGATATTTCTCAACATAGAGGCTGCAGAAATCTGTATCACTCGCAATACCGACAACACAATTACCGTTTTGTTCCTTTTCCGCCACAATCATTGTACCTGGAGCGGATGGGTTATTCGTGTTCTTGATGCAGACAGGAATCTTCTCCTGGAAAGCAGGGATGAGTGCTTCGTCATGGAAGACTGAGAAACCAGCGTATGAAAGTTCACGCATTTCCTTGTATGTAAGAACAGTAATTTCTTTTGGATTTTCTACAATGTTCGGATTAACGGAAAATACGGAATCGACATCTGTAAAATTCTCATAAAGTTCTGCTTTCACGCCGGCAGCGATGATTGACCCTGTAATATCAGATCCCCCGCGTGAGAAAGTCATCAGTTTATCATTTGCAGTGTAGCCAAAGAAACCAGGAATGACGAGGACGCCTTCACGGTCGCGCAACTTATTAATTTCAGGGAAGCTTTCAGGCAAGATTTGGGCATTACCCGGCTGATTGCTTACAATCATACCCGCTTCCTTTGGATTAATATAAGTTGCTTGAATGCCAATTTTATTAAGATAGGCGCTGACAATCCTAGCAGAACTGTCTTCTCCCGATGCTTTCACAGCGTCAAACTTGATTTCGTCAGGTTCATCGCTTTCAAGTGTTTTCTTTGTAGAATCAGTAATTTCATCAAGCAAAGATTTTGGAAGATCCAGCTCTTCAATAATATCAGCATAGCGTTTTACAATTTTCTCGAAAACAGACTCGTATGCTTTTCCACTTGCATATGTGTCACCAAGTTCGATCAGAAGGTCAGTAACTTTGATATCCTCTTTATTACGTTTTCCTGGTGCAGAAACAACTACAAATTTGCGAGAATCGTCTGATTTAATAATATCGCACACTTTTTTGATTTGAGTTGCGTTAGCGACAGAGCTGCCGCCAAATTTGGCTACTTTCATTTTTCATATCCTCCTGTTGCGTTAAGAGATCGTCAATTGCAAGGACTGCAAAGCTTCTTCGGATTCTCATTGACGATGATTTTGTGCATGTCGATTGTTTTTGCGATCTCGATACACGATAAAGCCGCCAACAAAGACAAGCCCGCCAATGAAAAGAACCATGCCGGCAAAAAATTGCACGCCCGCATGTAACAGGAATCGGCTATATTCTCCAAAAAGTGCATCACGCATAAGCTTGATGCCTATTGCTGCGGCGATGCCAGGTAAAAAAAGTAACATGAGAGCCATAAATCGATTCATTTGCAATCTCCTTGAAATCGTTAAACCTATCAATGATTATAGCAAAACTATCTATTAAATCATACTGAAATCTTAAAAGAGTCAACCAATTAAGAAAAAAACCGAATGAAGGCTATTACTTGCTAATAATTGCATGGTTGTATATGATAAAAACAAGCAAATTCTTGCATGGTGGAGGTGAAAAAGTGGATAAAAGGCAAACTCCCCCTTATCAATGGCTACTTGAGCAATTTCCAGTTTTTTTTCTGACAGCAGACGAGCAGGGACGTATTCAGGCTGCAAATAAAGAAGCTGTTGAAATAGCAATCAGTAAAAACGACATTTTTGGAATGAAGGCAGAAGATGTATTCCCCGGAATTCATCTCGAGGAAGTACTGAGAAGCAGGCGTGGGGACTGGAACGGCAGATTTCGAATGGGTGACGGAGAAGACATGATCATGGCGAAGCTGCCACTTTTTGATGGTGAAGAAAAACTTACTGGAGTTGCGGCAATCGGTGCTAAAGTACGGGAAGTGATCCGATTAGCAGAGAAGCACGCAGATTTAAATGATTTAACAGTTCTTATGGAAGGAATCTTGAACGTTTTTGCAGAACCTTTTAGTATCGCAGACCATCAAGGACGTACGTGGTATGCAAATGATAGTTGTCTCCAGCTTTTAGGCCAGAGATCCGACTTGCCTGAACTTGAAAATGCCGTTCATAAACAAGTTCAACAGACACGCCGCGCTGTCAACCGATGCTTTGCAGCTGAGACAGGACACCATGGAGACCTTCATGTGCGTGCTGTCCCGCTTATGTTGGATGGCAAGCTGAAGGGAAGTATTGCTGTATATGAAGAAGATAAAGATCGAGTTCTAGAACAAGAATTGTCTGCTTCTAAACAGCTTGTTCGAAAATTGGAAGGCATGCGGCTCTTCGTTGATTTCTCCGCACAATCCGATACAATGCAGCTTGCTGTTGATCATGGGAAGCTTGCAGCCCGCACGTTACAACCTGTCTTGTTGCGGGGAGAGGAAGGGACGGGCAAGAGGCATTTCGCTGAAGCGATTCATAATGAAAGTGAACTTCGTTTCCAGCCTTTTATTATTCAAGACTGCCGCGAGAAAATTCCCGATCATCTATTTAGAACAGTTTCAAAAGGTACCATTGTACTTGAACATATTGAGTCTTTAAATAAGTCGGCTCAGCAGAAAGTTCTTGAATTTCTGGAGCAGGAAGAAAAAAGAGGAAGCCGAATCATTTGTATTACTTCTGCTAACCTTGAACAGGCAATCAGCGACCATGACTTTTCAAGAGAGCTGTATGCAATCCTTAGCAGAATGACTATATATTTGCCGCCATTGCGCTCTAGAAAAGCAGATATGGAAATTCTAGTAAACCGATTTATTTATGATTCAAATAATGAATTGGGCCGGTACGTACAATCTGCAACAAAAGAAACAGTTGAAATGTTAAAAAAGCGCACATTCTTGAAAAATATTGCAGAGTTAAAAGTTTTTATACAAACTGCAATGCTACGGACTGACCCAGAAGAAGTTTATTTAAAGCCTTCCCATTTTGAAAGCTCCAACACTTCAGAGAGAGTAAAGGAAGAGGAAGAGCTTGAGAACCACCGACCGTTGCAAGACGCTTTGGAAGATTTTGAAAAAAGATATATCCAGGACATATATAGGAAAAGTGGCTATAATAAAACCAAAACAGCGGATATGTTGAAAATTTCAATCCGTAACTTGTACTATAAGATGGAAAAGTACCATATTGATAAAACGAGCATGCAAAATAATGCAGAATAATAGATGGTGAAGTCAATGAATCATTTGAATGAACTGCTTGAAACAGCCAAGACTGAATTGCGGCCAGTTATAGCGGTGGCTGGAGTTAAAGGTTCCGAACTGTTCCATGCAGTCAAAGTGGCTCTTGAACTGAAGTTGGCTACTTTTCATATCTTTGGCACCCTGTCAGAAATAAGTCGCTTTCATCGTGAGACGGGTCTCGATTCGGATTTTGCAAGTATAAAAGCATATCCTGTTGAAAATGGATCGGCTGCTTCAGCTGCTGTGAGGCACATAAAAAGCGGTCATGCTCACATTTTAATGAAGGGCGATGTTTCCACAAAAGAAATGTTGCAAGCTGTATTAGATAGAGAGCATGGACTTCGTCAGGAGAAATTGCTTTCACATGTCGCTGTTTTTGATGTTCCGGGCAGAGAAAAGCCGGTAATTTTAACAGATGCGGCAATCAATATCTCGCCAGACCTTACTGATAAAGTACGGATTGCTGCTCATGCAGTGGATATCGGTCATACTCTTGGAATTAAGTGTCCAAAAGTTGCTGCCATCGCACCAGTAGATGTGATCAATGAAGCAATCCCATCTACATTGGATGCGGCAAAGCTTGCGGAAATGCAGGAAAAAGGGGAGATTACAGGTTGCTTAGTTGGAGGACCGATCTCTTTTGATAATGCAATATCTCCTGAAACAGCCCGTCAGAAAGGTGTCGCATCAAAAGTGGCAGGTTGTTCTGATATTTTGCTTGTCCCTTCTATAGAAGCGGGAAATGCGCTCTATAAAGCTTTTGTCTTTTTTGCCAGAGCAAAAGTGGCTGCTGTCGTTTGTGGAGCTTCAGTTCCAATTGTTCTTCCTTCCCGTGCTGATTGCTGGGAAAGCAAGCTATATTCAATCGCTCTTGCCATTATTATTTTCGGCAAGAATAGAGACAGGAGTGACAAGAATGCAGCGAATTCTTGCAATCAATCCAAAGGGTAAATCTACAGAAGCCGCACTTTTTGAAAATGAGAGCTGTCTCGTTTCCGCTGAAATATGCCATTCGTCCCTCGGTGAAGATGTTGAAAAGCAGACGCAGCAGAGGAAACAGGACTTGTTGGAGAAATTTTTCTCAATGGGACTTAATATTTCAAAATGTACAGCGATTGTGGGCCGTGGCGGCATCCTGCGTCCTTTAGAGGGCGGTACATACTGTGTTAATGAACATATGAAAGAAGATTTGCGAGATGGTTTCGCAGCTGGTCATGCTTCTGCAATCGGCGGCTGGCTTGCGGAAAGCATTGCAAATGATTACGGAATTCCCGCCTATATTGTAGATCCTGTCACTGTAGATGAACTGGCAGATGTTGCTAGGATGACTGGGATTCCCGAAATCAAGAGGAAAAGTGTTTTTCACGCACTCAGTCATAAAGCGGCCGCGAGGAAAGCAGCCAATATGAGGAACATTCCATATGAAGAAGGCAATTTCATCGTACTCCACCTCGGTGGCGGAATTTCAATCGGTGCTCATAAAGCAGGGTGCGTCATCGATGTAAATAATAGTCTTGATGGAGAAGGGCCACTGGCACCGGAACGGGCGGGTACTTTACCGGCTGGAGATATGATTGCTCTTTGCTATTCCGGAGACTTCACAGAGACTGATTTGAAGCGAAAAATATCTACCCTTGGCGGTTTAACGGCACATCTCGGAACAGGAAACCTTGACGAAGTGGAAAGACGCATTGAAGAAGGGGACGATCTGGCAGATAAACTGCTAGATGCAATGGTTTATCAATCCGCTAAAGAAATCGGGGCAATGGCTGCTGCTTTGCGTGGTGAAGTCCAGGCAATCGTACTGACGGGCAGGCTGAATGATCAAAGTCTGTTTGTTCAACGGCTGCTCGGTCCAATTGCATGGATTGCAGATGTGTTTGTTTTCCCTGGTGAAAATATACTGGAGTCACTTGCGTCCGGAGCTTTTCGGGTGCTGACTGGACTGGAAGAAGCAAAGAATTATTAAACAGGCATTTATTTTAGGAGTGATCGAATGGCTAAGGAATACGATCTCGTTGTACTTGGTGGAGGACCGGGCGGTTATGTAGCAGCGATTAAAGCGGCGCAGAGCGGTTTACAAGTTGCAATAGTAGAAAAGGAAAAGCTTGGGGGCACATGTCTTCATAAAGGTTGTATTCCCTCAAAAGCTTTATTGAGAAGCGCCGAAGTCTATGATCTTGCGAAACATGGTGCTGATTTTGGTGTTATTGCGGGAGATGTAAAGGTAGACTTTGCACGTGTACAGGAGCGAAAATCTGGTATCGTTGAACAACTTCATTCAGGTGTGCAACATTTGATGAAAAAAGGGAAAATTGATGTTTTTGAAGGGTTTGGCCGCATTCTCGGTCCAAGTATTTTCTCTCCTATGCCAGGCACAATTTCCATTGAATATGCAGATGGCCGTGAAAACACAATGATTGTACCGAAGCATGTACTAATTGCGACAGGTTCAAGGCCACGGACTTTGCCTGGGCTTGCGATTGACGGTGAATTCATCCTCAGCTCTGAAGAAGCGTTGGAGATGGATAGATTGCCGGAATCCATGCTTATAGTAGGTGGAGGAGCAATTGGAATAGAATGGGCTTCCATGCTTGTTGATTTTGATGTGGAAGTGACTGTACTAGAATATGCTGACCGGATTTTGCCTGGAATGGACAAAGATGTGTCTCGGACAGTACAGACTGAACTTGAAAAACGCGGTGTGAAATTTGTTCTTTCCGCTAAAGTGCTTCCAGAGACGCTATCCATTAATGAAAGTGTAGAAGTTAAGGCTGAAACGAAAAAGGGCTTGGAGCAGTTCACGGCTTCGAAAATGCTTGTATCAGTCGGCAGAGAGGCGAACACAGAAGGAATTGGGTTGGAGAATACTTCCATTGTAGTGGAAAACGGTTATATCCGGACGAACGAATTTTACCAGACCAAAGAAAAACATATATATGCAATTGGTGATTGTATTGGCGGAATTCAACTCGCGCATGTCGCTTCACATGAAGGAATCAAAGCTGTCGAGCATATGGCAGGGACTTTGGAACGGCTGCTTGACTATAATACGGTTCCTGTCTGCGTATACAGCAGACCTGAAGCGGCTTCTGTAGGTTTTACCGAACAAGAAGCTGTTGATAAAGGTTATGCAATCAAAATTGGTAAGTTTCCGTTTCAGGCAAATGGCAAAGCGCTTGTTCAAGGAGAGACAGCAGGCTTTGTTAAATTCGTTACAGATGAAGCGACTGATGATCTTCTCGGTGTCCACATTGTCGGTACTCATGCCACGGACATGATTACAGAGGCAGGACTTGCGAAAGTGCTCGATGCAACTAGCTGGGAAATTTCTGAAACGATTCACCCGCATCCGACATTATCTGAAGCGATTGGTGAAGCTGCATTAGCGGTGGACGGAAAACAAATACATGGATAAGCGACAGGAGGAAAAGGTTATGGCAGAAAAACGCCATGAAGCACTTGGTCTGACGGATCAGGATGTATTAGAAATGTATCGTGTAATGCTGTCAGCACGAAAAGTGGACGAAAGGATGTGGCTTTTGAATCGGGCCGGCAAGATTCCATTTGTCGTTTCCTGCCAAGGTCAGGAAGGGGCACAGGTTGGAGCTGCGTTTGCACTTGATCGTTCTCAGGATTATCTTGCGCCTTATTACAGGGATGTTGCAATGGTCATGGCATTTGGCATGACAATCAAGGAGCTTATGCTTTCAGCTTTTGCAAAAGCGGATGATCCAAATTCCGGCGGTCGTCAGATGCCTGGTCACTTTGGCAGCAAGAAATATCGAATCCTTTCTGGATCTTCACCAGTTACAACTCAGTTGCCACATGCGGTCGGTACTGCTCTCGCTGCAAAGATGCAAAAAAAGGATTTTGTCACTTTGACGGCACTTGGGGAAGGATCGACAAACCAGGGAGATTTCCACGAAGGACTTAACTTTGCAGCAGTTCATAAGCTGCCTGTTATTACATTTGTAGAGAACAATCAGTATGCGATTTCTGTTCCTGTGTCAAAACAATATGCTTGTGAACGTATTTCTGACAGGGCAATAGGATATGGCATGCCTGGTTACACAGTGGACGGTAATGATCCGCTTGCTGTTTATGAAGTGATGAAGAAGGCTAGAGACCGTGCAGCGGCAGGTGAGGGACCAACTCTTGTAGAAGCCCTTGTTAGTCGTCTCACAGCGCATTCAAGCGATGATGATCACCGTTTGTATCGGGAAGCGAGCGAGCTCGAAACCCTTAAAGAAAGCGATTCGCTAGCCAAATTCTCGACCTACTTGCGAGAGTGCGGCGTGCTTAATGATGAAAAGGAAACTGCAATGGCTGAAGAAATTGACAAGCTGGTGAACGAGGGAACGGAATATGCTGAAAAAGCAGCCTTTGGGGAACCAGCTTCAGCACTGCGGCATGTTTATGCAGAGCAGGAGGAAAACTAATGGCGATCATGACATATTTGCAAGCTATTACATTGGCAATGAAAGAAGAAATGGTAAGAGACGCAAATGTATTTGTCCTCGGTGAGGATGTCGGCAAAAAGGGCGGTGTTTTCCGCGCGACAGATGGTCTGCAGGAGCGATTCGGTGAAGAACGCGTGATTGATACGCCACTCGCAGAATCTGCAATTGCCGGAGTTGCAATTGGTGCGGCGATGTATGGGATGCGTCCGGTTGCAGAAATGCAGTTTGCTGATTTTATTATGCCGGCTGTGAACCAGATTGTATCGGAAGCGGCAAAGATTCGGTACCGTTCCAATAATGACTGGTCATGCCCGCTCACAGTACGTGCTCCGTTTGGTGGTGGCATCCACGGTGCACTCTATCATTCACAATCTGTTGAAGCACTGTTCGCAAATACGCCTGGTCTTAAGATTGTCATCCCTTCTTCTCCATATGATGCGAAAGGTTTGCTTAAAGCGGCTATTCGTGATGATGATCCTGTTCTCTTCTTTGAACATAAACGGGCATACCGTCTTTTGAAAGAGGAAGTACCTGAAGACGATTATGTACTGCCACTCGGAAAGGCAGAGGTGAAGCACGAAGGAACAGATCTTACTGTTATTACGTACGGACTCTGTGTACAATATGCGCTTGAAGCTGCCAAAGAGCTTGAAAAAGAAGGTATTTCTGCTGAGGTTGTAGATTTGCGTACTGTTTACCCGATTGACCGTGAGACAATTGTAGAATCTGCTAAAAAGACAGGGAAAGTCCTGTTAATCACAGAAGACAACAAAGAAGGCAGCATCATGAGCGAAGTTTCTGCTACGATTGCGGAAGAATGCCTTTTCGACTTGGATGCACCAATTCGCCGTCTTGCAGCACCTGATGTCCCAGCGATGCCATATGCGCTGCCGCTTGAGAAGTTTTTCCTTGTGGACCAGGATAAAGTTACTGCAGCTATGCGCGAAATGGCAGCTTTTTAAAAGAAGGAGGGTATACAGATGCCGAATGAAAAAATACTTATGCCGAAGCTCGGAGAAAGTGTGACCGAGGGAACGATTAATAGCTGGCTCGTTTCAGTTGGAGACACGGTTGTCCAGTACGATCCGATTGCAGAGGTGGCGACTGACAAGGTAAATGCTGAAGTTCCTTCCTCCTTTACAGGTAAGATTGTTGAAATCATCGCTGCAGAAGGCGATACAGTTGCAGTGGGCGATCTCATGTGCATTATTGAGACAGCCGAATCCGAGATTGAATCAGAAATGCCTTCCATTGAATCAGTCGAAAAGACTGATCAGGAAAAGGTAACGGACACAAGCATGAAAAAGCGCTATTCGCCGGCTGTTTTACGTCTGGCACAAGAGCATAATATCAATCTTGAAGCAGTTGATGGAACAGGCCTTGGCGGCCGGGTCACACGTAAAGACGTAGAGAAAGCAATTTCTGAACCGCAAGCAGTTAAGACAGAGGTCGGGAATACGGAGGAAAGTAAAACTGCGTCACTTCAAAACCCAGTTTCTCAATCGAAAGCAGAACCGACTTATGCTTCAGCAGGTCCACGTGATATCGAGATTCCAGTAAAAGGTGTACGTAAAGTGATTGCGGATCATATGGTCCAATCTCAACAGGAAATTCCGCATGCCTGGATGATGGTTGAAGCAGATGTCACGAACCTCGTGAACTATAGAAATAAAATCAAGAAAAAGTTCAAGGATCAAGAAGGTTATAACTTGACTTTCTTCGCTTTCTTCGTCAAAGCAGTAGCTCAAGCTTTGAAGGAATTCCCTTCATTGAACAGCACGTGGGGAGGAAACCGGATTATTCAGCATCGTGACATCAACCTTTCATTTGCTGTTGCAAAAGATGATGAACTGTTTGTCCCGGTTATAAAAAATGCTGATGATTTGAGCATTAAAGGAATTGCCAAGGAAATTCATGAGCTTGCTGGCAGGGCTCGTGACGGGAAACTGACAACGAAGGATATTGAAGGCGGCACATTTACCGTTAACAATACGGGTTCCTTCGGTTCAATCCAATCGATGGGTATTATCAATCATCCGCAGGCTGCTATTCTGCAAGTCGAGTCAATCGTGAAGCGCCCTGTCATTATCAATGATATGTTCGCTGCCCGGGACATGGTCAATCTGTGTCTGTCCCTTGATCACCGCATCTTGGACGGTCTTATTTGTGGCAAGTTCATGGCTCGAGTCAAAGAAATTCTCGAAAACATTTCCGAAGAAACAGCACAAGTATTCTAAGCGAATTGCTTCCATTGTCCAGCTGCCATCGGCTATACTTGAACTGAAGCGATATATGATGGGAGCTGGAGTGGATGGACTTTAAATTTTACATGACTGATGCTGTAGAGCGCGCACGCCATGATATGAAAAGTGCAGGGTACCAGGAACTGGTGACACCTGAAGAGGTCGACGGGGCTTTTCGCCGGGATGGCATTACACTTTGCATGATTAATTCTGTTTGCGGTTGTGCTGGCGGCACAGCACGTCCTGCGGCGACAAGTGCAATCCATTACGATTGCCGTCCAGACCATCTCGTTACGGTTTTCGCCGGACAGGATAAAGAGGCGACTGCTCGTGCACGTGAATATTTTGGTGACAATCCTCCTTCATCACCTTCTTTTGCTCTATTGAAGGACGGCGAATGCGTCGGCATGCTGCATCGTCAGGATATTGAAGGTTTTACAGCAATAGATGTAATCAACAAGCTACAGCGCTTGTTTGATGCACATTGTGAAGAAATTTGACCTTTTGGCTCAGCCGTTTACGGCCGGGCCTTTTTCAGACTGAAATATGGAATTAAAAGTTTCCTCAAGGGGAGAACTATATTGAAAATCGGTTATCGGACAATCAAGACAGCGATTGGAACACCCATTGCAATCTGGATTACGCAGACACTTGGCGTAGCCAACTTTGTTTCGGCTGGCATTTTAACAATTTTATGCATTCAGCCGTCACGGAAATTGTCCGTACTTAGTGCCTGGGACCGTTTCTTTGCCTGTGTTCTTGCCATTTTGTTCTCCTATGTTTTCTTCAAGTTGTTCGGCTACAGTCCAATCGTCATTGGATTCATGCTTATGGCATTCATTCCTGTTCTCGTCTATTTCAATATTACGCAAGGTATTGGGACGAGTGTCGTCATCATATTGAATATATACGGACAGAAAATGATCACGCTCCCTTTTCTCACCGACCAGTTTATTATTATTGTTGTCGGTGTCGGTGTTGGTCTTTTGATGAATTTATATATGCCAAACCTTGAACGCAAGATGCGGACACTGCAAGTAAAACTGGAAAATAATTTCCGGCTTATCCTGCATGAGATTGCTACTTTGATAGAGGACCCGGATCACGAATGGGACAGGAAGGAACTAGAGGAAGTTAACCGCATCTTAAGAAGAGCGGGCAATTTGGTCGGAATCGACAAGGAGAATCATTTGCTGAGAGACGAGCATCCTTATGCGGATTACTTTTCTATGAGGGGAAGACAGTTCGTTCTGCTTCAAACAATGATTCCGCTCGTTGAAACATTGCCGCGTCATGATGAGATTTCGGTTCAAATCGCTGATTTTTTTGAAAGATTGTCTACCGCTGTACATCCAGGAAACACAGCGGATAAATTTCTAGAAGAGCTGAAAGATTTAAAGAGGCAGTTCCGCAGGGAGGATTTGCCTGCTAATCAGGAAGAATTCGAAACACGCTCGAACCTCTTCCAGCTGCTCCATGAGATTGAAGATTATCTTATTATTAAGAGCAAGTTTAAAAAGAGTGATATTAAGGCGAAACAATCTAAAAAGAGACAGACCGGGCCTGCCTAGGCCTGGTCTGTCCGTATTATAAAATAAGGGCAAGTCCTGTTGAGAATGTCATGATAAGCATTGCGAATATCATAATATACACGACAAGCTTGACGCGTTTATTCTTTTTGGATGTCTTTTGGCCTGACAAATGGATCCCTCCTTAGCGGGTCTGTATTAACATCATTTTAACGCTACTTCTCATAGAGGACAAGTAGCAAAGGAGGAAAACACCATGCCAGTAAATGAGGATAGAGTTGTTCAGGAGTTCATGGAACTTGTTAAAATCGATTCCGAAACAAAATATGAAACAGAGATTGCCAAAGTATTGAAGGAGAAGTTCAAGAGCTTTGGTATAGAAGTGATTGAAGATGACAGCGCCAAAGTTACCGGCCATGGAGCAGGCAATCTAATCTGTACATTGAAAGGTAATACTCCGGATGCGGATACAATCTATTTTACCTCTCATATGGATACAGTTGTCCCGGGTAAAGGCATTCAGCCTCGTCTTCAGGATGGTTGGATCACTTCTGACGGGACAACAATTCTTGGAGCGGATGATAAAGCGGGTCTCGCTGCTATCTTTGAAGCACTCCGTGTCTTGAAAGAAGATGATATCAAGCATGGTGATATTCAGTTCATCATCACAGCTGGAGAAGAATCTGGACTTGTCGGTGCTAAAGAACTTGATGCTTCTCTGATCAAAGCTAAATACGGCTATGCTCTTGATAGTGATGGAGAAATCGGTGATTTGATTGTAGCCGCTCCTACTCAAGCCAAAATTCATGCTGTTATCAAAGGGAAGACAGCTCATGCAGGACTTGCACCTGAAAAAGGAGTTTCCGCGATTACTGTGGCTTCTAAAGCAATTGCTAAAATGCCACTTGGTCGTATTGATGAGGAGACAACTGCAAATATTGGCAGCTTTGCAGGCGGTCAGCAGACTAATATCGTCTGTGACTACGTTGAGGTCCTTGCAGAGGCACGTTCACTTTCTGATGATAAGATGCATGCTCAGGTTAAGAAAATGAAAGAAGCATTTGAAACAGCGGCTGAAGAAAATGGTGCGGTAGCCGAGGTTGAAACAAAGGTTATGTACCCAGGCTTTAAACTGACTGAAGAAGACGAAGTTGTGCGCATTGCCAAAAAAGCTTCAAAAAAAATTGGCAAAAATAGCCGTCTGTTGAAAAGCGGCGGAGGTAGTGATGCAAACGTCATTTCCGGACTTGGTATTCCAACGGTGAATCTTGCAATCGGTTATGAAGAGATTCATACAACGAACGAGCGGATTAAGCCGGAGCACCTCAGCGATGCAGCAAGGCTTGTCATTGCAATTATTGAAACAACAGCGACGGAGAAATGATTTTCACATAAAGGGTATGCGTTCTATCGCATATCCTTTTGTGTATCTTTGCATTTGAACTCTCCGAGAAAGGAGTGGCTCGATGCCCATTCATATGTATCCGAAAAACGGCCGTGTCATCCTTCATGTTGATATGAACTGTTTTTATGCGTCTGTAGAGATGGCCTATAATCCTAAGCTGAAAGGAAAGCCACTGGCGATTGCAGGCAATCCTGAACAGCGTAAAGGCATTATCGTAACGAGCAGCTATGAAGCCCGTGCCAAAGGTGTCAAAACGACGATGGCTGTTTGGCAGGCACGCAGACTTTGCCCTGAACTGATCCTTCTGCCACCGAATTTTGATAGATATCGTGCTGCCTCCAAAGAAATCTTTCGTCTAATGAGTGAAATTACTCCGCTTGTGGAGCCGGTTTCGATTGATGAAGGTTATCTTGATATTACGAGTTGTGCCAGTCTTGGAACCCCACTTGAAATTGCGGTTCGCTTGCAAGAAGAAATTCTGAAAAGGCTCGATCTTCCATGCAGTATAGGAATCGCACCGAATAAATTTTTGGCAAAAACAGCTTCTGATATGAAAAAGCCGATGGGCATTACAGTTTTGCGGAAGCGAGAACTTCCTAATATTCTCTGGCCCCAAGCTGTAGGTGAAATGCACGGTGTTGGTGACAAGACAGCGGAGAAATTGAAGCAAATTGGCATTCATACGATTGGAGACTTGGCAAATGCTGACCTTTTTGCCCTTAAGAGCTTACTCGGTGTAAACGGAGAAAGATTGAGGAAACGTGCCAATGGAGAGGATAGCCGTCCCGTTGATCCGGAAGCAGTCAATGAATTCAAAAGTATTGGTTCATCTAGGACGCTTCCTCATGATACAGTCGATGAAGATGAAATCTCTCTTTTGCTCCGTTCTCTTTCTGAAAATGTAGAGCGCCGGCTGAAGCGGAAGCAGGCAGCAGGATTCGGGATTCAGCTTATGATCCGTTATCATGATTGGAAGATGGTAACGAGGAGCCGGACTCTTGCGCACCATGTAAATCAAGCAGACGACATTTATCAAATTGCTTCTGATCTGTTCCGAACACATTGGAATGGGGAAGCTGTACGACTTCTTGGAATTACAGTCCAGGATGCAATGGATAAAAATCAGATTGGTGAGCAGCTTGATCTTTTCACTTATGAAAAAGCGGCTGAAAGAGAAACCCTGCATAAAGCAGTTGAACAATTAAAGGAGAAATACGGGGCCAATCTGTTTGTGAAACCGCTGGTGCACAAGAATGATGCGGAGCAGTTGACAAGTTTTCAGAAAGACTTCCTAGATGATTACAAAAGATAAGGAGTGCCTGCAAAAAACATGCTGGCACTCCTTATTATTTTTTCATTGGCAGATCAAACACGGAGAAATCATGGGCGAGCTCAGTATTCGGAAAAATGGCTCGTGCTTCCCCAAGCAGACGCATTTCATCCTCTTCCTGATAACGGGAAGAGATATGAGTAATGATAAGTTGTCCGACTTGGCCAGCTTCTGCAAGCCTTGCTGCCTCTTCAGTTGTTGAATGGAAATAATCATGAGCGAGCTCAGGTTTCGCCGCTTCAAAGGTCGCTTCATGGACTAGTGTATCTGAATTAAGTATGAATTCAGCATGGCGCGCTGTGTTTCTTGTGTCACCAAGGATGGAGACGATGCGTCCGCGTTTGGCAGGCCCGAGATAGTCATCTCTATACACAATTCTTCCATCTTCCAAAACGACTGTGTCATTCATCTTTATTTCTTTGTATAAAGGTCCAGGTTGGATTCCGTCCGCTCTCAGTTTGTCGACGAGCAATTCGCCTTTACGCTCCGGCTCTTCAATCCGGAATCCAAAGCACGGGATGCCATGTTCAAGCTTTTTAATGCTCACTTTGAAACCTTTTTCCTCCAGGATCAATCCTTCTTCTGTGAATTCATGGATTTCAAGCGGGTAGGAGAGATGTGTCCTGCTTGTATGGAGGCTTGTTTCAATGAATTGCCGGATTCCTTCGGGGCCGTAAATATCCAGTTTTGAATCTCCGCCTTGAAAGGAGCGGCTGCCGAGCAGTCCGGGCAGACCAAATATATGATCACCGTGCATATGGGTAATAAAAATTTTTGATATTTTGCGAGGCCGTATCGGCGTGTGCAAGATTTGGTGCTGGGTTGCTTCGCCACAGTCGAAAAGCCATACGCTGTTCAGCTCCTGTGGCATGGAAAGGGCGATTGCTGTCACGTTTCTTTCCTTTGACGGCATGCCGGCTCCTGTTCCGAGAAATATTAGTTCCACTCTTCTAGTCTCCTGCCTTTGCTGTATCTATTTTATATATGTTCCGAGACAGCGGACAGCTGTGCCGGGTTTATCGGTGATTACATCACAGTGATGGTTAAAAGCTTGCAGCATCATCGCTTCCGTATTGACAGTAAAGACACGGACAGCAATTTTTTCTTTATGGCATGCTGATATAAGTGCGGGTTTCATCAATGTATGTTTTATATGGACTGCGTGTACTTGCAACTCTTTTGCCAAGGCATATACATCGAGTGCTTTCCTGGAAGCGAGCATGGCGATTTCCGTCTTTTCCCGATAGCGGCCAAGCCGCTTGACACTATCAAGGTTGAAAGTGGAAAATATAATGCGATCAAGCATGCCAGCAGCACTTACATATTCATAGGCGATTTCCTCGAGATGAGGATAGTCGATTTTATTATTTTTCAATTCCAGGTTCAGTTTAAGCGGTTTTGGCTTTGCCCACTGAAGAAAGGTCGCTAAATCGAGAATGCCTGTGCCTGAATACGCAGCAGAGAACTTTGCGCCGGCATCGAGCATCTGCAGTTCAGCCAGTGTGAAATCTTGCACATATCCTCTGCCGTTCGTCGTTCGATTCACTGTTTCATCATGAATGAGCACCGGAATGCCATCTTTCGTCAGATGCAAATCTGTCTCGATTGCGTCAGCACCCATTTCCCAGGCGAGTTGGAATGCCGGCAGCGTATTCTCCGGGGCAAAATTGCTTGCTCCGCGATGTGCAATGATGCTCGGTCTCATGAATATCACCTCGTTATTTATTCTGTTGGAAATGATCGCAAAAGTCAATTTGAAAGGGGAGAGAGAAAGCCTTTAGAGCTTTCTTGAAAACAGATGAACAAATCGATTACAGGAAAGAAAATTATTATTACGGGTGCTTCAGGCGGTTTGGGTGCACAGTTTGCAATGGAGATTGCAAAAGCTGGCGGCATTCCAATTTTGATTGCGAGATCTTTGGACAAGCTTGAGGCTGTCCGCCGGCAAATTGCCGAAACGACTGGCATTGAAGCATTCGTCTATTCGGCAGACTTGCTGGATGAAGCAGCGCTTTCCGGAACATTTGAAACGATTCTTGAAAAGCATGAGCGAATTGATGCTCTTATTAATAACGCTGGGGTCGGAAAGTTCGATGCTGTTCTTGATATGGATTGGTCTGATCTTGACCGTATGTTCCGCCTCAACGTCTTTGCGATGATACGGACAATTCAATATATGCTGCCCCATTTTCGTAAGAACAGCAGCGGACATATTGTCAATATCATTTCACAAGCCGGAAAGATCGCTACACCAAAATCTGCTGGTTATTGTGCTTCCAAGCATGCGATGATCGGCTATTCCAATGTACTGCGCCAGGAAGCAAGGGAAATGGGTGTCCAGGTGACAACCGTGAATGTAGGACCCGTGCGTACAGACTTTTTTGATAAAGCCGACCCAGAAGGAAGTTATGCGAAAAGCGTTGAGCGCTATATGCTGAACCCGGCTGATGTAGCCGTCAAGGTCGCCGGTCTGCTATTCACAAGCAGAAGGGAGCTCAATATGCCGTGGTGGATGGAATTCGGAAGCAAGATGTACCAGCTCATCCCGGGCTTGATGGAGAAAGTGTTGAAGAGCCAATTTAATAAGAAATAGAAAACATCTACAAGTGTTCTGGCAGTAAATCAATTTCTGCACCGATGATGTCAGAAAGAGGAATGGATTCCTTTTGGTTGTCCGCACCTTGCAGGCGCAGCTTCCCTGCAAGTCTGTCAATCTGCTTGACGTTGCCGCTAAGAGAGAAATTTCCTTCAGGACTGTACAGATGCAGTCTAATTGGGACATCTGTTTCATACGCCAGGCGGATTTGAATGTCAATCAGCAGCTGTTCCTGTTCATCGAGTTCTAGTTTTCTTACATGTTTCCTCTGTTTATGGAGTGAATTGAGTGCTGCCCGATGTTCCGGCAGCATCATCCGGCTTGACTCCCAAATTAGATTATGGCCGTGTGATAATTTGTTTGGCCGCATGGATATGCCCCCTTCCAATTATTTATAATGACCTCCGATTTTTGCGGCTCGCTCATGCACTTGTCCGGCAGCAGCAAGGGAAGAGGCACGGAACATCGCCGTCGGTCCGTATTTGTCACGTACTGCGTCCATCGCCTCGTTAAGCCTCTCTTTTTGTAGCGTCGGTTCAAACAAGTTCAGTTGGATTGTCGCCGCATCAGACAGCTGGGAAAGAGAGATTCCAGCACTGCGGATCGGTAAACCATCCCAATGTTTTTCAAAGAGAGGGAGGATAGCGCGATACAGGTCAAGACCGGAGCTCGTCGCTGATAGCATGCGGATTTGTCGATGAAAGCCAGACCGTCCATGATATTCTGTGCCTCCGATTGTGAGTGAGGCAGTTTGCCCGATATAACCTTGTCGGCGTGCGCGGCGGGCGACTTCTTCGCTCAATTCGAGCAGAATGACGCGGATTTCTTCGGCTGTTTCGTAATCGCGGGGCAAAGTCATCCGATGCCCAATCGCTTTTTGATGTTGCTCGTGAGTATCCGGACTTACTGGAGACAAGTCAATACCATTGGCGAATCTCCAAAGCACCTCGCCATTGATGCCCCAGCGTTTCCTGAGGCGATCAACAGGAAATTCAGCGAGTTGTCCAATCGTTCGAATGCCAATCCGGTTTAAATGCTGTTTCATTCTGCTTCCGACGCCAAACAGTTTGCTGACGGGAAGCGGCCACATTTTCTCCCGGAAATTATCATCGCTAAGCCTGGCAATGCCGCTTTTATTCTTTTTCGCAAAAGCATCACATGCCATCTTTGCGAGCACTTTATTTGGGGCAATCCCGACACGGGCAAAAATGCCGGTTTGTTCAAGAATCTCCTGTTGCATCTGACGGGCGATGAGAGCAGGATCTCCGAACAATCCGGTGCTGCCGGTCACATCAATAAACTGTTCATCGATGGAAAATACTTCGACTTTATCACTATACCGTTCAAGGATTGATGTAATCAGGCAGGAAACATCGATATAAAGCTGCATGCGAGGACGGACAATGACGGCTTCCGGACATTTGCGCCGCGCCTGCCAGAGCGGTTCAGTCGTCTCAATACCGTATTTCTTGGCAAGCGGGCATGCTGCGAGAATGATGCCGCTCCGTTTTTCCGGGTCTCCTGAAACGATTACCGGTTTGTTCGCCCACTCAGGGTGACTCGCTTTTTCAACTGAAGCATAGAAGGACTGCATATCTGCCATCAAAATCGTTTGTTTCATATCTGTTTCCCTCCTTCCTATAAAGGAACATTTGTTCTATACCCTATATTAGCTCATTTCATCGTTAAAATACATGGGAATAATTGTGGGACAAAAGGAAAACCGCTCCAGTGCAGTTGCTCTGGAGCGGCGGTCTCGCCTTAACGATGCTGTTCATAGCGCAGCGGTTTTGTAATTTTTTGAAGTTCAGCGAGCTGGGTCTTTCCTAAAGGAGCAGAGGGAAGGGCACTTGTATTCTGTTCAAGCTGTTCGATTGAACTTGCGCCAAATACGGCAGTAGCGACAGCCGGATGGCTTAGAACATAGGAAAAAGAAAAGCTGTTCATCGGCTGTTGTGCTAGCTCTGCAATAGAAGGGAGAATGCTATCAAGCTCCTCCGGCATATAGCCGAGGTAGCCATTGGTACCTTTTCTTGCCAGCTGGTGTTTCCAATCATTGCTGAGCAGACCTCCCGCAAGCGGGCCTCGAGCTAGAACACTAATGTTTTTCTCCTGCAGCAAGTCAAGAATCTCTTCTTCAGGCCGGCGGTCAAGCATACTGTATTGCATCATAACACCATCTATAGTGCTTCGCTTTACGTATTCACGAATGACATTTGGGCGGATGGAAGAAATTCCATAAGAACGGATCAGACCTTCTTTTTTTAGTGTTTCAAAAGCATCAATCGACTCATCAAGCGGGTCGTCAATTGTTCCGCCATGCAGCATATAGAAGTCAAGATAGTCAGTCTGAAGCCGCTTCAAGCTCGCTTTCAGTCCCGTAATGATATGTTCATGTGAAGGGTTCCACCTGTATGAACCGTCCCCTTTGCTGAAATCATTGCCGACCTTTGAAGTGAGGACTACCTGTTGTCGCTTGTTTTTGATTGCTTTTCCGAGAATCTCTTCGTTTTTTCCAAAATCATATAAATCAGCTGTGTCGAAGTGGTTGATTCCTCTATCAAGCGCTGCATCAATAATGCGGAAAGCCTGTTTTGCATCTGTCCCTAGAGACATGCAGCCGAGAGAAAGTTCTGATGTGAAAATCCCGGATTTACCAAGTTCGTTTTTCTTCAATCGTTTCGCCTCCATGAAAAGTGGATACAATCATTGTAGAAAGAAGAGGTGCGGGAATTCAACAGATTTACATTGTGAAAATCAATCCTTATACTAAAAACAAAGATGCGGGAGGACAAATAAATGAAGAAATTTGAAGAAAAAACATTGAACACAAAGGAAATCTACAATGGCAAAATCATCCGTCTGCAAGTAGATGAGGTTGAACTGCCTGATGGCAAAATTTCTAAACGCGAAATCGTCAAACATCAAGGCGCGGTCGCTATTATTCCGGTTACAGATGAAGGAAAGATTATCATGGTGGAGCAATTCCGGAAGCCGCTTGAAAAATCCATTATCGAAATCCCGGCCGGAAAACTTGAAGCGGGAGAATCTCCGGATGTGACGGCGATCAGAGAGCTTGAAGAAGAGACAGGATACACGACAAAGCGGGAGAATCTCGTTTTCGTAGATTCATTCTATACTTCTCCCGGGTTCGCAGACGAAATTATGTACATTTATTTTACAGATAAGCTTGAAAAACTTGAGGAGCCGGTTGAAGTAGATGATGATGAATTTCTTGAACTGGTCGAAATGAACCTTGAAGAAGCATTTGAGGCAATGAAAGAACAGCGCATTCACGATGCCAAGACGAATTACGCGATGATGTACTTGAAAGCATCAGGGCGGCTTTCAAATGCTTAAGAACTATTTTGCCGATTTGCACATTCATATTGGAAGAGATATGTACGGCAAGCCGGTGAAAATAACTGGAGCAAAATCGCTAACTCTTACAAATGTGCTCAAGGAAGCGAGCCGCCGCAAAGGGATTGAGCTGATCGGTGTAATCGATTGTCATGCACCTGCAGTTCAGGAGGAAATTAAGCAGCTTATGGAATCAGGAGAGGCACAAGAACTGGCTGATGGCGGTATCAGATTTGAAAATGTAACGCTTATTCCCGGAGCGGAGATCGAAGTGTATGATGAATATGCAAAAGGACCGATTCATGTGCTCTGCTTCTTCCCGTCGTTGGAGCGTATAGGCCAATTTTCCGAATGGCTTGTAGGGAAGATGAAAAATATTACACTCAGTTCCCAGCGGTATTATGGAACGGGCAAGGAACTTCAGTATAAGACAAAGGAATTGTCAGGACTGTTTCTAATTGCGCACGCATTCACGCCATTCAAAAGTCTTTACGGCAAAGGTGTTGCACAATCACTTGAAGAGGTATTTGATCCCGATCTTGTTGACGGTGTGGAGCTCGGCCTCAGTTCAGACACAACGATGGCCGATGCGATTGAGGAGCTGCAGAGTTATACATTCGTGACGAACTCAGATGCCCATTCATTGGCGAAAATCGGCCGAGAATACCAGAGTATCCTTATGAAAGAGCCATCCTTCAAGGAGTTGGAGCTGGCTCTCCATGAAGTGGAAGGGCGCCATGTATCGGAGAACTACGGCATGAATCCGCTTCTCGGGAAATATTATAGGACAGTGTGTGCAGACTGCTTCACAGAAGCTCCTCCAGGGACGGCAGTTTGCCCATCCTGTGGTTCGAAAAAAATTGTTAAAGGCGTGCGTGACCGGATTGAAGAGCTGGCAACAGAGCATCCAAGAGTGCGCAAACGTCCACCATACAAGCATCAAGTGCCGCTTGAATATTTGCCGAAGCTTGGTCCGAAAACTTTCGAAAAGCTGCTCAGTCGTTTTGGGACAGAGATGGAAGTTATTCATCGTGCTTCACTGGAAGGTCTGAAAGAGACTGTCCCAGACCCGCTTGCGGAAGCAATCATTCGCAATCGCCGCGGTGAAGCGGATGTTCAAGCCGGAGGCGGAGGCAAATACGGAAAAATCAATCCATAGAGAAAAAAGATAGAGTTCATGTCATGTTTCAAAGAACCCCTTCATAGAGTTGATAGTATCCATTATCAAACAATTGCGGGGGTTTCTCATGAATACAAAAACACGCATTGCCGGACATTTGAAAGAGCATGCCACAATCTATATTTTCATGGTTATCCTGTTCCTGACAGGAATTGTCTTTGGTGCCATAATCGTCAACAGTATGAATTTTGTACAGAAGCAGGACTTGTATTTTTATCTTGAACGTTTCTTTGGACATATCGCGAACGGCGAGCAGCTGGAACACGGTCGCATATTAAAGAGCAGTTTTCTTTATCATGTAAAGTATCTGCTAATTATGTTCGTTCTTGGTTTATCTGTTGTTGGTTTGCCGCTAGTATGGATTTTCTTGTTCCTTAAAGGTCTGATGATCGGTTTCTCCGTAGGGTTTATCGTCAATCAGTTAGGAATGAAAGGACTTATGCTTGCATCTCTTGCAATTGCACCGCAAAATCTGATCATCATCCCGATTTATGTAGCGGCATGCAGTCTGTCGATGGTCTTCTCGCTCGCATTGCTGGGCCGATTGTTCGGACGTCAGACAACACAGCCTATAGCGGAGCCGTTTCTGCGCTACGTTTCAATCTATGTCATTTTGATTTGTCTTGGTTTTGGGGCCGCTTTAATGGAAACATTCATCTCAAATGAAGCGATGCAAGCGATTATCCGAGCTTTTTACAAATAATAATAAATATAAATAGATAATGAATATCAAGTACTTATGATAATCATTTATATTTTGACACGATTAGCGGCAAAGCCTATAATTGAAAGGAGGAAAGAGGAGGGAATGTCATGGAAAACCGCATCGAGGGAATTAAGAAACAGCTGCGCTCACAAGGCTACAAGCTGACACCCCAACGGCAGGCGACTGTCAGTGTGCTTCTGGAAGAGGAAGAGAGCCATCTCAGTGCGGAGGACATATTCCTACTTGTGAAAGAGAGGGCCCCGGAGATTGGACTGGCGACAGTCTATCGAACACTGGAACTGCTCTCAGAACTAAAAATCGTTGATAAAATCAATTTTGGAGACGGCGTAGCGAGATATGATTTGCGCAAGGAAGGATCGCGCCATTTCCGACATCATCTCGTATGTATGGAATGTGGTTCCGTTGAAGAGATTGCTGATGATCTGTTAGGTGATGTAGAGAAGATAGTTGAGAATGACTGGGGCTTCCAGGTGAAGGACCATAGGCTGACATTCCATGGCGTATGCAAGCAATGTCAGGAAGCGGTCGTTAAAATAGACTGAGATTCGGTATGCCTTTTTTCATCAGGAAGGAAGGCTTTTTTGCTTTATTAAGAGAAGTTTAAATGAAGAAATGCACATAAAACAGAGCGGCAAAAGCATATCCTCGTGTATGAAGTTTCACCGAAAAGGGGATATGCTGATTATGAAGCCGCTTCTGTCAGATGCAATAAAAGTGTTTATCCTGTTCGCTGTATGTACATGCCTTTTCTATTTCGGGTTGAAGGTCATGCATGCTGAACAGGAGCAGAATCGACGCTACGATATGCCGGAAGGACCGGCGGTTAAAGTGTTCAATGAAGAGAAAACGGTTCTTGAAAGGCTCAATTTGTTTTTCAGGGTAGGGGAATGAAATGTTGAAAGATGCAGTGGAAGATTTTTTTCATTATTTACTAATTGAACGCGGCCTCTCGGATAACACAATCATTTCATATCGCCGCGATTTGGATAAATACAAAACATACATAGAAAAAGTTGCTGTAAAGGAAAAATGGGAGCTTGTTGGGCGCCATGACCTGCTCGGTTTTCTCCGCGTGCAGAAGGATGAAGGCAAATCTTCCGCCACGATTGCACGAATGCTATCTTCAATCAGGCTTTTCCACCAGTTTCTCGTACGGGAACGCATTGTAGAACAAGATGCGAGTCTTCACATCGAAACACCGAGAAAAGACCGTAAACTTCCGGGAGTGCTCTCAGTCGGCGAAATTGAACAGCTGCTTGAAATCTCCGGAGACGCACCACTCGATTACAGAAATAAAGCGATGTTTGAATTGATGTATGCGACCGGGCTTCGGGTGAGTGAGCTCATTACCCTTAAAATGGATGATCTCCATCTGCAGCTCGGTTTTCTGCAATGCTTCGGTAAAGGATCCAAGGAGCGGATTGTACCGCTTGGTACGGTGGCGGCGCATGCGGTTGAAACTTATCTAAGTTATGGCCGCCCTGCATTGGTGAAAAAGCAGCCGAATGAAACAGCTGTCTTTGTGAATAGAAATGGACGGTCGCTCACAAGGCAAGGATTCTGGAAAGTGTTAAAGGCACAAAGTGTTGAAGCGAATATCAAAAATCCGCTAACTCCACACACATTGAGGCATTCTTTTGCGACCCACCTGCTTGAGAATGGAGCCGACCTCCGTTCTGTGCAGGAAATGCTCGGTCACACAGATATTTCTACTACACAAATTTACACCCATGTAACGAAAAAGCGACTCCGTGAAGTATACGAAACATACCACCCGCGTGCATAGCAAATGTTCGTTAAGGGAATAAATCGTGCATGAGAGGAGAGGGAAAAATGAATCGATTCAAAAGGATTTTTTTCGTTGTATTGGATTCGGTCGGTATCGGTGAGGCACCGGACGCTGGACGGTACGGTGATTTAGGAGCAGATACGCTCGGACATATTGCTGAAAAGATGAATGGACTGAATCTGCCGAATCTTAAAACACTCGGACTGGGAAATATTCGCAAGCAGGCAATTAAGGGTGTGGATTCGGTTGCAAGTCCTCTTGCACACCATGCCAAAATGCAGGAAGCATCGGCTGGAAAAGATACAATGACAGGTCATTGGGAATTGATGGGGCTGCAAATTGATACACCATTTCAGACATTCCCTGAAGGTTTTCCAGCTGAACTGCTGAATGAACTGGAAGATCGCACAGGCCGAGGTATTCTAGGTAACAAGCCGGCTTCCGGAACAGAAATCATCGAAGAACTCGGTAAAGAGCATATGGAAACAGGAAAAATTATCGTTTATACATCTGCGGATTCTGTCCTTCAGATTGCCGCCCATGAGGAAGTTATTCCGCTTGAAGAGCTTTACAGAATTTGTGAGATTGCGCGTGAACTTACACTTGATGAGCGATTCATGGTCGGGAGAGTCATCGCCCGTCCGTTCATAGGCAAGCCTGGAGAATTTACAAGAACATCAAATCGCCACGATTATGCATTAAAGCCATTTGGAAAAACGGTCATGAACAGCCTTAAGGACAAGGGGCTCGACGTCATTGCCCTCGGCAAGATTAAAGATATCTACGATGGCGAAGGGGTAACAGAGGCATTGCGAACAGTCAGCAATGAAGATGGCATGGACAAGCTTGCTGATACGATGAAGAGGGAATTTAAGGGTCTTGCTTTCTTGAACCTTGTTGATTTCGATGCACTTTATGGACATAGACGCGATCCCGAAGGCTATGGTAAAGCACTGGAGGACTTTGACAGAAGACTTCCCGAGTTCCTCGATCTGTTGCGTCAAGACGATTTGCTTATCATAACGGCGGATCATGGCAATGATCCAATCCATCATGGAACAGATCATACAAGGGAGTATGTCCCGCTTCTCGCTTATCACAAAGAGATTGTGGAAGGGAAACATCTTGGAACGAGGAAGACTTTCGCAGACGCAGGAGCAACAGTCGCGGACAATTTTGAGGTAGATGCTCCGAAACACGGAGAAAGTTTCCTCTCCGACATTTTGCCGAACTGATGGAGGGATTTCGAATGGACCAAAAGATCTTGGAAGCAGCTGAGTTTATCCGCACCAGAATTACGGACAAGCCGGAGATGGGGCTCGTTCTTGGTTCCGGACTCGGCCGTTATGCTGAAAAAATAAAAAATCCTCAAATTGTTCGATATGAGGAAATTCCGCATTTTCCTGTCTCTACAGTTGAGGGGCATGCAGGGCAATTTGTCAGCGGGGAATTGAATGGGAAGCGAGTACTTGCAATGCAGGGCCGCTTCCATTTCTATGAAGGTTACGAAATGGAGCAGGTCGTCTTTCCAATCCGGGTCATGAAGGCGCTCGGTGCAACCTCCCTGTTACTGACGAATGCTGCTGGAGGTATCAATGAGTCGCTCAAGCCAGGAGATTTAATGCTGATCACGGATCATTATAACAATTTGGGAACGAATCCTCTGGTCGGTCCGAATGATCCGGAACTCGGGGAACGCTTCCCTGATATGTCAGCCGTATATGATAGAGATTACATACAATGTGCGCGGAATGCTTCTCAAGAGCTGGGCATCGACCTTAAAGAAGGTGTATATGCCTCCAACATTGGACCGGTTTACGAAACACCTGCTGAAGTCCGTGCATTACGTGTGCTTGGAGCGGATGCAGTTGGGATGTCGACTGTCCCTGAAGCTATCGCAGCACGACATATGAGCATGCGCATCATCGGTCTGTCCTGCATTACGAATATGGCAGCAGGCATTCTGGATGAACCGCTTTCACATGAAGAAGTTATTGTGACCGCAGCTGCTGCGGAACAGCGATTCACAAGTCTCGTTGACAAAATAATCGCAACAATGGATGTGAATTGAGGTGAAAGCCATGCGTATGTACGATATCATTTCCAAAAAGAGAGACGGCCAGATGCTGACTGAGGAAGAGATCCGTTACTTCGTCAAAGGTTATGTAGCGCAGGAAATTCCCGATTATCAGGCAAGTGCTCTTATGATGGCAATCTATTTGCGTGGAATGGACAGCAGAGAATGTGCCGATTTAACAAAGGCAATGGCGGAATCCGGTGATATGATTGACTTGTCTTCCATTAATGGAATAAAAGTAGACAAACATTCAACGGGAGGCGTCGGGGATACGACAACAATCATACTTGCTCCACTAGTTGCCTCGATTGGTGTTCCGATTGCTAAAATGAGTGGCCGTGGTCTTGGACATACAGGCGGAACGATTGACAAACTGGAGTCTATTCCTGGATTTACCCCAGAAATACAAAACGAACAATTCATCAGGCTGGTCAATGAGAATAAAATCGCGGTCGTCGGACAGACAGGCAATCTGGCACCTGCAGATAAATTGCTTTACAGTTTGCGTGATGTGACAGCAACTGTCGACTCCATCCCGCTCATTGCCAGTTCCATAATGAGCAAGAAAATTGCTGCTGGAGCGGAAGCCATCGTTCTTGACGTGAAAACGGGAAGCGGTGCATTCATGAAAGAACTTCAAGACGCTGAAGTGCTTGCCCAGACAATGGTGGAAATCGGAAAACATATGGGCAGGCAAGTATCCGCTATTATTTCAGATATGAACGAGCCGCTCGGAAAGGCTATAGGCAATTCACTTGAAATTAGGGAAGCCTTGGAGGTACTTCGCGGAGACGGTTCAAAAGACCTGACAGAACTCTGCCTTGAGCTAGGCAGCCATATGGCTCTTTTGGGCGGAGTTGCGAAGACAAAGGAAGAAGCATGGAGACAGCTCGAAGCTTCAATTAGCAGCGGCCAAGCTCTTGAAACATTCCGTACATTTATAGAAAGCCAAAACGGTGATGGCAGAATTATCGATAAGCCTGACAGACTTCCACAAGCTAGCCACATTATTGAATTGCCATCCCCATATTCAGGCTTTATAAGTAGCATGCATGCAGAGAAAATTGGACATGCAGCAATGAAACTTGGGGCTGGAAGAGAAACAAAAGAGTCGGTCATCGATCTTGCGGCAGGAATCATGCTTCATAAGAAGACAGGAGATTATGTGAAAAGTGGAGAAGCTCTTCTCACAATTCATACGAACTTGCCTGAGTATGGACAGGTTAACGATCAGCTGCTCGATGCAATTGTTATTTCAAACGAAAAACCAATTTCAAGGCCGCTTATTTATAAAACGATCCACTGAGAAGCAATTTTTTTTAAAGGTGTACATCATTTTTGATGTATGCCTTTTTTGTTATAAAAAGAGATTATTTTGGCAACACTGTTCCTATATTGAATGGTGGAGGTCGTTTTATGAAAAAGTGGATAGCGTCAGTCATCACAGCCTTTATGTTGAGCGTCACGATGACGCCTGTGATTCAAGCAGCTGAAAAGGAAGACAAGGGCCTTGCGACAGGGGCAAAGTCTGCAATTTTGATTGAAAAGGATACAGGCACACTCATTTATGATAAGAATGCACATGAAAAATTGCCGCCAGCAAGCATGACCAAGTTAATGACTATGTTGCTAATTATGGAAGAAATGGACAAAGGTAACTTAAAGAAAAGCGACATGGTATCGGTAAGTGAAAAAGCAGCATCAATGGGCGGCTCTCAAATATTCCTGGAAGCTGGAGAAGAAATGTCAGCAAATGACATGCTGAAAGGAATTGCCATGGCGTCCGGAAACGATGCATCTGTTGCAATGGCTGAACACATCTCAGGCAGTGAAGATGCTTTTGTCGAGAGAATGAATGAAAAACTGAAGGAACTAAAACTAAAAAACAGTTCATTCAAAAATACAACGGGCCTGCCTGCAGAAGGTCATTACAGTACTGCCTATGATATGGCGATGATTGCTAAGGAATTATTGAAATATGAGGACATTACAAAGTATACATCCGTGTATGAAGACTATTTGCGTAAAGGTCAGAAAAATGAATTTTGGCTTGTCAACACAAACAAGCTTGTAAAGTTCTATAAAGGTGTCGATGGCCTGAAAACCGGCTTTACAAGTGAAGCGAAATATTGCCTGACTGCAACAGCAGAGAAGAATGGGATGCGTGTCATCTCTGTTGTTATGGGAGCAAAAACGACAAAGGATAGAAATTCAATGGTAACGGAGTTACTGAACCATGGGTTTGGACAGTATGAAACGAATAAACTATTTAACCGTGGCGATAAAATTACTGAACTGAAAATGTTTAAATCCGACAAAGGAAAAGCTGATGTCGTCGTTTCTCAGTCTGTCAGTACGCTGCATAAGAAAAACGGTAAGAAAGAGAAGTTTAAAGTCGAGAAAAAATTGAAAGAAAATCTTGATCTTCCATTGAAAAAGGGCGATAAGGTAGGAACCCTTATCATCAAGTCTGGCGATAAGACTGTATCAACTGCCGATCTTGTTATGAAGGAAGACTTGGAACCTGCTTCTTACTTCCAATTGCTGAAACGTACATTGCAGAAGGTCGCGAAAATTGACTGAATGACAGATTAATTTGCCTCATTGCTTCTAGTTTTGTCGAGTTGCAGGAATATAGCAGCAACAGGCAGAAACCTATTATCACAACAGTTGTGATAGGAGGACAAAAGATGTCATTGCAAGCAGATTTTGAAGTGAGAGAGAATGTTCTCGTCGTTCGCCTTAGTGGTGAATTGGATCATCATGAGGCCGAGAAGCTGCGGGATCAGTGGAGAGACATGATTTACGAAAATCCCGTCAAACATGTGCTACTCAACTTGGAAGCTGTGTCATTCATGGACAGTTCGGGCCTTGGTGTTGTCCTAGGTAGATATAAAGAAGTACTTCAGCTCGGTGGAGAGATGGTTGTCTGTTCAGTCACGCCTCCAGTACAGCGTTTATTCGAGATGTCAGGTTTGTATAAAATTGTCCGGCATGCAGAGTGTGAGGATACTGCGCTTTCAGTACTGGGGGTGGCTTCATGAAAAATGCAATGAAAGTCCAATTTTCAAGCATTAGTGCTAATGAATCGTTCGCACGTGTTACAGTCGCATCGTTTATTGCTCAACTTGACCCGACAGTTGATGAAATGACTGAAATCAAAACTGTTGTTTCAGAAGCCGTGACGAATGCAATTATTCACGGCTATAACAATGATCCGGACAAATTTGTCTATATGGAGTGCGCCATCGATCATGGAGAGATCACACTTGTAATTCGTGATGAAGGAATTGGAATAGGCGATATTGAAGAGGCACGCCAGCCGCTTTACACGTCTAAGCCAGAACTTGAAAGGTCTGGAATGGGCTTTACGATCATTGAGAATTTTATGGATCATGTTGAGGTCACCTCAAAAGCCGGAGAAGGCACAGAAATTAGAATGAAAAAACAGCTGACCACCAGCAGAACGGTCTGCAACTAGGTAGCTCCATGGATGTATTTGTAAAACGTGATAATCAGACCGGAACTTTATCGGATGAAGAAGTGAAGAAATATATCCAGCTCAGTCAGGAAGGTGACAGAGAAGCAAGGGATCTGCTCGTTGAGAGGAATGTTCGGCTTGTATGGTCGGTCGTTCAGCGTTTCATCAACCGAGGGTATGAGCCAGATGACCTTTTCCAGATTGGCAGCATTGGGCTGATCAAATCCATCGACAAATTTGATCTCAGTTACGATGTGCGTTTTTCCACTTATGCAGTGCCTATGATCATTGGCGAGATTCAGCGCTTCATACGTGATGACGGCACAATTAAGGTGAGTCGATCTCTTAAAGAAACGGGCAATAAAATTCGCCGTAAGAAAGATGAATTGACGAAAGAACTCGGCAGATCTCCGACAATCACTGAGATTGCGACAGCCCTGGAACTTCCCCCAGAAGATATTATCCAGGCGCAGGAAGCGGCGCGAGCACCTCAGTCAATTCATGAAACTGTCTATGAAAATGACGGTGATCCAATTACTTTGCTTGACCAGATCGCAGACAAAGACACAAATTGGTTCGATAAATTGACGCTCCATGAAGCGATTAAAGAGCTGAATGAGCGAGAGCGGCTAATTGTTTATTTGCGTTATTTTAAAGATCAGACTCAATCTGAAGTGGCTGCGAGACTTGGCATTTCTCAAGTTCAAGTATCGCGTCTCGAGAAGAAAATCTTACAAGATATAAAGTTGTCCATGAACGTTCCGTAAGCACTGCCATACAGGCAGTGCTTTTTTTCATGCAAAATATGATAAAACAGCCGCCTTTGACCAATACTAAAGCAAGACATCTTTATTGGAAGGTGGGCATATGGGAAAAATCGTCTACATTCGCATGAAGAAATATGTCAAAACGAGTGGCACTCCGTTATTACGGTTGCGTGATATCGCTTTAGTTGAGACTTTCTCAGAAGCGAAAGAGAAGCTGGAGAAACAACAAATTTATAAAGTTACTGAAAAAGACAGCAATTACATTGTCATTGACGGGTTCATGGTCATTCGTCATTTGCAGGAATCAGACCCATCACTGGAAATACAGCTTATTGGACCGAATCAGACAATCATTCATGTTGAAACAGAGAAAAAGAGTATGCCGGTTTGGATGGCAGCGGCAGTGTGGATCATCCTTTTTATCGGGTCTGCAATGACAATCATGAATTTTCACTACGATGTGTCCATGCAGGAAGTCCAGCAAAAACTGCATTATTTGCTCACCGGAAAACAAGAGAAGTATCCACTTTCCATCCAAGTGCCCTATTCGTTTGGACTCGGAATTGGCATGCTTGTTTTCTTCAATCACTGGTTCAAAAAACGTTTCAATGAGGAGCCGAGCCCTCTTGAAGTGGAAATTTTTAAATACCAGCAAAGCATGAAAGAGTACATCATTGACAAGGAGAATGGGCTGAATGGTCCGAGCCATCGCAGCTGAAGCTGGGCAAATCTTGCTCGGCTTCTCAAGCGGACTGGCAGTCGGAGCCGGTTTTGTAGCTTTCATTACTGTACTTGGTGTAATTCCACGTCTCGTTCAGCTGGCAAGGGCAGAAAAGCATATTCGCCTGTTCGGAACCTGTGCAACCGCAGGAGCTCTTATGGGAACATATTTGTCTTTCACAGGATGGACATGGAGTGTGCCTGTAATTGTGCTTGCGGTTTGGGGACTGCTACATGGCCTTTTCGTTGGCATGCTTGCTGCTGCATTAACCGAAATACTGAACGTTTTTCCAATTTTATCAAAGCGTCTCCGACTAGAGAGATACTTGAAATGGCTGATCATGGCGTTCGTTTTCGGGAAAATTGCAGGATCGCTCTTTCAGTGGCTCAGTTTTGTTAAATAGCAATGACATCGTAATGAAAGGAGTGTCTTGGTTTGGCGAGAACTGAGAGTAAACAGCCTATCTCACCCAAAATAAAAGATACGGAACAATATATGAAAGACCGGATTGGCACAGGTGTATCCTATGATGTTGGTTTCCGCGAGATCGTCGTGTTGAAACAACAGCTTCAGCTTTATTATGTCAATGGACTATGTGATTCAGCACTTGTAGTTGAAATCATGAAAAAACTGATTGAAATCAATGACTTTGAAAGCAATCGTAAAAAGCTAAAAGAGATTGTCCAGAATCGTCTTGTCCATGAACAGGTAGAAATTGTAGAAACAATGGATGAAGCCGTTGACCAACTGCTCGCAGGTCTCATCGTCATTTTCTTAGATGGAGAAAAGCTTGCTTTCGTCGTTGACTTGAGGTCATATCCAGGCAGAAATCCGGAAGAACCAGATACGGAAAGGGTTATCCGTGGTTCTCGCGATGGTTACACAGAAAATATTGTGCTTAACACAGCACTTACACGACGCAGGGTAAGGGATGCAAGATTAAGAAATGAAATGCTGAAAGTGGGGGAACGTTCCAGAACGGATATATGTATAAGTTACATCGAGGATATTGCTGATGATGGACTTGTCCGCGAAGTGAAGGACAAAGTGAGCGCAATAGATATTGATGGACTTGCCATGGCTGATAAAACAGTGGATGAATTCATTTTGGATTCAAAATGGAACTTGTATCCGCTCGTCCGTTATACGGAAAGGCCAGATGTCGCAGCTGCTCACCTTCTGGAAGGGCATGTGCTTATCATGACGGACACATCACCAAGTGTCATCATCATACCTACAACATACTTTCACCATTTACAGCATGCGGAAGAATATAGGCAATCGCCTACAGTCGGCACATTTGTAAGATGGGTTCGCTTCATTGCAGTTTTTCTGTCCATCTACTTGTTGCCACTATGGTTGCTATTTGTGACAAAACCTGAACTGCTTCCTAAGATGCTTGATTTTATCGGACCTAATAAAACAGGTGAGATTCCAATATTTTTACAAATAATTGTCGCTGAAATTGGGGTTGAGTTTCTGAGGATGGCAGCCATTCATACGCCGACTCCGCTAACAACTGCACTCGGCCTCATAGCGGCCGTGCTTGTCGGTCAAATCGCAGTGGATGTTGGTCTCTTTTCTCCGGAAGTCATTTTGTATGTGGCAATTAGCGTTATCGGTTCCTATGTAACACCGAGTTATGAGCTTAGTGTATCAAATAAGCTTGCAAAGCTATTCCTTCTAGTTATGACAGCACTGTTCGGTGTCGTAGGTTTCATGATTGGTATTACAGTGAACCTTCTAGTTCTTGTTAAAACACGAGCTTTGAAAACACCGTACCTATGGCCATTTATACCGTTCAATGCCTATGCAATGCTTCATATCGTTTTTCGTATTCCAGTACCATTTGCAGACAAACGACCTAGTATTACACATCCGAAGAATGTTTACAGGCAACCTCGTAAGAAAAACAGCTGAACATCCAGAATAGAAAGCAATATCCCCCAATTCGCAAAATACAGGAAAATCTTTTGTTTTTCGCGTTAATGTGATAAAGTATAGATTATTTTCCTATATTAGAACGGGGGACATCTTATGTTGCACAAACATCCTTTTGAAGTAAATGCTAGCGGACATCTTGAGATTGGCGGAATCGATGCTATGGAACTGGCTCAAAAATATGGTACGCCTCTTTATGTTTATGATGTTGGAATTATCCGTAGAAATGCTCGCGCTTTTGTCGAAACATTCGAACGTCTTGGCGCAAAGGCACAAGTTGCATATGCAAGCAAGGCATTTTCAGCAGTTGCCATGGTAGAAGTGGCAAAGCAGGAGAAGCTCAGCCTTGATGTAGTATCGGAAGGCGAGCTTTATACAGCAATTCAGGCTGGTTTCCCGACAGAAAAAATCCATTTGCACGGCAATAATAAAAGCAGGGCAGAACTTGAAATGGCTATCGAGAAAGAAATAGGCTGTATTGTAGTCGATAATTTCTACGATATTGAGCTGATTGGCGAAATTCTAGAAAAAGAAGACAAACAAATTGATGTACTCATGCGTGTAACACCTGGAATTGAATCCAAAACACATAAATACATCATGACTGGGAATGAAGATTCTAAATTCGGTTTCAACCTTGCAAATGGACAAGCAGATCAGGGATTCAATTTGCTTCATAATCATACGCGAATCCGCTTCAAAGGAATCCATTGCCATATCGGATCACAAATTTTTGAAACTGATCGCTTCGTTGTTGCGGTTGATGCTCTGTTTAAACAACTGGAGAAATGGAAAGAAGCTCATGGCTTTGTACCGGAAGTGCTCAACCTCGGCGGCGGTTTTGGAATCCGCTATACATCGAACGATGAGCCGTTGCCATATGAACACTATGTAGAAAGCATCTATGCTGAAGTTGTAAAGCAGTCTGAAAAGCTTGATATTCCGGTTCCGGAAATCTGGATTGAGCCAGGCCGCTCTATTGTTGGAAACGCAGCGATTACTTTGTACACAATCGGTTCCTTTAAAGATATTCCGGGTATCCGTGAGTACGTCTCTATCGATGGTGGCATGAGTGATAATCTTCGCCCGGCGCTATACGAAGCAAAATATGAAGCAGTAATCGCGGACCGTCCGGAAGCAAAACAGGAGAAAACAGTATCAATCGCAGGAAAGTGCTGTGAGTCAGGAGACATGCTGATTTGGGACCTACCTGTGCCTGAAATCAATCCTGGTGATATTCTCGCTGTTTTTGCAACAGGAGCTTACGGTTACTCGATGGCAAACAACTACAATCGTTTTGGACGCCCAGCGGTCGTTTTCGCTGAAAATGGCAAAGAGAAACTTGTAATTAAGCGTGAGACTTACGAAGATGTCGTGAAAAACGACCTTTCCTACTTGTCCTGATTCTCTTCTCTTTTCACAACTCACTATAAATGGTAAGATGAATTGAATTCATCGACTGTAACAGAAGGAGATGTCATATAATGGCAAAAACAGGACATATTTTGATGGAAAATGGCGACAAAATCGAATTTGAATTGTACCCGGAAGAAGCACCTGGTACTGTAGCTAACTTTGAAAAGTTGGCGAATGAACATTTCTATGATGGCTTGACATTCCACCGTGTCATCCCTGGATTTGTCAGTCAGGGTGGTTGCCCGACCGGTAACGGTACTGGGTCTGCAGGATATACAATTAAATGTGAGACAGAGGGCAATCCTCATAAGCATGTGGAAGGATCTCTTTCCATGGCACATGCCGGCAAGGATACAGGAAGCTGCCAGTTCTTCATCGTTCATGAGCCGCAACCGCATCTGAACGGTGTGCATACTGTATTTGGACAGGTCACTTCAGGCATCGACAAAGCGAAAGCTATGAATAATGGCGATGTAATGAAAGAAGTACGAGTAGAAGGCTAATTATGAAACGGGCTTAGTGCGGAATGTGCTAAGCCTGTTTTGCGGAGAACTTTGAATGCAACTTTTTATTGAAATGTGTCTATTCCTCCTTATTGCAGCTCCCTTATCAATTATGATTCATGAGGCTGGTCATGCAACAGTAGCGTATTTTTGTGGAGCGGATGAGATTGTAATCTCAATTGGTATCGGCAAAAAGATTGCCTATTTGCGCTTTGCAGGCTTCAGTTTGATCATAAGGTTGTATTGGATATCGGGAGGCAGCACTTCAGGAGTGGAAAAACCGGGCCTAAAACATTGGCAGAGGGCTGCAGTATCTCTCGGCGGACCAATGGCAAGTGGTATTATGGCACTTCTGTTTTATGTTATACATGTACCAGTTTTTCAATTTACGGGGGAATTGACGTTCCTCTTCAATTTATGGATTGCTTGCATTAACTTCCTTCCATTTAAAATAGGAAATCTGGAATCGGATGGGTACTCTGCTATATCAAGGCTAATGGCAAAAGAATGAACAGGAACTCATCATTTTCCTGTCAATTGACAAAAAAACGGACTTCGTGCATAACTATATATGTATGTGGATTTTTAAAAGACGAAGCCAGACGGTGAACGCACATTTTATATACTAGCCGTGAATTAATTTTAATGAGGGGTCAATATGCTAACTCGCTATAAAAAGAACTTGGAAAAGATTGCGATGGGGCTGCTTTCCTTCATGCCCGAAGAAAAAGATGTCAAAAAGCTGCAACAGACCGTTAAGGAATATGAGACAAATCCGGACTGGCACCTTTACTTTTGGAGAGAAGATGACATTCTTGGGATTATAGGCATTAAGATTGAGGAAGGAACACATGCTGTCCTCCAGCACATCTCAGTAAACCCTTCATACAGGAATCAGGGGATTGGTCGCAAGATGATCAATGAAGTGAAAAAAATGTATGATGGCAAGTATGAGTTCAGCGCGGATGACTTCACAGGTGATTTTCATCGCAAATGCGAAGATGAACAGGTTGGGGAAAAGTAGAAAACCAGCTCCATAAATGAGCTGGTTTTCCTGCTTTTACCGGACTTAATATACCCAAGCAGCTCCCACAATGATCAAAAGGATGAACAATACTACAAGCAAAGCGAAACCTCCACCGTAACCTACACCTGTACTCATGGCTGATTCCTCCTTGTTTTTTGTGGTCCTTACACGATTAGCTTATGTCCAGCCCGAAAAGATGTCTGGGCGTTTGGTATGAGGAGATGCATGAATTTATGAACGAAGGATATGAAGTAAAACTAGATATATTTGAAGGCCCGCTTGACCTGCTCCTACACCTGATCAATAAATTGGAAATAGACATATACGACATTCCAGTGGCAGTTATAACAGAGCAGTATGTTGAATACATACGCCAGCTGCAGGAACTGGAATTGAATATTGCTGGAGAATATTTGGTAATGGCCGCAACTTTGCTTGCACTTAAAAGCAAGATGCTCCTACCGCGACAGGAAGTGCCTGAGCCGGATGAGGAGTATGAGGAAGATCCACGCGAAGAATTGATGGATCGTCTCATTACATATCAGACTTTCAAGGAAGCTGCACGCAAGCTGCAGGAAAAAGAAGAGAAGTCTGTTTTTACAAGAGCGCCCTCTGTGCCGCCTGAAGAAAATAATGAAGCCGAGCATACAGCACCAGCGCCGACAGAGAGTACAGTTTACGATTTGATCAGTGCGCTAGGAAATATGTTGGAACGAAAAGAATGGGAGAAACCTTCTTTTGCTACGGTAACAAGGTCGGAAATTCCGGTTGAAGAAAGAATGAGAGAAATCGTTCTTCTTCTTGAGAATGCACCGCAGGGACTCCGGTTTGAAACGCTATTCCAGTATCCTTCCAAAGCTCATATTGTAGCGACTTTCCTTGCACTGTTGGAGCTGCTTAAAAACGGTCGTATCAATTGTCATCAGGAAAGGCAGTTTTCAGATATGCATATCGGACTAATTAAAAGCCGATAAAAAGGGGGGATTCCTTTGGAACATGCACATATGGATGCTGCAGTTGAAGCATTGCTATTTGCCAGCGGGGATGAAGGTGTGACGCTGCGGCAAATTCAAAGCATCCTTTCTATTAAGCCGGATCAGGCAGGAGAATCTTTATCGCGCCTTTCAGAACGCTACAGTAAAGATCAAAGCGGACTCGCTATTATGAAATCAGGCGATGTCTATTTTTTTGCGACGAAACCGGAAATGGCTAGCTATTGCAGAAAATTATTTGAAACAGCACAGCCGGCAAGACTTTCACAAGCATCGTTGGAAACTTTGGCAATTATAGCTTATCGGCAGCCAATAACAAAAACAGAAATTGAAGAAATACGCGGAGTGAAAAGTGATCGGCCAATTCATACGCTGATGCAGCGAGAACTTATAGAAGAAGCAGGAAGGAAAGAAACGATTGGACGCCCGATATTATTCCGGACTAGCAAATTGTTTCTTATCTCATTTGGTCTTACTTCCCTTATGGAATTGCCGCCTTTGGAGTTGCCGGACGATGGCAAGGAAAAAACAGAGGCAGATCTTTTCTTCAGGACTTTGCAAAAAGAGCAGGAACATTAAACATGTCATGGCCTAAGCCATGACATGTTTTTTCATAGGAAGGACAAACTGAGCATACATTCTAGGGAACTAACTTTTTTACCGGGGAGGACAAGGGATGCGTATATTCCCGCTATGTTTGGCTTGTCTGCTGCTGTTTCTCTTTCCGGCGAAGGAAATTGCTGCTCAGGGTGTTTCTGCAAATAATGCCGTCTTGCTTGATCAAAAGAGCGGGAAAGTTCTTTTTGAAAAGAGAGCTCATGAGAAGCAGTCTATTGCCAGCATAACAAAAGTGATGACTGCTATTATAGCAATCGAGTCGGGGAAAATGGATGAGATCGCCAAAACAAGCCGAAAAGCAATTTATACAGAAGGCTCTTCTATTTATTTGGAGCAAGGCGAGAAAATGAACGTGGAAGATCTTGTGTATGGGCTCATGCTTCGATCTGGCAATGACTCAGCAATCGCAATTGCCGAACAAATCGGTGGCAGTGAAGAGGGTTTTGTTCATTTGATGAATGAAAAAGCAGCTTGGATTGGCATGCAAAATACACATTTTGATAATCCGCATGGCCTTGAATCAGACACTCATTATTCAACAGCCTATGATATGGCATTGCTTATGCGGTATGCGATGGAAAACAAGGAATTCCAAAAGATTTCCGGAACAAAAATGCATAAAGCAGAGTCACGATCATATGCCTGGAAAAACAAAAATCGCCTTCTTACAGAAAAGTACAGATATTGTACGGGCGGAAAAACAGGGTTCACGAAAAAAGCGGGGAGAACCCTTCTAACAACAGCGGAGAAAGATGGACATGCACTTGTAGTCGTTACTTTAAACGCTCCAGATGATTGGAATGATCATATCCAGCTTTATGAGTATGGATTCGGACGTCTCACGGAGGAAACGGCAAGTACTATTAATGATGAGTCAAGTTTCCTTAAAGATGTCCAAGTGATGTTTTTACGGATTCTGAAAGTGAGGTGAGCTGAATGATCAACATCATCTGGGCTGCAATGGCAGTCATCGGCATTGTGTATGCGGCTCTTTTCGGCAATATGGACGCAGTGAACAAAGCAATTTTTCAAAGTGCAGATGATGCTGTGGCCCTTACAATCGGGCTCGTTAGTGTTCTCGTTTTCTGGCTTGGTATTATGAAGGTTGCTGAGCAGGCAGGTATGCTAAAAATGCTGGCCAAAGCTCTTAGTCCACTGATTAGTCGTATCTTCCCTGAAGTGCCAAAGGATCATCCGGCAATGGGTTATATTTTATCCAATATAACGGCAAACCTCTTCGGACTTGGTAATGCGGCAACACCAATGGGAATAAAAGCGATGAAAGAATTAAAAAATCTCTCGGGCTCGAATGAAGCTTCACGCTCAATGATTACATTTATGGCTATCAACACAGCTGGCTTGACACTGATTCCTTCTACTGTGATTGCCATTCGGCTTAAATACGGATCAGCTTCACCTACGGAAATTGTCGGACCGACGTTGCTCGCGACTATCATTGGACTAACTGGTGCCCTATGTTTGGACAGGTTATTCTATTATCTTGACCGGCGCAAGTCCGGCTGATTGGAGGAGTACTATGAGCATTCTTACAGGGATCAGTGTCTGGCTGATCCCTCTTTTCATAGCGACAGTACTTGTAGTAGCGACCATTAAGCGTGTCCCGGCCTATGAAGCATTCGTTGAAGGCGGCAAGGAAGGCGCAAAAATGGCTTTGTCCCTGTTGCCATTTCTCGTTGGCATGATTGTAGCAATTTCTATTTTGCGGAGCTCGGGTGCGCTTGATGCAGCAATTGGACTTATTGCTCCTTTTCTTGCGTATATAGGCGTACCTTCCGAAATACTTCCACTTGCGCTGATCAGGCCGATTTCAGGAACAGCAGCACTCGGCATGACTACAGACATCATCAGCAGTTTTGGAGCCGACAGCTTCATCGGCAGGCTTGCCGCAACAATGCAAGGTTCCACGGATACGACACTTTATATACTGACGGTATACTTTGGTGCAGTTGGCATCAATCGTATGAAATACGCATTAAAGGTTGGACTATTGGCGGATCTAATTGGTATAATAGCATCAATCATTATTGTTACAATAATATTTGGTTAAGTGACGAGTGCAGTGCTGGCCTAAGACCGGTTCTGCACTTTTGTTCAAATTTAAAGAGAAGACATGGTGATCAATTAATGGAAAGATTGCAGAAAGTTATTGCCCACAGTGGTATTGCTTCAAGAAGAAAAGCTGAACAGATGATTCTTGACGGTCTTGTTAAAGTGAACGGTGAGACAGTAACTGAACTAGGGACTAAGGTTTCTCCGACTGACAGAATAGAAGTTGAAGGGGAGCAGATTAAGAAAGAGAAACTCGCCTATTATGTGTTCTACAAACCCCGCGGTGTCATCTCCAGTGTTAAGGATGACAAAGACCGCAAGACAGTAACGGATTTCTTCGGACACGTTGGAGAACGTCTATTCCCTGTCGGACGTCTGGATTATGATTCATCGGGATTGTTGATCATGACGAATGATGGTGAATTTGCCAACATGCTCATGCACCCGCGCCACGGCATCAAAAAGGTTTATGTTGCTAAAATCAAAGGGATTCCAACTTCTGAACAGTTGAAACAGCTTAAAAGGGGTGTTCGTTCAGAAAAAGATCTGTTAAAAGCAATCAGATATGATGTTATTTCAACAGACAGAAAAAAGAATACTATGATAATCCAGCTCACACTCGAGGAAGGGAAGAACCGTCATATAAGACGCATGATGGAAGGATTAGGTTTCCCTGTTCTCAAACTAAAGCGTGAAAGATATGGCACGCTTACTCTTGACAGTTTGCAGCCAGGCGAGTCGCGCCCGCTGGCACCTCATGAAATTAAGGCACTTCGGAAACAAGTCTCCCTCTAATTGTTTCCGAATTGTCGAAATTCAGCATACAATCAATGTTATACTTATTATTGGAGGTGAACAGCATGAGTTTGGAAGATCGGATAAACAGCAAGAAAGGAAAAAAAAGAAAGCGCTTGCTGTTCCGTTCGGCAATCCTTGTCGTCCTCGTAGGTGCGACGACGTTTGCCCTCATTTCTAATTTCACAAGAGATAAGGAAACATATGCTGAAGGGGACAAGGCTCCGGATTTTAAGCTTTCCCAACTGAATAAAGCGAATCCCGAGGATGCGGTACAGCTCAGTAAACTGAAAGAGAAAGGGATCATGCTTAATTTCTGGGCAACTTATTGTCCGCCATGTGAAAGAGAGATGCCTTACATACAGTCCATGTATGACAAATACAAGGATCAGGGTATTGCCATCGTTTCCGTCAATTTAGACTCAACTGAACTCGTCGTTCAGAATTTCATTGACAAATACGATCTGACATTCCCGGTTCTCCGCGACAAGGATATGACAGTGAGGGATTTGTATGGAATTAAGCCAATACCAAGTTCTATTTTCATCAATCCCGAAGGTAAAATTGTCCGAAAAGTGAACGGAGAACTAGACGAGGATTCACTGGAAAGTTATTTGAAGGAAATCCAGTCAGGACAGGGTGGTAATTAAAATGAACAGGATCAAATGTGAATGTGGTCATGTCAACCCTGAAGGAACAGTTCTTTGTGAAGCATGTGGTAAACCGATTGACGAAAAAGAATATAACAGCGGCGGGCTTGCGAACATGCGCTATGATGGAAGCGCCCGTCGGTCCCAAGTCTATCAAACTTCCATTGTAGATAGAGTATGGGCCTTTTTTTCTTCGGTAAAAGTAGGTATCTGGCTAATAGTCCTGACTTTGGTCGCCTCGGCCATTGGAACACTTCTTCCACAAGAAATGTACATACCGGCTGAGGCAGTTTCAAGGGATCCGTCTATATTTTATGAGGATCGTTATGGATTGCCTGGAAAAATCTATTATCAGCTTGGCTTCCATAATCTTTATAGTTCTTGGTGGTACATAACATTAGTTGCTCTAATTGGGATCTCGCTCGTCATTTGCAGTCTTGATAGAGTCGTTCCTTTATACAGAGCGTTAAAAAAGCAAAAGCCGAAACGTCATGAAATGTTCTTGCGCAAACAGCGTCTCTTCTCTGTGACAGAAGGAATTGAGCATAAGGCAGAACTTACCGATAATTTGCGCAAACAGCGATATCGAATTCGTGAAGAAGACGGTCACATCGCTGCCGAAAAAGGACGCTTCTCAAGATGGGGTCCTTATATCAATCATATTGGTCTAATTATCATCCTTCTTGCATCCATACTGCGATTCACTCCACTAATGTACAAAGATGCAGCAGTCTCCGTACGCGAAGGAGAGAGAATCGTTATCCCAGGAACAGATGGTGCCTATTACATCGAGAACGAGAAGTTTATCCTTGAGACGTATGGAGAAAAAGATGAAAAGTTCAAAGATGCGATTGAAAAAAGAGGCGATGTAGCCAAAAATTATCAGACGAATGCTGTCATATACAAAACGAAAGAAGGCGCAGTTCCAGGAGAGGATCCTAAGCTTGAGCAATACAAATCAGGTGAAATTCGAATGAATCAGCCTCTAAAGTTCGATGGTTATGCATTGTACCAGCGAAACTATCAGCTGAATGAATTCAAAGATATGACCTTCAAGCTTGTTCCAAAAGACAACCGTGATGCAAAACCGGTTGATTCCTTTAAAGTTGACCTGACCTCGCCTGAAAAAGAGTACAAGTTAAAAGACGGCTATAAAGTTCAGCTGACCCAGTTCTATCCTGATTATTTTCTGAATGAGGATAAAGAAGGCGGTCCGCAGCCGGATTCAAAGTCTCCTTATCCGCGAAACCCGGCATTTGTGTTCTCGGTCTATGAAAAAGATGCAAAAAATCCTGAGGTCAGTTTTGCTGGCATTGGTCAGAATATTGATGCATCAGGCAAGAACAAATATAAACTTGCCATCGCTGATTTCACGACGAGAAATGTAAGCGGTCTTACGGTACGAAGAGATTATACATTGCCGTTTTATATCATTGGTGCGGCTATCTTCATGATTGGTGTAATTCAAGGCATGTATTGGCAACACCGCCGTGTTTGGATACACCCGACTGATGACGGCAAACTTCTCCTAGCTGCTCATACGAACAAAAACTGGTTCAGCCTGCAGCGGGATATTGAGCGGGCAATAGGTAATCTGCCAATTAATTCTCCAGAGGATCAACAGGAACTAGACAAAGAGAGAGATAGGGAAAGTGGGGAAAATGAATGAGCACGGAAGAACTGATTAAAGTAAGCGGTACAGCTCTCTATACCGCTTTCATCCTTTATCTGATTGCAACCTTCTTCTTTGGAGCAACAATCCGTGACCAAAAGCAAAAGGATAAAATAGGCTTCAGTGGAAAAATAGGCATAGGGCTTACGATAATTGGATTTCTTGCCCAAGCTGTCTATTTTATAACTAGGTGGATTGCAAGCGGACATGCACCAGTAAGTAATATGTTTGAATTTGTAACGTTTTTTGGCATGACAATCATCCTTGGCTTTATAATTCTTTGGTTCATTTATAGAGTGAATGTGCTTGGTCTCTTCGCTTTGCCGGTAGCGATGCTGATCATTGCCTATGCAAGCATGTTCCCGCGTGATATTGCGCCCCTCGTACCGTCTTTGCAAAGCCATTGGCTGTACATCCATGTTACAACAGTATCACTTGGCAATGGCATCCTGACGATCAGTTTCGTAGCTGGTCTCATCTATTTAATACGTCAGATTGACCAGTCTACATTGAATATGAGAAGTTTCTTCCTGGAAGTTGTAATGTTCAGCCTATATATATTCATCGGGTTCAGCCTGATTACAGTCATATTCAATTCAATTGGCTATAATGCCGAGTTTGAATACAATGCTGATGGGAAGACTTTAAACACAACATACCATTTGCCTGCCATTGCCGGACCCAATGAAGGTAAACTTCTTTCAAAAGATGTTATGAAGCCTTGGGTAGAAACCCCGTCATGGTTCCATGGAGCGGATGCAGGTCGTAAATTTAACACATTAATTTGGTCTGTAATCGCTGGTGCAGTACTTTATGGTTTGACACTGCTTCTGTTCAGAAAGCGTGTGGGAGCCATTTTACAACCGCTCATGCAAAGAGTTAAGCCAGATCTCCTAGATGAAGTTTCTTACCGTTCTGTGGCAATCGGTTTTCCAGTTTTCACATTAGGAGGACTGATTTTCGCAGCGATATGGGCTCAGATTGCATGGGATCGCTTCTGGGGCTGGGATCCTAAAGAAGTATGGGCGCTTATTACGTGGTTCTTTTATGCCGCATTCTTGCACTTGAGGTTATCACGCGGCTGGCATGGAGAAAGATCTGCATGGCTTGCAGTTGTTGGATTTGCAATAATTATGTTCAACCTCGTAGCTGTCAATCTAATCCTGGCTGGCTTGCATTCCTACGCTTGACCAAACAGAGGACATGGCATTAAGTTTAACTTATGCCATGTTTTTTGTTTAAAAAATTTAAAAGGGATGAGAAGATGGAAACACAATACAAAGCACTGATTGCCGATGATGAAGATCGTATTCGAAGACTATTGCGCATGTATCTGGAAAGAGAAGATTTTGAAGTGGACGAAGCGGTAGATGGACAGGAGGCACTAGACCTCGCGCTTGAAAATGATTATGACGTTATCCTCCTCGATATCATGATGCCGGAAATGGATGGAATTACTGTTTGTGGCGGAATTCGGGAGAAGAAAACAACACCAATTCTTATGCTTACAGCTAAAGGCGAGGAAACAAACCGAGTACAGGGATTCGAAGTAGGAGCGGATGATTATATAGTGAAACCATTCAGTCCCCGTGAAGTAGTGCTTAGGGTGAAGGCGGTACTGCGTCGAACATCACCAGCAGATCGGAAAGAGGTTGACCCGTCGGCTAAGAATTTGCTTGTATTCCCACATTTATCTATAGACCTTGATGCGTACAGAGTCACTTCCGATAATGTGGAAATCCAGCTGACACCGAAGGAATTCGATCTACTCGTATTTTTGGCCAAGTCCCCGGATAAAGTGTTCAAACGAGAACAGCTGCTGAAAGAAGTATGGGAGTATGAATTCTTTGGTGACTTGCGAACAGTTGATACACATGTGAAGAGATTACGCGAGAAGCTGACAAGTGTATCAAAAGAAGCTGCCAAGATGATCGTAACTGTTTGGGGCGTCGGTTATAAATTTGATGTAGAGGCAAGCTGATGTTCTGGAGAAGTGTAGTTGGAAAGCTTGCTGTAACCATTTTACTGCTTGTATCATTTGTATTGCTCGTACTAACCATTCTGCTACTGGAGTTCTTTGAAAACTATCATATTGACGAAGCAAAAAAGCAGATGCTGCAGACTGCCGAGAAAGTATCAATTCTTTACGAAGAATATGACAGCAATTCCGTAATGGAGGAAACCGTAGAACGGGTAAAGGACCCGTCAAGCAGAGTTGCTCTTGTACTGAAAGATGGTACAGTATGGAATTCAAGTACGACAGATAAGTCCTTAGGCGAGAACCCTGAATTTTCTTGGTACCGTGATTACGGAGATTTTGACAAGCTTCTTAATAAAGAGAAAAAGATGCATAAAGAGGTCATGCTCCCGGGCACCGCTACAGAGGTAATGCTCGTCGGCATACGGCTTCCGAAAAATGAAGGAGCTGTCTATGTACTTCAATCACTCGAAATGATTAACCGTACAAAAGCGGAGACGACAAAAATAATTTTTGTTGCTGCCGGCACGGCGATCATCTTGACGACAGTCTTTGCCTTCTTCCTTTCCACTCGAATTACTGCCCCGCTAATAAAGATGCGAGAAGCTGCTTTCGATTTGGCGAGAGGCAAGTTTGATACAAAAGTTCCTATACTTACCCATGACGAAATCGGTGAACTTGCCATTGCATTTAATAGGATGGGCAGACAGTTAAATATGAATATCCAGGCGCTAAGTGAAGAGAAAGAGCAGCTCTCAAGCATTATGAACTCGATGGCTGATGGTGTTGCGACAATGAACCGCGAAGGGACACTTATCGTTTCTAATCCAACAGCAGAAATACTGTTTAATCATTATGCTGAGAATGAAGGCGAGGAAAGAAAAGTTCCACCAGGTTTGGCGGAGCTGCTGCAACAGATCATTGGTGGCGAAAAAGAAGTAGAAAAAGAAATTTCACATTCAGGCCGCTACTGGGTGATCATCATGACACCGCTCTATGATAAAGAGAATGAAGTACGTGGGGCTGTGGCAGTAATTCGTGATATGACAGCGGAACGGAGATTGGACAAACTTCGTAAAGACTTTATTGCGAATGTGTCGCATGAATTGCGGACACCGATTTCTCTGCTTCAAGGCTATAGTGAAGCGATTGTTGATGATATAGCAGAGACGGTTGAAGATAAGAATGAATTGGCCGGTATCATCCATGAAGAATCACTCCGAATGGGCCGCCTTGTCAATGAATTGCTCGATCTTGCTCGCATGGAATCAGGACAAATAACGTTGCACCCTACAGAAGTTCCGGTGCAAGAGTTTATTAGCAAAATTGCTAAGAAGTTTCAAGGAATCGCCCAGGAAAATAAAGTTGAGCTGAAAATCAACGTTAATAATGAAACAGCAAATGCATTCTTTGATCCAGACCGATTGGAGCAAGTATTCACGAATCTGATAGACAATGCTTTACGTCATACTGAAGAATTTGGTTCCGTCCAAATAGATGTCCGGAATACGAGAGAAGCATTTTCTGCTCAAATTTCCGATACGGGATCTGGGATTCCCCAAGAGGACCTTCCCTTTGTTTTTGAAAGATTCTACAAGGCGGATAAATCGAGAACGAGAAAGCAAAGGGGAACCGGTCTTGGACTATCCATCGCAAAGAACATCATGGAAGCACATGGCGGAACAATTTCTGTTTCAAGTGAAATCGGTAAAGGAACTGTTTTCAGCTTGACCGTACCTGATAATCTGAAAGAAGATAAAGGAATGATATGATGAAAAAATCTATAATTCAAATACTATTCGCTGCACTTCTTGTAATAACATTGGGCGCCTGCGGAAATCTAGAAAATACAGCAGAGAATCAAAAGTCCGAGAAACAAACAAATCAGACTGCAGAGCAGAATAAAGAAACAGTCAGCATTAGAATTATGAAAGGGAAAGATCTTGTTACACAGAAGGGTGTCGACATAAAAAAAGATGACATCTTGATGGATGTGATGAAAAGTACCTTTTCCATCAAAGAAGACAAAGGATTCATAACTAGTATAGAAGGAATCCACCCGAAAAAAGGTGAAGAGAACAATTACGGATGGCTCTATTATGTTAATGGAGATATGCCGAATGTTGGAGCGGCCGACTACAAACTCAAGCCGGGTGATAAAGTTATCTTTGAATATAAGGCATTTAAGTGATCAGCCATAATACTTACCGACTGACAGTCATTGCGATGTTAGGTGCTCTCGCAGTAATTGGAAGAATTGCTTTTGCCAATATACCCAATGTTCAGCCTGTAACAGTAATTGTAATTATGGCGGGCTTATTTCTGGGCGCAGGGCCAGCAATTATGCTCGCCATTGTCATTACATTTGTGACAAATATGTTGTTGGGCATGGGAATTTGGAGTGTATGGCAAGTTGTTTGCTGGGGAATGATTGGTGGCTTGAGCGGACTGTTTAGCCATCTTCTTTTAAGAGTGAATGTAATATTTCTAATCTTTTATTCAGTATTGTGCGGGTATGGATATGGCCTCCTAATCTCTATTCCTACCTTTCAGATCACAGGAGATTTCTGGCCTTACTATTTGGCTGGCTTGCCATTTGACACATATCATGCAATTGGAAATGCGTTTTTCATGGCTTTGCTTTACAAACCGTTATCTTATCTTTTGGAAAAGTATAATGAAAAATATTTGAGGAAATGAAAATACGGCCGGCTTGATATTGCCGGCCGCACTTCGTATAATCAAGAGGGCTATGCAAACTTCTGCGGATCCCCATTAAAAGGACCGAACTCCGAGATCTTGATTGAGTCGGTTGGGCAGCCATAGTAAGCTTCCATAACCTCATCTTCCAATTCTTCTGCAACCTCGGCTATGCCTTTATTTCCATCCAGTAAGGAAAAGGCAAGCCCCTCATCATCATAGTCAAACACTTCCGGAGCGTTCATGCCACATGCTCCACATGCAATGCATGTCTCCTGCTCGACAATCGTGAAAAGTGCCAATTCAAATCCCTTCTTCCACTTGCTGAACAAGCATATTGTATAATGAAGCCAACTAAATTACAACGAAGGCAAAAATGGAGTGATGGACTGTTGATATTAAAACAAGCGATTTTGCATGCTTTAATCGGTATGAGCGGTAGCCGTTCCTCTGCAGCTGCATATCATCTTATTACCGGGCGAAGCTCCATCCAAACAAAACAAGATGTCCATCTGTTCCATCTTGAGAAACTGTATGGCGTATATCCGGGACTTCCCAAGGTTGCTTTTGAGCAAATCATTCACCAATCTCAAATAGAAGGAATCATTGAACTTACATTTGGAGAAAGAGAATCCGTCAATGTAAAGGAAGCGGGATACATATGGTTAAAGGAGTTGCCGGAAAGACCGTTTTCTTATTTTAATGGGCTTAAATACGGTAGACTTGCTAATCAATTCATGCAGCGGTTGCTTTTGCTCATTCAAACCGTTTCCAATATGGGGGGCGGAAATAACCGATTCATCGCTGTTACCGACGATCGAAATGCAATCAACTGGGTACGCAGTTATTATACGCGCATTCGCGGCAAGGAAATGGAATTCCTTGAACAGATTTATGAAGAATTGTTGGAGGTGCTTAAAGGGTTTTTAAGCAATGAAGCAGAAATCTTTACTGCACGTCTATCCGGTTATGAATATTATGGGTTAAGCCTTGAACAACTGGCACAACAGTATAAGATGACGTATTCGGACATGCATCTGCTTCTCATAGCAATCCATCATGAGATGCTACGGCTGATTGAAGAAAACATAAAAATGTTTCCTATTTTACGCGCATGTGCAGAGTCAGTTGGAAACACAAAAACAGTTGCAGGCTCAACAGCCGTTACAAAACAGATGCTTGATGTAGGGATGGAAGCTCAAGAAATCGCTCAACAGCGTAATCTTAAGCTGAATACGATTCATGATCATATTGTTGAAATCGCTCTCCATGAACCGGAATTTAATGTAGAGTCCTATTTGTCAAAAGAGAAAGAGTCTAAAATTCAGCAGATGATCCGCAATTCAAAAACAAGTAAATTGAAGGAAATAAAGGAGATGCTGAATGATGATACGGACTATTTTCAGATCCGGCTGGCGCTTGCGAGAATGGAGAGAAAGGCAGGTAGTGTATGATGGATTCTCCTTTGGAACAAAGTCTGGAGCAATACTTCGGATATAAAGTATTCAAACGAGGACAGAAAGATATTATTGAGTCTGTGCTGGCAGGTCGAGACGTGTTCGGTATCCTTCCTACAGGCACTGGGAAATCTCTCTGCTATCAGCTGCCGGCGAAACTGCTTGATGGACTGACAATTGTTGTGACTCCGCTTGTTTCATTGATGATGGACCAAGTGAAGCAACTGCAGGCAATGCATTACAAAGGGGCCGCTGCGATTAATAGTTTTGTTGACCGAGAAGAGAGAAATCGAATCTATGGTCAGTTAAAAAGACTGGACTTGCTTTATGTATCGCCGGAACTTCTACAGCAACCACAGGCAATGCAATACTTGAGCAATGTCAAGATTGCTCTTCTCGTCATTGATGAAGCTCATTGCATTAGTCAGTGGGGACATGAATTCCGTACAGATTATATGAAGCTCGGAGAAGTGGCCCGAAATTTGGGCAATCCGCAAATTCTCGCATTAAGCGCTACTGCAACAGATGCCGCAGTTGAAGAAACAATCCAAATACTTGATCGTCCCAATATGGAACGACATATCCATCCAATGGACAGAGAAAATATTGCGCTTGCTGTTGAACATGTAAAAAACGACGAAGAGAAGTTTTCTATTATGTCTGATTGGCTGAAAGAAAACCTTGGTCCGACGATTATTTATTTTTCAAGCAGAAGCGCTTGTGAGGACGTCGCCCAGCGCCTGATTGGATGTTTTCCTAACCAATCAATCGCCTTTTACCATGGCGGTATGGAGCAGACAGATCGAATTCTTGTCCAGCAACAATTCATGAATAAACAACTTGACTTAATATGTTGTACAAGCGCTTTTGGGATGGGAATCAATAAAAGCGACGTCAGGCTTGTCATGCATTATCATTTTCCATCAGATATTGAATCATTTATTCAAGAAATTGGCCGAGCAGGTCGAGACGGAATGCAGAGCTTGAGTGTTCTCTTATACAGTGACCAGGATATCCATCTGCAACTGCGTCTGATTGAAAGTGAATTGCCGGAACAATCAATGGTTTTTCACGCAGTCCGCTTACTTGAAAGTCTTGAAAGGTCCGGAAGGGATGAAATTGGGACAGGTCCGGAGTATTGGAATTTATTCCAGACGACAGAGACCCAGTGGCGTTTTCTTTACTATCAATTTGAAAAACATGGTATGATTAAAGACAATCGCATTATGATAAAAAAAGCACATGTTAAAGAAGCCGCGACTAAAATCGCTGAGCATGTTTCCAGCCGCTTGCAGTTCAAAAAAGCCAAGTTGGGATCGATGCTTGACTGGCTTAATGAGGAAAAATGCCTTAGAGTGGCGCTGTATGACTATTTGCAGCCAACGTGCACAATTCCCGAAATCAACTGCTGCAGCCATTGCGGTCTTGATCTTGACATGTTTAGGCATCCTGAAGAGACAGCGCGCGAAACAGTCCCGCATTCCTGGAAAGAACATCTGAGATATGTTCTATTTAACGGTTTTCAAGAATACAAGCAACCGTAAGTAGAACTGGGCTGCACAAATAATGCAGGTGAAGTTCAATTCATTGCGGGAATACATATAATAAACAATAAAGCATGTGAACCGCTGCTGCGGCTTCCAGATGAAGCGTCCGGCAGTCACAAAGGATGGCAAAAAGGAGAATGATCCATGCGTATTGAACGAGTCTCTGAAAGTCAATTTACAATTTTTCTCACCTTTGATGATCTGATTGAGCGTGGATTTACTAAAGAAGACCTCTGGCAGGATGCACAAAGCGTCAGAACATTGTTCAGCGACATGATGAATGAAGCAAGCAGTGAGCTCGGTTTTGAACTCGAGGGCATGCTCCTCGTTCAGGTCAATATGATGCAAGCACAGGGAATGCATGTCGTTGTTACCCAAAAGCCGAAGAATCTTGATTGGGAAGACGATGATTATGTTGAGATGAAAGTTACCCTGGATGAGAGCAGTGAGTTGATTTTCTCCTTTCAGGAGTTCGAGTCGGTTATCCAAGTGTCCGGGTATTTGAATGCACTTGGAATTTCAGGTGGCAAAGTCTTCTTTATGGAAGGCCTGTATTATATGAAATTTGATGAAAACGACTTGAATGGTGAGAACAAAGAAAATGTCATTGCCATTTTATCCGAGTTCGCCAATCCAAGTATGGTAACATCATACAGGTTAGAAGAATATGGAAAAATCATTATGGCGAATCAAGCTGTGAAAACCATTATTGAAAAATTTAGTTAAGCTTCTTGCCCTGAGTTTTCGGGCAAGAAGCAAGGAGTGTTCATCATGAAAATAGCAGTCTTATACGGAGGCGTATCAGGAGAGAGAGAAGTATCGCTTTCCTCTGGAAAAGGAATTATTGAAGCTTTGAAGAAAAATGGCCACGATGTTCAAGGAATTGATTTTCATCCGGAACGGCTTGATGAAATAATTAAGCTGGATGTGGATCTTGTATTTATTGGCCTGCATGGTAAATTCGGAGAAGACGGTCGCATTCAAGGACTTCTGGACATGCTAGACATACCTTATGTCGGTTCTGGAGTTCTCGCTTCTTCGCTTGCGATGAGCAAGTCGAAGGCAAAGGAATCTTTTGCTGCAGCAGGCATTCCGGTAGCAAAAAGTGAAATGTTCCATGTTGACACAGAAGAACAGCAAAAGGAAGCGATTAGCAACCTGACGGATAACTGGCAGCCGCCTTTTGTCATCAAACCGAATCGGGAAGGTTCAACACTTGGCTTAACTATTATAAAAGATATAGAGCAGTTAAAAGAAGCCGTTGAATATGCAGCTTCAAGTGATACTGAAATCTTGGCGGAAGATTTCATAGCTGGTAGAGAGTTGACAGTCCCTGTTCTCGGCAAGCGCGGTAGAGAGCGGGCATTACCTGTTATCGAGATCATCCCGAAGAACGAACTTTATGATTATGAGTCAAAATATGCTCCAGGCGGAAGCGAACATATTGTTCCTGCTGAAGTTGAAAAGCAATTGTTTGAGCAAATTCAGAATTATGCTGTAAAGGCACATCAGGCGCTTGGATGCGAAACATACTCCCGAGTGGACTTTTTGTTAACACCGGAAGGAAAACCATATATTCTTGAGGTAAATACATTGCCGGGCATGACACCAACGAGTCTTTTCCCTGATGCTGCAAGAGCCGAGGGCATTTCCTATGAAGATATGATTGAACAGTTTGTCAGATTGACGGCAGAGTAAATTATTCAGTTACGCTGTTTTCCTTATGCAAAGGCAAACTGTATACTTAAAGTAAGATTAATATTTGATCTGTAGGGGGTACATTCATGGCAACCGATAAAGCAGCATCTTCCAATAATCGGGCTGATAAAGATCTTGAAGTGCTTGAATCTACAAGAACAGTCATTAAAGGAGCATTGGATAAGCTCGGGTATTCGGATGAAGTATATGAATTACTTAAAGAGCCAATCCGAATGATGACCGTTCGAATTCCAGTTCGAATGGATGACGGTTCGATGAAGATTTTCACAGGCTATCGCGCCCAGCACAATGACGCTGTAGGCCCAACTAAAGGCGGTGTCCGATTCCATCCGAATGTCACTGAGAATGAAGTAAAAGCTCTGTCAATCTGGATGAGTCTGAAGGCGGGAATTGTTGACCTTCCTTATGGAGGAGGAAAAGGCGGAATAATTTGTGATCCTCGTGAAATGTCTTTCCGCGAATTGGAAGGACTGAGCAGGGGTTATGTCCGTGCCATCAGTCAAATTGTTGGACCGACCAAAGACATTCCAGCCCCAGACGTATTTACAAACTCACAGATTATGGCTTGGATGATGGACGAATACAGCCGTATTGATGAGTATAATAGCCCAGGATTTATTACTGGTAAGCCGATTGTTCTCGGTGGCTCCCACGGTCGTGAATCCGCCACAGCAAAAGGTGTAACGATTTGCATACACGAGGCTGCGAAGAAGATGGACCTTGATGTTAAAGGAGCAAAAGTCATCGTACAGGGGTTTGGAAATGCAGGAAGCTTCCTGTCAAAATTCCTTCATGATGCCGGAGCAATTGTTGTCGGTATATCTGATGCCTATGGCGCTCTTTACGATCCGGAGGGCTTGGATATAGACTATCTCCTTGATCGACGTGATAGTTTCGGAACAGTAACGAAATTGTTTACGAATACAATCACCAATAAAGAGTTGCTTGAAAATGAGTGTGATATTCTCATTCCGGCAGCAGTCGGCAATCAAATTACGAAAGAAAATGCTGAAAATATCAAAGCCAAAATTATCGTTGAAGCAGCAAATGGACCAACTACGAACGCAGCGACAAAAATTTTGACCGAACGAGGCATATTAATTGTTCCAGACGTCCTTGCATCTGCAGGAGGGGTCACTGTATCCTATTTCGAGTGGGTACAGAACAATCAGGGATATTACTGGCCGGAAGAAGAAATTAACAAAAAACTCCATAAAGTAATGGTCGATTCATTTAATAATGTGTATCGTGTTGCTGAGACACGCAAGGTAGATATGCGCCTGGCCGCTTATATGATTGGAGTGCGCAAAATGGCTGAAGCCTCCAGATTCCGCGGTTGGGTATAATTTTTTCCCACATATGTTTGCGAAAAGCTCTTGCCCGAAATCCGGCTAAGGGCTTTTCCTGTTTTTAATATAGAAAGAAGGGCAGTTACGATGACCGAACTTAACAAACAAAGAGCAATCATCATCGGTGCAGGACCATGTGGCATGTCTGCTGCCATTGAGTTGCAAAATCAAGGAATTGATCCGCTTATCATCGAAAAAGGGAATATAGCTGAAACGATCTACCGCTATCCAACTCACCAGACATTTTTCTCCTCAAGCGAAAAGCTTGAAATCGGAAATGTCGCTTTCATAACTGCTAGTCAAAAGCCTGTCAGACTAGATGCTTTGGCTTATTACCGTTCTGTCGCAATGCGTAAAGAACTGTGTGTACGCAACTATGAAAAAGTACTCACCATACAGAAAAACGAGAACCTATTTGAAGTTCTTACGGATCAGAGAACATATTTGACCGAGAACTGTATTGTTGCGACCGGTTACTATGGCCAACCGAATATGTTGAACATACCAGGAGAAGACCTTCCAAAGGTATCTCATTATTTCAAAGAGGCGCATCCTTATTATCAAAAGGACGTTGTTGTTATAGGGGGCAAGAACTCGGCTGTCGATGCGGCAATTGAGCTTCATAAGGCTGGAGCTCGTGTAACAGTTCTCTATAGAGGCAGTGAATATTCTCCTAGCGTTAAACCGTGGATATTGCCATTGCTGGAGAGCCTTGTTGAAAAAGGGGAAGTTACCTTTATTTTCAATGCAGAACCAACTTCCATATCAGATCAAGAGCTGACATTTTCAGTAAACGGGCAGACTAAAACAATTACGAATGACTTTGTCTTTGCAATGACAGGTTATCATCCAGATTATAACTTGCTTAAGAGTGCTGGTGTAGAGATTGATAAGGTTACAGGAAGCCCTGTCCATAGTGAAGAGACATACGAAACAAATGTCCCCGGACTTTATATCGCAGGAGTTGTGGCGGCAGGTTATAACAATAATTCAATTTTTATAGAAAATGGACGCTTCCACGGAGAAAAGATAGCGAAACATATTGCGAGGAATCTAAAATAAAAAAGCAGTCCGGTGTCTTTAAAGACAACCGGACTGCTTTTTATTATGCTTGCATCATTTTTTTGATTTCTTCAAGATCTTTCGTTTTTGAAAGGACTGCCAGCATTTTCAGCCGTGCCTTTTGGCCACTTAGGCCTGATACTTGAATTGCACCTAGAGATTTGAGTTCACTGCCACCGCCTTCATAACTGTATGTTGGCTGAACAATTGATTCATTTGATCGCGATACAATAACAATTGGCAAACGATCCTGCAAGACGTTTTTCAATGCAGGCATACAAGTTTTCGGAAGGTTGCCCTGCCCAAATGCCTCGATAACAAGTCCATCTGGCTTTAAGCTGCGAATAGCATCAATTAATTCACCGTTCATCCCTTCATAGGCCTTTATTAAATATACATCAGCATCAAGCGTTTTAGCGTCAATGGTACTGAGCGGGCTCAGCTTGTGAGTAAAGCTAGGTCCTGTTTTGGTCAATATTCCAACCGGCCCACTGATGCTTTTGAAAGCAGCCAGGTTGATACTGGACGCTTTATACACTTCACGAGAGGCATGAAGTTCCCCATTCATGGCGACGAGGACTCCGTAACCGTTCGCTTCGTCCGAAACTGCTGTCATAAGTGCCCCAGCCAAATTCGATGCCGCATCAGATCCGAGTTCATTGCTTGATTTCATAGCCCCGGTCATGATGATTGTTTTTTGATTGTCGGTTAGCAAATCGAGCAAATAAGCTGTTTCCTCCATCGTGTCTGTACCGTGTGTAATGACATAGCCATCCGCGTCGGAATTATTAATAATTTCAGCAAGCTTCAAAACATGATCAGGTTCAATATGGGGAGAAGGAAGATTGAAAACGACTCTTTCTTCAATATCAGCTTCAGCACCAATATGTGAAGCGAAATCCGCCAAAGGATGATCATCCTGTTGGCCTACGGTTCCTTCTTCATTCTCTGCCATCGAAATGGTGCCGCCAGTATGCAGCAACAGTATTTTTTTCATAAAAGGCACTCACTTTCCAACTTTCAAATTCAGATGATGCATAAAAAAACCATTAATCCTAAAAATAGAGCCAATGAACATTATTCACAGGAGGCTCACAAATGATTAAAAGAAAGATATGCTTTTCAATTATTATACTATATTTTTTAATCGGTGGGGTACAGGCTGCGCTGCCATCAAGTGAAGTCCATGCCTTTAGTCCGCAGGTGATCCAACGCGGAGCAAAAGGAGACGATGTTATTGAACTGCAATCGAGACTGAAATTTCTCGGTTACTTTAAAGGAAAGATTGATGGTGTTTTTGGATGGGGGACTTACTGGTCACTAAGGAACTTCCAAGAAGCATTTGGCATGAAACCCGATGGTCTAGCAGGAGGTTCAACTAAGGCTAAACTTGTAAAAGCTACAAAAAACATGCCGACAAAAGGTGCTTCAAATACACAAGTGAGCGGAGGGACTAGCGCAGTTCCACCGGGATTTTCTGAAAATGATATTCGTCTTTTGGCAAATGCCGTTTATGGAGAATCACGAGGTGAGCCATATGTGGGACAAGTAGCAGTGGCCGCAGTTATTTTGAATCGGATTGAAAGTCCTTCTTTTCCGAATACCATTTCAGGTGTCATATTTGAACCGGGTGCCTTTACGGCGGTTGCTGACGGACAAATTTGGCTGACTCCAAATGATAAAGCAAGACGAGCTGTAATGGATGCAATCAATGGCTGGGATCCGACGGGTGAGGCTATTTATTATTTCAATCCAGAAACGGCTACTTCAAAATGGATTTGGTCAAGACCTCAAATCAAAACGATAGGAAAACATATTTTCTGCATGTAGAAAGGTGGATCTAGCATGTACAGATGGATTGCGATAGCTTTACTTGCCGCAGGAATCGCTGGTACGAGTTTCTGGGCTGCACGCTCAAATAATGAAAAATCAATGGTGTCTTTGCAGGCAGAAAACCATTATCAACGAGCTTTTCATGAATTGACCTACAATATGGATATTTTACATGAAAAAATTGGTACGACACTTGCAATGAATTCCAAAGAGAGACTTTCTCCGCAAATGCTCGATATTTGGCGGATCACATCCAATGCTCAAAGCAATCTTGGACAGTTGCCACTCGCAATGCTGCCGTTTAATAAGACAGAGGAATTCTTATCACAAATCGGGGATTTCTCTTATAAGACAGCCGCTCGTGACCTTTCTGCCAAGCCTTTGACAAATAAAGAAACGAAAACACTGGCATCATTATATAAGCAGTCCGGTGAGCTTAACAGCCATATGAGGAAGCTGCAGGGCGACGTTCTCAATAATAATTTGAGTTGGCTCGATGCAGAAAAATCGTTGGCACAGCGTAATGAGAAAATGGACAATACAATTATGGACGGTTTTCATACTGTAGAGAAAAAAGTGTCGGGATATGATGAAGCAAATGCAGGAAATTCACTTGCAGGCAATGCAGACAAGGATCACAAAAATTACATTCAAGGTGAAGCCTACTCAAAAGACCAAGCTCTCCGCAAAGCAAAACAAATCATGGGCGATACTGATGACAAGGCATTTACAATCCAAAAAAGTGGTAAAGGGGCAAATGTAGCTGCCTATAATATCGTCTATGAAAAAGGGAATCGGAATGGCATGCTTGATCTATCTGTAAAAGGCGGGCATCCTCTCAATCTCCTCGTAAACAGGCCTGTTCCAAACAAAAAAATAAGCCTGTATACAGGTGGGGAAAAAGCCGCACAGTACTTGAAGAATCTTGGTTTTAAAAATATGGAAGTTGTTTCTTCAACTGAACATGACAATGCTGGTTCATATTCTTTCCTTCCAGTCCAGGATGGCATAAGGTTGTATCCTGACTCAGCAGAAGTAAAGGTAGCTCTAGATAATGGTAATCTGCTCGGTCTATCCGGTCGTAACTATTTCAAGAACCATCGTGATCGCAAGCTTGAAAAACCGAAGATTAGTGTCAATGAGGCAAGGGACAAAGTAAACCCAAATCTGGATATTCAGGAAAACTACTTATCCCTGATAACCAATGAACTTGGAAATGAAGTACTCTGCCATGAATTCATTGGTGTCCACAAAAACATCACTTACAGAATTTATATCAACGCCAATAGCGGCAAGGAAGAGAAAGTGGAACGCCTAGAAGGTACTGGCATCGACTTTCGCTAATGAAGAAGGAGGGGGATTTACCTCTCCTTTTTTTCATTTAACGAGCAGTGAAAATCAGTAAAACGTAAAAGCATTTGCAATGCTCATATGGTATAGTAAATAGGGATTTTATATGAGGGGAAGGAATAAATAAAGATGACAGAGCATAAAATAGCGATTGCAATAGACGGACCGGCTGCAGCGGGAAAAAGTACGGTCGCAAAGATTGTCGCACATAAACTAGGCTATATTTATATTGATACTGGAGCTATGTATAGAGCACTTACGAGCAAGGCACTTGAATACCGTCTTGACCTCGATGATGAAAAACAGCTCGCTGAACTGCTGGACAAGACAGAGATCACGTTGGAGCAGGGTGAAACTGGGCAGCGCGTCTACTTGGATGGCATTGATACAACATGGGAGATTCGTACAGAAGAAGTGACGAATAACGTATCTAAGATTGCGAAATATCCTCTTATCCGTGAAGAAATGGTCAAGAGACAGCAGAAATTCGCTGAAAAACGCGGTGTCGTAATGGATGGAAGAGATATTGGCACTCGTGTTATCCCTGACGCTGAGGTTAAGATTTTTCTTATAGCAACAGTCGAGGAACGGGCGCGTCGCAGACATGAAGAGAATTTACTCAAAGGTTTTGAGTCAGATCTTGAAAAACTTCAAGAAGAGATTGCGCTGCGAGACAAACAGGATATGGAACGTGAAACGTCACCGCTTGTCAAAGCACCCGATGCAGTAGAGATTGATACGACATCATGTACAATCCACCAAGTTGCCGAATCCATACTGGCTGAGTGCAGTAAAGCACTGGAGCGTTCCGGCTCTCGTCAGGATTGAGGTGACATACATATGCTGTATGCTTTTGGACGCCTCCTAGTAAAAATAATTTTGACACCGCTTTTCAGAGTAAAAGTCATTGGGCTTCACAATGTACCGAAAAGTGGGCCGGTCATCGTCTGCGCAAACCATATTTCCAACTTTGACCCACCTGTCGTTGGTATGACAATGAAGAGACCAGTACATTACATGGCGAAAAGCGAACTTCTTGAAGCCCCTTTCTTGGGAGCTATACTGAAGAGAGTGAATGTATTTGCTGTCAAACGGGGTCTCAGTGATAGAAATGCCTTAAGAACAGCGCTAACAATCTTAAAGGAAAATAAGGTTTTGGGACTGTTTCCAGAGGGAACAAGAAGTAAAAATGGCGAACTAGGAAAAGCATTGGCTGGTGCTGGATTTTTTGCGCTTAAATCAGATGCTGTTGTAATTCCATGTGCTATTGTCGGTGAGTATAAGCCATTCAAAAGGGTTTTTGTCATATACGGAGAACCACTGGACATGGGAACCATCCGTGAAGAAAAACTTTCGGCTCAAGAAGCTGCCGATGCCATCATGGAAGAAATCCGCAAATTGCGCGATCTTCAGCATTCTGTATAATGTGCTTTGCTTGACAATTCGCTGTGAGTATTAGAAGTTATTAAAAGCAGTATAAGTTTTTGAGGAGGTCCATCAAATGACTGAATTTGCCAATTTTGAAGAAATCAAGCCGGGTGATATTGTAACCGGTACAGTAGTTAAGGTGGAAGACAAGCAAGTGCTTGTTGACATCAGCTACAAAACAGAAGGAATTGTGCCACTTATCGAACTATCTAATGTTCAAGTGGAAAATGCACATGAACTTGTGAATGAGGGCGACTCTTTGACACTTAAGGTGAAAAAGGTAGCAGACGAAGAGGTAATTCTTTCTAAAAAAGCGATGGATGCCGAAAAAGCCTGGGACGACATTCAAGAGAAATTTGACAACAATGTAGTATTTGAAACAACTGTTAAGGAAATCGTTAAAGGCGGTCTCGTTGCAGATGTAGGCTTGCGGGGCTTTATTCCGGCTTCTATGGTTGAAACACACTTCGTTGATGATTTCTCAGATTATAAAGGGAAAACGCTTTCCGTAAAAGTGATCGAGCTTGATCGTGAGAAGAATCGTATTATTCTTTCACATCGTGCTGTTGTAGAGGAAGAAAATGAACACAAAAAGGGCGAAGTGCTTCAGTCGCTTGAGCCAGGTCAAGTAATTGAAGGTACAGTTCAGCGTCTTACGAACTTTGGTGCCTTTGTAGATATCGGTGGCGTAGATGGTCTCGTTCACATTTCTCAACTCGCTCATGAGCATGTTGATAAAGCGAGCGATGTCGTCAAAGAAGGTGACAAAGTAAAGGTGGAAGTCCTTTCTGTAGACCTTGATAACGAGCGTATCTCACTTTCACGTAAAGCAGTTCTTCCAGGACCATGGGAGAACATTGGTGACAAAATCAAAAAAGGTGACGTAGTCGAAGGTACTGTGAAAAGACTTGCCGATTTTGGTGCATTTGTTGAAGTATTCCCTGGTGTTGAAGGTTTGGTACATATTTCTGAAATTGCCAACCGTCACATTGCTAAGCCAAGTGAAGTTCTTTCAACTGGACAGAAAGTCGATGTGAAAGTACTCGATGTCAATGAAGCAGAAGGTCGCATTTCCTTGAGTATTAAGGAATTGGAAGAGCCGACGGCGACTGATCATGATTATAGTGATTATGAGGATGACTCTGATCAAGGCAGTTTCTCACTCGGAGACTTCATTGGCGACAAGCTTGATAAATACAAATAAGTTTTTCCTGAAAAGCCTTCGGAAACGGGGGCTTTTTTTCGTGTAACGGGCAAGCTATGTAAAAATGATTGTGAAGCGATATAAGGTTTGCTAGAATGATTAAAGTTGTACAAGTCCTAAATGCTTTGCTTAAGTTTAGTTTCTAAAGTGAGCTGTAAGGACTTAGAGAGAGGATGTTCCTTGATGAGGAAACCGGTAGTAGCTATTGTCGGCAGACCGAACGTCGGCAAATCAACCATTTTCAACAGACTTGTTGGAGAAAGAATTTCTATAGTAGAAGATATTCCGGGAGTAACGAGAGACCGGATTTATGCTCAGGCCGAGTGGCTTGCCCACCAATTCGACCTGATTGATACAGGTGGAATCGAGATTGGTGATGAGCCACTTCTAAATCAAATGCGTCAACAGGCCGAAGTTGCAATCGATGAAGCGGACGTAATCATATTTATGATCAATGGCCGGGAAGGTGTAACGGCTGCGGATGAAGAAGTCGCAAAAATGCTTTTCAAGTCCAGTAAGCCAATTGTCCTTGCTGTAAATAAAATGGATAATCCTGAAATGAGAAATGAAGTATATGAATACTATTCACTTGGATTCGGCGAGCCGTTTCCAATTTCGGGTTCACACGGTCTTGGTCTTGGCGATATGCTGGACGAGGTTGTCGGCCATTTCCCTGTTTTTGAAACAAGGGATGATGACGAGGAGACGATCTATTTCAGCTTAATTGGCAGACCGAACGTTGGCAAATCATCTCTAGTCAATGCGCTTCTTAATGAAGAGCGAGTCATTGTGAGTGATATTGAAGGTACAACCCGCGACGCGATTGATACGCGTCTTATTAGAGATGGTCAGGAATACGTCATTACGGACACTGCTGGTATGCGTAAGCGTGGTAAAGTCTATGAAACAACAGAAAAATACAGTGTTATGCGAGCTTTAAAAGCGATTGATCGATCCGATGTTGTCCTTGTTTTGCTTGATGCAGAGACCGGCATCCGTGAACAGGATAAGAAGATTGCTGGCTATGCTCATGAAGCTGGGCGGGCAGTCATTATTGTTGTGAACAAATGGGATGCCGTTGAGCGTGATGAGAAGACAATGAAAGAGTTTGAAGAAAAAGTACGGGCACATTTCCAGTATCTCGATTATGCGCCGATTGTCTTTCTCTCTGCGAAAACGAAGAAAAGATTGCATACACTTCTTCCTGCAATTCGAACGGCAAGTGAGAATCATGCAAAACGTATTCAGACAAGCGTGCTAAATGATGTAATCATGGATGCATTGGCAGTCAATCCGACTCCAACCGTAAAAGGGAAAAGGCTTAAAGTTTTCTATGCGGCTCAAGTGGCAATCAAACCACCGAGTTTCGCTGTTTTTGTCAATGATCCTGAACTTATGCACTTCTCATACCAACGTTTCCTGGAGAACCGCATTAGGGAAGCGTTCAGTTTTACAGGTACGCCAATCAAAATCTTCGCCCGTAAGAGGCAGTAGGAGGACAGATCATGGCAAAAGTAGCTGTTTTGGGAGCAGGCAGCTGGGGCACAGCCCTCTCTATCGTGCTTGCTGACAATGGACATGACGTGCGTCTCTGGACGCATCGGGCCGAGCAGGCAGAAGAAATTAATGAAACTCACCGTAATAACAAATATCTTGATGCTGACCTTCCAGAAGGCATTAAGGCTTCTTCTGATTTAGAAGCTTCTGTTAAAGGTAGTGAGGCAGTCGTCTTTGTCGTACCGACGAAAGCAATCCGCGAAGTGGCAAAAAAAGTGGATCCATTCCTCGAAAAAGAGGCAATTGTCATTCATGCAACAAAAGGTATTGAACCGAAAACGATGAAGCGTGTATCGGAAATGCTTAATGAAGAGCTTGAGAACTATGAATATAAAGAAATTATTGTTCTTTCCGGACCAAGCCATGCAGAAGAAGTGGCACAACGGCAGCCGACAACCGTAACAGTTTCTTCCTTGCAGATTGAACATGCTGTTCGCGCTCAAAATCTCTTCTTCAATGAATCGTTCCGTGTTTATACGAGTAACGATATCGTTGGCATTGAGCTTGGTGGTGCACTTAAAAATATTATTGCACTTGGAGCAGGAGTTTCGGATGGCCTTGGCTATGGAGATAACGCAAAGGCGGCTCTTATTACGCGCGGTCTTGCTGAAATCGCCCGTCTTGGGACTTCATTGGGTGCCAACCCGCTCACCTTCCTTGGATTGCCCGGTGTGGGAGATTTGATTGTTACATGTACAAGTGTACATAGTAGAAATTGGCGAGCGGGCAATTTGCTTGGCAAGGGGGACAAACTCGAAGCAGTGCTAGAACAGATGGGCATGGTCGTAGAAGGTGTACGGACGACAGAAGCTGCTTATGAACTTGCACGCAGGCAAAATATTGAGATGCCCATTGTAGATGCCATTCATCAGCTCCTATTCGAAAAACGAGATGCTGCAGAAATCGTTCAGCAGCTCATGACACGGACAAAACGTGAAGAAATGGATGACTTTGCATCTATACTAAGAAAAGACCAAGGCAAGTAACATACGGGCGATCCCTTGCATACATTAAGTTGAATCAATATGCAGGGGGGAAGCCGCATGAATGAATTTCAGAAAGGCATGTTCGATAAGATTCAGAAGAAGGCAAATATTGACCCGAATGAAGTTTTTCAAGTTGCCAATTCTGTTAAAAACGCCGATTTTTCCGATGAAGCGACTGTACGTAATCTCGTGAGAAGACTTGCGACTCTCGCCAACAAGCCACTTTCAAAAGAGAAGGAAGACCAGCTTGTGCGTACAATCATTACGAATAAAATGCCAGCCGATTTTAATTCATTGTTCAAGAAATAGACTGCCGGGCGATAGCATATACGCCAGGTCCGTATGCGACATAGTATGGACTGTACACTATATCAGGTACTGCAGCTGGGGATTATTTAGTCAAACCGCATGGAGAAGCCCAATCCATGCGGTTTTCTTATTGTTGTGACTTTTTTGTATATTTCTTTATGCTATAATGGTGCTTAACCATTACTGTTGATTGGAGGGAGAGCGATTGTCCCAGTCCATGCTGAATATGTACATATCTTTTGGAGGAATGGCACTGCTTATCGTTGCTGCCGTACTGATTGAGTTAAGCCGCAGGAAATTGAAAGGAATCTTTTCTATACTGACAGCACTTATTGCCTATTTCTCCTTTTTTGCCGGTGGACTTATCATTCTCTATATTGTTTTTAGCGGACCTACGGGTTCTTAGCAGCAAGGAGACATATCATGAAGAAAATCATTCGTTTGTTAACCATTTGCCTCATTCCGCTCTTATTGACAGGTTGCCTGTATCCTGACAAGGAATTGGCCAAAAACAAAATACCACCCAAAGTGCAGCTTGAGAACGTACAGAACGCTGTGAACGCATACAGGGAGGAGACAAAGGGGCTTTTGCCGATTAAAACAAAGCCTGCTGATACTCCGATCTACGAGCAGCATCTTATCGACTTTCAGCCGCTTAAGGAGAGAGGTCTCATCGACCAGATTCCCGGAAGCGCTTTCGAGAATGGTGGCTTTTATCAATATGCCATTCTGGATCCTGACGAGAATCCTACTGTGAAGGTTATAGATTTACGGATGGCAGAAAAGCTGAGAACAGTTCAGGCGCGTCTGCAAACGTACAGACAGATTCATACATATCCGCCATTCGGTAAGCCAATATCAGGAACATTATATGAACTGGACTATAAGAAGTTGAAATTAAAACAGATGCCTACAGTGGAAAGCCCTTATTCTCATAAAAAATTGCCAATCATTATGGATATTGATGGTAATTTATATGTGGATTATCGAATTGATTTTTATGAATTAATAAAGGAAAAACCGGAAAAATCAAAAGATGCAACTGACCTGAGAGAGTTGCTTACAGCGCATTCTCCTGTATTGCCTGCATACTCTGTTCGAGCAATTGATGTCGACGGCGAACCTGAATACAAGACAGATAAATAGAAATAGAGCATATTTCTTACCCTTGCAGCCATATGATACTGCAAGGGTTATTTTTATGGCTTCATATTTTTTTGGAATAGACTGTTTCAAGCAATCATAGAATGGGATTGTCCAGATACAGACATTGCAGTTTCTACATCATAATTGGCAGCAAAATCAGGAGGGATCGGTTATGGAGAAAGTTGATATTTTCAAAGATATTTCGAAACGGACGAATGGTGACATCTACCTTGGTATCGTTGGTGCAGTGAGGACAGGAAAGTCGACATTTATTAAGAGATTTATGGAGCTTGTAGTTCTTCCGAATATGGAAGATGAGGGAGAACGCTCAAGAGCACATGATGAACTGCCACAGAGTGCTGCAGGCAAAACAATTATGACGACAGAACCTAAATTCGTACCAAATCAGGCCGTTTCATTGAATGTGGAAGAAGGGCTTGATGTCAATGTAAGGCTCGTCGATTGTGTTGGTTACGCAGTTAAAGGCGCTAAGGGCTTCGAAGATGAAAATGGACCTAGAATGATTCATACACCATGGTATGAGGAGCCGATTCCTTTCCACGATGCTGCAGAGATCGGCACGAGAAAAGTAATCCAAGAACATTCTACAATTGGTGTCGTCGTAACGACAGATGGAACAATTGGGGAGATTGATCGAGCTGACTATGTAGAAGCAGAAGCACGTATCGTTGAGGAGCTTAAAGAAGTAGGAAAGCCATTTATCATGGTCATCAATACAACAAGACCTAGCAGTCCTGAAACAGAGGCAATGAAACGGGAATTGGCAGAGGAATATAACATCCCTGTACTTGCTATGAGCGTAGAATCGATGACAGAACACGATATTTATAGTGTATTGAGAGAGGCACTATACGAATTCCCTGTACTTGAGGTAAATGTTAATTTGCCAAGCTGGGTAATGGTACTTGATGAGAGACACTGGTTGCGTGGAAGTTATGAGGAAGCAATCCAATCAACTGTGCAAAACATCAAGCGTCTGCGAGATGTTGATCAGATTGTCGGTGAGTTCACGGAATTCGAATACATTGAGAGAGCGAATATTGCCGGTATGGAAATGGGTGAAGGGATTGCAGAAATCGATTTGCATGCCCCGGACCAGCTATATGATCAAATCTTGAAAGAGATTGTGGGAGAAGAAGTAAGGGGCAAGGAGCATCTTCTTGAACTGATGCAGGACTTCTCACATGCAAAGAGAGAGTATGACCAGATTTCAGGTGCCTTGCAGATGGTAAAGCAGACAGGCTATGGTATTGCTGCTCCAGCAGTTCACGATATGCAGCTCGATGAACCTGAAATTATACGCCAAGGCTCTAGGTTCGGGGTCAGATTAAAAGCGGTCGCTCCTTCAATTCATATGATTAAAGTTGAAGTAGAGTCCGAATTTTCTCCAATCATTGGGACTGAGAAACAGAGTGAAGAGCTTGTGCGTTATTTGATGCAGGACTTTGAAGAAGATCCTCTATCAATTTGGGAGTCTGATATCTTTGGCCGCTCACTCAGTTCAATTGTACGTGAAGGCATCCAGGCAAAAATCTCTCTTATGCCAGAAAATGCACGCTACAAGTTGAAAGACACTTTAGAGAGAATTATTAATGAAGGTTCAGGCGGTCTGATCGCCATCATTTTATAGCAGCTTATCCAAGCTGCTATTATTTTTTTGCGTAATTTCAAAATAGTCAGCTACTTGCATGAAAATATTTACAAAAATTCAAGTCATACTAAGAAACATCCTTGTTTGATATAACTTTTATAATAAAAATGCCTATTTTCCGGGGATAATGATTGAATTTTTGTTTGAAGTCGGTTAGTATAATCGTTGTCATCCCTTGATACAGATGATTTTGTGCATAATTTTTTCGGAAATGATGAACAAATACGAGCAAGAAAAACTTGTTCTAATATGATTCATTTGTGAGGAGGTGAAGTCATGAATAAAACAGATTTGATCAATGCTGTTGCCGAAAAGAGCGAACTTTCTAAAAAGGATGCGACAAAGGCAGTTGATGCTGTATTTGATACAGTAGCTGAAGCTTTGAAGGATGGCGATAAAGTCCAGTTGATCGGCTTCGGTAACTTTGAAGTGCGCGAACGTTCTGCACGCAAAGGCCGCAATCCGCAAACTGGTGCTGAGATTGATATCCCTGCAAGCAAGGTTCCTGCATTCAAACCAGGTAAAGCCCTTAAAGATGCTGTTAACTAATTCATACATAGGGCTTCACTGAAAATCCAGGAGGGCGCATGAGCGTCCTCCTTTTCCATTTATTACATATATCTATTTGCTATATCCTGCGAATTGTTTGACACGCCAAGTGCTATAGTGGATATTAAATAAAGATGAATTAAAGATGAATTAGGATTGTGAGTTGCAAGTATCTCTGCTGAAGTTGTGGACGTTGCTTGCAACATACCTTGTAGAGAAATCCTCAATCATTGGAACGGGACATATTTGTGCAAGGAGGCGAGAATATGGAGCAGCCAGTTGGCAAAACTGATTTTATCGTAATCAAGGCACTGGAAGACGGTGTGAAGGTAATTGGTTTGACGAGAGGCACGGATACAAAATTTCATCATGCGGAAAAACTTGATTGCGGCGAGGTAATGGTTGCTCAGTTCACTGAGCATACTTCAGCGGTGAAGATCAGGGGGAAAGCTTTAATACAGACGGCAAACGGTACGATTGAGAGCGACAGTACCGAAAATTAAAGGCTGAATGGCAATATGGCTGACAAGGTCTAGACGGATAATAATGTCCAGAGTGAAATGCAGGTGATCAGAAAGTGTCTCAGGAAATTGGCATTTTAAAACATACAATAAAAAAACATATGGAGAACTATTACCTCGATCTTCATCTTGATCAACCACTTCTTTTTGAAGAGGGGCTTCGTGTGCTGTCTAAGGTTTTTGACAGCGCACCTGCATATAAAGAGGAAAAGATCGCATACATCATCCCAGCAATGCTTGTTCAGACAGCTTTGGATACACACGATTCTATTACTGTTCATAATGTAGAAAAAAAAGGAGAACAAGCCGCGAGAAGCACACAGCTTACAGTTCTTGCCGGAGACTATTACAGCGGGCTTTATTACCTGCTCCTCTCTCATTCCGGTGATATTTTATTTATCCGTCTTCTTGCAGATGCCATCAAGGAGATTAACGAACTAAAGATGGAGCTATATCATCGGCAAGTTGCCTCGTTTACTGAATTCGCTTCTTACTATGGCAAAATTGCCAGTCGTATCGTCATTCGTGTCGCAGCTTTCATAGGTATGGATGAACAACATTGCAGGCAAATTGAACACTATTTGGAGGCGACCTCCTATTTGGATGAAATAGCCGGGTCTTCTGATAGTGGTGAAGAAGCACTTTACAAACTATGGCTTTCTGGACGTTCGGATGTCTCAATTGCTTCTTACAGGAAAGGTAGAGAAGCACGCCTTGAAGACTTGCTTGGGGATTGGCGAGATGGCTGTTTACTGGCTGATTTGTATGAAGAGGCTGCTAAACGCTGGCAGAAGATGGAAGAAAAGAGGCAAGCATGGAAAGAAGGGTAAAGATTGAGAGAACAGTCGAAGTCAGAACGCGTACATGATGTTTTTGAATCAATTTATGGAAATTATGATTTTATGAATTCCGTAATTTCTTTCCAGCGTCATAAAGCATGGCGTAAAGATGTAATGGAACGAATGAACGTGCAGCCCGGTGCTCGATGTCTAGATCTTTGCTGTGGGACAGGAGACTGGACATTTGCTTTAGCGAAAGCAGCTGGCGCAAATGGCAAAGTGACAGGTCTTGATTTCAGTGCCAATATGCTTTCTGTTGCTGAAAAAAGAAAAAAGAAACTTCCGCCAAACGATATTGAATTTATTCAAGGCGACGCGATGGATCTGCCATTTGCCGATAGCACATTCGACTATGTAACAATCGGATTTGGTCTGAGAAACGTACCTAATTACGATAGAGTACTTCATGAGATGTACAGAGTTTTGAAACCGGGCGGGATGGCGGTTTGTTTGGAAACTTCCCAGCCAACCTTGCCAGTATTCCGTCAAGGTTACTATTTGTATTTCAAATACATTATGCCAATGTTTGGCAAGCTTCTAGTTAAAAGCTACGAGGAGTATGAGTGGCTTTACGAATCGGCTAAAGATTTTCCCGGCAAGAAAGAGCTTGAAAAGATGTTCCTGAATGCCGGTTTTGACCAGGTAGTCGTGAAGAGTTACACGGGAGGCGTGGCAGCGGCGCATATCGGGTTCAAGATTCTAAAACCGAAATCACGATAAAGGTGACAAGCATGAAATTAGCGAAGACTTACGGATATTTAAAAAAAGATTTGGACCTGATTGAAGAAACGCTACGAAATTCCGTGCAGGCGAATCAGCCGATACTGCGTCAGACTTCAGAGCAATTACTAAAAGCAGGAGGCAAGAGGATACGTCCTTTATTTGTGCTGCTCTCTGGAGCACTTGGGCCAGACAAGGGAAAAACGCCTCTTATTGACGCCGCTGTCTCAATTGAGCTGATTCATATGGCAACCCTTGTACATGATGATGTAATAGACAATGCTTGGCTAAGGCGTGGCAAACCTACAATCAGAGTGCACTATGATAACCGGACCTCTATGTATACAGGTGACTACATCCTTGCATGTGCACTGGAGAGCATTACTAATATCGAGAGCGCTGAAATCCACAGATTACTCTCAAATACAATTGTGGAAGTATGCAAGGGTGAGATTGAACAAATTCGCTACAAATTTGACTGGGAGCAGAATTTACGCATTTATTTACGTCGTATTCGCCGTAAAACGGCAATTCTTATTGCGACCTGCTGCAAAATGGGAGCATTGATTTCCGGACTGCCAGAAAAATCTGCTGTAAAGCTGTTCAAATATGGATATTATTTAGGCATGTCCTACCAGATTATTGACGATATACTTGATTTCACTGCTTCTGCAAAGCAGCTAGGCAAGCCTTCTGGAAATGATCTTTTGCAGGGGAACATTACGTTGCCTGTACTGGAAGCGATGAAGGATGCTGATTTTGCAAAGCTTGTTAAAGAAACAATTGAACGTGGAGCGTCGACGAAGGATGTTAGACGTCTCGTGGATTCTATGAAGCAGCTTGGGGCTATTGAAAGGTCATATGCGATGAGTAATCGCTACTTGCAAAAGGCACTGGATTCTTTGGACGGGTTTGAAGATTCAAAGGAAAAAAGAACACTTGTTGATATAGCGGCCTATATGGGAAAGCGAAGTTTTTAACCGAATTGAGTGAAAATGTCTATTGTCGCTGTTCAATTCCTATATCATTATGATAAAATGAGTGCATGGAATTTTTGCAAGTGGAAAAGCTATTGAAGATCCATGGCAATAACCCAGAATAATAAACATATACATAAGAGGTGTCATTCAAAATGGAAAAAACTTTCTTGATGGTAAAACCAGACGGTGTACAGCGTAATCTGACTGGTGAAATTGTACAGCGTTTTGAAAAAAAGGGTTTCAAACTTGTTGGTGCAAAATTGATGCAGATTTCTAACGAACTTGCTGAACAGCATTATGGTGAGCACAAAGAACGCCCATTCTTCGGCGAACTTGTTGATTTCATCACTTCTGGTCCTGTTTTTGCAATGGTATGGGAAGGCGAAGGCGTTATCCTTACTGCTCGTGAAATGATGGGTAAGACAAATCCTGCTGAAGCTGCTCCAGGAACTATCCGTGGTGACTTTGCTGTTACAGTTGGCAAGAACATTATTCACGGTTCTGATTCTGCAGAAAGCGCAGAAAGAGAAATTGGTCTTTTCTTCAACGAAAGCGAGCTCGTTTCTTACGATAAGCAAGATCGCGATTGGATCTACTAAGAATCATTGGACAACCTCCGTTTCTGACGGAGGTTGTCCAATGATTCACCTGAAAGAGGCGTATGCGAATGAGTGAAAACTATCCTGAATTTATAGGCAGGATCAAAAGAAAGCTCGGTATCGACCTTTCTCTTTATAAGGAAGCACAGATGAAGCGCCGCATCATTTCTCTCCGCAACAAACGAGGCTATAAGGATTTCAATACATATTATGAAGCGCTAAATAAAGACAGCGAGCTTCTCTCAGAATTTACAGATCGCCTGACGATTAACGTTTCCGAGTTCTTTCGGAATCCTCAGCGTTGGGAAGTCTTGAAGAACAAGGTTATTCCCTCTGTCAGTAAAGGAAAGACACGTTTGAACATATGGAGTGCTGCATGTTCCACTGGTGAGGAGCCTTATAGTCTCTCCATCTTGATGAAGGAATATTTCCCAGCATTAAAAGTGAATATCCTCGCTACTGATATAGATGAGAATATTCTGGCAAGGGCAAAGCAAGGTATTTACCAGAAGCAGTCACTAAAAGAGCTGCCTTCAGGTCTTGAGAAAAAGTACTTTGTTGAAAAGAATGGTCTTTTTGAGGTCAATCGCGATGTACGTCAGTTAATCGAGTTCAAGAAGCATAATCTGCTTGCTGACAGGTATCCCCGAGATCTTGATCTGATTGTATGCAGAAATGTCCTAATCTATTTTACAGATGAAGCAAAGTCTGTAATCTATCAGAATTTCAGCAATTCACTTAAACAGAACGGTATTCTGTTCGTAGGAAGCACTGAACAAATTTTCAGTGCAGAACAGTATGGCTTTTCGCTTTTTGATACGTTTTTTTATCAAAAGGCGTAATTCTATATAGTAAATTATTTGAAAAATTTTATTCTTTTAAATCTATTATACTATCAAAAGGAGACGGCATATGCGCTACTTGACAGCTGGAGAATCACATGGAAAACAGCTTACAACTATTATTGAAGGCGTACCGGCTAACATGCCGCTACTGCCCGATGACATAAATGAATCTACACTTCGCCGCCAGAAAGGACACGGCCGCGGAAGACGCATGAAAATCGAGAAGGATCTTATTGATATCAAGAGTGGAGTGCGTCATGGCTATACCCTTGGCTCGCCAATTGCTTTAGTAGTCAATAATGATGATTTTAAGCATTGGACAGATATCATGGGTGAAAACCCGATTGAAGATGATGAAGAGATCCGCCGAATTCTATCACGTCCACGTCCAGGTCATGCAGATTTGAATGGTGCCCTTAAATATGGACATCGCGACATGCGAAATGTATTGGAACGTTCTTCTGCTCGTGAAACAGCGGCACGTGTTGCGGCTGGTGCGGTAGCTAAGACAATGCTACGTCATCTTGGTATTGAGATTTGTGGCTATGTAAAAGAAATAGCTGGAATCCAGGCGAAGGAAATCGAAGGTCTTTCGATTAAGCAGAAGCAGGAAATTTCTGAAGAATCTCCTGTTCGTGTTCTGGATTCTGAAGTCGAGCAAAAGATGATGGACGCAATTGATCAAGCAAAAAAAGACGGAGATTCCATTGGGGGCGTATGTGAAGTCTATGTTGAAGGCATGCCTGCTGGAATCGGCTCCTATGTGCACTATGACCGTAAATTAGACGGTAAGGTAGCAGGCGCTGTGATGAGCATCAATGCTTTCAAAGGTGTTGAATTTGGAATAGGATTTGAGGCTGCACGACGCAATGGAAGTGAAGTACATGATGAAATCATCTGGAGTGAAGAGAACGGCTATTCCCGCAGAACAAATCGACTTGGAGGTTTTGAAGGTGGGATGACGACAGGAATGCCAATTGTCGTAAAAGGAGTCATGAAGCCAATTCCTACTTTATATAAGCCATTGAAAAGCGTTGACATTGAAACGAAGGAGCCATTCAACGCAGGTGTTGAAAGATCCGACTCATGTGCTGTACCTGCCGCTGCAGTCGTAATGGAGCACATTGTTGCTTTCGAGCTTGCTAACGCACTTACAGAGCAGTTCACAAGTGATCAGTTCCCACAATTGAAAAAAGCGCTTGATGATTACCGGGAAGAAATAAGGTGTTTCTGATTTGAAAGAAATCAAAGTTCAAACTAGTACACATCCATATAAAATTATGATTGGCGAGAAGTTACGATTCAACTTGTCTGAGGTTCTTAGTAAAAAATATGCCTCCGTCCTGATTATAACTGACAGCCATGTTAGTAAACTTTATCTGAAAGATGTGCAGAATAGCCTTGCGAATGAAAAAGTGTTCACTGCTGTTATTCCTGCTGGCGAACAGTCCAAGAGTATTGAACAGTTTTACGAGTTGCATACGAAAGCCATTGAAAATGGTTTGAATCGCAATTCCCTGATCATCGCCCTTGGCGGCGGGGTTGTAGGTGACCTCGCCGGCTTTGTTGCCGCAACTTATATGCGTGGAATTGATTACATACAAGTACCTACGACAATTCTTGCACATGACAGCAGCGTTGGTGGTAAAGTGGCGATCAACCATGCTCTAGGAAAAAATATGATTGGCAATTTCTATCCTCCTCGTGCAGTCATATATGATGTTGAGACTGTCCATACACTTTCTAAAGCAGAAATTCGCTCCGGATATGCTGAACTTGTCAAAGAGGCATTAATATCCGATGTAGCATTTTTCGAAGATATTATGGCTGCTTCACTTGATGAAATGAACAATGAGCGTCTCATCTCTCATCTACAGCAAGGTATTGAAGTAAAGGCACGAATCGTCGAGGAAGATGAAAAAGAATCGGGCGTGCGCAAATTCCTTAACTTCGGACATACTCTCGGTCATGCGATAGAAGCAGAACTCGGATATGGAAAAATGACGCATGGCGAGGCAATTGCAATCGGCATGCTTTTCGCACTAGGATTAAGTCAGAAATATTATGGAGTCAACTTGCCGCTTGAAGAATTGACTAGCTGGATGAAGGCTAATGCATATCCATCAAGTCTGCCACAATTGAACCCAAATGATCTGCTAGCGAAAATGGCTTCCGATAAGAAAGTATTGAATGATCGTATCCCAATGGTCTTGCTCAAGGAGATTGGCAAGCCGGAGACGGTGGAATTTACAAAAGAAGAGCTTCTTGAAGAGCTGAGCTCATTTCTTGGAAAGATGGTGAAAGCATGATGCGAGGCATCAGAGGAGCCACAACAGTAGAGGTAAATGAAAGTGGAATCATCCTGGAAGAGACGACACGTCTTTTTCAAGAGATTCTTTCCAGGAATAATATAGAGCCTGAATCCATTTCCCATGTTCTTGTATCAGCTACGAAGGATTTGGATACTGCTTTCCCAGCAAAGGCATTACGCAGTCTCCCTGGCTGTACACATGTGCCTGTTATGTGTATGCAGGAGATTGATGTTCCAGGTGCACTGGAGAAGTGCATTCGCATAATGATGGTAGCTGAAACGACAGCAAAACAACAGGACGTACAACATGTGTTTCTTAATGAAGCAATAAAATTGCGTCCCGATCTCGTGCAAGGTGAGTGAGGAGAAATGGAAGGAAAAGATATACTGAAAGAGTTGCGCCCTTACGAACAGGGGATGCAGACAGAAGAAGTGAAAAGAAAATATAATCTGGATCATATCGTAAAACTAGCGTCAAATGAGAACCCTTTTGGATTTTCTCCTAAGGTGAAATCTGTTTTGAAAGATGCTGACATTGATTTCAATATTTATCCCGACGGTCACGCAACAGAGTTAAGCTCAGCTCTTGCAATTCATCTCTCAATTGAAGAAGATGAGATTGCATTCAGCTCAGGGCTTGATGAAATGATTTTAATCATTTCACGCTGTTTCCTCGAGAAAGGCAAGAATACTGTAATGGCGGTACCGACATTCCCGCAATATAAACATCAGGCAAGAATCGAAGGTGCCGAAGCGCGTGAAGTACCCCTAAAGGAAACTGGTGATCATGACCTGGATGAAATGCTTGCACAAATTGATGAAGATACAGCAATTGTCTGGATTTGCTCTCCAAATAATCCAACAGGCTGTCCAATTACAGAAGAGCAACTGAACCGTTTCATGGATCAGTGTCCTAATAATGTACTCGTTGTGCTAGATGAAGCTTATTATGAGTTTGCAAGAAAGGAATCTGACTTGCATGCCTTGGACAAATTCCGCAAGTATCCTAATTTGCTCATTTTGCGAACATTTTCCAAAGCATACGGTCTTGCCGGATTGCGTATTGGCTATGCCATCGGCAATTCCAGCATTATTGGCAAATTAAATGTTGCGAGGGGACCTTTCAACACATCAAGTATTGCTCAAAAGGCTGCAGTTGCTGCCCTTGGGGATCAATCGTTTATTAACGAAGTTACAGTAAAAAATATTGAAATTCGTGAAGACTTTGCTGAATTTCTGAACAGTATTGGCTGGGAATGTTTTATTTCCGAAACGAATTTTCTATTGGTGAAGACACCGACTGATGATATAGAAGTCTTCCAAAAGCTTCTCGAACGGGGTTTCATTATCCGTCCAGGTTCCAAAGTGGGCTGGCCTCAGACAATACGTGTAACAATCGGTAAAGCAGATGACATGGAACTGATGAAGCAGGCGATTAGAGAAATAGATGCTGTATTCGCCAAGGTGGAAGAATGAGCAAAAAGGTCATACTTGTAGCAGGTCTTGGACTGATTGGTGGTTCACTTGCCAAAGGAATGGCGCTTGTCAATGAACACCATGTCATCGGTTACGATATTGATGAGCAGACTTTAGAGTTCGCATTGGAAAACGGGATTATTCATGAAATTACATCAAATTTTGTCGAAGCTGCACAAAGAGCTGAGATGATATTTCTTGCATCTCCTATCTCAGCAACCATTTCTCTTCTGCATGAACTTGACCGAATCACATTCGATCATGATGTTATCGTATCTGATGCGAGTTCTGTCAAAGGCGCTATATTAGACACAGCAAACAATTTGGAAAATGAACATCTAATTTTTGTCGGCGGTCATCCAATGGCAGGCTCTCATAAAAAAGGTGTTCAAGCAGCTAAAACGCATTTATTCGAAAATGCGATTTACGTTCTTACTCCAGGGCCGCGCTGCAAAGAGGAGCATATTGAAGAAATCAAGTCAGCGCTTGTCAACACACAAAGCCACTTCCTGACTCTGAATTCAGATGAACATGATGAGATGACTGGAATAATTTCGCATTTCCCTCATTTGCTTGCATCTTCGCTCGTTCAGCAGGCTAGCAAATGGCAAAGAAAGCACCCATATTTGCGTGATCTTGCCGCCGGTGGTTTTCGTGATATTACGCGTATTGCATCAAGTAATCCTTACTTATGGCAGGACATATTCCACCATAACCAGGAAAAACTGTTGCTTATGCTCGATAATTCAATTGAGGAAATGAATCATTTAAAGCAATTAATCGTCGAGAACAGGAAAGAAGAGATGATTTCGTATTTACAGGAAGCGAAGGATTACCGTGATGGACTTGGAACCAAGAAAAAAGGTGCTCTGCCTTCTTTCTTCGATATATATGTAGATATCAGAGACCAGACGGGAGCCATTGCGAAAGTTGTCCAGTTGCTTGCTGAACATGACATCAGCTTGCGCAACTTCAGAATACTTGAGATTCGTGAAGGCATCATGGGTGCATTGCGTATAAGTCTTGGTTCGTGGGAAGACCACAGCAAAGCATGTGAAATATTAAAGTCTAATGATTACGACATCATGGTTGAAATCTAAGCTGTTTATAAGAAAGGATGTTGGCAATGGGAGAATTGTCATTGGCGCCTGCCAAAAGACCTCTTAAAGGCAATATTGAAATTCCCGGAGACAAATCCATATCTCATAGATCTGTCATTTTCGGTTCACTCGCTAAAGGCACGACAAAAATAGAAAATTTCCTTGACGGTGAAGACTGTCTGCGCACCATTCATGCTTTTCAGGCAATGGGTGTGGAAATAGAGGTTGATGGCACGAACGTTGTAGTAAATAGTAAAGGGATTGACGGTCTGAATGAACCGCTCGTACCTCTTTATTTTGGAAATTCGGGCACTACTGCCCGGCTTATGCTAGGCGTTCTTGCTGGACTGCCTTTCTTCTCAATGGCATATGGTGATCCTTATCTGACAAAACGTCCAATGGACCGTGTCGTCAATCCGCTACGTCAGATGGGAGCGCAATTCGATGGCCGAGAAGGCGGCTCATATTTGCCAATCTCAATAAGAGGAAAACAACTTCACTCGATTACATATGAAATGCCTCTGAAAAGTGCTCAAGTAAAATCCGCTGTACTTTTGGCAGGATTATTGGCAGATGGAGAGACAACTGTCATCGAGAAAACACCGACAAGAGATCATACTGAGAATATGCTTCGGGCTTTTGGGGCAGATTTGACTGTTGCTGGAGAAGAAATCCGGATTACAAATAAATATCGTCTTGTAGCTACTGACGTAGTCGTCCCTGGGGATATTTCCTCGGCCGCCTTTTATTTAGCTGCTGCTGCAATTGTGCCGGGAAGTGAACTTACGCTTAAAAGAGTAGGTCTTAATAAGACTAGAACCGGAATTCTGGACGTCCTGGAACAGATGGGAGCAGACCTTTCAATTGACAACGTAAATGAAACTGGCGGTGAAAAGTTCGGTGACATTACAGTGCGCTACAGTAAATTGAAGGGCATTGTTATAGAAGGGGATATGATTCCTCGACTTATTGATGAGATACCGATTATAGCACTGATTGCAAGCCAGGCTGAAGGTGAGACTATCGTCCGTGATGCAGAAGAGCTCCGTGTCAAGGAAACAGACCGGATTGCAGCTGTTGAGGATGTTCTCGGTACACTAGGTGCATCGATTTCCCCAACTGAAGATGGAATGGCTATAAAAGGGGAGACACCACTTAAAGGTGGCTTAGTGAGAAGTTACCACGATCACCGAATTGCCATGATGGCGGCAATTGCTTCATTTGTTTCGGAAGGGGCAGTCGTTATTGATGACATCTCTTCAATACAAATATCATATCCGACATTTTTTGAACATTTCCATTCTATACAGGAATGAGAGCCATTTTGCTGCTCTCATTCTTTTTTTATCTGTTCAAGCTCAGTAAGAAGAAATAATGCGCTTCATATGTTACTATTCAAGGATGAAGTGTACGATGAAAGGTGCTGTAGCTGGAATGAATGTTCTTGATCAGGCGTTACATTATATAAATGAAGATAAAATTGAGCAAGCCGTTGAATTACTGGATGAACATGTTGCGAAAGCTGCTCCGGAAGATGCTTTTGAAATGGCTGAACTCTATAGACAGCTTGGCTATTACGAGAAAGCTGTTCCGGTTCTTGAGGAGCTTATCGCCTCATTTCCTGAAGAAAGTGAACTATCGGCAATGCTTGCGGATATATATATAGAACTTGGTGAAGACGAAAAAGCTTTGCAACTCATCGGAGAAGGTACAATTGATCCAGAGGACCCTCAATATTTGGAAATAGCCTTGCAACAAGCGGATCTTTATCAGGCACAGGGGCTTTTTGAAGTGGCAGAACAGAAGCTGCTCCAGGCGAAACAGCATGCCCCGAATGAAATTGTTATTGATTTTGCACTAGGTGAATTGCTGTTTTCAATAGGTGATTACGGACGTGCAGCGCATTTTTATGAGCAGGTTCAGGAAGAAATGAAAGAAATTGCGGGTGTATCCGTAAGTGAAAGGCTTGCGGAATGCATGGCTCTTCTTGGCAAAGAAGAACGAGCGCTTGATTTATATAAGGAGAATGCATCTGAAGAACCTGAGCATTTGTTCAAATACGGTTTCACTGCATTCCAGGCAGATCGGATGGACATCGCTATTAAAGCATGGGAAGAATTAATTGAGAAGGATCCTGATTACCTCTCTGTATATAGTTGGCTGGCAAGAGCATACGAGAATGAAAATCTGCTTGAGGAAGCATTAGAAACAGCAAATAAAGGACTAGCTAAAGATTCCTTTAATAAAGAACTCTATTTTGAAGCTGGTACATTTGCATGTCAACTCGGGTCTTTTAAAAAGGGTGAAGGATTAATACGAGAAGCAGTAGCGCTTGATCCTGATTATAAGGAAGCAGTCGTATATCTTGCTCGAATGCTTGAGGAACAAGAAAGGCATGAAGAAACTATAGAACTCATCGACTCTATTTCAGACATCGGTGCTGAAGATGCGCTTTATAATTGGATTGCTGCTAAAGCATACGCAGAAATGGAAAATTATAAACAAGCATTAAAGCAATATCGTGAAGCATATATATCTTTACAAGAAGATAGTGATTTTCTGAAGGAATTCGGGTATTTTCTAGTTGAGGAAGGACTTATGGCTGACGCAGCAGAAGTTCTTGGCAAGTATATGGCTCTTGAACCGCTGGATGCCGACACGGCAGGTTATCTTGCGCGCATCAATGGTACAGGAGATGGTCAATTCCTTAGTTGATTTCCGTTTTAAAGGAGGACGAATGGGAGTTGGAGAGTTCGGTGACAATTCAAGATAAAAAGAGTTTTATTAGCTGGTTTCTTGGTGAATTCCGGTTGAAGAAGCGTGAAAGCACATGGATTTTAAAATATCTGCTTAATCATCAGGAAATACTTGAGAATGTTCATTTTGTCCATGATGCCAATCTCTGTCCACGTGGTATTGTAATGAGCAGCCAATGTACAGAAGACAAACCGTTCTGTTTCTATAAAAATCATTTAGAGACAGTCGATGCTGAGAAAACATTCCATGATATCCGTTTGAACAAGCATGAGTCTTTATATATTCAGCTGAACTTCAAAAATGCTCGGCAGAATGCTTTGTACGCAGCTGTATTAGAGGAAAACCCATTTAAAGATGAGCTGATTCCAGAAGAAGACAGCAAAATAGCCGAAGGAATTCTCGAACATACTTTGCGCGAATATGAGAAGAATGAATGTTTGAAAATGATAGATGACGCGCTCGACAGACATGATAAAGAGGCTTTCCGTATTTGGGCAGATCGGCTTGAAAAACTGAACATCAACAACTGAAGCAGCCCCAGCCATGTGCTTAGGGTTGCTTTTTCATTTGCTTTTCCATAAGCTTGATGGTGAATTAAATGGCATCTTATGCCAAGTAAGGAGGGACAACAATGAAGTGGGTAAGACAAGATGCAAAACGTTACCTAGAAGCAAAGGAGTTTATCGATACGGCTGTAATTCCATTAATTCCGCTTGATATTTCGCATGAAGACGGAATTTCTAAAACAGCTCTCTATCAGGAAACGACTCAGATTTTCACAAGTGAACTGGAAAAGGAGTTAGCAGGAAGGGTTATGCTTTTTCCAGCCTATGTTTATTTGCCGAACGAAGAAACTGATTCCGTTCGCTTGCAAAGATGGGTGGACAGCGCCCAGGAGAATGGGTTTAAGCATGTCTTTCTAACGACATTCGATTCGTCATGGAGGAAGCATGCAAAGAACATGAGTGGTGAGCTAGTCTGGCTCCCTTGTCCGACTGAAATGGATATGGAAACAGAGGAATTCGGGCAATCAGCAAAGGGGCTCGCGAGAGAAGTAATAAGGCTGATGAGAGAGGTATGGAATTAATTTCCAGTTAATTGTAATCGCTATCAATTTGGGGTGGATAGTTATTGACCGAATAAACAGATTAAGCTATCATTAAATTGTCCTAGTAGTTAAAATGTTTCTAATTTGCCCATCATTTAGCAGAAAGAGGGGGGAAGAAGATGAGCGAAGAAAGGCAAAGAGTGTCCCGACGTCAATTCCTCAACTACACTTTGACAGGTGTCGGCGGCTTTATGGCGGCAGGGATGATTGTTCCTATGTTGCGTATGGCTGTTGATCCGGTGCTGAAGGCGACTGATTCCGGAGGGTTCACAAACGTTAAATTGGCTGTAGATGATATTACAACCACACCGAAGCGCGTTGACTGGACAATCGATCAGGTAGATGCCTGGTATGAATCGGAAGTTAGCAAGTCGGCTTGGGTATTCAAGGATGATAAGGGTAAAATCGTTGCCCTTTCACCGATCTGTAAACACCTTGGCTGTGTCGTTACTTGGGAAGGTGATGACAAATTTAAAAATGAGTTTTATTGTCCTTGTCATGGCGGAAGATATTACAAAGATGGAACGAATGTTCCACATACGCCGCCTAATGCTCCACTGGATTACTACGAGCAGAAAGTCAAAGACGGTATGCTGTACCTTGGCAATACAATAGAAAGATAGGGGGAGAGAGTATGCTCCAGAAGATGTACGACTGGATCGATGAACGAGTCGATGTCGCGCCGATCTGGCGGGATATTGCCGATCATGAAGTACCCGAGCATGTAAACCCAGCGCATCATTTTTCCGCTTTCGTGTACTGTTTTGGAGGACTTACATTTTTTGTAGTTGTCATCCAGATTCTTTCTGGCATGTTTCTAATGATGTATTATGTGCCAGACATTGAAAACGCCTGGAAATCAGTCTATTACTTGCAGTCACAAGTAGCTCATGGACAGATTGTAAGGGGAATGCACCATTGGGGTGCAAGCGTTGTCATTGTCATGCTTCTATTACATACGATGCGAGTGTTTTTCCAGGGTGCCTACAAAAAGCCTAGAGAACTCAACTGGATTGTAGGAGTGCTTTTGTTCTTTATTATGCTGGGACTTGGTTTTACGGGCTATCTATTGCCGTGGGACAACAAGGCATTTTTTGCAACTCAAGTTGGACTTGACATAGCTGGACAGGTGCCTCTAATCGGAGGATATTTGAAAACATTGCTAGCCGGTGATCCAAACATCATTGGTGCTGCAACACTTACTCGTTTCTTTGCAATTCATGTTTTCTTCCTGCCTGCAGGTCTATTTGCACTTATGGCAGTCCATTTTATCCTGATTCGCAAACAAGGTATTTCCGGGCCGCTTTAAGATTGCGGCAATCATGTAGAGAAGGAGGCTAACAAGATGAAAAAGGGAAAAGGAATGAAATTCGTTGGCGATTCCCGTATCAAGGCGGACAGCGAACCGTTTATCCCGAAAGACTATTCCGAGTATCCGGGAAGAACAGAAGCGTTCTGGCCAAACTTCCTCTTAAAAGAATGGCTCGTCGGTGCAGTTTTCCTTGTAGGTTTTCTCTGCTTGACCATTGCGCACCCTTCACCGCTTGAAGGACTTGCCGACCCGACATCATCGACTTATATTCCACTTCCGGACTGGTATTTCCTATTCTTGTATCAGTTATTAAAATATAACTATGCGAGTGGTCCATTTGTTCTATTCGGCATTCTAATTTTACCTGGTCTTGCTTTTGGCGGTTTACTGCTGGCACCATTCCTTGACAAAGGACCTGGACGCCGTCCACCACAGCGTCCGATTGCAGTCGCTATGATGATTCTTGCTCTGGCGGCATGCAGCTGGCTTACTTATGAGTCTGTTGCTCATGTTGACTGGGAAGCACGTGCTGAGGCGAATAAACCAATTCCTCCAGGGGAGAAGGTCGAAATCAATACGGATGATCCGGGATATGAAGTATTTAAAAACAGTTGTGCTTCTTGTCACGGAGCCGAGCTTGAAGGCGGTGGAGCAGCTCCAAGCCTGATTGGTATTGAGCAAACTCCTGAAGAAATTGCGGATATTGCGAAAAATGGTATTGGCAGTATGCCTCCAGGCGTATTTAAAGGTTCAGATCAAGAACTGAAACAGCTAGTTGATTTCATCGCTTCTGTAAATGGAGAAGCAAAATAACTCTCGAGCATCTTTGCCTGTTTGGCAAGGATGCTTTTCATTTTCCTGAAAGCAGGTCCTTTATTATGAATTTACTGAAAGATTTTTTATTTCATCGTACTGTTATATGGCTGCTTTTCTGGGTCAATCTTGCTGGAACTTTTTATGGTTTTTGGTGGTATCGATATCAACTGGCAGAAACGCCCCTTATTTTTCAGCTCTTTGTCCCGGACAGTCCAACCGCGAGTTTATTCATTACTTTAGTTTTACTCGCTTTTTTATATGGGCGAAGCATTCCGTATATCGAAGCATTAGCTGTCGTATCTTTATTTAAATACGGTGTTTGGGCTGTTGTCATGAACATGCTTATGCTCATTCAACAGGGAAGTCTCGGATGGCAAGGTTATATGTTAATGATTTCTCATGGCGCTATGGCTGTCGAAGCTGTTTTATTTGCAGCATTTTATACATACCGGCTAAAACATCTTGTTGTAGGGGCTATTTGGGTACTGCATAATGACATCATTGACTATGTATTTGGCATGATGCCCATTTATGGATCACTTATGATTCATATAAATGAAATCGGTTATTTCACATTCTGGCTAAGTACATTATCCATTGCAGTCGGCTGGAAGCTATGCCGCAAACGTGAAAAATTGGACGCCATATCTTAGTGATAACGAAGCCATGTACCACATACATTGTTATATAAGATGTATGTGAGGTGATCTCTTGGGCAAGCTGATAAAAAAACACCGCTGGTCGATCATTTTGGCAATCCTGGGGATTTCGGCAATCGTAATATTTAATTTTTCCTCGAATGAGGGGAAGGATGTTCAAGAAACTTCCTACATGCCAGCAAGAACCTTTGAAATGATGCCGTTATTATGGATTACTGGTATAGTCGGCGGTTGTATCGCAATAACATTAACTTATGTCAGTTGGAAGAAGTTCAGGGCACAGCGAAGAAAAAAAGCAGATTAATAGATTGACTACGTATCAATTTTTGACTAAAATTGACCTATAACGTACTAATGGAGGAATGGAAATGGGAAGCATTGGTGGATATCTAGTATATTTCGCCGCCCTTATGATCATCCCACTTTGGGCTCAATCCAAAGTCAAAAATGCGTACAGAAAGTATTCGCAAGTCGCAAACTCTTCAGATTTGACAGGAGCTCAAGTAGCGAGAAAGATTCTTGATGATAATGGTCTGTATGACGTTGCAATTGAAGAAGTACAAGGACAGCTGTCCGATCACTATGATCCGCGCAGCAAGGTAGTCAGATTGTCTACTGACAACTATCACGGAGCGTCAATGGCTGCATCTGCCATTGCCGCACATGAGGTCGGACATGCTATTCAGGATGCACAGGATTATGCATTCTTGCGTTTCAGGCATGCCCTAGTACCGGTTGCGAATCTTGGTTCCAATTTCGCTTATTTGTTGATATTTGCCGGTTTGATCTTACAACTGACTCAGCTTGCTCTTGTTGGTATCGTTTTCATGGGCGCTGCTGTCTTGTTCCAACTCGTAACATTGCCAGTTGAATTTGATGCATCTAACCGTGCCATGGCACAACTTGTTTCAACAGGGATCATCCGCAATAGCGAAGAAAGAGAAACGAAGAAAGTTCTGAATGCAGCAGCATTAACGTATGTTGCAGCAGCACTTGTCGCAGTACTTGAACTTGTCCGTTTCGTTCTGATGTTCCTCGGCAGCAATGACGACTAATATAAAAAGACGACTTTACTTTAAGAGTAAAGTCGTCTTTTTTTGTTCAATTGTGCATTGGATTTTTGTTTTCGTCCAAAGTAAATCCTTCACCAATTACTTCATGGACCGAAGTGACGGCGACAAAGGCATGAGGGTCGAATTTGTTAACGACCTGTTTTAACCGGATTATTTCATTTTTTCCGACTACACAGTAGAGGACGTCACGGCGTTGCCCTGTATAACTTCCAGTCGCATGGAAAAGGGTAACGCCCCGATCCATATCCTTCATGATTCTATCAGCGAGCGCTTTCGGATTTGAAGTAATAATGGTAGCTCCCCGGGCAGAATAGGAGCCTTCTTGAATAAAGTCAATGACGCGGGCTGCGATATAAACAGCAACAAGCGTGTACATACCTTTGACAAGATCAAGGGCTGTAAAAACAGATAATGTAATAATAAAAAAGTCAAAGATGAACATTGTTTTACCCATGCTGAAACCAAAAAACTTATGAACAATGCGAGCGATGATGTCGACTCCCCCCGTTGTTCCACCATAACGGAAAATGATACCGAGTCCCACACCGATGAAAACACCAGCAAAAAGTGCTGCCAAAATCATATCGGATTGCATGTATGTGTGAAACGGGCGAATTTGGAACAACTTAAGGAAAATTGATACAGCGAACGTACCGATGAGTGTATAGAGAAATGTTTGACGTCCGAGTATTTTCCATCCGATAAAGAACACAGGAATGTTAAGAATGATATTTGTTATGGCAGGGTCCCAACCCCAAAGGAAATACATAAGCAGCGTAATCCCGGTAAATCCGCCTTCGCTCAAATTATTCTGCATATTGAAGTGAACCAGTCCAAAAGCAAAAATGGCAGCTCCAAGCAAGATAAAGACTGTGTTTTTGAGTCTGATTCCTAGCACCAATTAATCCGCCTCCAGTTATCTAGATGTAACAGCTAACAATTATAGACAATTTTCACTCTTGCGACAATGTTGACGGATAAAAAGTTTGTCAAATTCTCCCCTTTTCGATAACATAATAAGGGACTGAAACGAATATAAGAAGCAACTCCATTAAATATATTGGCGATTGCACAAGTAATTCATGCAGCAAAAGGGCAATTTGCTCTGTATATATTTTTATTAATAGTGATGATACTAGGGGGAAGAGATATGTCAATCAAAGTAATAATCGCGGGACCAAGAGGAAAAATGGGACGAGAAGCCATTCAAATGATCGAAAGTACCGAGCATTTTCAGCTTGTTGCTTACCTAGACCGAAAAAATAAAGGCAGAACGAATGAATCAGCAATTCCGGTGTATGAAGATCCAGACAAGTGTTTTGCAGAGGTTCAAGCAGATGTACTTGTAGATTTAACAACTCCGGAGGTTGGGTTCAGTCATACAGAATCCGCTCTAAAACATGGTATACGCCCAGTAGTCGGTACTTCAGGATTCAAACCAGAAGAAATTGATGAACTGAAGAAGCTTGCGGATGAGAAGAAAATTGGCTGTATTATTGCGCCGAACTTCGCCGTTGGAGCTGTTTTGCTTATGCAATTCGCAAAGATGGCTGCTAAATATTTCCCAGATGTTGAAATCATCGAGAAACACCATGATCAGAAGCTTGATGCTCCGTCTGGAACTGCAATGAAAACTCTTGAACTTATCAAGGAAAACCGTACTGCGAAAGCTCAAGGCCATCCGAACGAGATAGAAACACTTGCTGGAGCGAGAGGCGGAGAATCTGAAGGAATTCGTATCCACAGTGTCCGTCTTCCTGGACTTGTTGCACATGAAGAAGTACTATTCGGCGGTAATGGACAACTCCTAACAATTAAACACGATTCAATGAACCGTCAATCATTCATGGAGGGCATCAAGATGTCAATTGATGAAGTGATGAAGCTTGATCATCTTGTGTACGGACTTGAGAACCTGCTTGAATTGAACAACTAGAAAATAAGCAAAAAGCTGCAAAGGGGCGGTGCTTTAAATGAATATTGCACTTATTGCACATGACAAGAAAAAAGAATCTATCATCAATTTCGCGATTGCATACAAACATGTGCTCGATAAACATCATTTGTTTGCAACCGGGACAACTGGAAGAATGATCAGTGAAGCGACTGGTCTTGATATTCATTGCTACCAGTCCGGACCGCTTGGCGGAGACCAGCAAATTGGCGCAATGATAGCAAGCAATGAACTTGATATGGTCATCTTCTTCAGGGACCCGCTAACAGCGCAGCCCCACGAACCTGATGTCAGTGCGCTGATGCGCCTTTCCGATGTTCACATGATTCCGCTCGCAACCAATCTGGCAGCAGCGGAAATCCTTCTTTCAGGAGTGGAACGAGGCAATTTCAAATGGCGAGAAATTGTTAAGGAACAGAAAAGGAAGGACATGGGTCTATGAAGAAAATCGGCATTACATGTTATCCGACAGTTGGCGGTTCCGGTATTATCGCAACCGAGCTGGGCATGCTGCTTGCTGAAGCAGGACATGAAATCCACTTCATTACGTCAAGCATGCCTTTTCGGCTAAACCATGTTCATCCAGCCATTTTCTATCATGAAGTGGAAATGAGTCATTATCCAGTTTTCCAGTACCCACCTTATGACCTTGCACTCGCGTCCAAGATGGCGGAAGTGATTGACCAGGAGAAACTTGATGTACTGCATGTTCATTATGCTATGCCGCATGCAGTCAGTGCCATTTTGGCTAAAAACATAGCAGAACATTCGGTGAAAATTGTCACGACATTGCACGGTACCGATATTACTGTTCTTGGCATCGATCAGATTTTTAAGAAGATGATCAAATATGCCATTGAACAGTCAGACGTCGTAACTGCCGTTTCCGATAGTCTTGCAAGTCAAACAAGCGATATGCTTGGTACTGACAAAGAAATTAAGACAGTGTACAATTTTGTGAACGAAAAAGAATACCATCCAAAAGAATTACCTGATATGAAAGAGAAATATGGAATTGAACCTCATGAAAAGGTCGTCATTCATGTTTCTAATTTCCGTCAGGTCAAGCGCATTCCGGACATTATCCATACTTTTGCAAAAGTTGCAGAACGGCTGCCGGCTAAGCTTTTAATGGTGGGGGATGGTCCCGAATATTCGGATGCACTGCGACTTGTAGAAGACCTTAACCTACAGGATAAAACTCTTTTCCTCGGCAAACAGAAAAATGTCAGTGAGCTCCTATCTATGGCAGACTTGCATTTGCTCATGTCGGAAAAAGAGAGCTTTGGTCTTGTCCTGCTTGAAGCAATGGCTTGCAAAGTGCCATGTATCGGCACAAATGTCGGTGGCATCCCTGAGGTAATTCGACATGGAGAAACAGGATATATTGTTGAAGTTGGGGACACGGAAAAGGCGGCTGATTATGCAATCAAGATGCTGGATGATCCAGAGCTTCACAGCAAATTGCAAGAATCTGGATATGAAGACGTAATTACCCGCTTCCATTCATCAGAGATTGTGAAGCAATATGAGTCACTGTACGATGGGTGTTAAAAAAGGAGTGGGCATAATGCTAAATGGGCTTTTTTTGCCTGCTTTGCCGATTTTGGAAAAACTCGAAGAACATGGATTCGAAGCCTTTTTTGTCGGTGGATGTGTCCGAGATTACCAGCTTGGGCGGCCTCTTCACGATATTGATATTGCAACTTCAGCGACACCGGAAGAGGTATGCAATATTTTTGAGAAGGTCATTCCGGTAGGGATTGAGCATGGTACGGTGATTGTGCGTCATGATGGAGAGTCTTATGAGGTGACTACATTCAGAACAGAAAGTGGTTATTCGGATAAGCGCCATCCTGATTCTGTTCAGTTTGTTCGACAAATCGATGAAGATTTGAAACGTCGGGATTTTACAATCAATGCTTTGGCAATGGACAAAAACGGCAAACTGATCGACTTGTTCAGCGGTCGCAAAGACCTTGAAAAACGTCTCATTCGCACAGTTGGAGCGGGCGAGGAGCGCTTCAGGGAAGATGCACTGCGTATTTTGCGTGCACTCAGATTTTCAAGCCAGCTTGGCTTTGCAATAGAACCTGATACGCTTAAAGCAATGGAAATTCTGAAAGAAGACATTGTTTACCTTGCCGTGGAACGGATGGCTGCTGAAATGGAGAAATGGGCGGCAGGTGAACATGTTGATTTCAGTTTTGATTACCTTCTATCCCTTGGAATAGAAGAGCAGCTACCGATTTTCAAAAATAATAGTACCCTTCTTTCACGTTTTAATAGGCCGCTTCATGCTTTCCCTGCCTTTTCCTGTCTGATTGCATACTGTCATATATTGCAGCCTGAAATTCCAATCAACGACTGGACAACAGCATGGAAGTCTTCCAACAAGGTTAGGCGGGAAGCGTTAGCACTTGTTGAGGCTTGGAAGCAATATGAACAGAATGGCGTTGATCGCTGGCTCGTATACAGACTTGATGAAGCTCTTGATGAGTCTTTCAGAGCTTTGATTAGGAACCTCGAACAAGAAGAACCTATTGCTGCAAGTGATTTTGCTTCTAAGCGAGCTCTTTTGCCAATCCGATCAAAAAACGAGCTCGTTCTCAAAGGTGAAGATATCGTTTCTATATATCCAAAGAGAGAGAAAGGCCGCTGGATTCATGAGCTAATACTCAAAATGGAACGTGCTGTGATTGAGGGTAAAGTAAATAATTCGAAAATAGATTTAAAGGAATGGATAAAATGGAATCCAACCGCAACCGATTAATTGCGCTTCTAGAAGAGAATAAGGACCAGTACATATCGGGCCAGAAACTTTCAGAGCAGCTGAACATTTCTCGAAGTGCAATATGGAAGCATATGAAAGAACTAGAGAAAGACGGTTATGAAATTGAAGGCAAGTCTCGTAAAGGATACCGAATCATTAGTTTTCCGGATAAATTGAGTGAGAACACTTTACAGTGGGGCCTTAAAACTAAGTGGCTTGGCAAGACAATCATTCATAGAGAATCCATTGATTCGACTCAGTTCCTTGCCCATCAGACTGCCCGTGATGGAGCGGCACATGGAACAGTTATCATAGCCGATGAGCAGACGAAAGGGAAAGGACGCATGAACCGGGAATGGCATTCAGCTCCCGGGAAAGGGATTTGGCTCAGTATGATTCTTCGCCCTCAACTGTTGCCATATCTTGCAGCCCAGCTTACTTTATTGGCAGCAACTGTTCTTGCTGATGTTGTGAATGAACATATTGGTGTACGTCCACAAATCAAATGGCCGAATGATATTCTGATTAATGGCAAGAAGACAGCAGGCATTTTAACCGAAATGCAAGCTGAGCAGGATCAAATCCAATATGTAGTTATTGGCATGGGGATTAATGTAAACCAGGCAGAAGTAGAATTGCCTGAAAACATCAGTTACAAGGCTACATCAATCCGTGCTGAAAGCGGCAAGGAATGGGATATAAAAGAGCTGATTCAGCAGATTCTTCAAACTTTTGAACATGCTTATGAATCGTATATCGAAAACGGCTTCCCAGAGGTAAAAGAAAAATGGGAAAGCTATGGTTTCAAGATTGGTGAAATGATTGACATCAAAACGATGCAGGATGAGTGGCGTTCTGAATTTCTTGGTATTGCTGAGGATGGAGCTTTGCTCGCGACAGATCGGGAAGGGCATGAGACTAAGCTGTATTCCGCAGAAATAAAGTGGTTTGAGGATGGTAATGAGAATGCTGAGGATAAATGATTTTCAGACGATGAAAAAGGAAGGAAAGCCGATTGCAATGGTAACCGCCTATGATTATCCATCCGCCAAAATGGCTGAAGCTGCAGATGTTGATATGATTCTTGTAGGTGATTCATTGGGCATGGTCGTTCTTGGTTATGAATCGACAGTACAAGTGACCTTGGATGATATGCTTCATCATGCAAAAGCTGTGAAGCGTGGTGCAAAGGATACTTATATTGTCGTTGATATGCCTTTCATGTCCTGTCATGCATCTCTTGAGTCGGCCGTGAACAATGCTGCTCGCCTTTTCAGGGAGTCTGGAGCCAATGCACTAAAAATAGAAGGCGGTACGGAGAATATTCTAGAATTGACTGAGCGGCTTACAAACGGCGGTATTCCTGTCATCATTCATTTGGGTCTCATGCCTCAATCAGTGAATGTTTACGGAGGCTATAAAGTGCAGGGGCGAAGTGAGGAAGCAGCTGCCCGTATTTTGCGTGAGGCATTGGAGGCTGAAAAGTCCGGTGCCGTTGGTCTTTTGCTGGAATGCATCCCAGAACCGCTTGCAAATGAGATTACCGGGAAAGTCAGCATCCCGACAATTGGTATTGGCTCAGGTAGAGGCTGTGACGGTCAAGTTCTTGTATACCATGATTTACTTAAATATGGAGTAGACCGGCTGGCAAAGTTTGCTAAAGGGTATGCTGACTTGAACAATATTGCTTCAGAAGCTATTGGAACTTATGTAGAGCAAGTGAAATCCGGCATGTTCCCAGATGATGAACATGTTTTTTTGAAATAGTGAAACGAAAAAGAAGGGGGTAATTATGGATATTCTAAGAACACCTGAGGCTTTGCGCAAAATTTTAGACGAGCATAAGCTTAATACAATCGGTTATGTTCCTACAATGGGTTACTTCCATGAGGGGCATCTATCGTTAATGGACCGTGCATCTGCTGAAAACGATATAGCAGTAGCGAGCATTTTTGTAAATCCGCTCCAGTTCGGACCTGGAGAAGATTTTGAAAAATATCCTCGAGATGAAGAAAGAGATGCGGCACTGGCTGAAAAAGCTGGCATTGATTATTTGTTCATCCCTTCAGTTCAATCGATGTATCCACATGAAATGCGGGTTTCTCTCTCGATGAATAAGCGGACGGATATTCTTTGCGGTGCTTCAAGACCAGGTCATTTTGACGGCGTAGTGACAGTTCTTGCTAAACTATTCAATATAGTGAGACCGGATCATGTATATATGGGATTAAAGGATGCTCAGCAATTCGCTGTAGTCCAGTCGTTCTGTGAAGATTTGAATTTCCCGCTTGAGCTGATTGGTGTTCCAACTGTTAGAGAAGCAGATGGACTGGCAAAGAGCAGCCGTAATGTTTTCCTGACAGAGAAAGAAAGAGAAGAGGCACCTGCCATATATAGAGCTTTGATAGCTGGAGAACAGCTTAGCAAAGATCCTTCTATTAATACAAAAGAAGTTACAGAGCAGGTAAAGCAATTGATTACAAAGAATACTTCGGGTACGATTGATTATGTCGAGTGCTTAAGCTATCCGGATCTTATTGCCAAAGAAGAACCTCGTGGTAAAATGATTCTAGCTACTGCTGTGAAATTTTCCGGTGCGCGATTAATTGATAATGTCATTTTTGATGTTTAAGTAACAACATGAAAGGGAGATTTCGCATGTATCGTACGATGATGAAGGCGAAGATTCACCGGGCACGTGTAACGGAAGCAGACTTGAACTATGTCGGAAGCATAACAATAGATTCTGCAATATTAGAACAAGTTGATATCCTGCCCCATGAAAAAGTTCAAGTTGTAAATAATAACAATGGTGCAAGATTAGAGACATATGTTATACCAGGAGAAGCAGGCTCTGGTATTATTTGTTTAAACGGAGCGGCTGCCAGACTGGTACAAAAAGGCGATACTGTCATTATCGTCACTTATGCTATGATAGAGGAAAGTGAATTGGCGAATCATCGTCCGAAAGTGGCAATAATGGATGAAAACAATAAGGTCATCGATCTCATTGATCAGGAACCGCCACTCACTTGCAGATAAACATTCTTTGCATGAAAGCTCTTATCTGTCTTTGATAAGAGCTTTTGTCGTTATACATATAAGTTGAACGGTCGGAGGTGATGCAATGTGGAGAAATATGTCGTTGTTGATTTAGAAACAACCGGACATTCCGGCAAGACGGATAAAATTATTGAAGCCGGGATTGTAACAATTGTTGATGGTCAGATCACTGACCAGTATTCTACCTTCCTGAACCCGGGAAAGCCAATTCCGAATTTTATTTCGTCATTAACAGGCATAAAAGATGAGGATGTAGCAAACGCACCTCCCTTTGAAGAGGTTGCAAAAGAAATAAAAGGGAAGTTTGATAAAGCCGTTCTCATCGCCCATAATGTCCCATTCGATCTTGGTTTTTTAAACGATGAGCTAGCAGCTTGCGGTTATGGAAAATTAACCTGTCCTGTAATTGATACGGTTGAAATGTCCCGAATCCTTTATCCTCAGGCGGACAGTTATAAATTATCCAATATAGCTGCATATTTGGATATTCATCATGATGCACCGCACAGAGCTCTTAGTGACGCCTATGTAACTGCACTCTTGTTTTTGAAGCTTCGCGAAAAGCTGATGGCACTCCCTGGGGAGACGGCTTCCGGCCTTCAAAAAATTGAAAAGAGACTAAAATCTAACCTGAGCTATCTGCTAGAAAAGCGAAAACAGGAGGCTTCGGCTGAGCCGGAACATGATTCTTCGATTGCAGTATATAATGGCATAGCTTATAAGAAGCCTGTCCAACCAATAAATACAGCTGAACAGTCAACAGGCGCTTTCGGGGGCTTTATTGATGATCTTTTCAGCGATACAGCAAAATTACATGAAGTATTCGGCATTTATGAGGATCGTCCGGGACAGAAGGAAATGGCTGAACTGATCTATGATGCTTTTGAGTCAAAGGAACATGCTATTATTGAGGCGGGCACAGGAATAGGAAAAACATTCGGTTATCTAATCCCCGCTGCATACGAAGCAATGAAGCGTAATGAGCAAATTGTTATTAGCACGCATACGACCCAGCTGCAAAATCAGCTCATGGAAAAAGATATTCCAATGCTCCGGAAGCTGCTGTTTTTTGAAGTAAGAGCAGCCATTTTGAAAGGGAAATATCATTATGTCAGCCTGCAGCGTTTGTCACAAGAACTGGAACGGGGAGTGGGCAACTATGATATTGCCCTTTCTAAAGCAATCCTACTCGTTTGGTTGACAGAGACGGAGACAGGCGATATTGACGAAATTCAGCTTCCTTCGAATGGTTATCATTTTTACAAGAAAATATGCGCAGAGGCAGAACAGGTTACTTATAGAGACAACTATTTCAGTCATTATAATTACGCGCGAAAAAAAGCAGAAGAAGCCCATCTCATATTGACGAATCATGCACTGCTCTGCACAGATCTCTTCTCTGATAATGCGCTTCTGCCTTCGTACTCCAGATGTATTATCGATGAAGCACACCAATTTGAGAGTGCGGCTGCACGCAGATTCGGGTTAAAGCTTGATTACGTTCAAATTCAGTACGCTTTAAACAATCTTGGGGAATGGGATGATTCTTTCTGGACAGATATGAGAATGTCCTCTCCGGAAATCGCGCTATCTATTAGTCCAGCAACATGGAACCGTGTATATCAAGATGCGCAACATGACCTTGATGCGTTATTTAGGCATATCTTTTCCTATGTTTCGTCAAGAGGCCGTGGTTATACAGATATCGGAAGAATGCAAAGTGCTTTCCCTGGAAAGGGACAACAGGACCGGAAATGGCTTGGTATTAAAGAGATGGCAGACCGACTTATTTTCCGCTTGAAAGAACTGAATAAGATGCTTGAGACCGCTCTTAAAAGCATATCAGATGCCGACAGCAACCCGGAGTTTATGCAGCTTTACAGTCAGCTTTCAGAATTTATTTCAGCTTTGAAGCTGTTGTTCTTCAAACAAGATGGACTAAATGTAAAATGGGCGGAGATAGAAGCAAAAGGGGCAAAGAATGCAGTTTACCTATATAGTGAACCAGCAACTGTGGCTGAACCGCTTGAAGAAATGTTCTTCAGTCGTAAAGAATGTGTTGTCCTTACAAGTGCGACACTGACGATGAATGGTTCTTTCAACTTCATACAAAAGCGGCTTGGTTTGCAGGAAGGCTCTTTCTTCTCCAAAGTAATCCCATCGCCATTCAGCTTCAAAGAGCAGATTCAAATGCTGATCCCTGAAGATTTCCCTGATGTCCGGAATGAAGAAGAAGAATTTATCTATTCTTTGTGCGAAGCAGTTCTTTCACTCGCTGAAATTACAGAGGGCAGAATGCTTATTTTGTTTACATCCTTTGAAATGCTGAAAAAATGTCACGCATTGCTTCGTGATATACTAGAGGATGAGGATTATACACTTATCGCCCAAGGGATTACGAGTGGGAGCAGGGTGAGGCTCACAAAGAATTTCCAATCATATGAAAAGGCCATATTGCTAGGTACCAGCTCTTTCTGGGAAGGAATCGATATTCCAGGAGCCGACCTGTCTGCTCTTGTCATAGCCCGTCTTCCTTTTCAGCCGCCGAATCATCCTTTATATGAAGCAAGAGCTAGGAGATTGGAATCAGAGGGGAGAAATCCTTTTTATGAACTATCGCTTCCCCATGCAGTACTGCGTTTCAGACAAGGATTTGGCCGATTGATCAGATCCAACCATGATCGGGGCTTCGTATTAATTTGTGATACACGCATTATAAAATCCTCTTACGGAAAGTATTTTTTGAATTCTGTTCCTAAAGTACCAATTGTAACGGGATCGACTGGTGAACTTATAGAAAAAGCAAGAGGCTGGTTCTGATTTTGCCGCAGCATCATTTCTTCTTTATTTTTTTTTGGCAATCCATTAAAATATAATACATGATGATGTTTATAGTCGACATTGTCATTAAGCTGCGGCCGTCTTTACGGCCATTTTTGATAGACCCGTCACTTTTATACTTAGACGGTTATGAAATTTTAAATGAGGCAGTTGAGAAAATGAGCAGGAGCAGGTACCACATGAGAAGAAATAGTCTCACTTGGGGCAAACTGATTGTTTTTGCAATTGCTGTTCTCCTGGTTGCTACGTGTATTGCGGCAGCACTCATATACAATCAGGTGTTGAATGACAAAACAAAAGGTTTTGCTGCAGCGGAAAAGACTGCAATCAGAAAGGCTGGATTGTCTGAAGTCATCCAAGTGGACCGATTCGATAGCAAGAAGTCTTATTATATCGTCCAGGGCAAGGATAAAAAGGGTAAAGGCAAGTTTGTCTTTATACCGATGGCGAAAAAAGAAAAGCCTGCTATAATTGATGATAAAGACATTTATGCTGAAGGAAAGGTTAAGGAGATTTGGCGTGAGAGCTGTTCTTCTTGTACTTTTGTAAAAACCTCAGCAGCAATGATCGCCAATGAACCCTTATGGGAGATTACATATAAAGATGGCTCCGGCCACTATGGGTTTGCCTACTTCTCCATGAAGGACGGCACTGCTACAGAACAATTTCGGCTTTCCAATACAATCCGTTGATGCCGAAGTTATTTTTTTACCTAGAACATTCAGAAAGTTGGTTTAATATTATGAATCTAGCAAACCGGGTCCAAACTTTGACACCTTCAAAAACACTTGCAATTACTGCAAAGGCGAAAGAATTGAAAAAACAGGGACACGATGTCATTGGTCTCGGTGCAGGTGAACCTGATTTCAATACACCACAATATATTATTGAAGCAGCAATTAAAGCGATGAACGAAGGGTATACAAAATATACACCGGCTGGCGGTATTATTGAACTGAGAGAAGAAATTGCAAGAAAGTTCAAGAACGACAACAATCTTGATTACAAACCTGAAGAAATCATTGTAACATCTGGAGCGAAGCATGCACTGTACAATCTGTTTCAAGTATTGCTGAATGATGGTGATGAAGTTATACTTCCATCACCATATTGGGTAAGCTATCCTGAACAGATTAAACTTGCTGGTGGCGTGCCAGTCATTGTCGATGCACTGGAAGAGAATGATTTTAAAGTTACAACAGATCAGCTTGAGAAGGTCATAACAGACCGAACAAAGGCTGTAATCATTAATTCACCGAGCAATCCTACAGGAGTTGTTTATTCAAAAGATGAGCTTCAAGCGATTGGCGAGGTTTGTCTGAAACATGACCTTCTGATCATTTCCGATGAAATTTATGAAAAACTGATTTATTCTGATGAACCGCATATTTCCATAGCTCAACTTTCTCCTGAATTGAAGGAAAACACAGTCGTATTCAATGGTGTATCCAAGTCTTATTCCATGACAGGCTGGCGTATTGGCTATGCAGCGGGTCCTGCTTATATTATAAAGGCAATGACAAATCTTGCTTCTCATTCAACTTCTAATCCGACTTCGATTTCACAATATGCTGCTCTTGCCGCCTATGCGGAAGAAAATCAGCCAATTGCTGAAATGCAAGAAGTATTCAAAGATCGTCTGAACAAGCTATATGATTGGATTACTGCTATTCCAGGAATTAGCTGTGTTAAGCCACAGGGCGCTTTCTATATTTTCCCGAATGTTGCCGAGGCAGCGAAGATGAATGGATTTAAAAATGTTGATGAATGGGTAGAAGCCCTTCTCGAAGAAGAAAAAGTTGCTCTAGTACCTGGGTCCAGCTTTGGAGCACCGGACAATGTTAGACTTTCTTACGCGACTTCACTTGATTTGCTTGAAGAAGCAGCTAAGAGAATTCATCGTTTTGTTACCAACCACCAATAATAAATTCGAATCCCTTGCGATTTTTTGCAGGGGATTTTAAAATGTTCTTTTACGAATCAAGGGAAAGGAGAATAGATGTGCGGGAAAAACCAAAAATGGAATCACTTCTTCTAAACCAAATTAATGTACCTGAAAAGCTGTTGGAATGTTATACCTCACTTGGAATGGATGAAGTTGATCTAGCGATTATATTGCAAATCCAGAAATCATTACGTCATGAAAATCTTTTCCCGACTCCGGATGAGTTAAGCACGAAGCTTACAATTAGCGGCACTGAGTGTGGAATGGCTTTGCGCAAGCTTATCCAAAAAGGTCTTCTTGCCATGTCACAGCAACAAAATGAATCTGGTCAGATAACCGAAGTCTATAGCTTGGAACCACTTTGGGAAAAACTCATTTCCAATCCAAAAAAAGTAGAAGAAGAAGAGTCAGTTGATGGGGCTATTTTTTTGCTATTCGAACAGGAATTCGGCAGACCATTGTCACCTTTTGAAATTGACATGATGAATTCCTGGTTGGATGAGGATAAGATTGACCCAGCTTTAATTAAGGCTGGTCTTAGAGAGTCTGTACTGATGTCCAAGCTCAGTTTTAAATATATTGATAGAATACTGCGAGAGTGGAAACAAAAAGGGGTTCATACTGTCGACCAGGCGCGCCAAGCTAGCAAATCTTTCAGAAGCCGTCAAAACAGTCCGACAGTGAGCAAACCTAAGCGTGATACATCCTTTTATTATAACTGGCTTGAAGAGGAGGATTGATCAAATATGCTGAACAAAAAACAGATTCGTTTCTGTCTCGATACGATGGAGAGAATGTTTCCAGATGCTGAATGTGAGCTCGTCCATGAAAATCCGTTTGAACTGGTTATTGCTGTTCTTCTATCTGCCCAATGTACAGATGTATTGGTGAATAAGGTCACAAAATCACTTTTTGCTAAATATAAAAAGCCGGAAGATTATCTGGAAGTAACGTTGGAAGAGTTGGAGCAGGATATCCGATCAATCGGTCTGTACCGTTCCAAAGCGAAAAATATCCGTAAGTTATGCCAAGTTCTTTTGGAACAGTATGATGGGGAAGTGCCGAATACAATTGAAGAGCTGGAGAAACTGGCTGGAGTTGGACGAAAGACGGCCAATGTAGTAGCCTCTGTAGCTTTTGGAGTTCCTGCAATCGCAGTCGATACTCATGTTGAACGCGTTTCAAAACGTCTTGGAATTTGTCGCTGGAAGGATTCTGTTCTCGAAGTAGAAAAGACACTTATGAAGAAAGTTCCAGAAGAAGAATGGAGCGACACACATCATCGGATGATTTTCTTCGGACGTTACCATTGCAAAGCTCGAAATCCAGAGTGCCCAGAATGTCCTTTACTCGTCATATGCAGGGAAGGACAGAAGAGGATGCGCAAAGAAGAGAAGGAAAGACAAGTATAAAAGAGAGCCCATGCCATTTGGCATGAGCTCTTTTTTAGTCATTCTGATTTTCATCAGCTGGAGTATCATTCTGATTCTGTTCTTGATTCTGTTGGTCATTTTGATTTTGATTATCGTTTTGTTCATTATCATTTTGACCATTGTTGTTATTACCGGAATTACCGGTATCATTCGAATCAGACTGATTATCCTGATTGTTATTCTGGTTTTCGTCCTGTCCATTATTTTGTTCTTCATTTGGATCATTGGCTTGCTGCGAATCAGGTACGGAAACTTGTGTACTAGCTGGATCGCCACGTTCTCCATTTGCGAAAGGAGTGACGGTTATCGTGTAAGTTTTGCCAGGTTGTGCACCATTGATCGTAATGCCGTTGGAATTCGCGGTCTGTGTTTGACCATCAACACTCACTTCAAAGGTAGCAGACCCGTCATAATCCCAAGAGACATCTATAGCTCCGCTGCTCTCTGAGTAGCTTGCCTGCAGGTTGCTAACGGAAGAAAGTTTTTCATCTTCTGTGTCTTCACTTCCCGTGCTTACACTCACTGAGCGAGCTTCACTTTTCTCTGATGAAGATGTACTTACAGCAACGACTTGGATTTCATATTTGGCGCCTTGCTGCACACTTTCAATATTAAAGCTATCGTCTCCAGTTGTTCCGATATTCTGCATTCCGCCGCCATTCACACTTGCACTAACAACGAAGCTTGCATCTTCATCGGAATCATGATCCCAATCTACTTCAATACGATTGTTACTTTCATCGTAATTGGCTGTCAAATTGCTAACAGGTGGGAATCCATCTTCTTTTGGCTTCTGCACTTGCTGTGAAGGCGTATTTCCTTTGACAAATAATTCATTTGTCGTATTGCCAGAGGAGCCTGAAGCAATGACTGCTGGATTGGAACCTCTAACAACTGGTAATTCTACAACTGAATCCGGCTTGCTAAAGTCGGGACTTTGCTTGCCTTCAGACAGTTTTTCCATAGTATTTTTGAATAGGTAGAGCGGAATTTGCGTATTATTTGATCCTGGAATAACATCTTTCTTCCCATTATCATCAGTGTAACCGCCAGCCCAAACTGAAATTGTATAGTTTGTTGAATAACCAGCAAACCAGGCATCGGGACTGCCTTCACGGTCTGGCAAGCTTGTTGTACCAGTTTTTCCGGCAATCGGAACACCAGACACTTGCGCATTTTTACCAGTACCTTCTTGAACAACGGTTTTCATCATGTCCGTGACCATATAGGCAGTGTAGTCAGACATAGCTGCTTCAGGTTTCGGCTTCAAGTCAACTGTTTTGCCATCAGGATATTCCACTTTCAATACAGCATGTGGTTTGTTATAGACACCTTCATTACCGAATGCGCTATAAGCTCCAGCAAGCTGGAGTGGGGTAACTCCTGTACCGGTACCGCCAATTGCATCGCGAATAGAAATTTTATCATCCTTGAAATTAATACCAAGGCCCTCAGAGAATTTCTGGGCTTTGTCATAACCGGTCTCTTCCAACGTTTTAACTGCAGGTACGTTCAGAGACTGTGCTAGAGCATGGCGGATGCTCATCATGCCACCATAGGACCGGTTCCAGTTGCGAATTTCGCTATTGCCGACCTTGTATGGCTTGTCATCATTAATCTGATGGTAGGTTGACCATTTATTGTACTCAATGGCCGGGCCATAAGCGACGATTGGTTTCGCTGTGGAGCCAGGCTGTTGACCGCCCATAATAGCATTATTCCAGCCGTCTACATTTTCATTGTTGCGGTTTCCGCCAATTGCACGGATTTCACCGGTCTTTGTATCAACGACAGTCATACCGACTTGCATTTCTTTATCAGGATATGGAATTGGGTTGCTTTCACTATCAGTAAGAAGTGATTGAACATGATCCTGAGCTTTTGTATCTAGTGTTGTGTAGATTTTCAAACCGTCTGTATACATATTCGTCCCGTCGAGTTTTTCATCGATCTCTTTGCGGACTTCTTGAAGAAATGCTTGATAAGGCGTCTTTGTTTCCTGCTTTTTATCTGTAAGCAGGGAAGGGATATCCGTTTTAAGAGCCTCATCTGCCTGCTTTTGAGTAATCTTGCCATGACGTACCATCAATTTAAGCACTGTTTGCATACGTTCCTTTGTTAGTTCTGGATGTTCAAAAGGGTTGTATGCGGATGGACGCTGTGGCATCCCTGCAAGAATTGCTGCTTCCGGCAAGGTTAGATCCTTCAAGTCTTTCTTCCCGAAGTATGTCTCTGCTGCTGCGGCAACACCATAGGCACCGCTGCCGTAATAAATTTTGTTCAGGTACATTTGAAGAATTTCTTCTTTGGAATATTCGCGTTCGAGTTTTAGAGCGAGCCATTGTTCCTGAACCTTTAAGCTGATCTTTTTGTCAGGGCTCAAGAAAGCTCGTTCAACAACCTGCTGTGTAATTGTACTTGCACCTTCAGAACCGAATCCATTAGTAAAGTTAGCTTTTATAGCTCCGGCAATACGACGTAAGTCAATTCCATGGTGCTGGAAGAATCTTGAATCCTCTGTTGCAGTAACTGCGTCAATCAGTTCTTGAGGCAAATCATCATAGGTTACTTTTTGACGTTTTTCGTTCCCTACGGTAGCTACTACTTTCTTATTCATATCCAGTACTTGAGAAGGGAATGGATCTGAAAGTTTAGCTTCGTCGATATCAGGCGATGTTGCTATGAAATAAAGCAGCATCCCGCCGCCAATCAGGAAACAGGTGAGAAACACAATTCCCACAATTAGTCCTATTTTTCTAACGAGCGGTCTTTTGCGTGCTTTTGCTACTTTTTTTTGATTTCTTCGTCCCATTCGGGATTGGCCGTTATCCGCCATTTTTGCATTTCCTCCGTTCTAGAAATAAAGCTTGTCCACGATCGACAGATAATCAATTCTTGCCTGGTATCCGAAAGGGATCAGATGACCGGCTTCTTCTATATAATTGTAAGAAATAGATTTTCTGCCTCCTTGAAGATGTTTTGCCCAGCTTTCCAGTAATGACTCTGCCGAAAAATAAAAAGTTTTTCCGAGAGAGGCAAAACGGATAATCATAAAACAGATTCCTTCCTGTTTAATGACAGCTTCCATATGGGCAATTTGATGCTCATGGATATTCGAAAGTGGGAAGGATGTCTTATTCTTCGTTTCCTTTGCTTCAAAATCGATATGCCGTCCTTTATAGACGCCATTGTAGTCAGTGGTGGACGGTTGTTTGAAATATGCTTCCGTAATCACTGCCGCAGTGCGCTTCGGGTAATGTACGTTAACTATTTGCACGGGTGTCGGCTTTTTATGAATGAGGCCACGTCCGGTTGAGCGGTAGAATGCATTGGTCGCATTGATGTCCTCTTCAAGCGTCATGCCTCTGTTGCCATAGCCCTGGCTCGTACTACCGGCAGGGGAAACAGCTTTATCAACAACTGGTCTCTTCCCGTTCGGGTAATTCAATTTTCAGCCCCCTCCAATCATGAGAAATCCAACTTGTGCCCGGAAGCTGAACTTATTATATAACAAAACAACCCACTGCGCATGTTCTGCCAAATATTCTCGGCAGCGTCTACTTAAATATCTATTCGAAGCTAATTAAAAAATTCTAGGGGATTGTGCATCTTCTTTTCTAGTTTTGTCGAACGTGCAGGAGGTTTCATAGGGAGGGTAGAAACCAGCATACACACGAATATAGAAAACTAGAAACGGGGTATGTGTAAATGTATATGGAATCAATCAGGACAGTTGGGAGTTTTGCTCGTTTGGATGGAATGCTTGCGGTAATGGAAGATGAACTTGTTTCCATAACTTCCAAGATTGAAGATGAAATGGGTCTGCTTATTTCACGGGAGTTCAGAAACTTTCATGGAGAGATTGATCGAAGTGTGATTTCCATTCAAATGCTGTCTGATGTATTCCGCAAAGCGAATGGTTGTATAGAAGAAGACAATCCGCTAGAATATGAGTGAATTCAGATAGAAAGGTCGCGAGTTCATGAAGCTTCTGCAGGATACGACTTCACTGCTTGAACATATACAAAGATTGAAAAATGTTTTTTTAGAAGAGAAACCTCCGGCTGATTTTAAAGATAAAGCTTTCTTTGAAAGGGTTAAGGCGGATGCCAATCCAATTCATATGTTGCTTAACGAATGGGAAGAAGAAGCTCTATTATTTTTAAAGGCAAATACAAATGCACCTGTCCATCCGCATCAGATTGTTTCTACAAGAGAAAATATTGAACTTATCATTATGCATAGTCATTATTCGGATGTTAGAGAAAAAAGATATATGGAACTGAATATATCAGTTAATTATGTTCTCGGTATTCTGGAAGATTATCTTGATCGGTTGTGTAAGGCAGGTGCAATAGAATGAATAAAGAAGAACTTATACAAAAAGCGATAGAGGCAAGGGAATTGGCTTATGCTCCATATTCCAATTTCAGTGTCGGGGCTGTCGTTTTGACCGATTCCGGGAAAATTTACACGGGTTGTAATATAGAAAATGCTGCTTATCCGGTAACTTGCTGTGCTGAGAGAACGGCAATTTTTTCTGCAATAGCAAATGGGGAAAAGAATTTCACGGCTTTGGCAGTTGTTGCGGATACGGAGAAACCTGTTTCACCTTGCGGCTCGTGCCGGCAAGTGATGTCAGAGTTTTTCCAGGCATCTACACCGGTTACAATGGCTAATCTAAAAGGGGAAACAGTTACGTTTTCTGTTAGCGAACTGCTGCCGTTGTCTTTCGGGTTAAAACAGCTCCCTGAAGACCGTTAATAAGTTTTCGGGATATTTTTCCATTAGGCATGTTTAGTTCAATTTGGTTTAAAATTAAATTGACATTGGACAATTTGTTTGGAAAAATAGTAATGAGCTTGGGGAAATTGTGAGGTGAGCATGAAATGAGTCTGAACCGCGTACAGCTGAGTGCTAAAGATATTCTTGAGAAGGATTTCAAAACCACAATGCGAGGCTACAACCAGGAAGAAGTGGACGAGTTTCTCGACATCATCATTCAGGATTATGAATTCCTTCAGCAAGAAATCGAGAAGTTACAAATGGAAAACGAACGTTTGAAAAAGAACAATGATCAGGTACCTCGCCAGCGCAGCAATGTCCAACAGCAGTCGCCGGCGCAAAGCCAGCCCCATCAAGTAAATTATGATGTGCTAAAAAGACTGTCAAATTTGGAAAAAGCCGTTTTCGGTAAAAAGTTCGCCGATCCTGAGTTGGATTCCTGATTACAATAAAACGTTGCTGTATCTGAGTTGTAAAATGTGTTATAATAAGTGAATGAGTTGGATGCTTACGCAATTGCTGCATGTCTTCATGCAGAGGAAAGTCCATGCTCGCACAGACTGCGATGTCTGTAGTGTTCATGCTTGACGAAACGATAAGTCAAGGTAGCCTTGTATAAGGCTAACGGCAGGTAATTTTTCTAAGTCCCTTGCGGATATGAAAAATCCTTGAAAGTGCCACAGAGACGTAGCCGGTTCGGAAACGATCCGGGTGGAACGGGTAAACCCCATGAGCGAGCAACCCAAATTATGGTAGGGGCACCTTCGTGTAGGGAAACGAACCGATAGAAGGACAGGCTATATGCCTGTAGATAGATGATTGCAACCGGAGTACGAGGCTGACCACCGACTGCAGTACAAAGGAACAGAACATGGCTTATCAAGCATCCAATGGTCTTTTGGTGTTAAAGAGAACCTTTTGTGCGCAGCATCTGTGCATGAAAGGTTTTTTGTATTGTTTTAACTGTCTGCAAACTTTATATTTCCTTCAGGATTGTGGTAAACTATGTAGACGATTGAATGCTTATTCGGAAGGGACCTAAATTATATATGGCAGAACAGATTACTTTAGTTGCAACGGCAGCGATGGGCCTTGAATCTCTCGTCGCAAGAGAAGTGAAAGCACTTGGATACGAACCAGAAACGGAGAACGGCAGAGTTACATTCAAAGCACCAATCTCTGCAATTCCACGCTGTAACCTCTGGCTTCGTGTTGCAGACCGCGTAAAACTCCTAGTCGGTGAATTTGAAGCAAAAACATTTGATGAATTATTTGAAGGAACAAAAGCATTGCCTTGGGAACGTTTCATTCCGGAAGACGGGAAGTTCCCAGTAACAGGAAAATCGGTTAAATCCGAATTGTATAGTGTGCCGGATTGTCAGGCAATTGTTAAGAAAGCGATTGTTGAGAAACTTAAGTTAAAGCATGGCATGGCAAACCGCATGCCTGAAAATGGCGCGCTTCACAAAGTGGAAGTGTCTATCTTAAAAGATAAGGTAAGCTTGACGATGGATACATCAGGGGCTGGCTTGCATAAACGCGGATACCGTATAGGCCAGGGAGAGGCACCTCTTAAAGAGACAATGGCTGCAGCACTTGTTATGCTTACGAATTGGAAGCCGGAAGCACCTTTTATCGACCCGTTCTGTGGTTCAGGTACGATACCAATTGAAGCAGCACTTATTGGTCAAAACATAGCGCCTGGTTTTAATCGCTCATTTGATTCAGAAAACTGGAACTGGATTCGCAACAAACATTGGACAGATGCATTTAACGAAGCAGAAGACTTGGCGAATTATGATCAAGAATTGCATATCAGCGGTTATGATATCGATCATAAGTTGGTTGATATTGCTTCCGAGAACGCTATTGAAGCAGGGCTTGGAGATCTCATTACTTGGAAGCAGATGCAAGTAAGTGATCTTACTTTGCAAGGTGAGGGTGGTTATATTATCGGGAACCCTCCTTATGGAGAGCGGCTTGCTGATAGTGAACGCGTCCAGCAGATTTACCGTCAGCTTGGAGATGTCACGAAAGGGCATCCGACATGGAATGTATATATACTGACTGCATTTTCAGAGTTCGAGGAAGCCTATGGCAAAGAAGCGACAAAGAAACGCAAGCTGTTTAACGGCTTTATTGAAACAAATTATTACCAATACTTTGGCGAAAGCGAGTAATGGACTGAGCGCAGCGGAATGTGATCCGCTGCGCTCTTAATATTTATAGATGCAAAAGTACTCCATGACATCGATTGACTAAGAGGTAGCTTTGCCAACCTCACTGACGTTTCTAAAAAATTAAGCTACAGATGATTTTAATGTCTAATCTCAATAAAAGATGGTCACACTGAAGTTAACCGATTAACCCGTTGGAGTGGTCATAATTGTCATGGAGTGTAAGCATCATTTTTAGTATTCTCGTATTTATGCGGGTTTTGGAACATTCAATAAGCAGGGCCAATGAAGTTTGGCTCAGGAATCAGGGCAGAGTAGTCGAAAGCAGTATTCCATTTCGGACTTTTACTGTTTTGCAGATTTTGTTTTATTTATCGTTGTTCTTGGAAGTCACTTTACTTAACCATGCAGAGGAACAGCCTGATCTCTTTTGGGTAATTGTATTACTGCTACTGACTAGCACAAAAATTTGGTGCATGAGAGTACGTGGGACTTTTTGGAACTTGAAAGGTCTGCGTCTTGCACGTGTTGGTCTATTAAAATCCGGGCCTTATAAGTTATCCCGACATCCGGAATACTGGATTTTGGCAGGTGAATTGATTGCTGTTCCACTAATGTTTAAGTTATATGTAACGTTTGCGCTCTTTGTACTGTTGCACTGTTCACTCTTCATCGTTCAGATGCCGGAACAGTCACAAAGAAAGGTTTTATAAAACAATAAAAAGGGCATAGATCGAGTGATGGACTCGGTGCTATGCTTTTTTTGCGCTATCCATACATAATATTTAGCTTATAGCGTATTCATTTGTTATAATGAAAGCGCTTAAGGAAATTGTGAGTGTGACCTTTGGATTATAGGCACTCTCATGAAATCAGGCGAAGGGAGCATTTTGCATGAAAACCGATATTGAAATCGCACAGGAAGCCAAACTAGAACCCATCGAGGTGATTGCAGAAAAACTGGGTCTTACGAAAGATGACTGGGAGCCTTACGGACACACAAAGGCAAAAGTCTCAGACAAGCTTCTCCAGAAGAAAGCGAATGACCCTGATGGAAAAATCATACTAGTCACAGCAATCAACCCAACTCCTGCTGGTGAAGGTAAATCAACTGTAACGGTTGGTCTTGGCCAGGCAATGCACAAAATTGGAAAAAATGCTGTCATTGCGCTAAGGGAGCCTTCACTCGGTCCAGTAATGGGAATTAAAGGCGGCGCTGCAGGCGGTGGCTATTCCCAAGTGTTACCGATGGAGGATATCAACTTGCATTTCACCGGTGACCTTCATGCAATTACAAGCGCCAATAATGCGCTTGCTGCTTTGATTGATAATCATATCCAACAAGGTAATGACCTGAACATTGATCCACGCCGTATCGTTTGGAAGCGTGTTATTGACATGAATGATCGTGCACTTCGCGAGATCGTCATTGGCTTAGGTGGTCCGAAAAAAGGTGTTCCACGTCAAGATGGTTTTAATATTACGGTAGCATCCGAAATCATGGCGATTCTATGTCTTTCCACAGGCATTGATGATCTCAAAGAACGTCTTTCAAATATCGTATTTGGCTACACATATGATGATGAACCTGTAACTGTCAGAGATTTGAAAGTTGAAGGGGCATTGACATTACTTCTTAAGGATGCAATTAAGCCAAACCTTGTACAAACGATTGAGAATACACCAGCAATCATTCACGGCGGTCCATTTGCGAATATTGCGCATGGCTGTAACAGTCTTATTGCTACTAAGACAGCAGCGAAGCTTGGAGACTATGTTATTACTGAAGCAGGTTTTGGAGCGGATCTCGGGGCTGAGAAATTCCTTGATATCAAGTCGCGAATTGGTGATTTTGAGCCTGCTGCTGTTGTAATTGTTGCGACAGTTCGTGCGCTTAAAATGCATGGAGGCGTAGCAAAAGACAACTTGAAAGAAGAAAATGTTGACGCTTTGAAAGCCGGAATGGAAAACCTTGAGAAGCATATTGAAACGGTCAATGAATTCGGTCTCCCGTACGTAGTGGCGATTAACAAATTCCCTACCGATACAGAAAATGAGACTTCATTTGTTGAAAATTGGTGTGAAGAACGCGGTATTAAAGTAGCACTTACTGATGTGTTCGCTAAAGGCGGCGAGGGTGGTATTGATCTTGCTAAAGCAGTTGTTGAACAAATTGATACTGCTGAAAGCAACTTCAAACGCCTTTACGATCTAGATATGTCTCTTGAAGATAAAATCCGTACGATTGCTACGAAAGTATATGGAGCTGCAGATGTAGATTTCTCTCTACCTGCGAAGAAGCAACTTGCTCTTTATGAGAAGCTTGGATGGGGCAAATTGCCAGTATGTATGGCCAAAACACAGTATTCACTCTCTGACAATCCGGCATTGCTTGGCCGTCCGAGTGGATTTACAATTAATATAAGAGAGGCTAGACCTTCCATTGGTGCAGGATTCATTGTCGTCCTTACAGGGGATGTTATGACAATGCCTGGTTTGCCTAAGCAACCAGCTGCCTTGAAGATGGATGTTAAAGAAGACGGCAAAATTGTCGGCTTGTTCTAATTAAATCATTTGTTCATGAAGTCCATGAAGCGTAAATTGCGCTTCATGGACTTTTTAGATACTTAAGATTTTTATGGATTTCATACATAACGTGCAAAAAGTGAATCTACTGGTTACAATAAGGTTAGACATATAGTGAAAGAAGTGAGCACGTTTTATGGTAACAGGTGAGAAAGCCTATTTAGAATTATGCAGTCACATCTTGAAAAACGGGTACAGAAAAGGAGACCGAACAGGCACAGGCACTTATTCTGTTTTTGGAGCACAAATGCGGTTCGATCTTCAAGAAGGCTTCCCTTTGCTGACTACAAAGAAAGTCCCTTTCCGACTTGTAGCGAGTGAATTGCTATGGTTTATTAAAGGCGATACGAACATCCGCTACTTGCTTGAAAACAATAATAATATTTGGAATGAGTGGGCGTTTAAAAACTGGGTTGAAAGCAATGAGTATGAAGGTCCAGATATGACTGATTTCGGAAGGCGTGCAGCAACAGACTCTGAATTTGCAAAGATTTATGATGAGGAAATGGAAGAGTTCAAAAAGCGTATTTTGAGTGATGGCAATTTTGCTCATATATACGGTGAACTTGGAAGTGTCTATGGCAAACAATGGCGCAATTGGCATACTTCCAAAGGGGAGACGATTGATCAGCTTAAAGAGGTTGAACAATCAATCCGTAATAACCCGGATTCAAGAAGACATATCGTGTCTGCGTGGAATCCAGAGGATTTGCCAAGTATGGCTTTACCGCCTTGCCACACACTTTTTCAATTCTATGTAGCTGATGGCAAGCTCTCATGTCAGCTTTACCAGCGCTCGGCCGATATTTTCCTTGGTGTTCCGTTCAATATAGCTTCGTATGCACTGTTGACTCAGCTGCTCGCTCAAACGTGCGGGCTTGAACCTGGCGAATTCATCCATACACTTGGTGATGCGCATATATATGCAAATCATGTTGAACAGGTTAAAGCTCAGCTTGAAAGAGCTCCTAGAGAATTGCCACAACTTGTGCTTAATCCTGATATCAGCTCTCTATTTGATTTTGAGTTGAAAGATATGGAAATTAGAGGCTATGATCCTCATCCTTCCATCAAGGCACCTATTGCAGTATAACTGACCGAATTGCCTCTTATTCGTTGAAATTCACTTATAACCATTAATCAAGTTAATACATTCAGGAGGAGTTCTAATGATATCTTTACTAGTTGCAATGGACAAAAACCATGTAATCGGAATGAATAATGACTTGCCGTGGCATTTGCCTCGCGACTTGAAATTTTTCAAAGAGAAAACAATGGGAAAGCATATTATTATGGGGAGCCGCACTTATGATTCAATAGGCAAGCCCCTCCCTAATCGCATTAACACAGTTATTACGAGAGATATTGTCGGCTATCCAGATGAAGTTCAGCTCATTCATGACATGAACACATTGAAGAAATGGAATGCTAAAGATCCAGAGGAAGAATTGATTGTTATCGGCGGCGGTAATATATTCAAGCAAGTTTTGCCATTTGCAGATAAAATGTACATTACACTCATCGATGAAGAATTTGAAGGAGATACTTATTTCCCTGAGTTCTCAGAGTCTGATTGGAACTTGGTTAAGAAAGATAAAGGGATAAAGGATGAAAAAAATCCTTATGATTATTACTTTATGGAATACGAACGTAAGTAAATTAAGGGGAGATTGAATGCGTATTGTTGGAGCGGTTCTTGCAGGTGGCGCTTCTTCACGAATGGGTACTGACAAATCAATGCTTTCGATTGGCGGTACCCCGGCAATTAAACATATTTGTACGAATTTAGAAAAGGTGGTCAATGAACTTGTGTTGATCACCCATAAGCCCGATCAATATGATTTCTTAAATATACCTGTTTATCAGGATGTTTTCCCAGGGAAAGGTCCGCTTGCCGGGCTTCATTCAGTTATGTATCACAAACCCGCTGATGCCTATTTACTTGCAGCATGTGATATGCCTTTTCTGAATCAGGAGGTTTGCGAGTTTCTCGTTAAGCAGTTACCAGGATATGATGCTGTACTGCCAGTATATGCTGGTAAACGCCAACCTCTTGCAGCAGTTATTGGGTATAAGGCATTTCCTGTTATTCAAAGGATGCTGGAAGAGAATCAGCTCAAAATCGGATTGTTATTTGAACAGATCCGTACGAAGGAACAGTGTGAGTTTCCATTTCCTGATAAGGTTCTAGTTAAGCATTTTTTTAATATGAATCATCCCCATGAATATGAAAAGGCAAAAGAGTATTTCACGAACTGATTGACTTTTTGAAAAATTAGGATGCGGATTGTGTTCGCATCCTTTATAATGTATGTAACTTCTATGATGGACAATTATACAACGTGAAAATTGCTTTTGGAGTGGTGTATATGAATATTTTTAGCAACATCGGCTTCCCTGGGCTTGTTCTTATTGTTATTATAGCTCTTGTTGTCTTTGGACCGTCTAAACTCCCCGATATTGGGAAGGCGTTTGGAAGTTCTTTAAGGGAATTCAAAAATGCAACGAAGGATATTATGGAAGATGACTCTGATACATCAAAGCAACAGAACAAAGGATAGATTATTGCTTTAAGGGAGGTGCAGAGGTGGACAGCCATGCATCTTCTTTTTAGATTTAGAGGGAGCGGGTAGGGATGATCCATCCACAAATGACGGATGAAAAAGAAATGAATGTAGTTGGACATCTGTCCGAACTGCGTAACAGACTCATATTGACCGCAGTAATATTTATTACGTTTTTCATATTAGCATTTATTTATGTTAAAAAAATCTACGCATTTTTTGTACAAGATCTATCCTTCCAGCTGAATATTACAAGCCCTGGAGATATAATATGGGTTTATTTCACGATGGCAGGTATTGTTGCTCTTGCCTTCACATTACCTGTTATTGCAGCACAGGCGTGGCTATTTATTAAACCAGCCCTTACACCAGCTGAGAGAAAAGCTTCACTACCATACATTCCTGCTGTTTTCTTATTGTTCGCAGGAGGACTTGTATTCGGTTACATGATTTTCACTAAGCTGATATTGCCTTTTCTACTTTCCTTGAATAATGGTATGTTTAATGAATTATTTACAGTAGATAAGTATTTTAAGTTCATGTTCCATTTAGTACTGCCATTTGCACTTTTCTTTGAAATTCCTATTTTTGCTATGTTCCTGACAAGTCTTGGTGTAATCACTCCTGATTTTTTACGCAAAATACGTAAATATGCATATTTTGTACTTGTAATTGCGGGTGCAGCCCTGACACCACCTGATTTCTTCTTACAACTCGTTGTGGCGGTTCCGCTAATTCTGCTTTATGAGGCAAGTATATATTGTTCAATGGCTGTTTATCGCAGAAAATTAAAGAAAATGAACGAGCTTGAATAAAATACGGAGGTAATACCAATGCGTTCCTTTTATCAATATGCAAAAAGCTATCGAGGAGAATTGAAGATCACCGATGAAGGACGATTGGCTGAATGGATTGTTGATGATTTTGACTTTCCAAAACAATCAACGGACTATGATGAACTAAGTGAATATATTGAATGGAATAGTCCTTTTCCTGGGGCTGCTTCGGTATTTGATAAGCTTTGGACTGAATATTTGGAGAGGAGATAAGGGGGCTTAAATACCCTCTTATCTTATAAAATATATTTAAACAAACGTTTGATTAAATAATGCAAAAAACAATAGGATATGCTAAAAAACCTTGTCAGCTCTGCCTTTTTTACGATAATCGAGTCTGTTACATGAAAATTTTGCGGTTGCCCGGGAAATAGTTTGCTTCATGCTCACGCTCTCATATGTTTCTGCGTAAGCTGACATTAGAGATAGTGAAGGAAAGGAGTGTGCTTCATGTTCGATTTCGGTAATCGTACTGAACATTCATCTATGCGAAGGCCTGACAGGTTTACAAGAAAGCCTGAAATCACGCAAAATATTAGTAAGCCCTCTTCTGATGGGATTATGGGCCATTTAGATAAAATTCAGCAATTCGTAAATGCTGTAGAGAGAACAGCTCCGTATATTGAAGAATACGGTCCATTTATAAAAAACCTTCCGCAAATGTATCGGATGATCAAAGCTTTCAAATCACTTGAAACAGAAGAACAGGATTCATCTGCTAGTGATGGGGAATCTCAAAAAGCGGAAACCACTAATAAAGGTGAGGAAGAGATACATGAGGCAGTGGAAGATGAGCAGAATATCCCCAAGGATGGAACATCCAAGCCGAGACTGTTTATATAATGCTCGAGTTTTGCCACTTGCTTTTTTCGGGAAAACGATAAAGAATAGGCATAGCAGCTTTTTATATTGGAGGGATTAAACTTGTCGGAAAACACACAATTGGCTACGTTTGCAGGAGGTTGTTTCTGGTGCATGGTTCAGCCGTTCGATGAGCGACCTGGAATTAAGTCTGTAGTCTCCGGTTACACAGGAGGAACGGTTGAGAACCCGACATATGAACAAGTATGTTCCAACGAAACGGGTCATGTAGAGGCAGTCCAAATAGAATTTAATCCCGATATCATGCCGTATGAGCGACTTGTAGAGACGTTCTGGCAACAAATTGATCCTACAGATCCGGGCGGGCAATTCCATGATCGTGGGGAATCATACAAGACAGCAATCTTCTACCATGATGAAAATCAAAAGGAAATTGCCGAAAAATCAAAAGCCAATCTTGAAGCTAGTGGCAGATTCAAAAAACCAATTGCTACAAAAATTCTGCCGGCAAAACCTTTTTATCCTGCTGAGGACAAGCATCAGGATTATTATAAGAAGAATGCTTTCCACTACAGGCTTTACAAAAAAGGCTCTGGACGTGAAGATTTCATTAAAGATAACTGGAAGCCTGAAAAACTGGATAAAGCTGTGTTAAAGGAAAAACTGACACCGATTCAGTATAAAGTAACACAGGAAAACGGAACAGAGCGTCCTTTTGAAAATGAGTACTGGAATAATGAAAAAGAAGGCCTTTATGTAGATATTGTAACAGGAGAACCTCTGTTCTCTTCGCAAGATCAATTTGATGCAGGGTGTGGGTGGCCGAGTTTTTCAAAACCTGTTGATCCTTATGATGTAACAGAGCATGAAGATCAATCCTTCGGTATGCGCCGTGTTGAAGTGCGAAGCCGCAACTCAGATTCGCATCTCGGTCATGTCTTTGATGATGGGCCGAAAGAACTTGGTGGATTGCGTTATTGCATCAATTCAGCAGCACTTAGATTTATTCCAAAAGACAAACTGGAGAGCGAAGGTTACGGAGAATATAATTATCTCTTCAAGTAAAAGGAGAACAAACAAAATGATTCATAAAAATTGGGAAAACAGACCAACAATCAAACAGATTAAATGCGAACATGTTAATGCGAAAAAATTTGTTGTCAATAAAAAATTGACACCAGGAAAAATATACGATGTTAAAAATGAAACAGAAGAATTTTATTTTATTCTTGATAACAGCGATCGAATTGCCGGTTTTCATAAAGAGTACTTCAGCGAAGTCAATTAACTAAAACGGGTCCTTTATAAGGGCCCGTTTTAACATTCCATGCTCAACTTGAAAATTTCTGAACTCTTTTTATAGATTTCATCTAATTGGGATAGAGGGAGAGGATTCACACCGTGACCAAGCTCCAATGTAAAAGCAGGTTTTCGAAATTCCTGTAAGTACCAGTCTTTGAACCCCGCATAGTTATCGATATCTCTTACCGCTTTATAACCGCTTTTTTCTGCATATTGCTGTACAATTTCTTCGCTTTCTTTTGGCTCGAAATCTTGAAATCCCCAATAAATTTCTTCTCCTTGTGTGTGTAGGGCGTGCAATCTAGCTATATTATTTTCTTTGGCAAACTGAACCATCGCAATCGATTCGGGTTCAGTCAAGGGTGCATAGCCCGGATAATCTCTAAAATGTGGAGATTTCGGTTTTCTTTCTGCCTCTATCTCCCATCCAGCAGGAAATTGTTTATTCAGATCGACACCGCGAATATTTGCTTTCCAGTTTGAAAAACTTGTTATCCCTTCATTGATTTTAATAACTTCGTCTTTAAATGGCCCTCCGAGTTCATAGCCACCTAATACGAGGTCAACTCCATCTGGATTGACCATTGGAATGATGGAGAGTGCATAGTTCGTTTGTGGTGCTTTTTTGTTGTACTCAGAAGCATATTCTTCTAGAAAACGCATTGCGATAAGTGTGGTAATCCACTCATTAGCATGAAAAGAAGCGTTATAATGGATGATTTCTGTTTCTGTACCGATTCGCAGTTCAAAAATTTCTTTTCCAAGTACCGAATGACCAATTGTATTTTTCTGAATAAATGGATACTCGTTGATAAGCTGGTCTACTTTCCTGGCTAATTCTTCATAAGTTAGAGCTTTATTAAATTGAAAAACACGATCCGTCTTTTCCAAGCATGTCATCCTCTCAGTCGGAAATAATATCATTGTATGCAGCCAATTTCTTTTAATGTCTTTCAAAATATGGGAATACTGCTGTATAATAAGTTGTAATGAGAGCATCGAGATTTGAATGAGGAGGGATTGCTGTGGCATTTGTTATTACTTCGCCCTGTAAAGAGGAATTAGCTGGCGAATGTGTGGAAGTGTGTCCTGTAGACTGTATCGAAAAAGGCGAAGGCATGTTCTTTATCGACCCGGATATCTGCATTGATTGTGGCGCATGTGAAGCTGTTTGTCCTGTGGAAGCGATCTATTTTGAAGATGAAGTACCTGCAGAAGAAGAAGAGTATATTTTAATTAATCGTCAATATTTCGAAAATAAATGATGAAAAGCTGCCATTATGGCAGCTTTTTTGCTTTTTTATTCTATATTATTTTGTATATGGGGAAGATGGTAAAGGAGTTAAATTGTATTAGCAACATAAGGAGAGTGCCCCATATGACGAAAAGTAATTTACCTGAAGAAAGTAAATCCGCATGGCTTAAAAATGCCGGAACCAATTATCCTCCATTAAATGAATCGATTGAAGCAACTGTTGCAATTGTAGGTGGAGGGATTACTGGTGTAACAGCAGCCTATCTCCTTGCTAAATCAGGAGTCAATACAGTACTTGTAGAAGCCGATCGAATATGCGGTGGAACTACAGGACATACAACAGCTAAGATTAGTGCCCAGCATGGATTGATCTATGACACTTTAATTAACAATACAAGTGAAAATGAAGCTAAGCTGTATTATCAAGCAAATGTTGAAGCAATGAGCTTGATTGAACGACTCGTTAAAGAACATAACATCGATTGTAATTATGAGAAACATGATGCTTATGTATACACAAATGAAAAAAAACAGCTGGAACAATTAGAAAAAGAAGCCGATGCATATAAAAAGCTAGGTATTAATGGTGAAATGGTCAATGAAATTCCTCTTGAAATTCCAATGATTTCTGCATTGAAAATGTCAGACCAAGCTCAATTCCATCCTGTTAAATATATTCATGCATTAGCTGAGCAAGCACAAAATTCAGGAGCAAGAATATATGAGGCTTCGCCAGCTGAAGATATTAAACCTGATGATCGCCCGTGTGTAATTTTACGTAATAAAAAAGAAATCAAATGTGATTTTATTATTATCGCTTCACATTTTCCTTTCTGGGATAAACAAGGACTATATTTTGCGAGAATGGAGCCACAGAGATCATATGTCAACGCAGTAACAAATCCTAACAAGTATCCCGGAGGCATGTATATTAGCGCGGAACAACCGACGAGATCGATACGTTATATGAAAGATGATGAGCATGGAGAATTATGGCTTATTGGCGGAGATGGCCACAAAACTGGCCAAGGCGATCCTGAGCTTCAACATTTCGAAACATTGCAGGAATATGCTGAAGATACTTTTAACGCAGGAGAAACAATATACCGTTGGTCTGCGCAAGATCCTGTGACTGTTGATAAAATCCCATATATTGGTCGGATTACTGAAGGCAAGCAACAGATCATGGTTGCAACAGGTTATGCAAAATGGGGTATGACACAAGGTACAATCGCTGCCCAATTAATGACAAATTTAATCCTAAAAAAAGAGTCACCATACAAAGACCTGTATAATCCTGGAAGGTCTATAAAAGGCAATACGATAAAAAATACGATGAGTTATAATCTTGATGTCGCAAAGCATTTAATTAAGGGCAAATTAGACTTCCATAATCAGCATGTAAATGAATTGGAATCAGATGAAGCTGCAATTACCCAAATGAATGGTCAGCGCGTCGGTGCATATAAAGATGATAATGGCGAATTATATTTGGTAGATACAACTTGTACGCATTTAGGATGCGAAGTAAATTGGAATTCTGGAGAAAAATCATGGGATTGTCCATGCCATGGATCCAGATTCTCATATACTGGAGAAGTTCTCGAAGGTCCTGCGGTGCAGCCACTTAAAAGATATAAACCAGAAACTGAATAATAACTATACTATAAAGTAAGCAGTCATTTAAGATGGCTGTTTATTTTTTCTTGAATATCTCAATATCAAAAGAATACTTGACTTATGGGATGTTTTTATATTTAATACCGATAATATATATTATGTAAACTAAAATCAAAAACGATCCTTTAGGGGACTTCTCACTAAGTCGCTATAATAAACGCTATTTAGAACTTAGACTTTATAGGCTCTTTTTTATTTCCAAGGAAACATAATTTAACTGAACGAACGATAACCTCCCCTCTCCGAAAAAGTTATGGTTCGGGGGTTACGTTATGGAGCTTCAAATAATACTTGATGACTTTTTGCTTTACATTGACAAAAACTACTCAGTTAATACTGAAAAAAAATATGCATTGGATCTGTAATTCAAAGTCTTCCAAATTACAAACAAATGTTCCCTTAAAATAAATAGTATTACTAAGCCTATTGTCCGTCGTTTCATTCAATACATACTGATTAATGATAAAGTTAAACCAAGTACAATGAAACACTTCCCTTTCATACTTAGGATTTCAGATCAAACGACTAGAAGACGTCTTGTTCTGGGCTGTAATAGAGAGTAATCAAGGTAGCACACGCCAGTCTCCATATCATAGTGGCAGCCCAGTATAACCTTATGACGATAACATTGCAGTGCGCATTGTAGTGATAGCAGTACTTATCAGCGCCTTTCTTAATTACTATTAGCTGGCCGGCTTTGGTGTAATAAAAGACCTGATGACCTGGTTCTTTCTGACTGTCTTATGAAATACATTCAGACTATGAACATCGTAGAATTAGTTTATTATCTTTCGTAGATCTCTTGATTAACAAAAGAGGTACAGCAATAAACGCGCACATCTTTTGTAAATAACTTTACTTAGCCAGAATTTTAAGCATAAATGCTCTCATGGCCCAATTGCTTAGCATTTCTATACATTTTTTTGGAAACATACCATTTTTAATTTAGGCTAGAAAATTTCAAAACAATAAATTAAACTCTTATTTCAAAGGTGAAATGTTTCTATTTCTGCTTCAAATTACTCACCTGATAAAAGGTTACGTCTGTATCAAATCATGCCAACTTATAGCAGAATGCCAATGTTACCGCCAAGAATTATAACGATTCCATGATTTCCTGCATAATTTTTTCATATATTTGCGATAATATTGGACATATCTTGAGGCAGAATGTTAGATTGTGTTCAGTAATTACCCTTCTTTATTCATATATGAGGATATTGGAAGGATTGCAGGGTTGTCATTTTCATTTAAAATATTAAGATACTCTGATTTTAAAAATCATCCTCTTTAACCATATAAAGCGCCTTCATTAATTGTGTATCATACATGAAGTAATAAACAATTAGTTCTAAAGAGAAGCTTAACCATTCATTCTTTAAATTTTTATATATGCTCTCCAAATTGAAATTTTGCTCTGTTGGATTCTCAAAGAACCAAGCTAACTTTAAAAAACTTTGTTCAATTTCATTTAACTTCGACAAGGTCTCATTTTGTAAAATCATATTTTGGTCTGAAGAGAGACAGCATTTAAGATTAGGCATTTTCTCTAAAATTCGTTCTGTAGCTCTTTTCACTAACAACACTCCTTGACATCATTAAAATTATGACATAATTGTAAACATTGAGAACGAAAGGAGAAGGTTTCCTTACCAAAGGAGAAATTCACCTGACGAAAGAAAGGAAATTTACCTCGAATTTTAGCGTTGTACACTATTAATCGCTAAAAGAATGACGATATTTCTTTATGTATCAATATAAGAAAAAACTCGTTTTTCACTTTGCTTATAACATAAAAAAAGACCTCTAGACGCAGAGGTCTTTTTTTAATTCTCAATTCAAAACCATTTACTATCATCCTTTTTATTCTTAAAATCACTTACTCTTCGCTTTAGCTTAAAGATCTTTGGTGAAGGATAACTTTCTTCCCATACTTTGAATCACTCGAACGAGATAATCTTCATATACTCCACCCTTTCAAAATTCTTCTTTAGGGCCTTTAACAGATAAACTTTATCTTCTTTTCATAGTTTTCCATTGTAATTTAAATTCTAATATATTATAAAACCCGGTTATTACGAATTCGGTCGGCCACAATAAAATAGTGCTAAGATCCAATACAAGTTTGGATCTTAGCACTGACACCAGGCTTTAATAAGGACCTAGAATCTTTTTGCACCAATATAATGTTTAGACCAGTAATACTTCCATTGCTCTGGAGTTGTCACTTCAACACCTGTATCTTCTGTACCAGCATGAATCATTTGATTATTTCCAATGTAGATACCACTGTGTGATACACCTGATTTATATGTATTTTCAAAGAATACAACGTCACCGACAGATGGTTTGCTTACATGTACTCCGTTATTTTCCCACATGCCAGCATGCGTACGCTCAAGTGAGATTCCTTGCTGACTGAACACATAGTTTATAAAACCACTGCTATCAAAGCCAGCAGGAGTTGTCCCACCGAATACATAAGGAGTGCCTACGAGACTCTTTGCTATGGCTACTGTATCATTTGTATTATCACTTGCTGCTGCTGTATTTGTAGTCTTAGCCGCAGACGTTTGTACTGGTTTACTTGTTTGAACCACATCTGAGCTTTTTGCATTAGTTCGATTTAAAGCGTTCAATGTCGGTTTATCGACAATCCCATCGGCATTCCAGCCTTGAGCGTATTGGAAAGCAATTACTTTTTCCTGAGTAATCGGGCCATAAATCCCATCAACTTTCAAATTATAGCCATGATCCTTCAGCTTTTTCTGCAAATCTGCTACTTCTTGTCCCTGCGCACCCTGTGGAATGACAATGCCAGCTGCGCTTTGTACAGGTGCGCTTGGTGCAGCACCATGTGCAAACGCACTGCCTGTAAGTACTGGGCTGAACATCATTGAAGTTGCTACCAATGCCATAACAGCACCTTTTCTTATAGTATATGTCTTCTTCATTTTAAATTACTCCCTCTATGTAAACTACTTATTAATTTCAACAGTTACTAGCCTAACATAATTAATTTACAGTCATATTTCAAAGTGACTACAAATTATGTAGAAATATGACATAGAAAATAGTGCCAGGTCCAAAAACAACTTGTAATTGTCTTAGACCTGGCACTAATTATCCAAATTATGTAATTGCATTCCTTTTTCTAGCAGATTTTAGCATTCAACTATTCCCGTAACGTTTTAAAATTCGTGCAGTATACTCCATAATTCTTTCAAAAGCGAGTGATTGTTTACTTTCATTATAATATCGATTTCGAATTGTTTCTATTATTGAATGCGGCAATGGTCTCCCCTTAATTAGAGGATAATATATATCATATCCTTTTTTCAAATGCTCCCATCTCAGATCATTACCTGGTTGAATATATTCCGAAACATCGATGAGTTTTGCCCTACCATTTTGCAACAGTATATTTTTTAAATGGATATCACGCGGATTTAAGCCTTTCTGACGCGCATATTCCCTTGCTCGGTCAACATCTTCAATAACCTGTTTTGGGATAGGTATACCTTTAAGTAAGCAATCATACAGAGTGATCCCTTCCTCAAATTTTAAAATAAGATAATTATCTTCATAACCGAAACACCTTGAAAAATAGGTTGATTCACCTAATAACTCATAAACTTTTGCCTCTATTTCCACTTTCTCTGTTTTATCATTAGCGTAAACTTTATATACTAGGGACGGATGGTCGATAGATTGAAAAACAGCCGCATCGGTCCCTATACCGATACATCTTAGATGACTGGGAAATCCATGAATTGAAACAGCTCGATTGTTAGGATTCGATGAAATATAAATAGGGGGTAAATGACGCTCGGCAATGACCGATTCCTCCTCCAAAAGTTACATCTCCTTTTATTATCTCATATCGTTTTACTAGTCTAATATAACTAATTAACTTTACAAGTATCCAATGTTATAATATGCAGCATTTAATAAATTAATATCAGTAAAATTATTAAATTGCTTTTGGAAGATCTGCTTCATATTATAAATTTTTTATCCTTGGTGAAATTATGTTAAACCCCGGAATGGTGGTCGTTTCAGAACCCTTTAGCAAGGGAATTGTACTTCACGTATTTAAATAGAAATCCCCGTTTCTTAAATACTACGGAGGTTGAAAACTATGTATAAAAATATTCTTGTTGCTATTGATGAATCTGAAATGAGCCAATCTGTACTAAATACAACCCTGCGAATTGCTGAGTCATGCTTCCCTACTGTTACCCTTCTATTTGTTGGGAGAGAATTTCTTCCTTTAACACCAGGTGAAGTGTATGTAACGAAGACTTACTTGGAAGAGCTTAATTCAAAGGAGCAAGAGCGTGGCATGTGGATGCTTGGTAAATATAATACTCAGTTAAAATCTAATGGTATTACTGCTGAGGAAGTTTTTCTGCAAGGTGATCCAGCTAAACAGATTCTGCAATATGCTAAAGATAAAAATCAGGAGATGATTATTATCGGCAGCCGTGGCTTAAGCGGCATAAAAGAAATGTTACTCGGCAGTGTTAGTCACAAGGTCTCCCAACTGGCAAATTGTCCGGTATTAATCGTTCATTAATACGGATGGAATAACAATCAAAAGAATTCATTGAAAATTGCCTTTTTTATTCAAAATGTTAAAAGCCAGACACCGGAATATCCTTGGTGTCTGGCTTGTTTTTATTCGTTCGGGTCGTTCTCTGCATCTTCATGTGTTTTATGCACCGTGCCTTTGACATGATCAGGTCCTCCGTAAATTGAATACAGCTTAAGTGGTTTATCGCCTGTATTTTTTACGTTATGCCACATATCTGCCGGTACAAGAATTACGTCCTCAGCCGATACTTTTCGCTCAAAGTTCAAATTATCTTCCGATGGACCCATCTGGCACAGGCCTTCACCTTGTTCAATCCTCAGAAACTGTTCGATGCCATGGTGAATTTCCAGACCAATCTCATCATTTGGAGCGATGCTCATTAATGTTACTTGAATTTTATCGCCTGTCCAAATCGTTGTCCGAAAATTACTGTTTTCAACTGTCGCATCCTCAATATTCAATACATAAGGTTCTTTTCCATGATCTTTATAATCAATACTCAACTGAAACACCCTCCTATTCTTTACAATTATTACCTTGTAGCTTAAAAAATAAACCAGTTGACTAATTCATCACCAAGAAAAATATATTTAATTCGGCCTAAACGTATGTTCAGTTTCTTTAGCAAGTTTTTCAGCAAGACTTTTTTTATATGCTAGCGGTGTCATCTTCAGTGACCTCCGGAAATTTTCTATAAAATAGCTAGTACTGTTAAAGCCTACCTTGTATCCAACATCAGTTATACTAAACTCTTCCTGTTGCAATAAAACAAGACTTCTTTGAATCCGGTAATCCTTAACATAATTTAACGGCGAAGTTTTCAAAATCCTTTTAAAGTAACGACAGCATTCAGCTCTGCTTAGTTCGCCTGCTTTTGCAATATCCTCTAATAATACCTTCTCTGCATAATTAAGATGGATCCAGCTTAACATTTGCTTCATTCGATGACTTTTCAGCATTTCTGTATGAATATATGTAGGTGGAAGTGCATTGAAAATTAAGTTCTTCCAAATTGCCGTAAGCTGCATCGTTATTCCAATCTCAAAGAAATCCGGCTTTTTCTCTATTAACTGTTTTATTTTTAAAATAGCTTCTATTAAGTACTTACCCCAAGCTTCATTTGCATCTATAAAAACATAAGGTAAGTTTGTTGCTTGAATATAAGGCACTACATATTTCTTGAAAAGTTCTTGTGGCAGCAGAAACCGCGGGGAAACATTCAAACAAATATAAACACAGTCTGTTTGTTCCTTCTCTTCCGCCATGTGCAAGCAGCCACTATTTATGAACAGACCATCACCTTCACATAATGCTACTTTATCTTCGTCTATTTGAAATATAGCTTCTCCTCTAAAAATCCAAACAAATTGAACTTCTTCATGCCAATGGAGCGGAATATAACCCATCGAATTATGTCTGATTTTTGTTTCATAACATGCAAGAGGTAACTCAACCGTACGATGTTCGGTCAGCTCTTTTAAACCTTTAGTAATTTTAAAGTTCTTTATCTGCAAACGAACACCTCAATATTCTTATATTTTCTTATTCAATTCACGTATTTTAAGTTACTGATTTCATTTATTATAGCATTATTATTATATTTATATGGAGACTGAGTGATGAAGAAACGTACTAGAATAAGCGGTTTATTTCTCGTTATAACTGGAGCAACATTCTGGGGTGTTGGTGGTACAGTTGCACAGAAACTTTTTCAGCAATACGAAATTGATGTTAATTGGCTAGTATCAACGCGCTTGCTAATAGCAGGCATTCTACTTTTGCTTGTTCAATCTTTCAAAGGCATTTCAACTAAAGTTTTTGATGTTTGGAAAAATAAATGCTCAGCTGTCCAGCTGATTATTTTTGGACTCTTTGGTATGCTTGCAGTCCAATATACGTATATGGCGTCCATTAAATATGGTAATGCAGCCGTTGCGACACTATTACAATATCTTTCACCGGTGATAATTATCATTTACTTGATATTACGTAAGCGAAACGTGATAACAAGACATGAGTTGTTAACGGTTACGCTTGCTTTAACTGGTTGTTTCTTTATTTTAACGAACGGTTCTATATCTGGACTCTCAGTACCTAAACATGCAATTATATGTGGTGTATTATCCGGAATAGCATTAGCTTTTTACACGTTATATGCCGTTTCTCTTCTCAAGAAATACGATTCCCTTGTCATTGTTGGTTGGGCTATGATCATTGGCAGTGTTGGTTTGAGTTTTGTTCATTCTCCTTGGCAAATGGACTTCATGCATTTACCAGCTAAAGCGTATTTTTATATAATTTTTGTTATCATATTTGGAACGATGATTGCTTTCTGGTTTTATATAGAAAGCCTTCAAAGTCTTTCACCTCAAGAAACGAGCCTTTTAGGAAGTTTGGAACCACTGGCAGCCGTTCTGACAACGGTATTTTGGTTAAAGGAGCATTTTGGGCTGTTTCAATGGTTTGGTATGGCTTGCATTATTGGTATGATTGTAATATTGGCTTTGGGTAAAAAAGCTTCTTAATCAAAAATAAAGCATCACAGAATTAGCGCTAATTCTGTGATGCTTTTATGCTGTTAATATTTACATGGTACTAATATCAATAACGAAACGATATTTTACATTAGAAGCCAATACTCGTTCATATGCTTCATCTATTTGGTCGGCTGAAATAACTTCAATTTTGGGAGCAATGGTGTGTTTTGAACAGAAATCCAGCATTTCTTGTGTTTCACGAATGCCTCCAATTAGTGAACCCGCAAAGGAGCGGCGATGACCAATCAAATTCATTACTTGTAGCGACAGAGGTTCTGACGGAGCTCCTACATTAACTAGTGTTCCATCAAGAGTCAACAATCTTAAATATGCATTTAGATCAATACTTGCGCTAACGGTATTGATAATTAAGTCAAAGCGTCCAGTAAGCTTTTCAAACGTATCCTCGTCTTTTGTGGCATAGTAATAATCTGCCCCCAATTGAAGACCGTCTTCCTTTTTACTCAGTGTTTGCGATAGAACAGTAACCTCTGCCCCTAATGCATGGGCGATTTGGACAGCCATATGACCTAGGCCGCCCATTCCTACTATTGCAACCTTCTTGCCTGGACCTGCATTCCAATGTTTCAATGGTGAATATGTTGTAATTCCTGCACAGAGCAATGGTGCTGCTTTATCAAGTTCAATATTATCAGGTATTTTTAATACAAATTCTTCAATTACTACAATATGAGTAGAATAGCCTCCTTGAGTAGGCTCTCCATATCTATCAACACCAGCATATGTTGGTATATTTCCTTTAAGGCAATATTGTTCTTCACCTTTTTGGCAATTCTCACATTCGCCACAAGAATCGACCATGCAGCCTACTCCTACCCGGTCACCAACTTTGTATTTCGTAACTTTAGACCCTACTGCTGAGACGATTCCAGCAATCTCATGACCTGGCACGAGCGGGTAATTCACAGGACCCCATTCCCCATGAGCAGTATGAATATCAGAATGACATATACCTGCATACTTGATTTCCATCAAGATATCGTATTCATCAAGATCACGTCGGTTGATTTCTGCAACTCGGAAAGGTTTATCAGGACCATCTACTGCCCTTGCTTTAGCTTTTATCATGAATGTAACCCTCCAACTATCATTAATATGCAAGAGGACCCCTATTCCTTCCTCTTGTAAAATCTAGTTTAAACCCTATAGTTCACTCTAGGTCAAGCTTGGACTCTTGGAATAACCAATTTACAATGCATCAATACAACACTTTGACATGTAAACACTCTAATGTTAAAATCCCATCCATTATATTAAGTTGTAAAAATTGGAGAGGAACAATAATTATGAAGACTTACTCTATTAGTGAAGCTGCTAGTAAGTTAAATCTTACTGTATATACATTGCGCTATTATGACAAGGAAGGGCTTATGCCATTTGTAGAGCGTAAACCTAACGGCACTAGAGTATTCAAGGAAACGGATATTGAAGCTTTGAAAGTAATTGAATGTCTAAAATCTACCGGCATGGCGATCAAGGAAATTAAGACATTCATTGACTGGTGTTCAGAGGGTGACTCCACTTTGCAAGAAAGATACGATATGTTCCTGGAAAGAAAAGCAACGGTCCAAGCACAGCTTAATGAACTTGAAGAAGCTATGAAGCTTATTGAACAGAAATGCTCTTACTATGAGGCAGCATTGAATGCTGTTGGTACGGAGAATATTCATAAAAGGAAATAGATATTGAAATAGTATTGGTTTTACAAATAGAAAAAGGCTTGCTTTTAATAAAGCAAGCCTTGCTATTATAATTTGGTATTGTCCATTTCTTAATTTTTCTTAGATAACGCAATTGCCTTTTTAAAATCCTTCAAAGAACTTGATTTACCATACATAAGGACGCCACCTCTATAAACTCGAGCTCCAACTACAGCAATGAGAACAATTGTTGCACAAAGGATTCCAAGCGACAAAATCGTCTCCCATAACGGTATATCAAGCATTCCAATTCGCATGAACATAATCATAGGGGTAAAAAATGGAATGAATGAGCTTACCGTTACGAATGTTGCGTCTGGTGCCTCCAATCCGAAAAGGGCTATGAAAAAAGCAATCATGATGAGGAAAATCATTGGGGTCATAAGCTGTTGCACATCTTCTACTCGACTTACGAGCGATCCCAGCATTGCGGCAAGTGTTGCATAAAGCAAGTATCCCAATAAGAAAAAAACAACTGCATAAATATAGATGGATACAGAAATATCATGGAGACCAAAGGCTTCGAACATGCCTCCTTTTTCCCCTGCTTTTGCAGAAACCAATGCGTACCCTACACCTGCAAATATAATAATTTGCGTAAGACCAAGAAGTGCAATTCCTACGATTTTTGCAAACATATGTGTTACGGGAGATACGCTTGATATAAGAATTTCCATTACTCGTGAGGATTTTTCATTTGCTACATCTTGAGCAATCATCATACCGTAATTTATTACAAGCATATAAAGCAAAAATAGCATGGCATATACAATGCCTCGAGTCTGATTCAGTTCCTGCTCAGTCTTAGCATTTGCATCCAAAGCAATATTTTCAACATGGACAGGAGTTTGAATCTCATTTATCACAGCCTGGTCTATACCTGTTTTCTCTGTTGCCATATCAACTTTAATTTGCTGCAGACCTTGAATAATGGCATTTTTGTAATTCGAATCTCCGGCTTTCTCACTATATATGACTGCTCTTGGCATATTCCTTTGATCAAAGGAAACTTTTACAAGTGCTTCGTAGTCGCCGTTCAAAACATCCTTCTTTAATTTCTTTTCAGATCCTTCTGCGGAAACAAGTTTAATTCTGTCGTTCGTCAGTTCAGCAATCTTCTTTAAATGCGGGAAAAGCTGTTCAGTACCATCGAGGACAGCTATCTTTTCTTCTTTGCCAGAAAACAAATCAGCAATTTTATTAAAATTGGCGAATCCAACGATAAGCACCAGGGTAAGCACTGTACTTATGAGAAAAGTTTTCGTCTTAATCCGGTTAATGAACGTATGCGTAAGAATTATCCAGAATTTATGCATAGGAAGCCCCTACCTTTTCGATAAAGATATCATTCAACGTAGGCTCTTCAAGTTCAAACTTGCGTATAAAACGAAAATCGCGCAAAGCAGAAAAAATTTCTTGTGACACACTTTCATCTGTAATCTGCAATTCGCAGCCCTCCGCAACCGGCCTGTACTTGTTTACACCAGGATGATTTTTTAGAGATTCAAAAGAACCTTGGCCATGTATAATCAGATTTTTCCTTCCGAAAGATTGTTTAATATCCCGAAGGTTGCCTTGTACTACTGGTCTGCCTTTTTGCAGAATGCAAAGATGTCTGCACAACTCTTCTACATGACTCATTTGATGAGAGGAAAATACTATGGAAGTGCCTTTGTCTTTTAAGTCAACAATGGCTTCCTTAAGCATCTCAACGTTAATTGGGTCAAGTCCACTGAAGGGCTCATCCAGAATTAGCAGCTGAGGTTTATGTATGACAGCGGAGATGAATTGAATTTTCTGTTGGTTGCCCTTTGACAGTTCTTCAACTTTTTTATCCAAATACTCGGGAATTTTAAAACGTTCAAGCCACTTTTTAAGTTCTAAAAGAGCATCTACTTTGCTCATGCCTCGAAGTTTACCTAAATAAATCAGCTGATCTCTGACTTTTAGTTTTGGATAAAGGCCACGTTCTTCTGGCAAATAGCCGATTAAATGGCTTTTGTTATAGCTAATGCTTTCACCATTCCAAGTAATCTTTCCAGCCGTTTTATCAATCAGGCCAAGAATCATTCGGAATGTTGTAGTCTTACCAGCCCCATTTCCACCAAGGAATCCAAACATTTCTCTTTCGGGGATTTCGATACTCAAATCATTCACAGCTGTATGGCTGCCGAATTGTTTTGTAACGTGATTCAATATTAAGGTCAATACCTCTTCTCCCTTCATTTGAATAAACTGAATAGTTAAACCTTACTATACAATTAGTTCAAAATAAACACTAAAATGAATAAATTTGGAAATCAACAATCTATTAATTTCATTTTAAATTTGCATAGCTCCATTAAATCGTCGATGAAAGATTGCTACTTATCCTCTTTAGCATTCAACTGATTTAGATTATCGAAAATATTTAAACTTATTACGATTTTTACTTCATCTGAATTTCATATAAATTCTTGTCACGACATAACCAATTATGAGTATGAGCGTTGTCAATATGCCACCTTCAAGCCCGAATGTTCCACCAGTAATCCAGTCATGGTTATTAGAAACGATAGGATCATATATACTTCTCGGCTCGGTCCCACTGACAGCGAAACCGAATATACTTCCTTGAAAGTAGTTCCATGCGATATGATATCCGATTGGCAACCAAAGGTTTTTCGTTACGCTGAACATGTATGCGAACAATAAACCGACAAGGGCGATATTTATAATACCCAACACACTAATATTAGGATTCAACCCGTGCATTAGGCTGAATATAATTGCCGAGACGAGATAGATTAACCATTTTGGATTCCCCCGTTCTTGCATAGTCGACATAATGTATCCTCTAAAAAATATCTCTTCCGATACCCCCACCAAAATATAAAAGAGAAACGTTATTAGTGTATATATTGAAAAGGATGGGCTGGCCAAACTACTTCTTAGTTCTACTAAACCTGTAGCAAAAAGAATTAGGAAAAGCATACTGATTGACAAGGTACCAAGCAGGAAACCAAAAAGAGCATCTTTTCCTACCCATTTGATTCCAAGCTGATGGAGCGGCTTCTTATTAACAAAGCACCATATCAGTATAGTAAAAAGAATCGTTCCTATTTCTGCTCCACCATATATAACGAACGAATTCCAAGGATATAGATCAGCAATTGTAAATGGAACCCCCTCGTAACTAGAGTTAGTTCCAGGCGCATTAAGAAGATACAACAGTGAATAACCACCTGCTGTGAGAATACCTTGGCCTATGAATACTGCAATAAAGGCGAACAATATAAGCCAGCCGGCTCTCACCTGACCATTAGAATTTTTGAACAAAATTCTACCTCCTCGTTTAAATCAGTTTGTCTTTATCTTACATCATACTTTCTTGGTCGAAAATCAAGATGAAAGTCGTTTGTCTTTCTTATTGCAGGAACTTCTAGAATTATTGCCAAATCTAATTTACCTCTGAAAAGCCCTACATCTGTTTGATCACTTCCTGTTCCCTACTTTTAGAGAAATTGATAAATCAATAAATATTTTAATTTCTTCAATCTTCCTTTTCTTAAGCTCTTTTTAAATTTCAAGTGCTAATCTTGTTTCTCAGAAGTTTCCTTTCCGTTTAGCCCTATAAAAGTGGATTGTCTTATACCTTATTATTAAGCAGCCAATTGCTAATAACTTTTAGCTACTCTGATCTATTGGTTACCTTAAAAATGTCCACATCTTCATCACTTGTTGATTGTTTTGAACTTCCTAATAATTATGAGGTTATGTAAACCAAATATTAGTGCTATAAGAAAGCGACTTATCCTGCCCTAATTTATAGAGCAAGCCGCTCATTTATCTAGTTCATTTTTACTTAAAAGAATAGATTTTTGGTCTTAATTAAAGCCCCGATTTTGTTCTATCTCTTCTGTTACCTATTTACAGATAAAGTTCAAAATACCGACTATAATGTTAATCCTTCTAACTACTAATTTAATCGGTTGCTGTTCCGCCAGTAAAGAGCATTAAACTCAATATATTCAATATAATCGTCATGATTGATAGTATAAACGCTGCCATGGCACCAGTTGGACTAATATCCATAAGAGCAGTCCAGTCCTCAATTTTCACCAGATTCGTTAAATCAAAAATATAAATACAGAGAGAACACACGCATGAGGAAAAGCTTATAATAGTTAGTATGAACCTTCTTTTTTCATTATTATGTTTTCGCTTTTTCCGTAGATTTAATATAGCAATGATCCACGCTGCAAATCCTAAAATCAAACTGATCATTGTAAGCATATTGATCCCTCCTTCTTTAATACTGAACCACTCCCATATTATACAATATTCACCATTTAAAACTAGTCGGCAAAATTTAAAACCATACAGATATCATTTATCCGCATGGTTTTATGAACGATCATACTTTAATTTTCCGTCCTCTCCAGGTTACGCTTTTACGTACTTTCGTGAAGTATACAGAAGTGAGAAAAGTTCCTGTAAATACGATAATAAGCAAAGGAAAAATGGGATACACCCACCAATTATATGTGCCGGTTTTCCTAGCCAAGAAATAGAATTGGACTGCATATACAGTGTATAGAATCACAGGAAGTAGATAATTATGCCAGCTTCCATGAACAGCGATTAAAGACCATATGATAAACAAAAGATTAACGAGACCACCAGCAATCCAACTATTAATCATAGTCATTACAAATGGATTTGTAGATTTCGAAGCTGTGGCAAAATTCTTAATCCAACCACCAAGCAAACTATGGAGGCTTTCCGAATATATACTGTATCCGACGATCCCTTTCCCCCCAAAACATCTTACTGGGAGCTGCTTGTTCTGAAATGCTTCCCCAAGAGCCAAATCGTCCATGATGGCAGCCTGAATATGTTCATGTCCTCCAGCGTAGAAGTATTCATCTCTTCTACAAAGGATAAATGGACCAAATGAACCAGCACTTCTAAATTTATTTTTAAAAACTGTAAAGGCATTTACACCAGTCATAACGATAATGTTAAAAATAGAAGAGATATTTTCAAAAGACTTGCGGACAACATGGTATGGTTGCAAGGAAAGGATGCCCGTTCCCCCTTCAGATTGATAAGCTGCAATTACTTTCCCAATTGCCTTTTCGTCTGAAAGCACCGTATCCGCATCCATGAATAACAGCAAATCTCCATTTGCAGCTTTTGCGCCATTCCAACATGCAAGTGATTTTCCGCTCCAACCCGGATTCAATTCCGAGTTCTGAACAACTTTTACTCCAAATTCCATAGAAATATCTCTTGTTCTATCAGTTGACCCATCATCAACAACGATGATTTCATCCACTTTCAACTTCTGTTGTTGCAACGTTTCAAGAAGATAGGAAATCCTTTTCTCTTCATTGCGCGCTGGTATGATAACTGTTAAAGATATTTCTTTAATCGAAGTATTTATCTTTTTCCTCCCTGGTTCAGGTACACGCCAAAACATTACCCAACCTGAGACAAGACCGGCCAGTATAAGAATGCTGCATAATATCATCATCAACTCAATTCCACCTTCCTGTCTCAGATCAGCCAACGGCGCAGTTTTTGTAGCAATGAAAAGTGTTTCGGATCATATGGAGGGAACTGCTGATTAAGTCTAAAAAAGTCGTGGCTTTCATAAATCAACTGTTCGTACGTAAACGTCTCTATACTTGCCTTGCCATGATAGCTGCCAAGACCGCTACTTCCAATACCACCAAATGCAATACGCGGATCAGCGACATGTAGAATGACTTCATTAACACCGATTGCACGAGTTTTAGTCCTCTTGGATACTTCTTCAATTGTATCTTTGTCTCGTGAAAAGATATATGCTGCAAGCGGATCAAAATCCCTCAATTCATCCAGTAACTTATTGAGATTTCCATACGGAACAACTGGCAATATGGGTCCGAATATCTCATCTCTCAGCACAGGTGTATCTTTTCTGATTTTTGTAAGAACCGTTGGGGAGAAGTAGCGTTCACCTATATCAATTCCCCCTCCAAAATACACTTCTCCATCTTTTAAGTATTCATTTAGCCTGTTTAAATGATTTTCATGGATGATACGACCATAATCTGAACTTTCTATAGGATTGCCTCCATAAAAGAGTTCAATTGTATCTTTTATTTTTTTAAGGACATCTGGATAAATGGCTTCATTTACAAATAACGTATCTGGAGCCACACAAGTCTGACCGGCGTTTAAAAACTTCCCCCAAACTATTTTCCAAATCGCATCATCAGTAAATCCACTTTGATCTATAATGCATGGATTTTTACCTCCTAGCTCGAGAACGACTGGGGTTTGGTATTTTGCAGCCTCCATATAAACAGATCGACCAACCGTCTCACTGCCTGTAAAAAATATGAAATCCCAATCCAGTTCAAGTAATGCTTTTGAAACCGAAGCATCTCCGTTCACTACAACAATCCAGTCTTCCGAAAAATATTCAGGAACAAGGCGTCCCAGTAAAGCGGCAGTCGCAGGTGCATGCTCAGAAGGCTTGAGAAAGCAGCGATTTCCGCATGTAATAGCACCAATTACAGGCATTAGTGATAATTGCAACGGATAATTCCAAGGACTGATGACCAATACACTTCCATAAGGACGGCGTACAATCGTCTTGTTTGTTATTGAATTAAATTTCCATCTTGAAGATTTGCGTGTTCTCAAAAATGAATCCATCTTCTTTTCAAGATAATCGATTTCATTTAGCAGTACAGCAAGCTCTGTAGCATAACCTTCAAATTGGCACTTTCCAAGATCCTGCCTTAAAGCTGCTAACCACTCATCCTGATGCACTGTAAGCATGCGTCTCATGATTGATAATTGCTCTTTACCTTGAGTTATCGATTTCTTCGGATCTTCCTTAACTGCTTCTTTTTGCATGAGTTGAATTTTGGTCCAATCATTTAGCATTGACAGAATCCCTTTTTGCAATTTTTTCACTTACTTGTTGGCCACTTAAAGTTACCATCGGCAATCCGCCTCCTGGGTTAACCGTACCACCGACAAAATATAAATTATCATAGAGTTCACTCTGTTTCGGGTGCTTGAATCCGCGATTTTTCTTCTTGTCGGAAACCGTTCCATAAATGGCTCCTCGATCTGACCAATATGTATTTTGGATATCATGAGGAGTCCATACATCTTTAGTTACAATATTGGCCTGCAAACCTTCAAGCCCCATACGCTCCAGTTTCCCCAGCACCCGCTCTTCAAATAATTTATAGTCTTTCTCAGTAAATGGATTGTCTTGTATATACGGAATATGGGGCAGCACTTTCAAATTCTCATGACCTTCTGGCGCTTGAGAAGGATCCGTTTTATTTACATTAACAAGATAGATTGTGGGGTCCTCTGGCAATTCATGCTTGTTGAAAACCTTGTCCATTTGTTCATGCAGGTTTTCAGAGAAAAAGAAATTATGATGCGACAGATGCGGATAAGTCTTCTTAACACCTAGATGCATAACAAGACCCGAGCAAGCCGGCTCAAACTTTTTCTTGATTTTATCAATGTAGTGACTTTTCTCATCTAATAATTGTTCATACGCCGGAATGACTTCCATATTGGAAATGTAATAATCCGCTTCATAGGTGACCCCATTATCTAGTTGTAATCCAGTAATTCTGCCATTATCCTTAAACAGCTTTTTAACTGCTGACCCTGTATGCAATTCAACACCGACTTCCTCAGCAAGTATCACGATTCCTTGAGCAAGCTTATGCATCCCTCCTGGAACATACCAGCATCCTTGTTCGTGTTGCATATAAATCATCATAATGAGAACAGCTGGTGCCTTATAAGGCGACGAACCAACATACTTGATAAAATAGGAAAGCATATCTCGCAAATAAGGATTACTAATCCTTTTAGCGATCGCTTCATGCATTGTTGAGAATAAATCGAAACCTCGCAATGCTGTAAAAGGACCGTGGTATCTCAAAACTTCCATAGTATTATCGAGCCCTTGGGCAAAGTAACCCTCTTCAGTCAGGTCATTCAGCTGCATTGCGTATGACAAAAAATCACTGTATTCATTTATATCTTCCTTAGAAAGGGAAGAATTCATTTCATTCATCTTTTTTAAATCACCGTATAAATCGATTCGTGTTCCGTTTGGAAAGAAACTGCTCCACTCTCTGTCTAGTCTTAAAATCTCAACATAGTCTTTCATATTTTTGCCACTGTTTCTGAACAGCTTTTCAAAAACATGAGGCATCGTTAAAATCGAAGGTCCCAGATCAAAGCCGAAACCATCTTGTTCCAAGCGGTTCAGCTTACCGCCCAGATGTTCATTCTTCTCGAATAATTTAACATTGTATCCTTTTTGAGCAAGGGAGATGGCAGCTGACAAACCACCCATTCCTCCACCGATTACAATAATATTTCTATTTCCTTCAAGCATTTTACACCTCTTCCGATCATTTAAATGCTTTCTTCAACTTTCATATTTAAATCCAGATAGGCTCTATTAAGTATAGCAAGCATACGCTTCTTGGAAACTGCCTGCTTTTTTGTAAAACAGTCATAATTATTGTTTCTGACTTCATTAAGAATGCCTTCATAGAAACGTGCTGAAATCAAGACTTGCAAGCAACTGTCTGCATCATAAAGATGTACTGTCCTGTGGAATTTTGCGTAAAGTTTCTCAGCATGTCTGGCCATTCGCTCCCAAACACTCATAAATGCCTCATTAATCACACTCTGCTTAAGTTCAGTAACACTGTATTTTTCTTGAACCATTATTTCACGTGGTATATATACACGATTCTTGAACGTTAAATCTTCACCAATATCGCGAAGTATATTTGTAAGCTGCATAGCTATTCCTAGATAAACCGCATCTTTTTGAAGTGCGCTGCAGTTTTTACTCGCAATGATTGGCAGAAGCATCAATCCTACAGTTCCTGCTACATAATAACTATACCGTTCAATGTCTTCTATTGTCTCTGGCATTGAGAAGTCAATATCCATATATTGGCCTTTTATTTGATCATAAAAAGGTTTTATATCCATATCGAAACGATTAAAAACATCACGAAGCGCCCGCCACATCGGTTCATCACGTTCTTTTCTCACCTCAAACAAAATAAGATCTTCTTCCAGTTTTCTCAAAGCGTCAAGTTGCGCTTCTCTCGTTCCATTTTCATCTACGCTGTCATCAGCAGTTCGGCAAAATGCATAGATCGCATATACAGCTTTTGCCTTTTCAGCAGGCAGCTTAGAAAATGCATAATAAAAACTGCGGGAATGTCGCTTGATAATTTGCTCACAGTACTTATAATCGCTCGCCAGACTTAGGCTAGAAGTCAATATTTTTACCTCCCTATCAATCGATTGTTAAGTATAGTCAATTAAAATACCCTGATCATCTAAAATCAGTTCCGCAACCGCTATTTTTGCTGAAAGGAGGACGATTGGAACACCAGCTCCCGGATGCGTGCTGCTCCCTGTGAAATAAAGGTTCTCGCAGTTTTCCGCCTTTGCCTGAGGTCTCAAATGGTTGCTCTGACTAAGGGTCGGTTGCAATCCGAAGCAAGCTCCATTATAGGCATTGAATTTAGATTCAAAATCACGAGGGGTCATATATGTTTCGGATATGATCTCATCTTCTAGATTCTCAAAACCTTTGATTATTTTTAAAGCGTTCAGAACATAACTACGGTAATATTGGATTGTTTCCTCATCCCACTCATATTGAGATGTAGATAGCTCTGAGACAGGAACAAGTATATATAGACCATCCTTTCCTTCAGGAGCAAGACTCGGATCCACTTTCGAACCGATATACACATAAAAAGAAGGATTCTCAAGCTTTTTGCCATTAAAAATTCCATTAAGATTGTCTTCAAGTCCCTCATTGAACACAAAGTTATGGACTTGTTTGACTTCATCATATTTTCGATTCATTCCAAGATACATAAGGAAACAGGAACAGGAATACTTCATACTGTCAATTTTCTTATCTGTATATTTTCCCTTTGCTTTTTTATCCTTTACGAGATGTTTCATAGCAAATGGGAAATCTGCATTGCATACAACATAATCAGAATAATGATTATTGTCATTTGAACGAATGCCCTTTGCGTGTTTTCCATCAATTAGAATTTCTTCTACATTTTCCTCATAACGAATGCTGCCGCCAAGCTCAAGGAACAGCCGCTCCATCGCTTCTGCCATTGTATACATGCCGCCTTTGATAAACCACACTCCGTAAAGGAATTCAATCATCGGAATCATTGTATACAAGGAAGGTCCAGTGAATGGTGATACACCGATATACAATGTCTGAAAACTGATCATTTGGCGTAGGCGTTCATTCACAATGTACTTGCCAATAAAATGATCAGCAGCATCGAGTGTCTTTAATTCAAATGCCTTCTTCAATGTTGATGGGTTATAGAAATCAGATTTATTGCGGAAAGGGCGCTGGATAAAATGATTCTTCGCAACAAGGAAGCGCTTATATATCTCTTGCAGGTAGAACATGAACCCTTTTGCATCTTCATCACTGAATTTTTCAAGAGTGGCTGTTAATTTGACCAAGTCAGAAGATATATCATATTGATCATCAGGCTGATCTCCAAAAAACACACTGTACATCGGATCAAGCCGCTCCATTGGAATATAATCATCGGGATTACGGTCACATAATTCAAATAATTCTTTGTACAATTCAGGCATCATGACAATTGTAGGGCCGAGGTCAAATTTGTAACCATCCTTTTCAATCCGATGCATTTTGCCGCCTGGCAGTTTCTCTTTTTCAAAAATTTCCACTTCATAACCTGCGTGCTGCAGCCTTATCGCACTTGCAAGACCCGCCACACCTGCTCCAATTACAATCACTTTTTTCTTATCCATGTCTCTTCTCCCTACCCGTATAAGTACGTTCAAACCTTTTCATCTGTGCTCTTTCCCTTAAGGTATTGCTTCCAAACAATTTTCTCTATCAATCAATTGATAGGTTGATTCGGAAAAGCAACCCGCTTCGATTCAATCTGAGCGGGATGAAAGGCCATACATCATGACATTTGTATAAAATTTTGCTTGTTTACGTGCATCTTCTTCTTTAAGCGGCTCCCTCGATTGATGAGAAGCTATCAAATTCATAAGCATATACGCTGATGGTTCAGCAAAAGAACCAAAATCAGCCGGGTTTCTAAATGCACCTTGTTCAATCCCTTTTTCAAAAACAGATACAATCGGCTGAAGATATGCATCAAGCCATTTCTCGCGCATTTCATTTTGTTGTTCATCACTAAGATGATGCGCAATATCATGGAACATTTGTCCAAGCGAAGTAGGCTTATTGATAAGCATATAGGCACTCAGCTCATAAATGCATTCTTCAAATGAATGACAGTGTGCTGAGATAATGCTTTTGAAATCTGACTTCGCAACCGCAAGTTCGGATTTCAGCACTTCTACATAGAGTTGTTGTTTGTTCTTGAAATGGTGATACAATGTTGGTTGGGTAATTCCGCAAATTTCGGCTATTTGTCTTGTAGATACTGCTTTATACCCCAGTTTCATAAACAAATCACGGGCAACCCGCAAAATTTTTTCATGTGAATTCTCTAGATGCTGATAATCTTGACCCATAACAATTCCCTCTCCAAGCCTAACAATTGATAAAATCATATGATTAAAAAATTGCTCTGTCAACTATTCTTATGAATTGCCTCAGCCTATGTGCCAAGGAGAAAAATATCACTTTCTAAAATAAGTTATTGTTGCCGAGAAGGTACCATTCCACCGTAATTTAACTATGTATGTATTAAGACACCAGCTGCTTGCCGGCATCTTACACTTTGGAAAACCTTTTGAAGACAAGCATCAATTCTTCAATTGCCTCATCGCCTTGTCCTTCTTTAATCGCATCAGCAACGCAATGTTGGGTGTGCTTTTCAAGCAATTGAAGACCGACATTATTCATTGCTGCATTAATAGCAGAGATCTGAGTAAGAATATCGACACAGTATCTGTCGTTTTCAATCATATTTTGAATACCTCGCACTTGTCCTTCGATCCGTTTCAATCTGTTAATCATCTTTTCTTTATCATGTGGCTGCCGCTTCGTTGTTTTTGTCTCTTCGGATTTGGACATCTGTAACACTCTCCTTCTCAGCTTATCCATACGGTACGGGGGTTTATTAAATTATATCATAAAAGCAGTAAATCATACATAAGCAGAAACACCTCCGCATCTGACGAAACAGCTGCAGAGGTGTTTCTATTTATTCAATTGTATATAATTCGAGGCCTAGACAGAATCCAACATTTAATTCGTTGGAAACCTACGTAAGGACTGTGTTGAATCTCTCCTATTCTTGGGACATGTTTCATTTATTTTGCGCACTCCATATGTTGAATATAAGGAGAGGATGAACTGTGACCACTTATACATCGGCAGATGCTTTACGCAGCAATTTGATTACTGATATTACCAAGGCCCTTCACGGTGAATACTCAGCAATTTACTGCTACGGGATACTTGCTAATCAAGCTCCATCTTCTGAAATTAAAGAGAAGATTCTTGAAATTAGAAATGACGAAATAAGACACTATCACACTTTTTCACAGATTTATTTATCATTGACTGGCAATCAACTTAAGCCGCAAATCACTGAGTCATGTCCCGACAATTACAAAAGTGGAGTGTTAGCAGCATTCAAGGATGAACAGAAGACTGTAGACTTCTATCATGAAATAGCAAGAAAATATGAAGTCGATGTCGTTAGGAAAGCATTTATGGAAGCTTCTGCGGACGAACAAAACCATGCTGTTTGGTTCCTATATTTTATGAACCATAGCTGAATTTCAACTCAAATAACCTCCTGTCCCTGATCTGCTTGATAAATCTAATTAAGAAACGGATAATAAGGTGTACAACAAAACTACATTCGATATATTTACATTGATAAAAAAGTTGTTTAATGACTTTCATAGCGGTGAAAGAAATGATCGAATATAAGAACCAACCAAGGAGGAATTTGATTTGAGCAAATATAAATTTGAGATTTCACGTGTTATAGAAGATGGAGAAAAATTGATTGCACTACATTTGGTGGGCGCCCCTAAAGATATAATGATCGCTGCCAATGATGATACAGATACATTTCCTTTAGAAGAGAGAAAGAATCGTGAACAAGAAGCTGTTGATTGGCTAATATCAAATGCTAAAGCAAATTGCGAAAGACTGTATGGTTCAAGTGATGTTGAGATTACTGTTAATCTTTAATCCATTAAACGCAAAAAACGGACACCAAGCAATTAAGCTCATGTGTCCGTTTTCTTCGTCTGTTTCAACTATTGATCTCATGAAACCTGTTCGCAAGTAACGTGATGATATGGTTTCTCACCGTTCAGCAATCCGGTCACCTTTACCTGCCAGTTATCCTCATGTGTCAGATTAGGCATGTTGCTGTCTAATTAAAATTTATGCCGTATAGAGCAAGCAACAGTCAATTCTTTTAGCGAAATAAGGTTATTGGGGTAACTTTTGGAGGATATTCTTAACTCTTCCTCACAAATCCCGCTGTATCAATCGTTTTTGCCATGATGGAATTATACTGTATATAATTTATGGAAAGGCTTTTTAGATAGGACACCAGGCCGTTGATCAAGACCTTCAGCTGTATGCCTTCTTTTATGTGCCTTACTGTAGGCAGACGAAGATTGCCAATCGCGAAAAGCCTGTTCAGATTCCCATTGAGTAAGAACTACATACACCTCATCATTTAAAGGACGGAGTACACGTATTGCGATAAATCCGGGTGTCTCCTCGATGGCGCGAGCTCTTCCCAGGAATCTTTCCTCAAAAGCATTTCTTCCTTCCAAAGAGATCGGAATATTATTTAGGACAATTGTTCCTTCTGCTTTTAAGTCACCACTTGCATCAATAGTTTCATATTCTTTTCCTTGAATATCAGCTTTCTCATTCAGCTCTTGTAGTGTGAGAACCTCTCCTTCAACTCCAGTTATATGAAGTCCACTCTCTAGCTCTCCATCTATAATCGCAAAATATTTCAATTGTTGTCTCCCCTTATTAGTCTTCAATAAGATCCATACTCAGATAACGCTCTCCTGAATCGGGAGCAATTACAAGTACCTTTTTTCCTTTACCGATTCTTTTTGCTACTTCGATCGCTCCATGAATTGCTGCCGCTCCTGAGAGTCCTACAAAAATACCCTCATTCTTCGGCAAAGCGTTGAACATTGCTACAGCATCTTCATCGGCAAGTTGGATAATCTCATCATAGACGTCTGTATTCAAAATTTCAGGGACGAATCCAGGACTAGTACCGACTAGTTTGTGCTTGCCTGGCTTACCACCAGATAGAACGGGTGATCCCTCAGGCTCTACAACTGCAATATGTATTCCCAGAATTTTTTCTTTCAATACTTCACCAGTACCTGTAATAGTTCCGCCTGTCCCTGCTGTTGCCACAAAGACATCCAGCTCCCCTTCCATTTGCTCGATGATTTCCAAAGCTGTTGAATGTCTATGGACATCAGGATTCGCCTCATTCTCAAATTGTTGAGGGATGAAGCTTCCTGGAATCTTCTCTTGCAGTTCAAGTGCTTTTTTGATAGATCCTGGCATCTTTTCATCGTTCGGAGTCAGATAAACTTCCGCACCGTAAGCTTTCAGAACATTTATCCTTTCTTGCGTCGAATTGTCCGGCATGACAAGAATTGCTCGGTATCCTTTAGCTGCAGCAGCCATAGCAAGTCCAATCCCTGTATTTCCACTCGTCGGTTCAATTATTGTAGCTCCCGGCTTAAGCAAGCCTTTATCTTCAGCATTTCGAATCATATTATATGCAGCACGATCTTTAACACTTTTTGAAGGATTAAACATCTCCAGTTTTACATACACATCAGCTGCCCCCTCGGGTACGAGGCGATTCAATTTAACAACTGGTGTATTTCCAATCAGTTCTGTAACAGAGTTAGCGATCTTCTTCATTGATTCCATCCCGCTTTCTTAAATACAAGTGGCTTTCTATGAAATCATCATATCAATTTTTAGACTAGCATGACAATCATTCCATCTTAAAAATAACAAACAGATACAGGTTTTATAACCTGCATCTGCCTATTAATTCTATCTGAGATACGACTTTCCACGCTCATACCACTGCTTCATCTCATTCTCAGGAACGAGTAAGCCCCCCGTAGACCATGCGATATGATTAATTTTTGACGGGTCGGCCCCAATCTTCTCTACATAATCAGCAACTTTTTGAGGTCCGAATAATCCTGCTGTAGCTGAAGGCTCAACGTATATGTTTTCAGCATCGGCAAGTCTGGCAAGCATCTCAAAGAGCTCTTCATCTCTTATTGTATAATTTCCGCTGATGAGCACATTGCTTATTGGCGTTGCAAAGATCGACGGTGTACCAACAGCTAGTCCATCCGCTTCTGTACGATTCGTTATACCGAAATCCTGGACACTTACTTTGTCCATTTCACCAGTCAAAATTCCTACAAGGACAGAAGGTGATTCAATCGGTTCCGCAAAGAAACAATGGACATTGTCTCCGAATACTTCTTTAAGACCAAATGTTATACCACCAGGTGCTCCGCCGACACCGCAAGGCAAGTAGACAAAAAGCGGATTTTCAGCATCTACTCGTACACCTTGCTCATCCAACTGCTCTTTCAGACGGAGAGCAGCGGTACTGTAACCGAGATATAACTCTTTTGAATCTTCATCATCAACAAAATATCCATTTGGATTTTGATTCGTTTCATGACGACCAGCTTTAACCGCTTCACCGAAGTCTCCTTCAAATTCAAGAACAGTGGCACCTTTTTCACGCAACAAATCTTTTTTCCACTGTTTTGCGTCACGTGACATGTAAACGTCGACTTGGAAACCAAGCTTGGCACTCATAATTCCAATGCTCAGACCCAGATTGCCAGTTGAGCCGACACCAATTGTATACTGGCTGAACAAATCTTTCATCTCTTCATTAAGAAACTTGGCATAATCATCTGTCTTTTTAATTTTGCCTTCTTTTAATGCAATCTGCTCCGCAAAGTAGAGCACTTCATAGAAGCCACCACGCGCTTTGACCGAACCGGCAATTGACAAAGCATGATCACATTTCAAATAAAGATTACCAGACACTTTAAGCTCTTTCTGAATCTCCGCGATATGCTGTAAAGGAGATTCAATAATCCCTTTACTCGCTGCTGTTTCTGGAAAAGCTTCCATAAAGAAAGGCTGAAAACGATGCCAGAGAGCTTCTGCCTCCAAAATATCTTCCATATTTACAGGGAGGTTTTTAATTTCATCAAATGGTTTTCTGTTCGGATTAATCCAGCTAACTGGCTCCCGGTCCATTAACTGTTGAATAAGTGGGAAATTTCTTTTGTATTCATTTAATCTTTGCTGCTCCATTGTCATAATGTCATCATCCTTTTTTGACCAGGCAGCTAATGATTATAGATGATCTATTTTCTCAAGGGGCTCAGTTGCAGGACCGCCGATGACTTCACCTGTTGCACTAAACCTTGACGCATGGCATGGGCAATCCCATGTGAGGTCACCGTCATTCCATTTCACTCCGCAGCCCATATGAGTACAAGAAAGATCAATGTAATGAAGCTCACCATTTTCATCTTTGAATACTCCAATATCCTTATCATCTTTCTTGATCACGGCCGCCTGGTTGTTTTTTAGATTCTCAATTGTTTTATTCGCGCCGTATGTCTTCACCGCTTCATTTTCTCCGCTTGAAGCTGTCCATTCCTCTCGCTCACGCTGTGGGGAGTAGAGAGCGATATATGGGTTATCATTTCCCATGATCAAGTCCTTTATAATCTGGGCACCAGCTGTTGAATTGGAAAGCCCCCATTTGCTAAAGCCGGTCAATACGTATATATGGTCGGTGTCCTCATGCAAATGCCCAACTAAGGGAATATGATCTGGTGAGAAGTAATCGCGAGTGGACCAGCGGAATGCCGGTTTTGTTAAGCCCAAATGCTCCTCTGCGTAAAGAGCTGTCCGATTGTACCTTTCCTCCTCGGACATCCCGTCACCTGTAGGATGGCTTTCACCGCCAACAAGTATATAAGATTCTTCTCCGACTTTCACGTTTCGCATTGTCCATTTGGGCATTTCCGCAGTAATATACATTCCTGTCGGAAGCTGCTTGTCTGTCTTGAACGCCATTGCGACTGAGCTTTCAGCAGACATATTATTCACATAAAATTTATTTTCAGCATATACAGGGAAATGTGTAGCAATGACAAGGTCACTGCAAGTTATATTGTGCTCTGTCCCTGTTTTGCAGACGATCTTGTCATCTGTCTTCTCTACATCTTCAAGCGATGTGTTCTCAAAAATTCGTACACCCGCATTTTCCATTTCATGAATTAAGCCCTTCAACCATTTCCCAGGATGGAACATCGCTTGATTGCGCATGACAGGCGATGCTACAGCATCACTGAAAGCAGGACTTCCTTCAATCACATCTCCATCAATACATAATTTCTTATAAGCTTCAGCTTCTTTTTCAAGCGAGGATTTCATTTCTTGCTGTTTCGTAAAAACATAACTGTCTTCCCTTAAAAAGTCACAATCTATTCCTCTTGCTTCCGCCCAAGATTCGATTGAACTAATCGCATTACAGTTCGCTTCATAATAAAGTTTGGCTATGTTTTCTCCATATAGTTCAATTAGCTTTGCATAAATTAAATAATGTTGCGCCGATAATTTCGCTGTCGTATAACCTGACGTACCACTGAGCAACGTGCGAGCTTCCAGTAATACAACATTTTTACCTTCTTGAGAAAGAAGGAAAGCGGTTGTTATCCCTGCAATTCCTCCACCAGCGACTACGATATCTGCTTCAATATCTTCTTTAAGTGGTTTAAAAGAGGGCTGCTCCACCGTTCCGTTCCAAATCGATTCATGTCTTGTACTCATGTTATGCGTCAACTCCTTTATGAATGTAATTGCTAAAAATGCTGTTCCCTTTTGAATTCCTAATAAACACGAGCATTTCTCAGAAATCATAAAAAAGCCCGTTATACCTCATGTTCCAGCTTATATACCTATAAGCATAAAATATATACCCTTGAACTTTAAACATATACCCTATAAAGTATTTTGATTATTGCAAGGGTATTTAGATTATCCAGGAGGTATAGACAGATTTTATTGGGTATACAAAAACCCGGCTGCCGTATTTCGCTGGCAGCCGGGTTTTCTATACGTATGAATCAAACTAACTTTGCAATTCTTTCTAAATCTTTTTCTAAAAGTGTTGTCCTGACGATTTCCCTGTCGTATTTCCACTCAGCACGTTCAAGTGGACACTCTATTTCTACATCACATTTGATTGCAGCAAGTTCCCTAGAAACATGCAACATGTCCAAATCATTTTCAATTTTTGTTCTTACTCCTTTAGGAAGCTGATCCAACTGTTCAAGAATCAAGTCAATCGTCTTATGTTCCTGGAGGAGTTTAAGTGCAGTCTTTTCACCGATCCCTTTAACTCCTGGATAGTTATCAGAAGTATCCCCCATCAATCCTTTCAAATCAATAATCTGACTAGGTTGGAGTCCTCTCTTTTCTTGGAAATTATCAGCTGTAAACACTTCATAATTTCCCATTCCTTTTCGCATAATTGCCACTTCAATGCCCGGCTGTACAAGTTGAAGAATATCCTGATCTCCTGTTAGGATTGTTACTGTATTATCAACCGCATACAACTGTGCCAATGTTCCGATACAATCATCCGCTTCAAAATTGTCAATACCAACATTGGGAATTTCAAGAATCTCAGCGACCTCTTTTGCCATTTCAAATTGCGGAATTAGTTCTTCAGGAGGAGCACCGCGATTCGCTTTGTAATCTGTAAAAAGTTCTGTACGGAATGTTTTACTTCCCATGTCCCAGCAGCAGATTAGATGTGAAGGCTGGAAATATTCAGCCGCATCAAGCAAGTATCTAGTAAATTGGTAAACTCCATTGGTTGGAGTTCCACTATTGTTAAGCATGAAATTACCTCTGAATGAAGTTGCAAAAAAGCCACGGAACAGCAATGCCATACCATCAACGAGCATTATATTTTTCAAAAAGAACACTCCTTTAGTTTACATAATTATATTATAACATAGTAAAGAAGAGTGCCGAATGACCAGCACTCTTCTTTACTCAAACAGGATAAACGCCATGCTTACGCTTTGTGAACTGAATATCTTTTGTACTATATGTTTCATAGCGGCGAGAAAGTTCCTTGCGTAATTGATCGGGCTGTACAATATCATCGATGACAAGCTCCGAAGCAAGTCGATAAATATCAATTTCTGCTTTAAATTCATCTTGCTTCTCTTTAATAAAAGCAGGCCTTTCCTCTTCAGGAAGTTCCGCAATTTTATTAGCATAGACAGCATTTACTGCAGCCTCTGGTCCCATTACCGCAATTTGAGCTGTAGGAAGTGCCAGACAGGCATCTGGTTCAAACGCCGGACCGGCCATAGCATAAAGCCCAGCACCATATGCTTTTCTAACAATGACAGATATCTTTGGTACAGTCGCTTCACTCATAGATGCAAGCATCTTGGCACCATGGCGGATAATACCCGCTTTTTCTACACTAGTACCAATCATGAAGCCAGGAACATCTGCAAGGAATAGGAGCGGAATGTGGAATGCATCACATAGTTGAATAAATTTAGCAGCCTTATCAGCTGAGTCAGGGAAAAGTACCCCGCCTTTTACACGAGGCTGGTTCGCGATAATACCGAGAGGCATACCATTCATTCTTGCCAGCCCCGTAATAATTTCGCCTGCGAAAAGCTTTTTAATTTCCACGAAAGAGTCTTCATCAATGATTCGAGCTATCAAGTCATGCATATTGAAAGCAGCATTCTGGTTTTCCGGCAAAATATCAGCGATACCTTTTTCAAATTCTTTTGGCTTTACGATATCTGAATGAGCAGGCTTCTGTCTATAATTTGCTGGGAAGTAACCTAAATATTTACGAGCAAATTCGATTGCTTCTTCTTCAGTTTCCGCAAGCACATCGCCACACCCAGATATACTACAATGCATGCGGGCACCACCCATCTCTTCCAAGCTGACCTTTTCGCCAATTACCTTTTCGGCCATGCGTGGAGAGCCCAAATACATAGAAGCGTTCCCTTCAACCATAACGACAATATCACAAAATGCTGGAATGTATGCTCCACCCGCCGCTGATGGACCAAAGAGCAAACAGATTTGAGGGATGCGCCCTGACAATTTGATCTGATTATGGAAGATCCGCCCGGCACCTCTCCTGCCAGGGAACATTTCAATCTGATCTGTAATCCGAGCACCTGCTGAATCAACAAGGTAAATAAGCGGAATTTCCAGTTTTTCAGCTGTTTCCTGCATGCGTATAATTTTTTCAACTGTCCGTTTTCCCCATGATCCTGCTTTTACAGTGGAGTCATTGGCAATAGCGCATACCTTTTGCCCATTGATCGTCCCAATTGCCGTCACTACACCATCGGCCGGCAATGTTGGATCTTCACAATTTGCAAAAATAGCATCCTCTATTTCAGTTCCTTCATCAAAAAGAAGTTCTAGACGTTTTCGTACGAAAAGTTTGCCTTTTTCTTCATTCTTTTCATGGTATTTCTCTTTTCCGCCTCTTTTAATTCGCGAAGTAACTTCTTCATGTTTATCCAAATAGGACATAATTCCACTCCTTGGAGCTATTTTCCTTTGTAGCATGGTTTGCGCTTTTCTTTGAAAGCTTGCAAACCTTCAATTCGGTCTTCAGTATGTAAGGTTTGTAGATAAAGCTCGTGTTCCAATTGCAAGCCTGATTCAAGTGAAGTTTCCAGACCAGCCTCAATTGCCTTCTTAGCGAGACGCAATGCAATAGGTCCGTTTCCAGATATATTGTCAGCTATTGAAAGAGCCGCCGGCATAAGCTCTTCCGCCTCAACAAGTTCTTCAGCAATCCCTAGAGAAAAAGCTTTCTCTGCAGTCACTGGCTTTGCTTCGAAGATCATTTTCTTAGCCATGCCTTTTCCAATTAAGCGGGGGAGTCTTTGAGTGCCTCCTCCTCCAGGAATAATCGCTAGGCTAGTTTCTGTAAGCCCGACTTTTGCGTTTTTAGAAATGACTCGTAGATCACATGCAAGGGCAAGCTCCAGGCCTCCGCCAAATGCCGCCCCATTAATTGCTGCAATCGTAGGCATTGGCAAAGATTCGATTTTACGGAAGGTGTCACCGATAAGCTTAACCGTACTCTTTACCTGTTCTCCATTCATTTCACGTCGTTCTTTCAAGTCAGCACCGGCACAAAAAGCCTTAGACCCGCTGCCAGTTATAATCAAACAATTAAGTAAATCGTCTGCTTGTATCCGGTCTAGACATCCATTCAGTTGATGAAGTAATTCCAGAGATAAAGCATTCGCCGCTTCTGGACGATTTAATTTAAATACTAAGGTATGTTCAGAAATCTGCTCGACAGCAATCCATTCACTCATCCAAGCACCTCTCTAAGAGCAGCATTAAGCTTCAAGCGTGATGAGAACATCGCCCTCATTTACAAAGCTGCCTTCCTCTACTTTAATCTCTTTAACAATACCTTTAGATTCAGTACTAATCGGAATTTCCATTTTCATTGATTCGAGAATAACTACGTCTTGACCAGCTTCGACAGTCTCTCCCGCTTCGACAACTATTTTCCAAACGTTCCCTGCCATACTAGCTTTAATTTCATGCATTATTGCTTCCTCCTATAAACATGCAAATCTTGATGTAAATTTTTGTAAAATCCGTTTAGTTCTATTTTTTGCTATTCGGCAAATAATACTTTGCTACAAAATCTGTTGTCGTATTTCCATCTTTGAATTCAGCAGATTTTAGAATATCAAGGACCATCTGCTTATTCGTCTTAATCCCTTCAATCTGCCATTTTTCAAGACCTGCAATCAAAGCATCACAAGCTTCTTCACGATTTTCACCTCTTGCAATTACCTTGGCAATCATCGGGTCATAAAATGGTGTCACCGTATAGTCTTCAACAACGGCAACTTCATTGCGCAGGTTCTCCATTTCCGGCACAATCAATGTTGTAATTTTGCCAGGGGAAGGGAAAAACGTGTGCGGATCTTCCGCATAAATCCGAGCCTCTATAGCATGACCTATGCGTTTCACTTCAGACTGATCAATCAATATCGCTTTTCCTCTTGCCACATTCAGTTGCTCTTGAACAATATCAATACCTGTAACTTCTTCTGTTACAGGATGCTCCACCTGAATTCTTGTATTCATTTCAAGGAAATAGAAATTTTCCTGTTCGTCAGCAATAAATTCAAAAGTTCCAGCATTCACATAGCCAATTGATTTAGCAGCATTTACTGCACTCATGCAAATCTCGTTTCTTGTCTGTTCAGACAGAAAAGGAGAAACTGCTTCTTCAATTACCTTCTGGTTGCGACGCTGTATGGAACACTCACGATCGAACAAGTGTATAACATTTCCATTATCATCCGCAATAATCTGTACTTCTATATGCCGAGCGTTTTCTATTTTTTTCTCTACGAACATAGAGCCGTCGCCAAAGAATCTTTTGGCCCTCTCGGAGTTGCTGGCAAATGCTTTCACGCACTCTTCCCGATTAGCAGCAGATACCATGCCAATTCCTCCACCGCCAGCGGCAGCTTTCAGCATAACCGGGTATCCAATCTTTTCTGCTGCTTCTACCGCTTCTTCAGCAGATTCCACAGCTTGATCAGTGCCAGGAACAACAGGCATACCTGCTTGTTTCATAAGTAATCTTGCTTCAATTTTATTACCCATTTTTGCAATGACTTCAGGCGAAGGCCCTATGAATGTAATGCCTTCCTCTTTACAGCGTTTGGCAAAAGCTGCATTTTCACTAAAGAAGCCATAACCTGGGTGGATTGCCTCTGCACCTGACTGATTAGCAATTTCAAAAACCTTATCCATGTCCATATAGCTCTCTTCGACACGAGGCGCACCAAGCAAGTATGCTTCATCAGCCTGCGACACAAAAGGAGCCTCTTTATCGGCCTCAGAATAGATTGCTACAGTCAAAATACCGAGTTCTTTACATGTACGAATGATTCTTGATGCAATTTCACCACGATTTGCAATTAGAATTTTTCTCATTGACAATTCCTCCTGCGAGCTGTCAGCAGCCAAGATGTTTCGCAATGACAATACGCTGGATTTCTGAAGTTCCTTCACCAATCACAAGCAATTTCGCATCACGCAAATGACGTTCTACACCATTTTCACGCATATAACCATATCCGCCGTGAATCTGAATGGCCTCATTCCCCGCTCTTACTGCTGTTTCTGATGCGAATAGCTTAGCAAAACTTGCTTCTTTCGCAAAAGGTTTGCCTTGATCTTTAAGCCATGCTGCCTTATGCACCATGTTGCGCGCAAGTTCAATTTCCATCGCCATATCAGCAAGCTTGAACTGAATTGCCTGGAATTTTGAAAGTGAATTACCGAACTGGTTGCGTTTTTTAGAGTAATCGAGAGAAGATTCAAAAGCTGCAGATGCAACTCCTAGGGAATTGGCGCCGATTGAAATACGCCCAGCATCCAGTGTCTGCATAAAGAACTTATATCCGTCCTCTTTGCCGCCCAGCAAGTTTTCAGCAGGGACACGTACATCTTCAAGATTAATTTCAGCAGTGTCCGAGCCACGAACGCCCATTTTGTCGTAGTCGCTCTTAATTGTGACACCAGGTGTATCCGTCGGTACAAGAATTCCAGAAATCCGCTTTCTTCCATTAGCCGTTTCGCCTGTAATAGCAGTTACAAGGATGACACTTGCATAACTTGCATTCGTAATATAGCGTTTTTGGCCGTTGATGACATACTCACCGTTCTCCAGCACTGCAGTAGTTTCTGTACCTGATGCATCTGATCCCGCCATTACTTCAGTCAAACCGAATGAAGCGAGTTTTTTGCCGCTGATCAAATCAGGAAGCCATTTTTCTTTCTGTTCTTTTGTCCCAAAATTGTAGATAGGACTAATGCCGAGAGAAATGGATGCAGCGTAGCTCAATCCCGTACTGGCACAGGCTTTGGCAATTTCTTCAACAGCTAGCATATATGAGAGTGTATCTCCGCCTGCTCCGCCCCATTCTTCACTGAAAGGAATCTTCATGAATCCTTCCTCGCCAAGTTTTTTGAAGATATCGACTGGGAATTCTCCCGTTTTGTCAATTTCTAGAGCTCTCGGTTTTATATACTTTTCAGCAAATTGTGCTGCTTTTTCTTTCACTGCGCGCTGTTCCTCTGACAATTCAAAATCCATGCTCGCACCTCCGTCGACTAATTGTTGCTTTTCTGCGCAAATGGTTTGCTACAGGCAATAATTTTGTGCGTCCTTACAGCGGCTGCTTTATCTTTTGTATGGAAGATGAAGCTTCCGTTGCTCGTCCGCTCACTGAATGGCAATTCTTCCGGATGAATAATAGCCGTCTGTCCATTCTCCGCTTCTACGAAAATGTCAGTCTTTTCTACTTCCGTGATGAAAAAGCCAATCAGTTTATCTTGCTTAGTTTTCAATTCGCGGAACATGATTTGGCCACGTTGTGCCCGTTCCGCCATTTTCAATTCTTCAGGTTTCATTTTTTTCTGTGCACCGCGTTTTGTTACTGTCAAAAGAGACCCTTTCGCTTTATGAGCGACTGTACCTCCTCCGACAATATGTTCACCAGCCTGCAATGCCATCGATTTTACCCCAGCTGCACGCTGGCCAATGACTGGAATATCCGATTCCTTGAAACGCAGGCCATACCCTTTGTTGGAGGCAATAAATATATCTTGCTCTCCTTTTGTAAGAAATACATCAAGCAATTCATCTTCTTTTTTCAAATTAAGAGCGATCAGCATTCTTGTATAGCGTTGTGCCTCATAAAGATTCAGTTCGCTTCGTTTAATCATACCATTTTTCGTTAGGAAAACGAGATATTTTGACTCTTTAAAATTACGGATTGGTATAATCCTTACGATGTGTTCATCACTGTCAACAGTAGCGATATTGGAAATATGCTGTCCAATATCCTTCCAGCGGATTTCCGGCATTGCATGAACTGGGAGTGAAATATACTTTCCTTTGTTTGTGAAGACCAGCACATTATCAGTCGTATTTATTTCAGAGAGACCAATCAGATGATCTTGTTCCTTCATTGCGGGTTCTTCACCATTCGAAGCTCCATATGAACGCAGGCTTGTGCGCTTCATATATCCGTCCCTTGTTACTGAAACGATAACATCTTCACTAGCGACTGTTACATCTATATTAAAGTCAAGCTCTTCAATTTCATCTTCAATAACTGTTTTCCTAGGCGTAGCATATTGCTTTTTAAGTTGACGAAGCTCCGATTTAATTGTTGAAAGCAATTTTTTCTCACTATCTAAAATTGCTTTCAACTTGGCAATCTGCTCTCTCAGCTCCTCAGCTTCACCCTCGAGCGCTGTAATATCAGTATTCGTCAGACGATACAACTGGAGTGTAACGATTGCTTCTGCCTGACGCTCCGTAAAGCCGAAAGTCTTCATAATCGAGTTCTTTGCATCTTGTTTATCCTTGGAAGCGCGGATTAGTGCAATAAGTTCATCCAGGATAGATATGGCTTTAATCAAGCCTTCAACAATATGAGCTCTCGTTTCAGCACGGTTTAAATCAAAGCGTGTTTGCCTAGTTACAACTTCTTTTTGATGTGCAATATACGCTTCAATAATACTTGAAAGTGAGAGCAATGATGGCGTTTTATCCTGAATTGCGACCATATTGTAATGATAGGCAATCTGCAAATCTGTGTTCTTATAGAGATACTTCAGGATACCGTCACTATTTGCATCTTTTTTCAACTCAATAACGATACGCAGCCCAGTTCTATCTGTTTCATCTCGAACTTCTAGGATGCCTTCAACCTTTTTATCCGCGCGCAATTCATCCATCTTCTTAACAAGGTTAGCCTTGTTAACATCGTATGGTAGTTCTTCAACTACAATTTGCTCACGACCGTTTCGCAATTTCTCAACTAAAGCTTTAGATCTGACTACAACTTTCCCTTTTCCTGTTTCATATGCTTTTTTTAATCCGGCTCTTCCTTGGACAATGCCCCCTGTAGGAAAATCGGGACCCTTAATAATGTTAAGCAACTCATCCGTTGGCAAGTTCGGTTTGTCAATTTTCCGAATGACTGCATCAATAACTTCTCCAAGATTATGCGGCGGAATATCTGTAGCATAACCGGCTGAAATGCCTGTTGAACCGTTTGCCAGTAAATTCGGGAATTTAGCTGGCAAAACTGTCGGTTCTGCAGTTGTATCATCAAAGTTCGGTACAAATTCAACTGTTTCCTTCTCAATATCCTTCAATAGTTCTGAAGCGATACTTGAGAGTCTTCCTTCCGTATAACGCATGGCAGCTGGTGGGTCTCCATCAATACTTCCGTTATTACCGTGCATTTCCACGAGAATATGACGCATTTTCCACTCCTGGCTCATTCTCACCATTGCTTCATAAACAGATGTATCACCGTGTGGATGATAGTTACCGATAACTGTACCGACAGTTTTAGCGGCTTTTCTGAAATTCTTCTCATGCGTATTCTTTTCAGCATGCATAGCATATAAAATACGTCTCTGAACAGGTTTCAAGCCATCTCGCACATCCGGCAACGCTCGATCCTGAATTATATACTTACTGTATCTGCCAAATCGGTCACCAATCACTTCTTCAAGAGGAAGATCCAGATACTTCTCCGTTTTTGCCAAAGCGTATTCCTCCCTCAATTACATATGAATCCGGTCGTTCTCCAGTATACTTGCTTCTTCATTCATTCCGAACTCCACGTTGTTCTCTATCCATTTTCGTCTTGGCTCCACCTTGTCACCCATCAACGTCGAAACTCTTTTTTCTGCCCGAGCCAAGTCTTCTATCGTTACGCGGATCAAAGTGCGTGTAGCCGGGTTCATAGTCGTTTCCCATAGCTGGTCGGCATTCATTTCCCCAAGGCCTTTATAGCGCTGAATCATATATCCATTTTTGAATTCGCTAAGAACTTTCTGAAGTTCATCTTCTTCCCATGCATACGCAACTTTCTCTTGTTTGCCTTTACCCTTGGACACTTTATAAAGAGGCGGCAGAGCAATAAATACTTTACCGGCTTCAATTAGTGGACGCATATATCGATAGAAGAACGTAAGAAGCAGGACTTGAATATGTGCACCATCCGTATCGGCATCTGTCATGATGACGACTTTTTCATATTGCACATCTTTCAGATCAAAGTCACCGCCGACACCTGCACCAATTGTATGGATAATCGTTGATATTTCTTCATTTTTCATAATATCTTCAAGTTTTGCTTTTTCTGTGTTAATGACTTTTCCCCGCAGAGGCAGAACAGCTTGGAACTTTCGGTCCCTTCCCTGTTTAGCTGAACCTCCAGCTGAATCACCCTCAACCAGGTACAGTTCATTACGATCAGGGTTCTTTGATTGAGCAGGAGTCAATTTACCGCTCAACAATGTATCTCGTTTTTTGCGTTTTTTACCCGAACGAGCATCTTCGCGCGCTTTCCTCGCTGCTTCTCTCGCTTCTTTTGCTTTAATCGCTTTTCTAATAAGCAGGCTCGCTGTATCTGCGTTCTCTTCCAAAAAATAAGATAAGTTTTCAGAAACGATAGAATCTGCAGCTGACCTAGCTTCAGAGGTTCCGAGTTTTCCTTTTGTCTGCCCTTCAAATTGGAGCTTCTCTTCAGGAATCCGAACAGAGATGACTGCAGTCAATCCTTCTCTTATGTCTGTACCCTCAAGGTTTTTTTCTTTTTCCTTAAGCAAATTGTTTCTGCGTGCATAATCATTGAACACACGGGTGATTCCGCTCCTTGCTCCTGATTCATGAGTTCCGCCATCCTTCGTTCGAACGTTATTAACGAAAGACAGCATGCTTTCGGCATAACCATCGTTAAATTGGAAAGCAAAATCGACTTCAATTCCGTTCTGTTCACCTTCGAAGAAAACAACCGGATGGAGAACATCTTTATCCTCATTCAAATATTCAATGAAAGACTCCAGACCGTTCGGATATTCAAATACCTCTTCAGTATCCTTCCGCTCATCCTTCAAGTCGATTTTTAAGCCTTTCAAAAGGAATGCAGACTCCCTTAAACGCTCAGAAATGATTTCATTATCAAATATTGTTGTAGAAAAAACCGAAGAGTCCGGTTTGAAACGGATCTTTGTTCCTTGTTTCTTCGTCGGACCAAGCTCCTCAAGGGGACCTATTTCCTTGCCTCCCTTTTCAAATCGCTGGCGATATTTCTTTCCATTACGGAAAATCTCCACTTCCATCCATTCAGAGAGTGCATTTACGACAGAGGCCCCTACACCATGCAGACCGCCGCTCGTCTTGTAGCCTCCTTGGCCAAACTTTCCTCCTGCATGAAGCACAGTGAATATGACTTCAGTCGTCGGCCTGCCAGTCTGATGCATACCGGTCGGAATTCCCCGGCCGTTGTCCTCAACTGACAGACTCTTATCTTTATGAATTATTACTTTTATTTCTGTACCATAGCCAGCCAATGCCTCATCAACTGCATTATCGACTATTTCAAAGACAAGATGATGAAGTCCTCTGCTGTCCGTACTGCCAATATACATTCCCGGCCGCTTCCTGACAGCGTCAAGACCTTCCAATACCTGTATCGAATCATCCGAGTAATTGATCTGTTCTTTTGCCAAACGAAACTCAACTCCTTAACTAACAATAATAGAACAAACGTTTGCAAAAGTAAATGTGATAGCTGTCCGTCCTGCTTAAAACACGAACCCCATTATACTACAAAATATTTTTTGATGTCATATTTGCCTTTGCCAAAAAAACAACCCTTTGAAACGATATATTCCAAAGGATTGCTGAAAAACGCTATTTGTTAATAATTTCATTTTTCACAAGATACTCACGGGCAACTTCTTCTGCAGGTCGATCTTTGTAATCAACCTCATAATTCATTGCACGCATTTCCTCATCCGTAATCTTTCCTGCAATCTTATTAAGCGCTTTTTTTATATCGGGATGTTTGTCAAGAGTTTCCTCACGCATTAGTGGAGCTCCCTGATATGGAGGGAACAAATGCTTTGGATCTTTTAGAGATACAAGACCGAGTTCTTTCACGTAGCTATCTGTTGCATAGGCGTCAATTACCTCGACTTCATCTTTTTTGACGGCCTTTTTCCTAAGACCCGGGTCCATTGTCTTAACTGTAGCAAAGTCTATGCCATAAAGCGACTTCATACCTCTATAGCCATCTTTTCTGTCTTTGAATTCTAATGTAAAGCCGGCTTTTAACCTATCTTCTACCGAGCGAAGGTCACCAATTGATTCGAGGTTGTATTTCTCTGCCAATTTAGATTTTAACGCCACCGTATACGTATTATTAAATTGCATTGGCTTCAAATAGGCCATATTATATTTTTTCTTCATGCCTTCTTTGGCCTGTTCGTATACTTGAGCAGCATCATTGCTTCTCGCTTTCTGTTCTAACTGCGTCACGATTGCCGTACCGGTGAACTCAGGATAAATATCTATATCACCATTTTGAAGAGCTTTAAATACGAGCGAAGTCTTTCCGAGACCTGGCTTCAACTCCACTTTCAAATCTGTTTTATCTTCAATGAGAAGCTTGTACATGTTGATTAAGATTTCTGGTTCAGCACCGAGTTTTCCACCAATTACTAGGTCCGGCTTCTTGTTAATACTCACCACGGACGGAACGACGGCGAGCAAAAGAACGATTACAACCATTGAAATAAATGCTTTCATTCCCGCTTTTTTTGTTGTACGCTCGATTCCACGCAATAGTAGATCAAGTAGAATTGCAAGAATGGCCGCAGGAATCGCACCGAGCAGAATTAGATTGATGTCCGCGCCTCGATCCAATCCCAGCAAAATAAGTTCTCCCAGACCACCAGCGCCAATCAAAGCTGCAATTGTTGCTGTTCCAACGATGAGCACCATAGAAGTCCTGATACCAGCCATAATAACCGGAACAGCGAGAGGCAGTTCAATCTTCATTAATCTTCTGAAAGAATTCATCCCCATACCTGTAGCCGCTTCGACAAGAGCCGGATCAACACCTGTAATTCCTGTATATGTATTACGTAAAATTGGCAGTAGCCCATAGATAATGAGTGCAATAATTGCCGGTATCCGTCCGATACCAAAAAGCGGAATCAGGAAAGCGAGTATTGCAAGACTTGGTATCGTTTGTAATATAGCTGTCACCCCGATTACCGGTTCTGCTACTCTCTTATAACGTGTTAGCAGAAGACCTAGCGGCACAGCGATTATCATGGCAATTACAAGTGCGATGAGCGACATCTGGATATGTTCCAGAATTTTTTCCAACAATACATCTTTACGAGTTTGGAGTACATGAAGGAAACTGTTCATTGCAAGGCACCTGCTTCCCCTTGATTCTTAAGATAGTCAAGTATGTTACGCTCATTAATAGCCCCTACCAGTACTCCCTGGCGCACAACTGGATAAAGCGGTAACTCTATTTCTTGAATACGTCCGACTGATTCTTCAATGGAAGTATTCACACAAATCGGTCTAAAATCCACTTTCTTACCTTTATAAATGAGATATTCGTATTTTTCCTCTGTATTTATGACAATTCGAAAATCCTGATCATGACTGTCGACCATATCTTCCATATAAACAATGTATGGTCTTGCCACAGAATTGTCGGCCAGATCACCGATTTTTCTATTCCAAATTGAATTGGCGTCGTTAATGAAGTTCGCAACAAAATCATTTGTGGGAAGTGCCATCATTTTTTCCGGTGTATCACATTGTTCAACTATGCCATTTCTCATGAGACAAATCCGATCACCTAATGTGACCGCTTCTTTAATATCATGAGTGACAAAAACGATCGTTTTCTTAATCTCCTGCTGCAGACGTCGCACATCTTCCTGTAACTGCTTGCGACTTATTGGATCCAATGCGCTAAAAGGCTCATCCATAAGTATAATATCTGGATCTGCCGCAAGAGCCCTTATTACTCCGACCCTTTGCTGTTGTCCACCTGACAGTTCATCAGGATAACGCTTTAGATATTCATCAGGATTCAAACCAATCATATCCATTAATTCTCGAGTTCTATCGCTTTTACGACTAAAATCCCATTTCTTCAAATCAGGAACTATGTTAATGTTTTGCTCAATCGTCATATGAGGGAAAAGTGCTATTTGCTGCAGCACATATCCGATATTCCAGCGCAATTCATGGATATCATATTCTTTTATATTTTTATTATCGATCAGGATATCTCCGTCTGTCGGTTGTATAAGCCGGTTAATCATTTTAAGAGAAGTCGTCTTGCCACAGCCACTCGGTCCGATCAGCGTAACAAGTTCACCTCTTTCAATAGTCAAATTCATTTTTTTGACAGCATAGTCGTTTCTATTATAACTTTTGCTAACATTCTTAAATTCAATCATGCCATCTCTCCTTCTTCTTTGATTAAGTATGTGAGAATTTCACATTCAACAGCATGATAACTATAAATTCGGTTCTTTCCAGGGCCCAAACATGATAAAATGGACAAGCAGCAATTGTACTATATAACTTAATTTGAAAGCAGGAATGAATATGGATTATGCGTTATTTGGACTGATCGCCTACTTGATCGGCTCTGTTCCTACCGCCCTTATTGTCGGCAAAGTCGGCTATAACATTGACATACGCGAACATGGCAGTGGCAATATGGGCGCTACGAATTCATTCAGAGTCCTTGGCTTCAAAGCTGGCACGATTGTAACAATCGGAGATATTTTAAAGGGGACACTCGCCACATGCATTCCTCTTCTTTTCGATACAGACGTAAACCGACTCGTTATTGGGATTTTTGCAGTAATCGGTCATACGTATCCACTATTCGCCAAATTCCGCGGTGGAAAGGCAGTTGCGACATCTGCTGGGATTATACTTGGAGTTAGCCCGCTACTTTTCTTGATTACGATAGTTACTTTCCTTTTAGTTCTGTATCTGTCGAAATATGTATCACTTTCCTCAATTCTGACTGGCGTCGTTGCAACTATTACAGCCATTATTATGCAGGAAACAAGTCTTACGGTCGTACTTGTCATCTTAACGTTGTTTGTTATCTATCGTCACATAGCAAATATAAAAAGAATTATTAACAAAACAGAACCGAAGATTACCTGGATGTAACACTTCTTAACAAACCCGAAAAGATTGAATATTACCAGTCTCTTAAGTATACTTTGATTAAGCTTTTTTTACGAGAAAGGGGTCCCTGTCATGGACAAAACACAAACGATTGCTCGATTGCAATTGCCAAATAAAAAAGAACGTCACCAATTATTCGGGTCAGTCGCTCCAGGACCGAAGTCAAAACCGACAGAAAAGAGCAAAATGCCCGATTTACAAAATATAAAGAAAGATTTCCTTTTTGATCTTGATGTCTGCGGAGTTTCCAATATTAAATACCCTATCTCAGTCAAAAGCATCCTAAAGCCGGAGGTACAGACAACAATCGGTACATTCCGCTTCTCTTCAACAATTGAGAAGACGAGTAAGGGAACCAATATGAGTCGTTTCATGGAACAGCTCAATAAATATCATGAAGTGGGCTTTACGGCTGACTTTGCAACAATGCGACTTTTTACTAAAGAGCTTGCAGAGCGGCTTGAGAAACCAGATGCTGAAATTGAAGTTTCGTTCCCATGGTTTTATGAGAGACGCGGCCCCCAGTCCGACCTAGCCGGAATGAATCACGCAAACGTCACTTTAAGAGCTGTGTATGACGAAAGAAAAGGTTACAAGTTCAGTGGCAGTCTTTCTGTCCTTATTACGACATTATGCCCATGCTCAAAGGAAATTAGTGAATATAGTGCTCATAACCAACGAGGAAATGTAACAATAAATATCGATTTCGACGAGAATTTTGACGATGAATTCTTCGATTGGAAAGAAGCCCTTCTAGAAGCAGCTGAAAGCAATGCAAGTGCAAGGCTCCATCCAGTTTTGAAACGTCCAGATGAAAAAGTCGTTACAGAAACAGCATATGAGAATCCTCGCTTCGTTGAAGATATGGTTCGACTCGTTGCAGCAGACTTGTATGAAATGGACTTTGTACGCAAGTTTGAAGTCATTTGCCGAAATGAAGAATCTATTCATATGCATGATGCGATTGCCAGCTTGACTTATGACAAAGCGCTTGAGGAAGCAGGCGAATAATCACGTGAAATTAATTTTCATTGGACTGGTCAGATTCTATCAAAAAGCGATCAGTCCGCTTAAACCTCCAAGTTGCCGGTTTTATCCTACCTGTTCCTCATACAGTATTACCGCTTTTCAAAGATTCGGTGTTTTCAAAGGTATGTATTTGACTATCAAGCGCATATTAAAGTGCCACCCTTTCCATCCGGGCGGCATAGATCTGGTACCCGAAAAAGTAGATAAATAAACAGGAAAGCAGGTGGTTTTCGGATGAAATTGACTGTTTCTGATCATGCAGCTACTTGGTATAAAGAAGAGCTTGAGCTTAACGATGGCGATCATCTTCGTTTCTATGTAAGATACGGCGGATGCGGTCTGATCTCTGGCTTTTCTCTCGGGGTTAAAGCAGCCCCTCCTAAAAATCCTCTCGTTCATTCGCTAGCCGACAATATACTATTTTTCATCGAAACAGATGATGCATGGTATTTTGAGGGAAAAGATTTGCATATTAGCATGGAGAGTAAGATGAATGAACCTGTGTTCCACTATAATTAGTAGAACTAATAAACGGCAAAGAAACCTATGATTTTTTTCTCATAGTATTTCTTTGCCGCTTTTTTTATGCTATTCCATAACATTTGCTTGATATGCTTCGTGCCAATCAGGAAACTTTTTACGTAGAGAAACAGGGCGGAAACCGTCCTTTTTTACGATGACATGCTCTGATGAACCCGTTACAAACTTTTCATCGTTTACTTTTACATTATAAGCATAGACAGAACGGATTCCATCATAACTTGCAAGCCATGTTTCAACGGTAGCAATGTCTCCATATTTTACCGGTTTCAGATAGCTAACCTGAATATCTGTTACCGGAGAAACAATACCTTCTTTTTCCATATCCGCATAGCTAAAACCAAGTGACTCAATGAATTTCGTTCTAGCTATTTCAAACCATACAAGATAATTTGCATGGTAAACGACGCCCATCTGATCTGTTTCCTGATACCTGACTTCTATTGGTGTTTTTACTACATGCATTGCCGATCTCCCTTTCAACTTGCGCAAAGTATACTTTAAATAGTTTAGCATAAATAAAAGAGAGTATGTTGATGCCCTGCCTGAAAGAAAAAGGACTGCACCGATTAGTAATCGGTGCAGTCCTTTTCCATATTATTGATATTTATTGGCGTTTTCAGCCTCATCAAGCAACTCAGCGCGCATACCTTTAAGTGCTTCACGTCGACGTTCATTTTTATCGGCAATTTGACTCTCTTGTGTGCCATTTCCATTCTCCATCGTCTGTTCAGCTTTGCGGATATTTGCTTCTGTGTCCTCGATCATGGAAGCAAGCTTTTCTGCATTATCCGAACGGTCATCGGGCTTTGGCTTATTGTAATCTTTCATTTATAACATCCTTTCCTGTCTGGTCTGGATTAGATTCTCCTATAGAGCCCGATTTATGTATCCTTTATTATTTAAATTGTTGGCAGCAGAGATTATATTGTATTAGCACTAAAATTTCACGAAATAAAAAATGGAAAGCACTTTGGAGTGCTTTCCATTATTTTTAAAGAACTCAATATTAAGCCTTAGCGAGTTTGTCACGCAATACCATTTGAAGAATACCGCCATGACGGTAATAATCGAGCTCAACATCACTGTCAAATCGGGCAATTACCTGGAATTCAGTTTTCTTGCCGTCTTCAGATACAGCTTCAACAGTTACAAGATCATGCGGTTTTACGCTCTCATCCACATTTACCTTGAATGTTTCTCTTCCAGTTAGACCGAGCTTTTCAGCATTTTCTCCCTTGACAAACTGCAAAGGAAGTACACCCATCATGACAAGATTAGAACGGTGGATACGCTCATAGCTCTCTGCGATGACTGTCTTAATACCAAGAAGGTTTGTACCTTTGGCTGCCCAGTCACGTGAAGAACCCATGCCGTAATCTTTTCCTGCCATTACGACAAGTCCAGTCTCATCCTGCTGATACTTCATGCAAGCATCATAAATTGGCATAACTTCTTCTGTTGGCCAGTAAGTCGTATAGCCGCCTTCTGTTCCCGGTGCAAGCAAATTGCGGATACGGATATTCGCAAATGTACCACGCATCATTACTTCGTGGTTTCCTCGGCGTGAACCATAGGAGTTGAAATTACGCGGGGATACTCCTTTTTCCTGCAAGTACTTTCCTGCTGGAACGTCCTTACCAATGGCTCCTGCTGGTGAAATATGGTCAGTTGTTACAGAGTCTCCGAACAAACCAACTGCACGCAAGCCTTCCAATGTATTGATCGTTCCTGCTTCTTTAGACAGCCCTTCAAAGAATGGAGGGTTCTGGATATAAGTTGAATTTCTATCCCATTCGAAAAGCGGCTCATCAGTTGTGTCAATTTCATTCCACTTCTCATTGGAGCTGAAGACACTTTCGTACTCTTTACGGAAAATCTCCGGCTGAACAACTTTTTCAACCTGTTCAGTGATCTCCTGCAAGCTAGGCCAAATGTCTTTCATGTAGACTGGCTGACCATCCTTGTCTTTTCCAAGCGGTTCCGTTGTCAAATCAATGTCAACTGTTCCTGCAAGCGCATAAGCGACAACAAGCGGCGGAGAAGCAAGATAATTCGCTTTGACAAGCGGATGTATACGACCTTCAAAGTTACGGTTACCGGAAAGAACCGAAGATACAAGCAAATCATTCTCAATTATTGCTTCTTCAATCTCTTCACGAAGCGGCCCGGAGTTCCCGATACAAGTTGTACAGCCGTAACCGACTAGGTTGAAGCCAAGCTGGTCAAGATAAGACATCAGTCCTGAATCTTCCAGATAACGTGTAACAACTTTAGAACCTGGCGCGAGCGATGTCTTTACATAAGCCGGAACATCAAGGCCTTTTTCTACAGCTTTCTTCGCAAGCAAACCAGCACCAAGCATGACATATGGATTCGATGTATTTGTGCATGAAGTGATCGCCGCAATAGCAAGTGATCCAGTTTTCAGGATTGATGCTTCGCCATTCGGATGTTCAACAGTCACTTCTTTTTCGAATTCAGCTTTATCAAGTCCGAAACCTTGGTTTCCAGACGGAGCTGTCACAGCTTTATTGAACTCTTCTTTCATATTTGAAAGTGCAATCAAATCCTGTGGACGCTTAGGACCAGAAAGATTCGGCTCAAGTTCAGATAGGTTGATTTCAACAACTTCTGTATATTCAGGATCTGGCTGATCCGGTGAATACCATAGATTGTTTTCTTTACAATATTTCTCAACAAGCTGGACCTGTTCTTCGTTTCGACCTGTCAAACGCATGTAGCGTAACGCCTCTTCATCAACTGGGAAGAATCCGCAAGTCGCTCCGTACTCAGGAGCCATGTTGGAAATTGTAGCTCTATCGGCTAGTGGCATGTCAGCAAGTCCCGGACCAAAATACTCAACAAATTTACCTACGACATTTTTATCACGAAGTACCTTCGTTACCTTCAGTGCAAGGTCTGTCGCAGTTGTTCCATTTGGGAAACTTCCTGTGAATTTAACCCCAATAACATCAGGAGATGGGAAATATGATGGCTGTCCAAGCATACCTGCTTCTGCTTCAATACCACCAACACCCCAACCAAGCACACCAATACCATTTATCATTGTTGTATGGGAGTCAGTACCAACAAGTGTATCCGGGAAAGCGACAATATTGCCATCTTTATCTTCATTAGCATGGACAACATTTGCAAGGTATTCGAGGTTTACCTGGTGGACGATCCCTGTAGCCGGGGGAACAGCGCGGTAGTTTTCGAATGCTTTCTGAGCCCAATGCATGAATTCATAGCGCTCTGCATTTCTTTCAAACTCCAGTTCCATATTCACTTTAAGTGCCAAATCAGAACCATACTGGTCAACTTGAACAGAGTGGTCAATTACAAGATCCACCGGAACTTCCGGATTAATCTTATTCGGATCCCCACCAAGATCAAGCATTGCCTTTCTAAGAGACGCAAGGTCAACAACAACTGGCACCCCAGTGAAATCCTGAAGAATTACACGTGACGGCTTGAAAGGAACATCGCCTTTTTCACCTTTACCCCAGTTCGCAAGCCCTTCTACATGCTCTTTTTTAATTACGTGTCCGTCATATTGTCTTAATACAGATTCAAGCAGGACACGAATTGAAAATGGGAGACGTGCGACATTGCCCTTGCCCGCTTCTTCTACGCTTTGCAGACGGTAATAATCATATGTCTTTCCATTCAATTCAAACTTGTCCCTTGAGTTGATAATCGTTTCGGTCATTCATCATTTCTCCTTCCCCTAAGTGTTGCTTCTCTCTTTAAATGTTGCTCATTGTCATGCAATCAGCCGAATAGTCAAAATCGGCAAGATGTCGGAATTTGCTATTTAAATAGAAAAATGATTCCTACATCATTATATAATAAATGAAACCCGGTCATAAAACAATTGTTTCATAACCGGCTACACGCTTACAAAGCTTTTTTTGCTGTATATGTGTCTAAAAAGTTCCATAAAGACGGTCGGAATCATTCAAACTGTTTCGTATTCTTTTCATGAGGAACAATGGGAATTCGTAATTTAAAAGTAGTTCCTTCTTTCTCATTTGGCACAACTTTCATTTCCCCGCCATGCTGGCTCATTAACTGTTTGGTCACCATAAGGCCAAGACCCGTACCATTTTCTTTTGTAGTGAGGAAAGGCTCTCCGAGACGATCTATAATATTTTCTGGCACACCAGGACCGTTGTCAATAAAAGAGATCACAACATGCTTACTTAAAACTTCCAGCTTGATTTCAATAATACCATGATCATGATCGATCGCTTCTATAGCGTTTTTAATTAAATTTAAAAACACTTGTTTTATTTGAGAGCGGTTACAATACACTTTTATTTCATCTTGACTTTGTTTCCATACAATGGAGGCTTTTTTCTTCCTCGCTTCAGGATTGAGAAGCATAGTAACATCATTAAGCATACTTTGCACAGATTCCCATGCTTTTTCATTAACTGGGGGTTTCGAAATAAACAGCAATTCCGAGGTCATAGCTTCCATTTTTTCGATTTCTTCATTCATGATGCGAAAGTATTCTTCTTTATTACCTATTCCAGACTCCAGTAATTGGATGAAACCTTTTAATGAAGTGAGCGGATTGCGTATTTCATGTACTACACTCGCCGCCAGCTGGCTAACTACCGCCAGCTTTTCATTCTTTATGTATAAATCATCAATATCTTCTTTATCATGCAATATTTGCAACAGAGAAATGTAATAGATTTCTCCTTCGCTGATTTGCTTGGATATTGTCCAGAGGAACCATTTGTTCCTCCCATCTCTATGTGGAAGCTTGATTGTGCTGGAAGTAGTCTCACCTGATGAAAGAGACAATACCTTTCTCTCAAAGTACTTAATGTCATTCCTCTTCATCAGTTCGGTCCACTTTAAACCTTTCATTTCCTCATATTTGTACCCTAAATGCCGTTCTACTGAGGAAGTGGTAAATATTAATTCATTAGATGAATTCCATATTAATATCGCTTGAGGACTGTTCCCTTCAATCCATTGATACAGCTCTTTTGGAAGTGTCATGGTAGCCTTAAAAGCAGGCTTGCTATGCGTTTTGGAATTACTCTTGCTTTCTTTGTTGTTCATTTCTGTAATACCATCCACCTTCACGGTTTTCCCCCTTCCGTCCAGGCATATTTCATTCATTGGACTAGCATTGTAATACATATGCTTATCGTTTATAATTAATAACAGAGATTATGAGAGTATTACAAATAATGACAACCATATGTTACTATAATATGACATAAAAATAAATAACATTCGTGTTTAGGTGGTGAACGGGATGGGTGCCGCAACAGACTACTTTTTAGTTTTATGGGGTTTTCTCCTAATTGCCCTAATGGGAATCGGGGGCTTCTTCATGTTCCGTAAATTCCTGAAACAACTGCCCAAGGCCGATGGTTTTTCCCAGATGGACTGGGAAACATACTACATAGACAAAACGAGGCATCTTTGGAGTGCCGAATTGCTTTCATTACTTGACGAACTTGTATCCCCTGTACCGGAATTGTTCAGAGACGTTGCTCGTCGCAAAATCGCCGGAAAAATTGGAGAAGTGGCAATAAAAAAGAAAGCTACAGAAATTACTCAGGATATTTTGATTGAAGGCTATATCGTCGCTACACCAAAAAGAGATCACAAATTCCTTCGTAAAAAAATGGCTCAAAAACAGATTGACCTAACTCCATATGAATATTTATTTCATATATAAAAGACCGGACCCGTATAAGGATCCGGTCTTTTATGATGAAATTCCATGTAAACGCTTTTCAAGCTTTTTATATTTATAAAGCATGGCAAGTCTCCAGCAAACAATCATTCCGAAAGCAAGGAGGAAGAATATACCGCTAGTCTCTCCTACAGAAATATGACTTCCAACAATAAGTTTGATGACTGTTCTGACGATAAGCAAGCCAAATAGTATAAAAACAAAGGCTTTAGAAGGAATGAGATAGATGTGCTCACCTTTTATTTCGAATTTTGATGTACGGATTAGAAATAAAGAGAAAAATGCACCGACGATCACTGCTTCTGCTACTTGAAGCCAAGGAACTCGAAATTCCGGCACCAGAAACATAAACGCTCCTGTACTCATAAATACAGGCGGCAAAATAATTTTTTTAACAGAAGCTGGCCGTTTGGAAGCCTTCAGACGAACAAAAATCATCGTGATGGCCATAAATACGGCAACAATTGTACTTGCAACTATCAACATATTTAAACCACTCTTTTCTTCCGGTTACCTTACTCTCTCTCATTTACATTTAAGATGATCGTGATTGTAACTCCAAGCACTGTCAAATAAACCCCCATGTCAAAAAGCATTGCCGTCGCAAGCTCTATGTCACCAAGCAGCGGAACATGAAAATGCCCAAAAGTATGTGACAAAAATGGTTGGCCGAAGAAAATGCCGCCTGCACTTGTCAAGGCTGCGAGTGCAAGGCCAATTGGAATGAGCGTACGGAAATTTATAGGGAAAATCCGCCTTGCCATTGCTTCTCCATAAGCCATATAAAGTAAGATAAATGCACCTGACGTTACAAGTCCACCGACAAATCCCCCACCAGGCATATTATGCCCAGCAAAAAGAAGATAAACAGCAAATCCAAGCAGGACGAATGCAATAAGTGAAGCCGTCGTCCTTAAAATCAAATCGTTCGTTTTAAACATGAGTTAACCCCTTTTCATGCTTCTTCAATTCATTTTAATACAGTGAATTAACAAAAGCCATCAAAAACCAGTAAAACCAAGCCACGAGGACAGGAATGATGTAAGCTTTGTCATCCAATCAAAGAACAGAGCAACGCCAAAGGCAATCATGACGTAACCACCAATTTTTACAATGCGCATACTGTTTCGGCGAATCCATCCCAGTTTTCCAATGAAGAAAGAAAGGATGAGAAATGGTATCGCAAAGCCTAGCGTGTAACTGATCATCAATATCATGCCAAGTTCAGGGTTCGTTGCCGCCATCGAGATTACAATAAAGAGAATTGGCCCTGTGCATGGTGTCCATCCGGCTGAAAAGGCCATTCCAATAATAAATGATCCGAAATATCCGGCAGGTCTATTCTTAAAATGAACCTTGCGATTTTTCATCAAAAATTCAAAATTAAGTGCTCCTATAAGAATAAGACCAAAGAATACGATGAGCAGTGCACCAAGTTGCCTGATTAAATCTTCGTACTTTGTTAGAAATTCTGCCATGAAGGAGGAACTAAAGCCAAGCACTAGGAATATTGTAGAGAAACCAAGCAGGAACAATATCGTATGTAACAGACTGCGCCGATTCAGACGCTTGTTATCAGCGCTTAGCTCACTTACGCTCATCCCAGTAATATAGGATACAAAAGCTGGGAAAAGTGGCAGCACACATGGTGAGATAAAAGAGAGAAAACCAGCACCAAAAGCAAGAAAAATATTTATCTCGGACATATCATATTTCCCTCCTAAGCAAACAAGTCATTCCTTACCATCTTATCAGAAACAGCGAGGGTATGAACATGTACTTTTGGCGAAGCCGTGACAACCTTCTTAAAAAGCAAACATCCCAATGCCCAAATTTATGGGACAATGAGATGCTATGTTGAATCCTTATTTTTCATCTGAAACGGTTTCTAAGCCAATTGCATCAAAACCTTAATGTGATGAGAATTTAAATAGCTTTTATACATACCATACAAGACATTTAACTGTTAAGTAAACATGAACATAGTTCCAACATGATAACGCTTGCAGTTTTTTACCACTGGCACACCTTGGAGCAATGCAACATCAAACATATTGACCACTAAATTATCACGATAATCATACGCTTTCGTTCAACCCCGTAGATAGTTTACGCAATCCAAGCTCGCGGTTGTAATATCTTTTGGGAATAATAACGCGTATATACAGTCCAATCACCAAAATATAACTGATCGGTGTCACTATTAAAAGGGACAAAAGCTTAACATTTTCAATCTTGATCGACTCTCTTCTTACTCTATAAGGCAAACAAAAAGAGCAACAATGCGGCTGTGATAATTCAAAGAAGCTGGATTACATTTATCCAGTCTCTTTGTTAATTTTTACTGTTCTTCTTTTTACGATTGGCTATTGCACCGAAAACTACCTTGTTCCAATTATCAGCATATACTTTGTTGTTGAACTGATTCTTAATCGTATCGTATGCGGCTTCTCCCATATTTATTGCCTTGTCTGGATTGCAAAACATCTTGATCATTTCCTTTGCAAGCTGATCAATATCATTCTTCTCTATAAGCACACCGTTCTTGCCATTTTCAATCATTTCTCTAGCACCATATCTGATATCATAGCTTATTACAGGAGTAGCATTAGCCATACTTTCTAAAATAGAGAGTGCAAAGCCTTCTGTTTTAGATGTTAAGAGCCCAAACAATGCGCTCTGATATTTCCCCGATGGATCATTGGTATATCCTTTAAGAAATACATTGTTTTCAAGTTCAAGTTCATTAATCAACGTTTGGATACTTTCTTTTTCATTGCCGTTGCCCCAAATATCAAGCTTAGCCTCTGGCAACGATTTAACTACTATCTCAAAAGCTTTTATCATATGATGTATATTCTTTATTTTTGACAACCTAGAGACTACAACTGCCTTGTTCTCATCTTTCTTTACATTAAGTTTGCCAAAGAAATTCTTCTTCAAATTAGACTCAAAAGCATGAGGAATTGCGTATAAATTATCTAACTTTCCAAATCTCTCCTCAATTTCTCGCTTCTGGTGATTAGTGAGAACTACTGCCGCGTCAATCTTGGCTAAGTTGTCCATTCCTAATTGTACGGTTGGAGCTATATCTGAGTCGTTTTCAAATGGCACTGTCAAGTGATTGCTATGTAATCTCCATATTTTAACTGCATCCTTATTACTGATCTTGAGCATCAAAGCATCAGTCATTCTTGAGTCTGAAATGATAACAGGATTATCAGATGATGATATCATTCTTTCAATCCATTTAACCTTAAGTTCATCATCATTTTTATAAGTAGCTTTTATCTTCCCATCGTCGTCGAACCAGTTTACGCGAATTGCCTTTCCTGTTTCTGGATTAACCCATTTAGATAAATAGGCTGTTCCCTTATTGTTGTAAAAGATCATTTGTCTTGGCTTATTGAGAGCAAAATCCATAAAAGATACTTTTCTTATATGCCCATAGTTATCATATATTTCTCTCTTTGTTCTATATCTATGTTCATCAAAATGATCGATAAAATCTAAAGAGTCATCTTGATGGTAGCTTCTATATCTGACATACATACCATTTTCATATACACGATAAGCGTTATAACCATCACGTTTGTCTAGGTATCCTGTTTCCTTTAAATTCAACGGTGTGATTGAATCCTCTTCTATGCCGCAGAGTAAATCGTACATATTATAAAGCTTAACATTAGAATCCAGTTGGCCAAGTGCAATTAGTTCTTCTCTTATTATGTTATAGCGCGTATTAAAATTAAAGGTTAAGAGATGCGTGTTGTACCCATTCTCAACAAATGTCTTAGTTTGGGCGAGAACAGCTTTTGATAGTCCTCCACGGTTTACGTCTAAAGAATTAGTTAAGAAAAATACAGATTGCTCTTTTATATCCATATAATACCTCTTATTTTGTAATTATTTTCATCATTAATTATATTATACCATTTAAGTAAAGAATAAAAATTAATAATTTTAACTGTCTGTTTAAGCTCTACTAGTAAAGGTGTTACTCTCTAAAAGACTACTATTTTAGCCCTTAAGCTTAATTCTTCCTCTGTAAGGCTCTTAAGATATATTTGATTCATTGGCCTAGAAGCATTGAGTAGCTATATACATCATATTCTTCAATTGCATCTGTTAAAAGCACAAAGAAAACCACCCTTCCTGCTTTAGTTTTCACAGGAAAAGTGGTCTCTTTGGTAAGCTTTAGCTGTTACGCTAAGAAAAGTCTCAAACCCTTGATACGAAAGGTTGAATTCTTATTTCTTGTCGTACTGATTGTTCATCGCCCGCATCATCTGATTGATTTTCTTCTGGGACGGTTTCTGACCCATTTGCATCATCATCGTACGAAGCATTGATAAATCAACGTTTTGGAAAAGCAACATCTGCTACTTTTCTGTTGAGATAAATTTAGCATAATCTCCATATGAAGTCTACCTTTTTCATAATTACAGAAGATATATGGTAAATCCTTCATCAATTAAAAAACAAAGCTACTAAGCCCCCATTGCTCTTCTGTAAATCACAATAACAAACCATTTATCAATTAAAAAAAGAACTTTAAATAAGAAAAACATAGGTAGATTTTAGTCATCCTATGTTCTCATTCAAATTATTTTTCTGTTTGGTTTTGCTTTTTCTTCAAATATCCAGCACGTATCTTTTCAAGTTGCTGTTTTTTATCAAATTTAGCATGTGTTTGTTTTTCTTGATATTTTGCCGCTGCCATCTGACTTTTGGTATCCAATTGATATTTCCCCACGTTGATCACCTACTTTTCTTATCTTAAAATAGAATTTATTCAACAAATATAATGTACCTTATTTTATTGAATTAAATCTTTTTACTTTATTAGTGTACTGTCTACCCTTGCATGTGTCAGTAAAAAATTAGTGAAATAATTCATAGCCAAATAGTATTCATTATAATCATCTTTACGACCATAAATTTGCTGATTCATTCTAAAGTCATCATTCAAGTCACTTATTTTAACTATAACAAAAAACCTCTTTTAGTTATTTGCTATAAATAACTAAAAGAGAGTTTAATTTTTGAAATATAAATAGTTGTACGTTAACCATTAATTTAGTTCTCAAGAAACTACGTTAGACATTTACTGCGTTTATAACCTGTTTAGTTTATATTACTGAACAGTCATATTCCCACTCAATAGTAGCAGGTGGCTTAGACGTAATGTCATACACAATGCGGTTAACATGTGCAACGTCATTGATATATCAACATTTAACAGTTTATTTAAAATTATAGCCGAATCAATTTTCCACATTATTTGTTCATTCAATTGTAGCAGGTGAAGGGTAGTTTTTCAACATTATTCAACCTAAGTATTGGATAATAAAACATAAGTAAGATAAGTAGGGAGAATACTAGAAGCAGTAAATCATTTTTGTTAAACCAGATAGTTATTTAATGAAGTAAGAAAAAGCCTCCTCAATTAAAGGAAGACTTAAATGACACTTAACTTATCTACAGGTAAAAAGCCCTTTGTTTTCTTAAAATCCATATTATGAACAAAGTTTACCATTGAATCTGAGCAATCGATCGCTTCAAAATTAAGAGTATTAAGTGTTTCTCTAATAAATTTCACAGAAAGAATTGTAATTATTGATTCTTTACCTGTAGATGTATCAAGTCGTTCATCCACGGCATGGACAACAACAGTTTCAAAAGGTAGAACAGAGAACATATCTCTAGCAATACGAATTGCACAACTACAAACATAATCTTGATAAATATCATAATACTTTGATTTAGTCATATCTTTCACTGAAAGTTTACCAGTTTTAGTTAAAGATTTAACTTGTGTTGGTACTACATTTTTCGAATGGACATTAAATTCAACCTCTAGCATCGCAGGGTCATCAATGAAGAATTCAAAACCACTACCAAATTCTAAAAGATCTTCCAACGGTGAAAGCTCTTCAATAACTCTAAGGTAGGTTTCAACATCTTTATCTAATATTCTGTTAGCAATGTCTATAGTTCTTTGCAACTCTTGAAATTCTTTGTGATCTTCTTCTTTAGCAGTTGTTAACTCTTCACGTAGCTTCTGTTCAGCTTTATTACTAGATTTCATAATTTTCTGCATTAAACTAGGCTTAAAAGAATCTAGCTTATGCTGCGCTTCTATTTCATATTTACCCATTTGATTATTATGATGCGGATGTCTAGAACGACTTATATCTAACCAGTCGAAAGCATCGTCACATTCTTTATGAATTGAATGTATTAGTTCAATTTTATTTTCATACGCTTCAACCTCATATTTTGCTCTCTGTATCTCCTCTTGTTTTGCAATTTCTTTTTGCTGACGAATTAATTGCTGTCTATTATGCTGCGCAGCACTTTTATATCTTCTTCCAGAACTTGATGTACTGGTATAAGAAATACCTGTTCCAGAGATAGCCGCAGTGGTTCTACGTTGTCCTCTTGAATTTACAGAATACCTTAATCCCTTAACGCCTCCACTTATTCCAACACTCTTATTCGAGACATTAATTCTTACACCAGGTGCAACCTTAAAACTCTTTCTAAATCCTAATCCCAATTTATTTCCCCCCTCGCAGTATTAAATTATAACATGCATACAGCATAAATTGTAAAATTTACCCATAAACCATTCAGTGTTTCTAATGTTATATACTACATTGCAAGAGTAAGGAGAGTATCCATCATTTAACTGGCACATTAAATTATCTGACCGATATGTAATCATTAAAAAAAGTGCGGTAAATAGTACTAAAACCAATATTTCATTAATTGTTGTAATCCCCAAAAAAAGCATCTTACCTTTTGGTGATGCTCTTAATAAAGACAGTAACTCGGCAAATTTTGATTGTGTTTTAACCTACCTAAAATCAACTAGTTGCATTTGAATAATTATAGCATCATTAATAGCATTTATTAATTCTGCATCTAAGGTTGTAATTAATTGCATTAATCTTTTTTTACTAATGGTTTTAATTTGCTCGACCAAAACCACACTCGCTCTTTCTTTGTTAAGTAAAAAACCAAGTTCAACATGTGTTGGCAGTTTAGCTTTTGTAATTTGACTTGTAACAGGTACAATCGTCACCATAGGAGAAAATCTATTATTTATATGATTAGACACTATCACTACAGGTCTAATCCCACCTTGCTCAGATTCAATGCCATTACCTAAATTTGCTAAATATACATCTCCCTTATTTACATTAATATCTGAAGACATTTGTTTTGGTTCTTTTTCCATTTCTATTACGGTATCAACTTTGTGTTCCTTACTTTTCCCATAGCCCTTTGAAAGCTGCTCTATAGATTTCATAAAGGTAGTTAGGGATTCAGTATGTTTGTTTTGCGTCCAAGCCATAAACGATATCATTTCTTCTTTTGTCATTTCAATATCAAGAAACTGCAATCTAATTCCAAAGTTCGCAGGACTATTTAATACGTGAATTATTCTCTCTAAATGGAATATATCGACACGATGATCAGTTAGTTGTTCAAGTTTTTTTCTTTCTGTAACCGATATTTCTTGATTCGTAATAAAAATAAAGCCCTCAGCATTATTTTTATCAACCCCTTCTAGATCTTCAGAAAATTTCTTTCTTATTTTAGCAAACGTTTGTTGTCCTCTCGAAAAATAGCATGCGCCAATAAATGTAATTCCTCCTTTGGTGCATTTGAGGTCCTTTGTACCATCTCTTCCACCTAAAGGATGCATAGGGTCAACCGATTCATATCCTTCAGAGCTTAATATACTACCAGAAAGCCTTTCTTCTTCTTCTTGAGATCCAATCCATTCCACTAATGTATATCTAGTATCCCTACTACTATTTTTTCTCGTCATTTATTTATCCCTAACCTCTTTAAGTTTTGATCATTCATAAAATTTAAAAAATATAGTTTGCAACTATAAATCGTTCAAATTTATCTTACTATAACAATTAATAGATTTGGAAAAAATTCGTTTAGTGAGCGTACAGTTGCTCAAAGTGTGTGAAACACTATCACATACCTTTAAAAATGTTTTTATTCAGTGTTCTTGGTAACTTTCTCTATAGATAACTCTATAACTTATGGGACGTGTCGATGTAGCAACCTTGCCCTTCTCCCTACCAAGGACCTTGTGAAAATGTGGAAATCTCCCCCCATCTCATCAACTTAAAAAAGACCCCTTTGTGGAGTCTACTTAGCTAGCTTCATATTCCTTCACTCTAAGATAGATGTAGCCTTAGTCATCTTTAACTTCTTCATTGCTTCAACTGCGGTCATTTCTCCTGCTCTCCATGACTTATAAGCTTCATCAAATTCCAATGTAATAGGTGTTTTAGGTCTTCCTAAATGTTTACCCTGTGCCTTTGCTGATGCTATACCTTTTACTTTAAAGATAATATATATAATAATAAGATTATTAAATAAAGTGGTGGTGTACCGTATTGTTTATAGAAGATGTTCGCACAAAAGTACATTATAATGCTGGCTTGAAAGACATTATAAAATGTAAACAAGGTTACTTTATGTTTACAACCTATACGAGTTCGAAATTAAAAAAAGAAGAAGAATTCCCCATCATCTTAATTAATTTAAAAACTATGGAAATCGTGGATTGCTATAGAGATATTAATTCAGGGATTGATTTTTTAAGAACTGTTTACGACATACAAGAAATTATTGATAATCGACATGCTAAACTTCAAATACTAGATTAATATGTTAACCCAGTACATAAAATAGGTAAATAATCAATTAAAACCAGATTATACCATTAAACATTTAACTGATATAATAAATGAGTCTTGGAATCGAACTTGTCAAGTGCTTGGTGACCAGCAGTAAAATGATACAATTTCTGCTCATTTAATTAACATTCTTTACTTCAAGGTTAGTTTAGATATCATTTGACACAAAGCTTCATACCAACTACAAACTTAGTTACCAATTAGAGAGTATGTCCTCAAAATATTGAACCAATCTATTCATAGAAGCTATATTGTTTTGATACATAACCTGATCTATTTCTTGATCTCCTTCATGTATCACTTTGCTACTCCATGAATATAACTTCTTAGCCATACCTCCTAAATCCTTATCAATTATACGATCAGAAATTAGCTGATTTAGTAGTTTACTGAATGTATAATATCTATCAGTATCACCTTTAAATTTTCTTGTGAATATTTCTCTAATGTACCTTTCTAGCATAAAGCGGTGCTTAAAAATCTCGACTAAAATCTTTTCATCATTAACAAACCTTAATAAATTTAATCTATTTAGATTATCTTCATCACTTTTTTCTTGAGTAGGTTTAATTAAAGGTTCATTTCCACTAGATTTTTCACGCCCAACATTCTTACCATATTTTCTTTTCCAATTTAAAAAATTATCATCAGCTAAATCTAGTAAATTATCAATCTCCGTAACTAACGGCTTTATTACAACATTAATGGTTATGGGAATTATCACTAATGCGAGAAGAACCAGAGTGATAAAGATTATAACTTTTAATGTTCCACTTAAAGTATCAGTCTGAACAAGCACCTTCAACCAACTTGGAAGTACAAATATAAGTATAACTAGTGCTGTAACAAAAATTGAAGAAAAGAACAACTTTACTAATCCTCTAATCCCAAAAGTTTTCTTCTTAATATTCGCACTCTCTTCAAATTCTTCTATAATGTCTTTAACTTCAATCAACATCTGCTCTCTAACATTATTAGCTATGTGTTCATTCTCATAGATTTTAGCATATACCATCTTAGATAAAAGAATGTTATCTTCTCTCATAACACTGTTTTTTAATTGTTTATATCCCTCTAAAAAATATGTTAGATTGATACTCCTAAGAGGTATACCGTTTCCATTACTAAGTGAGTTTCTAACAATTAAATTCACTAGTTCTTCAGTTAGCCTCATAGTCTCTTTTGTTTTTTCTTGAAGTTTACCTCTCTCTTGATAAATGAATACTGTTATAGTAATTATCAAACCTAATATCGATATTAATGATCCAAATTCTGATTCACCTATTACCTCTGATAATTTTATACTCTCCTGTAGACTAGCTTCCATAACGTTCTCCCTTAGTACTTAATTGTTTGAATTCCGAATATAAATTATCTCTATGCCACTTCATATAGTCTTGCTGATTATTATTCATTTTGATTTTTATATTTTCATTAATATTCAGAAAAATTTTGGTTCTCTTATCTAAACTACTAGAAACCAAAATTACCCCATCTTCATCAAAACTAATATAACCCTTATCAAACAACGTATCATGATTAGGACAAAGTAGTAACCCATTATTGGCATCTAACCGCTCTCGATTATTAGATTGACTCCAGGGCTTGATATGACTAGCTATTAAAAATCGTTCATCTGTAACGCTACATAAGCTGCATTTCTTTTCAATATTTATAAGGGATTTCTTAAACGTTGATTGACCTATTCTAGACTTAATGACTCGTTCTTTTTCAGTCTCGGTTATTTCAATTTGCTCTGGTGCAGCTTTGACAATTGATTCTACTTCAATATATACGTCAGTCGAGGACCTATCCTCTATATCTAGTTCTCTATTCTCTTTTTGTTCATACCTTTGAAGAGATTGAATAACCAAACTAAAGTCAGTAACCTGATGTTCTAACAGTTTTATTGCTTCATTTATGCTCAGGTTATCAAAGATTCCTTTATGTTTATCCTTTAATCCAATGTAATGTAATATTCCCATTGCTTGATAGCCACGACTTTCATCAGAATTCAAACCTATAACATGCTCATCAAGCCAACGGTGTGTTTTAGAATTAAAAAGAGATTCATAAACAACTATATCTTTTATAGCGTCATAATAAAGATCATATTCCCTTGAACGGCTGACGGGTTCAAGTGGTGGCACTCTAATTAATATTCTTTTATCTTCTGTACCTTCATCAAGTACATATCTAATATTTTTACTTAAAAGAAGTCGATAAAATAATTCACATTGTTTTACATTCAACTTTTGAAGTGACTGATTAAACCCTTTAAAATGAGCCCAAATATTCTTTATTTCCTCAGAATTAATAGGAGTAAAAATAGCTATTGATGAAGGATTAAAATAGTATGCTCCTCTATATCCTCCCTCAAATTTCCCTTCATTTTCATACAGTATTTTTTCTTCAAGAATTGCAGAAGCAATCACATGCTTTTTATATTGAAATAAAACTAGCGTACCAGAATCTGCCTTCATTCCTTTCTTAAAGTTATATTTCCTAAAAGGCAATTCATTTACAAACCATTCTTGCAAATCTGCTATAGTTTTTGCTGTAAATTCTGGATCATCTTCTGACATGGGCAATAGTCTAATAGCAGGTACTTCTAATTTAAAATCAATTTCCCCTTTTTCATCTTCTATTTCATTAGAATTATTTTCAACTATGATAAAGCCTATATTATTGAGGAATCTATTAGTTTCATCACCACCACTGAAATTAGTAGGAGGATATTCTTCACCATTAGCGAATATGTTAGCTATTGAAATAACGTATTTAGGTGGATAATATTTACCCTCATAACAAAGATTGAACCTCGTTGACTTCCTTCGCTCTGGTACTTCTTCTCCCTCAATCTTTTGCATCGCTTGTATTATATGTTCTCTTTTTATATTTTTCGGTATCGTCACTTGATTAGCACCTCTATATTTTGATAAATCATCATTTTCCTTTGTATTTAATGATTAAAAATGTAATTACTCACCTAATGTTTGTCCTTGAAGAAACAAAATTACAGATAATCCTCTTTCTTCTACATTCAATATAGCTTGTTGTAGCAAATAATAAAAGACGAGTTTTAATAATTTAGGTACACTTACTTTTATCTTGCACATATGTTCATTCATCCGAAAATTATAAAAAAAGAGATAACCCAAATCTGAGCTACCTCATAGTACACATAGTTATTATAAAACACCCCCCAATAGTTTCTCGATATTATCTGCAACTGTTTTATTATCCCGTTTTTCTTTTTTCAATGCTGCTTTATAGTCAAATTGAGGTGAAATAGATTCATTCATAAACCTCTCTTGTGATTCTTTCTCATTCTTCAATTGACGCTGTGCATCCTCTAGGTTACCATCTTTCAAGCGGCTTAACATAAACCCAGTTGTACCTTGAGATAAACTTTCAATATTCACACCGTTCATGGCATTATGAATTGCTTTGACAACCGTTTTTGCCCCATACCTGTCCTCTAATTGGTTGAGCTTTCTGGCAGAATTATTATTGTGTTCACCTTCGTAATGAGTAAACCATTTTTCAATTTTAGCATTTGCAATGAACGCACTTTGACTAAACTCTTTATGCTTTACCTCTGAATGTTTCTTTTTTGGTTTAGCTATCTTATCTGATACAGCAGGAGTGTCAGCAGGAAAATAAACCTTTAACACCTCAGCTCTAAGATAGTAATGGTTTACGTTCTTCTCTTTACCGCCTTCTTTATACGATCTTTTAACTGTCATTAATCCTTTTCGTTCCAATACTTGAATATGACTCTTAACGCTTCTTTCTGATTGCCCTGTAATGTTTGCAATTTTTGAGATCGGCGGATAAGCGTATACATGGCCTTGTTCATCTTTCGTATTTGATAGAATACTCATATTTGTAAACGAAACCAATGCACCGTATACAAGCGTTTCGCCGACCTTCAATTCATAATCATCCATTAAATTCACATTAAATTTAATAAATCCTATTTTACTATTTTTCATCGTAACTTCCTCAAATCTTTATATTTTATTTGAGTCATAACGAATGTCTTTATTTAGTCTTATTCCCCTGTTTGCAATAGAGAGATAGAATAGAAGGGAGCGGAGCGACTAAGAGCGCAAGCGACCCTGTTTATTTATGCTCTTATATTATCCTCTAATGCTTTCTCTTATATTGGGCAAATTTCGCACTACTATTTTACATTTTTTGCACTACCCTAGTGCAATATTTTCATTAGGGTAATGCTAAATATGCACTATCACTATATTAGTGTCTGAAATCGGCACTAGATTTTCACTAAGGTATACGGCTCTTTACCAATCATACCTGTTTTTGTTATAAAATTACATTGAGCAATTGGTTTAGCATATTCTTGTAATAGCATTGGTCCTAATATCTTACTTGATATGGATTCAATAACTTCTATTAGGATTCTTGTCCCTTTAGCAATATTGCAAGCCTTTACACAATACCCAAGCATTATCTTCAATACTAGCTGCATTAGGCTTAGAGATATTTTACGGTAGTTTATGGTCTATCTGTAATTCACAACTACTGTAGCAGATTTGACAGAATGAACCGTACTTATCGAAGGTTGCTTGCTTTTGCTCCTTAGTGAAATCACCATCATTTGCTCTACGTTTTTTCTCGGTTAATATTACATTCCCTACAAGCACTGGTAAGTTTGTCTGTTTTATTACTACCTTCACTAAAGTTTTCTATATATTCAAACTCTTTCATTTACTACATTGTTTAAACACTGATGTTTGAAGCTTGTACTCTCGACAATGTATCATTGCCCGACACTACGTTTTTCAGCAACTTCATCACCCCACTTTCTAAAATTGGATTTTGGAATTGTGTTGTTTTAGAATACTTGTTTTGTTCTAGATATGCTTAATGAAACCAGGGCTCAATCATCATCATCCTTAGATTATTTGACACTCGTTTCATATTCTTCAATTCGATCAAATTTATTAAATTCATTAAACGCCTTTTCAGACAACTGCCGCTCAGACAAACGTTTAGCAAATGTTCGGAATGTATACCATTGTTTATCCGTTGTACGCTTAAATTTGGTATAACGTCCTTCTGTAAGACTCAGTGCGAGTAATTCCTCAGCAGAATGCATTTCAAATTCATATACCAAGTGATGAAGAGTAGCGCCCTCAATATCAGTAGTTTTGAATTGGATTTTATACGAATTGTTAACTTTTTCCATTGTTTTCTACTGCGTTATAAGCCCGCATGGCTATTAATTTTCAACTGCTAGACTGGGACTAAATTCATTCCTTAAAACAACACAAAAAAGGAGTGAATTTACATGCGATCCACCCCATTAGAAAACACACTTAATTCTGTCTAATATAGGCATAATTAACCTATCCTATGGCCAATACATAGGATTACAGAAATATATAGTGTGCCTCTAAAGAGGCGGTTGCATGTAAATTCAACTCCTTCATAGTTTGCTTTTATAAGATTAATTAAATTTCTGATATTTGTTGAGAAAATTATAGCACTTTAATATTGGAAATATAATATATTTCTATCAGAAATATAATCAATAATCAGTTGATATAAAAAATGATATACCAGACACGTTTCGAGAATTACTTTAAAAACACTCATTATTTAGGTGTTTTCAATGGTTAAAAAACAGAAAATATCCTTCTCGTATCGAAATATTTAGTAATATATTTGCGTGGATAGAGGTGCTAACCTATACCTCTATTACACGTGTAATGAGGTTATACAATTCATTGCTCACTTGTTTGAAAAGAAGAAGCATTCTATTTAGATACCCTATATTGGGGATCATCTAATTTTGAGCTTAGCCCTATGGAGGTATCCTCATCCATGATGGGTACCGTTTTTCTAAGTGTTCCAGAAGAACAATTACACATGAAAATCTACACTAACTCAGATTGCTTATAGACAGGTTTATGAAGACAAAAAAGTAACCATGCCCTGTTCAGTGGAATGAGATAGAGGCATGGTTACTTTCACTTCTATTGAATTAACTGGTCACCACATAACCTGTGGTTGTGACGGAAAAACTCTTAGTGTTACAGCACTAGGAGTTTTCATTATAATATTACCATTTTAATAATTAAAAATACACATATAACACCTAGATGGTTATATATCCCTCCTACTTAACATCTTCATTATTAAGAAAACGTATCATCACTTCCCTTAAGATCTACAGCACCCTTTTCTCATTATCCATATCTCTAATCCATCATCCATTATGGGTAAAACCGTCGTATCCGTTTCTACGTTCCACTTTCTTTTTCTAGCTCTTCAAATTCATCAAGGGACTACTAGAATTAGCTTTTAATCCCAATTGAGTATCTGTAAGGCTTTCCAAATATCTTTGGGTAGTTGAGATATCAGAATGTCCCAAAAGCCTGCTAAGGCTATATAAATCAATCCCTTCTTCTAGTGCCTTAACTGCATAGAAATGTCTGAATTTATGGGGATGAGCATTTTTAATATTTGTTCGCTTCCCAGCTTCAATTACAAGGTTATAAACCCCCGGGTGTGATAGCGGTTCTCCACGATAATTAAGAAAGTAGTTATCGGCATATTTTATTTGAGCTTCATCTTTGAAGTGAAGTGTTTTAATACGTTCATATTTGATTAGAATCTTTTTAAGAGCAGGGCTGATAAAGACAACTCTTTCTTTATTGCCTTTGCCATTAACTAAGATTTCAAGTTGTTTTACATTCTTCTCTTTAATCCCTCTAATTTCCATTGCTCTAAGACCACAGTCCGCCATCATTGCAATAATAGCTTTATTTCTTGCTTCTAGATAACTAGAGTAATTAAAACACATAATTAACCTATTTACGTCTTGAGATGTGAAACCTTCAAGCTTCTTCCGAGGAACTTTAGGCAAAGCGACTTTGTTCATAGGATTCTCTGCTATATACTCTTCTGAAACACACCAATTGAAAAATGCAATAATTTGCTTTGCCGTTGAAACAATTGATTGTGGCTTTAATCCCTTTTGCCTCTTTAATCGTACATAGGCTTCTAAATCATAGCGTGTAATGTTCTCCAGTTCTTTAACCCCACGCTTTTCGATTATAAATTTTAAAAATTGCTTGTACTCTTGGCGCTTATTTTTCATTGTCTTAGGGGTATAATTCCTAGCCATGCAATGATAATCGTATTCGCCTAATCCATCTTCTAAAAGCACAAAAAAACCACCCTTCTGCTTAATCTTTCAACAGAAAAGTGGCTTTTGAGTAAAATCAACCATTAGAATAACCCCACAAGAGCTAAAAACTCTAGAAGGCTTAAGCTATACGGTTTTTGCTTGTCCAAAACGCAGTTCAAATCCTTACTTCTTGTCGAACTGATTGTTCATCGACCGCATCATCTGATTGATTTTCTTCTGAGACGGTTTCTGACCCATTTGCATCATCATCGTACGAAGCATTTGTTCATTGATTGGCGGGTTCTTTTTCAAATAGGTAAGCATGTATTTTCTCGCCAGGAAAAAACCAAGTACAGTACCCAATAGCAATGCAACAATCGCAATGATTACTATCCAGAATGTTGCCAAAACATTTCCTCCTTCAATAGCTCACGAAGCGTTTAAGCGGAGCCGTCATTCGATTCGTCTGCGCAAAATCCAAATTGAAAAATGCGCTCAGTTGAAATCCATTATGATTGCAATGGCGTTTTTTTTGCACAACGAAATTCTATCTGTTTTACAGTTGAATGTAAAGTATTAGTTCTTTTCACCAGTCAAAAGATTTAGTTAGGAAAAGAAGAGGATGGGCCTTCAGGCGCCATCCTTTTTGACTGCCATTATTTAAGCAAGTCTTCTACATGCTTTACTACATTTTCCACTGTGAAGCCAAATTCCTCTATCAATTTATTGCCGTTAGCTGAAGCGCCGAAAGTATCAATGCCGATAATTGCACCTTCACTTCCTGTATAACGAGCCCATCCAAATGTAGATGCCATTTCGATAGCAACACGCTTTGTCACCTGTTTCGGCAAAACAGTGTTTTTGTACTCTTCACTTTGTTCGTTAAAGCGATCCCAAGAAGGCATACTTACAACGCGGACATCAACGTCTTTTTCACGAAGCGCATTCTGGGCACTGATTGCCAGCTGAACTTCTGAACCAGTAGCAATAAGAATTGCATCCGGCTGCTCCTTCGTGCTTTCACTAATAATATAAGCACCTTTCTTCACGCCTTCATAAGCATGTTCCTTCGTGTTTTCCAACGTAGGTAATCCTTGACGTGTAAGAACAAGAGCAGTCGGTTTGTCCTTCGACTCAACAGCAAGACGCCAAGCTGCAGCTGTTTCATTGCCATCTGCTGGTCGTATAACCGAAAGTCCAGGCATTGCACGGAAAGCTGCAAGATGTTCAATTGGCTCATGTGTCGGTCCATCTTCTCCAACTGCAATGGAATCATGTGTAAATACATATGTTACAGGCATTTTCATAAGTGCGGACAATCGAACTGCCGGACGAAGATAATCACTGAATACGAAGAATGTTCCAGCAAATACTTTTAAGCCGCCATGAAGAGCCATTCCGTTAAGTGCAGCAGCCATGGCAAATTCACGAACACCAAACCAAATATTACGGCCAGCATAGTTAATTCTTGAGAAGTCAGAAGCACTATTAATTGTTGTTTTATTTGAACCTGCAAGGTCCGCGCTTCCTCCAAAGAATGAAGGTACGGCTTCAGCGATTACATTTAGAACTTCACCTGAAGAAGCCCGTGTTGCTAGCTTGTCTTTTCCTGCTTCATACACAGGGATATTCTTTTCGTAGCCTTCAGGCAATTCACCTTTAATAGCCTGTTCAAACTCCTCGGCTAGCTCTGGGAAGGCCTCCTTATAAGTAGCAAATAGTTCATTCCACTCATTATCAGCTTTAGCACCAGGTGTTGCGATTTTGTTTGCAAAATCGTCATAAACCTCTTGCGGCACTTCAAATTCTCCATGCGACCATTTGTAGTATTCTTTTGTTAGAAGTACTTCATCAGTTCCTAATGGAGCACCATGACTTGTAGCAGAAGCAGATTTATTAGGCGAACCATAGCCGATAATCGTTTTGATTTCAATCAAAGTTGGTTGTGTCGTATTTGCTTTTGCTTCTTTAATCGCAGAACGGATCGCATCGATATCATTCCCGTCTTCAACCCGGATAACTTGCCATCCATAAGCCTTAAAACGATCTTCAGTTTCATCAGAGAATGAACGATTAAGGTCTCCATCCAGTGAAATGTCGTTTGAGTCATACAATGCGATAAGTTTGCCGAGGCCAAGATGTCCTGCAAGGGAAGCAGTCTCATGAGAGATTCCTTCCATGAGATCTCCGTCACTTACTAATGCATATGTATAGTGGTCCACAATATTGAAATTCTCTTTATTATATTTTGCACCAAGATGCGCTTCAGCCATCGCCATACCAACTGCCATAGCAATTCCCTGGCCAAGTGGCCCGGTAGTTGCTTCAACACCATCAGTATGATGAACTTCCGGATGCCCAGGTGTTTTGGAATCCCACTGACGGAAGTTTTTCAAATCATCAAGAGATACACCGTATCCGGACAAATGCAGGAGTGAATATAGCAGCATTGAACCATGACCCGCTGATAGGATAAAACGGTCACGATCGAACCACTTAGAGTTTTTTGGGTTGTGGTTCATGAAGTCAGTCCAAAGTGTATAGGCCATCGGTGCTGCACCCATTGGCAGACCTGGATGGCCTGAATTTGCCTTCTCAATCGCATCAATAGAAAGTGTGCGAATCGTATTAATCGATAATTGCTCAATAGTTGCTGACATGTGTTTGCCTCCTGTTTTCTTATAATCCTATTCTATAATGAAAAATGCCTGTTCACAAGAGCGACAGGCATTCTTAATCGATTAATGTTTTTTTCGGCGTTCCTGTAATTCTTTAACCTTTGCAGGAGTGACGTCATTGCCCGCTGGATCGATAACTGTCATCGTACTCAGCTGATTCGTAAACGACTCACGTACGTTTTTTAAATATTCTTGACGAAGTTGTTTCTGTTCGGCTTTTTCCTCTTCTGTTAGACCAGTTGATTTTGCCTTCTTTGAAAGCTCATTTATACGAGCGAGTTTTTGTTTTGTAATCAAATTTTACCGCCTCCTTGCAGAAAAATAAGAAAGCATAGGCCTACTATTGCCTATAGTTATATTTTACTCTTTCAAGTGGCCGGTTTCAATTCTTTTATACTCCTGATATCGTCTATGCACTGTTGCTTTGGAAACGTTGTACCCCAGGCCATTCAGAACAGAGGCTATTTCCTCAAATGTCATCTTAGTTGCACGCATCCGGGCAACTTCCTCAACAGGAAAATCAATTCGCTCCCTACCAGGGGATAAATCCCGGTTTTTTAAATTACGACTTGGATCATAACCGTTTTCAACTGCTTTACGCATTCCTCGTCTAATTTTCATATTGTGAATTTTGCGTTGATATTCCTCCACAATCCCAACGATTTGAAGGACCATAGAGTCTGATTCAGATAATTCCAGTTCACCATCATGAACTGCAGTATAGACAGGAATTTTCATTTTATTCAACTGATGAAACAGAGCAATCTTTGCATTTCCCCGTCCAAGCCTAGTTTCATCCTGTATTAATAGGCAGTCTGCCTCCCCTGCTGAAAATGCATCAAGCATCGTAAAGAGGCCTTCCCGCTCAATTTCATAGCCACTTTCCTGCTCTTCAATTAATGAGACAATAGACATTCCATGCCTGTCAGCAAGTACTTTCAGTTCTTCTTTTTGTCTTAATAGAGATGTTTCCTGTGTATCTTTCGTTGTGCTAACCCTGCAATATATGATTGCTCTCATGATGCTCTCCTTCATACCGAATCAGCTAATAATTAAGAACAAGTATAGCAGAATAAGAGAAAATCCAAAAGTTGCGAGATAGAATGCATCTGTCTTGTCAATTTTGCTGAACATGAGTAACATCTCCTCCATTTTTAGAACGAATGTTCCTTTGTGTCTAACCCGATAATAAACAGAACGTACGGTCTTGTCAAGGTCTTTTTAGAACGAATGTTTGCTTTTGTTATGTGTAAATGATAGACTGTTACTAACAAGACTTATTCAAGAGGTGATAGCGACATGACAAAGCTTTCTAAACGACAGCAAATGATTTTTGATTACATAAAAGATGAAGTACGGACGAAAGGTTATCCGCCTTCTGTAAGGGAAATTGCCCAGGCGGTTGGCCTCGCTTCAAGTTCAACTGTCCATGGTCATCTGTCTCGAATCGAGAGCAAGGGGTTTATACGCCGTGATCCTACAAAGCCACGTGCTATAGAGATTCTCGATATATCGGATACAGCAGGCATACCGAAAGAAGAAGTGCGTTATGCTCCTGTTATTGGAAAGGTAACAGCTGGTATACCTATTACGGCTGTGGAAAATATAGATGAATTCATTCCTCTTCCAAAGAATACGGCAGGGCCTGATGATCATCTTTTTGTGCTTGTCATTCAAGGAGAAAGCATGATTGAAGCCGGAATATTAGACGGAGATATGGTTATTGTTAAACAACAACATACAGCCGATAATGGGGACATCGTTGTAGCAATGACTGAAGAGAACGAAGCAACAGTAAAGCGCTTCTTCAAAGAAAAAGAGCATATTCGTTTGCAGCCGGAGAATGCTACAATGGAACCGCTCATCTATAACAATGTTACAATTCTAGGCAAAGTAATCGGCCTATATCGAACAATTTCCTGATTCGTTTTTGAAGGAGGCTGCGTGTGGAAAGAGACCAAATTTGGGATTATGTCATGGCAATTCGCAACAATGTTATACGCTCGATGGACCCGCCAAGTGATGAGAGAAAAGAAGCCATGCTTGCCCAACGTAAAACGGTCATGGCTTTTGAGAAACAGTTGCTGAAGGAGATTGATAAGGACGAGGACTTTGAAAGTTTTATCAAACTAGCTATCGACTGTGCCCTCGGAGAATACCCTTTTGATGATTTAGTAACATTCTATAATCGAATATGTAAAAACTAGCCCCCTCGAGCTCTTTGGCTTGAAGGGGTTTTACATTATTTGCTCTCTGTTTTAATTGGATGAAAAGGACACTTTCCTATTTCTTTTTCATTATCATCTGATATGATATATTGCCTCCATTCCAATTTATCTGTTCCAATTTGACCTAAATCAGGATGTGGAGGCATATCTTCTATTGCGGCAGCACGTTTACGAATAAACTCGCTCGCTTTTTTACCAGCTTTTGTATGTGATTCAATCCCTTTAAAAATTCTTCTCGGCTGAAATATCATTATCTGACATTTACCGATGTTTCTTGTTATTCTGTTTTTATAGGCAGGCATATTACCAGACACGAAGATTTGCTCTCCATTGTATACAAATTCCCAATCCGGATCTTCTGGATCTCTTGGGAACTGATGTGGCCACTCCATTTGGTCACTTGCATGCAAGTTATTTAAAATACTCCAGAATACCCTTTTATAAAATTCAAAAGACATTTCCTTTTCCAATGGCTTGATAAACAGTACCAAGGCATGTCGCTTCTCACTTGACTTAGATAATATAAGAAATTCTGATAAGACTTTCGGCAGAGAGGACAAATCTTCTTTTTCTGCGTAACAATAGCGCAGATGCCCATGCTTTTCAGCCTGTGTGCCAAAATAACACGGAAACTGCTTGTTTTCCACAATCTCTCTCCAAGCTTCATATTGCTCCACAACCCAGCCTGGCAACTTCTCTTCATGGTTTAACAGGAATTTCCTATCCACCATCTTCACAATTTAATATGCCTCCTCTAAATCGCTCACAATTATCTTTAAAAGTCGCTCATCACAAATTATGTAGACGTTTAAAAATTGTTACGATCACCCAGGATGGCATAGAGCATTAATATCATTTATATAAAATAAAAAAGCGCATTTTCATAAGAAAAATGCGCTTTTCAATACAGGAATTATCTTTCACAAGCAATTCCATCTTTATCACGATCTTTGTTTTTATTAGTTTCATATAGAGATTTTGAAGCATATGGTTTGTATCTTGTTTTTCCACCTTTATTTTTAGTTGTAGAAGACTTAGCGACACCGCCAGCATAATCTTTGTTCAACTCTGTACAATTCTGATAGTATTTCGCTTTTGCTGTTGCTACATCTGTTGATATAAACGATAGACTTAGAAGCAATCCTAACGATACGACAGCCATACAAATCTTTTTAAACATAGGTAATTTTCCCCCTCAAAATTTGATTTTATATTAATACAAAAACTGGCAAAATTCAACAATTTTTTTTCACAAAGAAGCAGACCGTAAATTTCGCTGGTCTGCTTCTTACTTATGTACTGTTATTGTATCTATGAGTATATTCAACAAAACATTCTGCTGATTTTCCTCTTTCACCCTGCCATTCCATAAATTGCAATTACTACAGCTATCAATCCGATAACCAATGAAATTACCAAAGCACTGGCAATTATACCATCCCATTTATCAAAGCCATTATTATGATCACTTGAATTACTTTTATCAATTTGCATCTAATCACCTTTTCTAGGCCTGTTCATTTTTATTAGTATTATCATTTTCATTTATAATTTCGTTGGCGGATTTCTTGAATTCGTGTAATGAAGCTCCAAGTGCCTTCCCAATCTCGGGTAGTTTGCTCGGTCCGAAAACAATCAATCCTGTAATGAGAATAAGGATCATTCCAGGCATCCCGATGTTGCTAAACATTCTTCTTCCCACCCTCAATATATTTTTTTCAGATTATACATCAAAGCCGATTAAATTACTCGAGTTTAATATGGCTTTTACATAAATTTTACAAAGGCATTTAAAATAGAAGAAATTAGTTTAAAGCTTTCTCTATTGTAAATCCGCATTTTCTCAATGGATTTTTCACTATTTATATAAACTATTAAATCATTTCTTTTAAATTTGGCTTTATCACCTAAACAAGCATTTACGCCTTACATATCTTATAAGTGTGTAAGGAGGTGAAACAATGAATTCATGTTATTGCGCAAGATTAGCTGAAATAATTGGAGGATTGATTTTATCTTCCACTGATGGTGTATGTGCGGTTTCAAGACTACGAGAGATTGATGCGAAGATTTTAAACAGAACAACAAAATCCCCTTTAGCTCTACCATTTGCTCTATCATTTGAAAGTAGTCAATGCGGTGAGACCTTGAACTTAGGAGAAACCGTTATTCTCCAAAGGGAGATTAATCCTTTTCTTTCTGAACTCCGAGAGAGAGGGATTATTGTTACAGCACTCCACAACCATTGGTTATTTGATAACCCGAGATTGATGTATGTGCATTGGGAAAACGTAGGGAATCCATTTGATTTTGCAAGGAATAGTATTGAAGCTGCTGAAGATGCAGGATTATTTTAGATTTAAATAGCTCCCTGTTCATGAGCTGTTTTGCACAGTGTGCTTTTAACTCACTTTAAAGCGATTTCTGATCAAAATAAAAAACAGATCATGACGGTAAGTCATTGATCTGTTTTTATTTATAGGGAAAAGGTGAGGTATAATGTCATTCTCTCTCCATTTTTTGTAATACTTCTCTTATATGAAACCTATTTATTTAATTCGAATCTCAATTGCTTCTTTATTTTGTTCCACTAAATCGTCCAACAACTCATTTGCATGATGATCATATTCTTCTATACCGAACTCATCATCCTTAAGTTCACCCAATATTTCTGAAGTATAGGTATTAATATAAGCAACCATTTTCGCAGATGTCTCTGTATATTTTTTATAATATTCTTGTGGTTCAATCCCAAGCTTAGCTGCCTGTGGATCTGCAAATGTCCGAATGGATTGTGCTTCTGCACTTTTCAACTCATCTGGAGGATACGTACCATGGGATTCCTTTATATCTATAACTTGTTTGGAAATATCTATATTCATCTTTTTCACTTCCTGTTCAGCCAACTTGGCTTTAACAGCTCCTTCAACCATATCCGTTAATGCATCATCAGGATACAAAAAACGCAAATAGCCAACCGTAATTTTTTCTCCCCTAACAACTGCAGCAACATCTTTATCTTTATAAGCCGTAGAACTCATGCATCCGCTAAGGAAGAATAAACAACTTAACATCAGGCATCCAAACCATTTGTACATATGTACCTCCACATTTTTAGAGACTCTCTATTATTCAATACAGTAATAAACGTTATTTCCTAATTCCAATCTTAAAACAAAAAGACTCATTCATATGTAACAGTTTCTTTGGATGGTCTACAAGTAAATATATAGAGTATAATTTAATTTTATTATATCTCTTTAAAAATATACTTGTTTATAAATCATTTTATCGTTCGTCTTCGTAAAACATATAGAGGAGTCCGGAAATTTCTGAAATATAAGCAACTTTTGTATCAATTACATTTTTATTATTTAATAAATAAGCATACACTTCGTCACAGAGACCATTATATTTACCGCTAGAAGGTGTTCTAAACACCAATAAGACATTTTCGATTTTACACATTTGCTGCGCTAAATATATAAGTTCTTGCATTCTTTCAATACTTTTAACATTCATAATCCCTATAACATGTTCCGGAATGATAGCTTCACGTTCGACAAAGAGTTTCTCAAGAGTTTCATAATCTTTGCGGAATAAATTTTCCCTTTCTAGATGTAAAACAAGTGTGTTCCAACCATCCCCATCCATGTCATCCCACCATGTAAGATCCATAGGTCTGTTTTTACCGTTACAAGTATCCTCTGTAAAAGGATAGTACCCCAACATGGATCCCAGCCTAGAAAATTTATTCTATCTCAGTCATTGTGAACGAATGCCTACCGTGATGATAGTTAAATTTAGAGATTGATAATTCCTTACATAACCATCGAACAATTTCATTAAATCTAAACCCATGTGACCAATTCTCCCTCTATTTTTTATTAGAATTTAGGGTTGCCATCCATCTACAATAGTCCAAATCCCTACCCACGCACACCGCTCCAAACATCCGTATTTTTCTTAATGTATCCTTGCCTTTAGATCAGCGAGCTTGGACACAACGATCTGCGCAAATTTTAATATCATCCAGGCGAAGTGATCCATGCTAGTGTCATGACTTTAACTCAATTACAGTTATTGTCTTTATATCCCAAGAAGTCGTTGTATCGGTCCACTGGTTTCTCAATTCAGCAACTTCAAAATTATTTAGTGCATATTAAATCGTTCTGAAAGTCTATTCTTATATAGATGGACTAGAAGTAATTCGATATCTACATGCTAAATAAAAATTGGGGCACAGGCCTGTACCCCAATCAATAATTTAAGCCCCTTAAAGTCTTAGTATATGCTTATGTACTGCCCGCGCTCCCATGGATGTATAGTTGTAATCTATGCTATGTATTTAGCCTTTTTATATAGTTAGTCAAAGCCCCGTCATTACGAGGCTTTTCGTTTTTTATATTTTCATACCTTTCTATCGTGGTTCTAATTTGGGGGTGTTTTGGGGGTGTAGTCGTTAAACGCTACATACCAACAATATTCACTTAATCATCCGGCATAAAATTAGTTTATTCTATATAATAGTAGTAAAGGAGTGAATCGGATGATTACGATAAAAGAGCGAGAGCTTGCACAAAGATACTTATGCCTGGATATCGCCCTTCAGGTAGATAGCACCCCGGACATGCTGTTGGAATATCAGTCAGTTACGGAACGAATGAGGAAATTAAAGCTTCTGATTGAACATGAATCGACTGTTGGTATTGCGTATGGTTTCCTGATAAAATCTGAGGACCATGAGAAAAAAGAAATTTATACAAAGAGTCACCTTGCTTATTTAGTGAAGCGAACACTAAAGGAATTCAATGGAGAATAATTAAAGCCTTATCAAATAAAAAACCCCTTATTATCAAGGGGTTTTTATCGTGTTTCTGTTAGATAGTTAAATATTTAATCTTGATTCAAATGGTAGATTAGTTGAACAACACCAGAGGAATACGTTTTTGTATTAACTAATCTTAAGTTCAACCTTTGTTTTATATCAATAAACAATGGCCTTCCTTCTCCTAAAATAACAGGATGAACAGATAATCTAAATTCATCAACAAGACCTAAATCGATAAACGTTGTAATAAGGCTTGCTCCTCCATATAACCAAATGTCTTTACCAGGAGCATTCTTTAATTTATTTACTTCTTCAGGAATATTTTCATTTATAAATATCGCCTCATTGTCATATTCTTTTGGTGTTCTAGAAAACACATATTTTTCTTTACTGTGGACTAACTCCCACATTTCTTTTTCAGCATCTGAAGCATCATTTGCTGGAGCAAATTGACCCCATAAATCGTAACTTTTTCTCCCGTATAAAATAGTATCAATCTGATTTAGGAAATTAATGAATCCCATCTCAGAGTCCATTATGCACCAATCAACTTCCCCATTTTCTCCTTCAATAAAGCCATCTAAAGTTACTGCTAAATCTAAAATAACTTTTCTATTTTCAACTTCATTGGTCATAATCTTCACCCCTATTATTATTATTAGTCCATACTGTTTATTTTCCCCTTAAAGATATTTCCCGAAAAATGTAAGATTTCCTTTACTATTTCTCTTTTAACTATCTATAAAATGCAAACATCGAATATGTCTTCTATTCTAACCTCTGTGTTTTCTTCGTTTCTTAATAACAACAAATGCCAAAATGTATTTAATTTCTTAATTCAACCTATCTCTTTTAAAGACAGACCTTCACATTCTTAAATTGCTGATTTGCGACATCTTCAATTTAGCATTTATGACTCCTTTGCTTGCTCATCAAGGATAGTCCTGTCAATCTTACTTGCTTTCAATTTCTCATCTGTCATCGCTTCTTACACTCAGGATAAAACCATTCCAACGTTATCTAGTTTATAATAACAGTATGTATTTAAAGTATCTCAAGAAAGTAGATGCTTATTTTAATATCTTAAAATAAAAAATATCTAGATAAGAAATTTATAGACGTTATAGTTTTTAAAGTTAGGAGGAGTTTTTGTGGCAAAGGTGGTTAGTTTTAAGGACGAGAACTTAAATACGATTTATCTTATATCATCTAATAACGGCTTTCCTTATTTATATCCAAATAAATATTTGAAGTTTTTAAAAACCGTAAATAAATCAACAAACACAATAAAGTCTTATGCCTATAGATTAAAACTGTTCTGGGATTTTATAGAGGTAAATCAAATTGATTTCAAGAAGATAACAATGGAACATTTCATTAAATTCATAGGCTGGTTACAAGGACAATTTAATATAAGCTCCCACCAGAGACAGCCCAGCACTATCAACTATAATATTATGGCTGCCTTTAACTTTTATAATTACTTAGAGAGATTCCACCCCGACATACTTGACAGCGATTTAGATTTTTATTATGAAAGCTCACGCAAATCTTATGCTTATAAATCATTCTTAGAGCATACAAAGTCGGGTATTAAATACAAACTAAACGCAATTAAAGTAAAAGAATCTAAGAGACCATATAAAACTTTATCGACTACACAGCTAAAGGGAATATTTCAAACTGAGATGAATATTAGAAATAAATTATTACTGGTGTTACTTTATGAAACAGGCGTAAGGATATCAGAAGCATTGAATATTAAATTAGAGGACATAGATTTATCAGATAAAAAAATTAAGGTTACCCAATCTAAGACACCGTCTGGAGAAAACAGGTGGGTTTACGTATCTTCTGAAACAACTAATCTATTACAAGATTATATATATGAGGTGCATGAGAAAAATAACTTTGATAGTGACTTTTTGTTCTTAAAATTAAGTGGATCCTTCAAAGGAGAGCCATGTGATTACATCACCATAAACTCCCTTTTAGGAGTTTATCCCACAAGTTAGGTTTTAACATTACTCCTCATATGTTTCGACACACATTAGCAACAGAACTCCACGAAAATGGTATTGAGATATCTATAATAAGAGCTTTACTAGGCCATAAAGATATTCAAACAACAATGAATATGTATATTCACCCTTCTGATAAATCAATTAGGGAGGAATATAACAAGGTAGTAAGCAAAAGGAAGAAGGAGAATAAATGATAAATCCTGAAATTATAGATAAGCGTGAAGCTATTAATGATTTTTTAGAAAAACATCCTTATTACCAAGCAGATATATGGTTAGCTAATAGTTTGAGTATTGCAAAAGAAGCTTCACGCCCTGTCATTCGTTATAGAGAGAGGATAGACTTCTCATCATGTAGTAACAGCCATCTAAAAAACGAAATCAAATACTACTTTTCTAAGAATATGGAAGATAGCTTATATTCGGTCATAACTGTATTTGAAGGTAAAGCCCATCACTTAAGGCGAATGCTTCAATTTCTTGATAAATCTTATCCAAATATACGTTCAGTTTTAGAGATTCCTAAGGAAGAAATTATGTTTAAGTATACAAATCACTTAATTGATGCTGGTATTAAAGTGAAAAGGGAAAATCTCAAAACTGGTGGCTTTATTGTTACACCACCAGTTTCATTAATGAGTACCTTTTATGATTACATATTTGCCACATTCGACTCAACACCAGAATACGATAAAGATATCTGGGATGGCAGAAAATTACCTATAGAACTTAACTACACTAATACAAATACAAAAAGGATGAAGTTTTTAAAAGTTAACCCTAGAGACAGAAATTTTCTAAAACAGTATATCTATACTAGAGTAGTCATGTTAAAAAACCTAACATTTTCAATTGGTATACGATATGTACATGAAATTTCATTATTTTTAAATTTCCTTAATGATAGTTATCAGGAACTAGAACTAAAAAATATAAAGCGTGAGCACATTGAAAAGTATATTATATATATATCAAACAAGGAGATTCATCATAAATATACTCGTAAAAAAATAAAAGCAACCAATGTTTATGTCAGTAGCAACCTCACCATAATAAAAAAGCTACTGACAGACTTAAAGATATTTGAATGGGAAGAAGCTCCTAAGCTGCATATTGAATCGTTATTCCTACCAAATGATAATCCACGTCGCACTAAAAAAGAGAGCTTCAATAACCCAAAGTATATACCCGATTATATATGGGATCAGGTAGTAGAAAATATACATTTGATCGGAGATAGATATGTACCAATTATTCTAATAATGGAAGGTTCAGGGTTTCGAGGCACTGATGTATTAGGCTTAAAATTAAACTGTCTAGAAAAGGACAACCAGGGAGACTATTGGTTAGTTGGTGATCAAAGAAAAGTTAATTATAAAGATCATAAAGTACCTATATCCGAAGAATTAGCAAAAGTTATTATGTCACAACAGGAAATATGCAAGAATAAATCCACTCCTGATAATAATCCTGAAGATTTTCTATTCGTTTCTTTTCGAGGTCCAAGAAAAGGTAAGCCTCAAACAACAGCAACATTATCTAGAGTTCTTAATGACTTTGCTAAGAAGGCGGAAATAAGAGATGCTAACGGGGAGATCTATAGATTCAGAAATCATGGCTTCAGACATCGCTATGGTGTAAATCTCATTAATAACGGAATGAATATTGTCCATGTTCAAAGATTAATGGCACATGCATCACCAGAGATGACATTAGCTTACGCTAAGATACACGATCAAACTCTAAAGGATGCCTATTTTAAGGCAAAAGACAATAGAGGCATTGCTTTTGACATTGAAGGAACTTTAGTTAAGTCAGATTTAAAACAACAGGCAATGGCAAATGATCTTGAACTCGAATGGATTAGGCATAATTATGATTCGATTAGAATGGATCACGGAATGTGTATCAAAAGCACAAAGATGAAATGCGAGTTTGCTGAAAAAGTTATAGAGCCTCCTTGTATTGCAAACAATTGTAGAAGTTTTCACGTTGATAGTACTTTTAGTGACTACTATAAGTCTCAAATAGCACTCCTCGAAAAGGACATAAAAATTTACGAAAATAATGGCCATGCTAGATCATTAGAGTTTGCACATAAAAAGATAGCTAATTACAGAAAAATTTTAAACGAGATTACAGAAAGTGAAGGAATAAGTGGAATTTCAAAAGAAAGGCGAGAATATACAGGGGAGGAAAGGTTAAAAAATGGCAAATAAGAGTCCTAATACTAATAAAATTATCGAGTTAGCGAGACTAAAATCACATGAAACAGAGAAAAAGGTTTTTAATGCTATTAAAGCCATGATAAAAAATAAAGAGAAAATAAATTATAATAGTGTCTCTATAAAAAGCAATGTCTCCAAATCCTTTCTCTATAAAAACAGTAGTATAAGAGGAAAAATTGATATGCTTAGAGGAGAACAGTTAAAGTTAGAAAAAGTAACGAACCACAAGCCAAACACCTCTGATAAATCAAAAGATGTAATTATAGAAACCTTAAAAGGGAAAATTGAAAACCTTATAAAAGAAAACGAGAGTTTAAAAGAAGCTTTAGCAAGTAAGTATAATAATTTCTACAATAATCTTTAGTCCCATTTATTTAAAGATGAGGAATCGAAAATGAATAAAAGCCACTTAAAAAAAGACGAAATAAGGCATAATAATTTTATATCTAAAATTAACAGTTTAGTGGGTGAAGAGTATTCGGTTTTGAGTGAGTATGTTTCCTCACGCGAAAAAGTATTAATGAGGCATAATGTATGCGGCAATGAGTATTGGGTAAGAGCAAGCCATTTTACTTCCTCGGGATCAAGGTGCAAACCTTGTGCTTTTAAAGGAATAAATGGTAAGTCTCACGAACAATTTATCCTAGATGTTTATAACAAAGTAGGAAATGAATATACAGTTTTGGGAAAGTATACAAAAGCACATGAAAAAATAAAAATCCGCCATAATAAATGCGACAATGAATACTTAGTAGATCCAGCTAGCTTTTTACATGGATCTAGATGCAGAGAATGCAATCGCAAATTATTAAGTAGTTTAAAAAGAAAACAACATAGCGATTTCATTAGAGAATGTCATGATCTAGTTGGAAATGAGTATACAGTTCTTTCAGATTATATTTCGACTCATACCCATGTGAAAATGAAACATAACTATTGTGGTTATAATTTTGATGTAATGCCTTCGAATTTCCTTCGTGGCAGGAGATGCCCAAGCTGTAAAGGAGAAAAAATAAGCAAAAAAAAGACCCATACGCATACTGACTTTATAAAAAGAGTATATGAACTGGTTAAAGATGAATATAAAGTTTTAGGAACCTATGAAAGAGCAAGAAAAAAGTACTTATTCAGCATGTAACATGCGGATATAAATACGAAGTAACGCCCTCTCATTTTGTTTTGGGTACTAGATGCCCCTTATGTAACGAAAGTAAGGGAGAACGTGTTATTAAGCAATATTTAGAGTCAAAAAAATTAAATTTAAAAAAGAATTCTCTTTCCCAGATTGTAAGGACGTTGATCGATTAAGATTTGATTTTGCCATTTTTGATAATGTTGGTTCATTAATGTGCCTTATTGAATTTGATGGTGAGCAACATTTTAAACCTGTACATCACTTTGGCGGAGAAGAGAATTACCAATTAACACAAAAAAGGGATGAGATAAAAAATAAGTATTGTCAGGATAATAATTTAGAACTTATTAGAATTCCTTATTATGAAACGGAAGTTGAATTATTTTTGGATAAATTTTTAAGCCATAATCCTAAGGATGATGATAAAGTTGATGCTTCTAAAACACTTTTTAACCTCGTCCTAGCATAGGACGAGGTTAAGTTCTTTTAAACTTTTGAAATTAATAAGTTACTGACAACAAACCTATTGTTAATTATTCTTACCCACATCTAAATTACTCTTCTGAGATAGTAACTTCTCTTTAAAGTCGTTTCTGAATTCCTCCTTCTCCCTTGCTTCCCTGGAATAAAATTTAATTCCTAGGAGCCTAACCTTTTCATTTTCGTTCAGAATCTCTACTCTTGGGTCTTCAGACAATTGCTCCAAAAAATCTTGTTTCCACTTGTCCTTTTCAAGTAGGTGAGCTCCTTTGGGCTCCATGAATACTTGGTACGTATACTGCTCATTTTTTAAATAAAGCAGAAAGTCCGGCATAAATCCCCTAACACCATCAATTTCCGTAACTCTAACCTGTTTCTCGTTACGAATTAAATAAACCTCTTCATACTCCTCCTGTAGCTTTTCAACGTACTCTATTATAAAGTCTATCATGTCTGACTCTAAGCTATTAACAATTGCTTTATCGTAAATAAACCAATCATGTTGCCTCATTGGCCTTTCACGAATGATATCTCCCATAGTCCTACCTGAGACTTGATTAACTTGCACTACATAATCCTTTATCATAGAAGATATAGAGTATCCTTCAAATTCAGGTGTCCCCATCTGTTTCATAAAGTTATTTTTAATACTATCCTCTGCATGTCTTAGAAATTTCTCGAATATATCTAGTTGATCCTTAGGAGTCAAATCTTCTATTTCATATGCCGATGGGATAGATACATAAATTTTTAAGTTACCGAGGAAATTCTCACTTTCAATAAACTCTCTTATACTCTTTAAATGAGGAATGTATTGTGATAGGTGATTAAAATGAAAGAATGGGTTCCTTTGAATACCTTTTTGTAAAATTTCCTTCGTAAAAAAAAGTTCTATCTCTTTGCGTTCAACATTCCCTAATCTTTCTCTTCCCGTGCGATAATCTTGTTCAACAACTGAATCTAAGGTCGTTTCAAAAGCTAGATTCACTCTGTAATCCTCCAAGGTTTGGTAATATTCTTCAGAGGTTTCTATAAGGCGATTAATATAAATCTTTCCGTTCTTAAAGAAGTCATTCTTTTTAAATCCCGGTTTAAGAGTTGCCCTGAACTCTTGAATACTATCCTCCTTAATCTGTATCTGAGCAGCATCAAGTGATTTTTGCAAATTTTTTATATAGGAGTTATCGTTGATAGTATGATAGTGTAAAGTTTCAATTACCTTAAGATCGGATACGTTATAGTCTTGACGACGACGATAAGATACTTCCCCTTCCAAGCAATAAGGGTAGTATCTTGCACCTCTTCCTATAAGTTGTGCTTCACTATCCGTTATACCTTTAGTCCTTGGAGCACCTTCACTGATACGTACAATATCAAATAAATTGAGGACATCCCATCCCTCATTAAGCTTAGCTACTGCAAATATTACTCTAACCGGGTTATCCGGGCTTTCTAAAGTGTTTAGTAACAAGCTATTTTCCTCTGACAAGAATTCTTTAGAGTTAACATTTAAAACAGTTTCTTGCTTAAAATCCCATTTAATTTCTTTTATAACTTCCTCTAAATCTTTTGTCAGATAATATGTGTACATTTTTTGATATATACTTTGGCTCTTCGAATACACCAAAGAGCCCTTTTTTATAAGTCGATGAAGCTCTGGTGTATTTAATCCCTCAATAAGATCGTTAAATATACCATTGACTTCGTTAGATTTTTTTATTGTATTAGATTTAAACATAATAATTGGTTTAAGTTGTATACTATTATCTTTAGCAATATATTTGCGATACTGACTTAGTAAAATTGCTGATAGAAGCTTTTCTTCATCAGATTCATTTGCACGCAGTAAAACAACATTCTTCGAATAGCCATCTTCCATAAACCTTTTTAAATCATATTGGTACACAATTTTATTCTGGTATTTATAGAATAGCTCATCTTTTGTTAGATCAATTGTAGCCGTAAATTCTAATAGACGATTTGCTGTATTTAATGTTAATAATCGGTTAATTGTGTACTCCCATGTTCTCTCGTCTTCCTTTTGTGCTTTAGTTGAAGCATTCATATGATGTGCTTCATCAGCTAGAAGTACTATATCTGTTCCTTCAAGCGTCTCGAATGTCATTCCATTTTCACGTGGATTTGTTAGATCCTTATGTAATTTTTGTATAGTGGTCAACTTCAGGTATATTGTATTATCAGCAGGGCTTTCTGGAAAGCTGTTAACCACACGAATAGAAACTCTCCTCCCTTTAATAACAATGCCCTTTCTATTAAATAGATATTTTGGAGAGGATATATTAGTTAAATTATCAATGGTTTTCTTTATAATGGCATCACTATTCACAAAGAAGATAAAATTTTGTTTACCTTTTTCATAGAATAGATATAATATCGTTGAAGCAAGTACCATGGTTTTTCCTGACCCAGTCGCCATATGAAATAGTAAATGATTAAATGATAAATCAGCACTGTCTAATCGCTGGGTATAAATAAAATGACGTAACGCTTCTTCCTGGTAAGGTCTAAGATTATGATTAAGATTATCATTTAAGTATTCATCAAGCTCGGGTCTATAATCCATAGTTAATAGACTTTGGAAAGTTTCTTGAATACGATGATGTAATATTTCATTTTTCATATTCTTTTCATCCTTTCCCATAAAAAGATTCGTTAAATTGTCGGTCATTAGCAGAGATACAGAATTGCTCATCGTCTATTTCAGAGTAATTTAGATATAGCTGATTCATATCCAAAATTTCCAATAGTGACTTCTTCTGTTCATCTATAGATAATTTAAGGAAATCTTCATTGTCTAAAGTAACTTGATTAAGTTTTACCTGAAAGTCTAAGTAAGCACTCTCTTTCATATCATAAATCAATTTTTCTATATCATTTTGATTTGAAGCTTTTTGTATTTCATTTATATATTTATTATTTAAATTGTAAAGCTCAACATATACAAATGAACCTCCACCGTGCCAATCAACATCCTTAGAAATCCCACCCTGTTCTCCTTTAATGACTTTCTCTAAACGGGGTATAGAAATGCTTTCAATATAATCCATTTGTTCTATGCCAATAAACTTCCGATTCATTTTCAATGCTACAGCTTGAGTGGTTGCCGAACCCATAAAGAAATCTAAAACAAGGTCTCCTTCATTAGTTGTATACTCAATAATCTTTTGTAAAAGTATTTCATTTTTAGGGTATGGAAAGACTTTCTCACCGAACAAATCGACTATTTCGTCCGTTCCTTTTTTGTTAACTGCCTGCTTTAGCAAAACATCCATGGTCTGATTAATAAATTCGGTTGATACATAAGCTTTATTAAAGCCCTTTCCATATTTCTTTATTTCTTCAGATTTAAAAACCCTCATAGAGGGCTGTTTAATATTCAAAAATTCATAATCACCGGGGAAAACAATTTTTCCACGCTTTAAATAATCGTCGACAGTATCTTTAGTAACAGCCCAGCTTCTATTCGGATTAACAGGAAAACTCTCACCATTTCGCGGATTAACTAAAGTGAAATCTGAATTTGGCCTTTCTTTAGTTGAGGTCTGCTTTGTTAAATCTGATAATCTCCATTCATCATTAGGGAAGTCCTCAGAAATATAGTATTTCCTTTCTACTTCTCTTTGGAATAGCTTATCTGTTTTTGCGCTGCCTTTTGTATATACTAGAATCCAGTCATAGTCTTGGGACAACTTATAAGGAACATCACTTTTACCACTTCTTGTTTTCCTGGGGATTGTTGCAACAAAGTTTTCTCTCTCAAAGATGGAGTCCATCATTACTTTAAGATAATGCATCTCTTGATCACCAATATGCACAAATATAAGACCTTTGTCCTGCATCAGTTCTCTTGCAATTTCTAGCCTGTTCTTCATAAAAGTTAACCAAGTTGAATGGCTAAAACGATCGTTATATTTAAAAGAATCCTGTTCTGTATTATATGGTGGGTCAACATATATTAACTTTACCTTATCTGAATATCTTTCTTTTAGGCTATGTAATGCTAATAAATTATTTCCCTTTATAACAAGATTATCCTCATCTGTTATAAAATTGACTGCTTCAGTTTTATTCTCATTATACTTTCTAACGTTTACAAAAACTTTCTGTGCAAGTAGTTGGTCTATCTCCTTCTTTGCTATAATCTTATTATAATAAACTTCTTTTCTTCCTACGTTTTCCTTCTCCATACCCCCTTCTAAAATTGAATCTTTATATGGGAAATCTAATATAACATCTGAATTATAGTCCAAGTACCTTCCACCAGATGTTAAACCTATTTTATTTTGATATTTAGTATAGCTGTTAGCCCAATAATTTTTGTATCTTAGCATATCTATAAATTCATCAATCTTAAATAATAGACTGCCGGCGATCTCCACAGCGTACATTTCTCGTATCTCTTGATCGCTCAAGAGTACTTCAAGCAATTCTGGTTTATATGCTCTAAGGTCTTCTATGACCATGTTTCTTAGTAACTGTTCACCTTCCCAGTACTGTGGAAATAACTTAAGAAGACTCCCCACCTTTTTAATAAGTTGCTCTTCCATCACATAACTCCTCCAATAATCTTCAAAACCTCAGCACAATTTAATAAACGTTTTTGTATGAAATCTTACATGTATAGGTATCTCAAACTTTACAGTAATTAAGATAATAAATATTATAGGCCACATTTTTGCTCAGTCTTCGATACTAATAGGCTTGGTAATATTTCTAAGCCAGCAGCTAATACAAAAATTGTTGTTATTGTAGGTTTTCTTTTACCCCGTTCCATCAAACTGATGTATGTACGATCAAGCCCGCAAATAAAGGCTAACTCTTCTTGCGAGAGCTTCCTTTCCTTTCTAAATTCCTTCAATACCTTACCAAATACTACCTCTATCTCCATTCAGCATAGCACCACGCTCTTTTTCCTCATAATCGAAGAAATGTGCTATTCAGTCCACGGACTATGGTCTGCAAAACAGAGCGCAATATGCTACACTGATTATACTGTATCCTCTATACTACAGCCGAAATGGAGGAAAATCCATGGACAATTTAAATCAGATAATAGATGAACTAAACTTACCTACCCAATTGAAGGTGTACCTCAATTCAAGTGAACAAACTAAAGAACAACTAACAGTAGGTATTTTAAAGGAAATTGAGGATCTATATAATTTTTACCAGGCTCTTTACCTATTTGACACCTCAGAATTCAGTGCATTTACAATCACTTCTTTAAAGAGGTGTAAAGATAAAGAAACTTTTATTATTATTTAAAAAAGGTGATTGATAGCAATGTCGACTTTAAATCAAGAGATACAGCATATAGTCATAAAGATGATTGCTTTAGTCTCCAAAAAGAGATAGTAAACAAAACATTTGAACAAGCAGTGCTAGAATTCTGCACTTATATAGATGGTGTATATAAAAGAACGGACAAACTGAATTTAACACAAACTTTTATAAACTTAGGTAAACTCGAGTTAATAACTACTCTAATTAACAACCAAAATTACGAGCAAATACTAAATGCAGGTAAACTTGTCCTTGAGAAACATAAACTTTTATAAAAAAATCCCCCCCTGTTATTAACTTTGACTATATGTTTTTAAAGAATAGAATAGTATGGGCACTAATTTCGATTTTTTTTACACTTGATATCAAGAGCATTATGCGATAATCCCTATCTTCACTCGACTAGATAAAATATTCTCTTTACGGAAGGTACGCAGTTTCCTTTTAGATTAACAAAAGGCTTTAACATACGCGTCTGTGATAGATAACACCCGGATATTGCGCTGAGACAGCTTGCCATCTAAGCCCATGTAGATCAATTCGCTTGGCTGTTGGGTTTTCATAGTTCTGATGAGGATTCCGTTCATATTATCGCCCATTCCAAGAATATATGTTCTCACTATAACAGAACGTTAGTTCTTAATCAAGCGAATGAAAAAGCCCCTTGCCAAACAGCAAGGGGCCTGTCATCCGTGATACAGCGGAATCTGAACATTGTTTATACTAACACATTAATTCTTCTCACGCATGCATATTTTTGTCTAAGAAAAGCCCTCATAATATTTATTCGAGCTTGCATTATGATGGAACACGCCCTGCTTGATCAAGTACATTTGAGCCTGATGATACAAACGCAGTTCATAATTTCTATTTAATCAGTAAAATGTTTTGCTTTATCTCAAATATTAATTTTTTTATGCTTAATCTCTTTAGAATATTTAGTTTATTTTTAATAGATAATACTGTATATTTAAGTACAATTTGATATTTTCATGGAAAAAAGTGTATTTTTTGAAAGAGGTAAAAAATTGTATACTGTAGAAGAATATTTACACATGATTCAATTAAATTTAGACAAACAAACAAAAGAAGTTGTAGGGACATTAGCAGATTTAAAATCTATAACCTTTGCTCCTGAAGTAAAAGCTTTGTTCATTGAAAGTAGTTTAGGCGACCCTAAAATCATTTTAGATTTAATTACTAGAGAAGATATGTTTAATAATGTTGATGAGGATGAGGTAAAAGAAGGTTTTGCGGGAAATATTAAATTAACGGATGAATTTTTGTTTGATGAATGGGATAAAAATGACGCTGATATCGAATTCTATATAGAAAATGATCTGGAAGAATTGTCTATTGCGGAAATAGCAGGTTGGGTTAAAGAATGCTTTGATAAAGCCCAAGGGGAGCAATTACCTTTACCTGTTTATTTTAATGTCCATGATGATACAACATACGTTTTAGATTTAAAAATTGGTGAATGGATAGAACCTGAAGAAGTTGAATTATAGACCTATATATGGCACCCCATCCAAAGGGAAGGTTGCTTTTATTATTTAACACGAAGTTTCTGCCCCACGTGAATCTTATTAACGTTAACCAGCTTATTCCAAGACTTAATCTGTGACTGAGTGCTACCTTAATTAGCAGCTAGTCCATAAATCGTTTCACCACTTTTCACAGCATGATATTGGGTTGCAGATCTAGATGCAGATCCTAACAGTTTCAATTTCAACTTGAATTGAAATTGGATTTGCAATTCCGTTTAGCTTTCAGAGTGTCGATACACTTGTGTTGTATTTCGCTGCAATGACTGACAGCGTATCTCCTTTTTTCACGGTGCATGGCCCTGCGGCAGGCTTCGGTTTAGAAACTGCCTTTGCAGACTGCGCTGTTGGCTCTTCACCTATAAAATATTCAAGTGGCTTGCTACTATTTAATTTGTTGAGATTCACGTATCCCGCAACACCTGTCAATCTTTCTCTCTCGGTATGCTGCCATAAATCGCATGGGTAAGCAGATTTCATAACGAGGGATCCATACAAAGTCTGCTTTGATTTTGTCAGCTTGGGATTGCTAGTACACATGATGACCGACGTACAAACCAACCTTCTTAGCACCAAGCTTCCTAAGCTCGTCAATAAACGCCTGAGCACCCGCTCGCATGTCCCTCATCAAACCCATAATTTGATACTCTTGTCTCAAAGCGGGACTTACCTCTTCAATTTTTTAGAGCTTATTAATACATCTTTACCACGTGCCCAGAGCATGGGGAGATTGTCTGCAAAAATGCTCTCATTTTCTTTTCAATAATTCCTATTTCTGAATCAACTCGGCTATTAACCCATGTTTTTGCTAGAATAAAAAGAGCGAGCAACACCTGCTATTTCAACCGCAATTCCTAATACGCCGATAAAGATTGGTAAAGTGAAATTCACATCGGGTTGTACTATTGTAATTAATTCCTTCGAACTTTCAATTTCAGATGAAAAGTCTTTGGATGAAAACAATTCCTTCAATTCATACAGCCCCCTTCCCTCTTTAGTCAATTTTCGCCAAAAAGAAAGGAAATCCTTTAAGTCATAAAAAATACACCTTCTCAGGTGTTTTACACATCATGTGCCGTTTGCCGCAAATAAGCCAACATAATCATGTTGGCTTATTCCACTCTATAAAAATGTTAAACTTCGCTTTTCTTAAATCAATCTTCTTCTATTTCTTCAGCGGCAATATCATTTTCTCCAATATAAATAGGACCGTTTGCATGATCCACTCTGATAGGCCATTCATATGGAATTGCTAAACGCCTCGCTATATCTCTCCAGAAATTACTTGAATCGATTTCGAACTCTTGAAAATCCTTTAAGAGTTCTTTGTACGACGAACCATCAAACTCTATATACATATCTTGTAAGCGTAAAAATGCCATATGTCTAATCTCGAGTTCTGCTGCCTTATCCATTTCTTCTTTGGTTGCTTCTCCGATGACGGTTCCCGGAGGTGGTAAGATTGTGTAAACATTATCTGTTTCAAATTCAGTTTCTTGTGCGGAAGTCATTTTTTTCCTAATTCGATTAAGCATAAATTCAACTCCTCCTAATTACTTCATAATTATATATTAGCCTATTTTTCCATTTTTAACACAAGACTGTAAGTTCAACAGAATACTTATGATCTGCGGGTTGTACGAATAGAAGAACTTATAAAAAATACCATCACCTAGTTCTTCACGTAAGAGAGAGTTAGTAATGGTAGTGATTTCATCTTAAATTCAGCAAGTTCTTCAATCCATGCAAAGGCAAACGAGAAATTCGCTGACTTCAACGACTTAATCCGCTCTGGCTCCTGCGCCCCGCGAATCACCATGTAGTTACCACGCAGTATATAAGTGACCCTCATTGGGAATTTGTTCACCTTGAACAGAGCTTACACCTTGTTCGGCTTTTGCCCACTTGATCTGCTCGAATATCGAAAGCTCAATAGTATTTTCCACTTTGCGAATGCCCACTCCATTCAATGGATAGCGCATCGTGAACTGGATAAGAATTTGAGTAATGTCTGATGATTTACCTGAGCCACGGCCACCTTTACAGACAATATTCAGAATATCCGGATCAACGGCCGCTCTCCAAAAGGGATGAAATGCTTTCGGAATGAGGGAAGACGGTTTAACCTTCATCCTCATCATCTATATCATTAACAAATGTGACTGCAGTATTAACATCAAGCTGTTGCTTCTTAGTCCACACCGCATAACGCTTGCCTAGATCAACGACTGCTGCTTTCCTTGTCTGTACACTTGGTTGAAGCTCGACAACTTTTGAGTGCCTTTTCCCATCTAAAATTGATACTGGTTCCATAACTTCTCCGCGGAAACAGCGGTTAGGAATTCCATGATTTCCTGCAGATCTGCCACCTTCGCTGATTGGAGCTCTTCCATGCGTTTTTTCACGTATATGGATACATTAAAGTATTTTTTAGTAGTTGTCTGTATTCTGAGCAGCGTATTTCTTGCTGTACTCAGCTCTCCTTGCTGCTTCACTTGCATTTCCCAACTCAATATAATAATCTGCAAATTTCTGCTGTTTTAATGTCAGCTTCACTCCCATAGGCGTTCACTCCTTGTGGTAATCCCTAATGTATTTGTGGGCATAAAAAAGCACCTCAAGGGGTGCTTACACAATTCACTTTTGGCTAGAAGGTTTAACCAGTTCATCTAAACGGAAACGAGCTATTTTGTAAACTTCCTTTAGAGCTGTATTCAATTCAGTATCACGATCATTATTAATGCGTTTCTGCATAGCAGCCTTAATATCATTTTTATCCAGACCTTTAACTGCAATAATAAAAGGGAAACCAAATTTATCTGTATACTGCTTGTTTAGAGAGAGAAACTCGGCATGCTCCTCCTCTGACAACTGGTCAAGTCCTGCACCCTTTTGTTCCTGAACGGATTCGTCTGTCATCTTTACCTTGCCTCCCAAATCCGGGTGAGCGTTAAGAAGGTCCAATTTCTTTTTCATTGAAGCTGTATCGACTGTTTTCTCCATAATAGCGAACATTTCATCTACAGATGAGAATGGACGCTTTACCCATGTTTGTTCTGCAACCCATGGTGAGTGCTCCAAGATAGAGCCGACTGCACCTACGAAACCTTGCTGATCTTTCTGGTTCAGTTCTTCCAATGTGTACCCAAGTTTCTTCTCCAATTCTTCTTGCTTTGCTACGTCCTTATCCACTTTTTTTATGGAATCATCCGTCGCCCGCTTTTCAGTACAAGCAGTAAGCAAAACTAACGCAAATAATAAAACAAATATTTTTCTAATTTTAATCCCCTCCCTCCTAATCAATATTCATCAAGTTCAGATTTAAACCCGCTTTCAGCAAATAAAATAGCCCGCAAAAAGGCCGGGCCGAGAGGAGAAGTATACATGTCTAGCACGGTCCGGGGCACTACTCCCTTCCATGGTACACAGAAAATTTCAGAGAAACTAATGCGTCAGCGGCGTCAAGCGTATCAAGTATATCAAGCTAGTCAAAAATGATAGTCACATGGATTGTTATGTTCGACCTTTCATACGAGTCCAGATTATGATTGGGATTAGCGATAAGGATAGAATCCCTCCAACAAGTGACAATGTAGCATAACTCGAAACCGCTACAACAGCTCCAGACAAGCCTCCTCCCAAGGCACCGGACAATGCAATTAAGACATCCACGTTACCCTGTACTTTAGCCCGTACTACCGTTGAAGTAGAGTCAACAAGAATCGCAGTACCGCTGATCAGTCCGAAATTCCAGCCAAGCCCAAGAAGAATCAATGCAGTAACAAGCACGGTCATTGATTCCCCAGGACCGGCTGCCGCCAGAACACCTGAACCGAGCAGTGTTACAGCTGAAGCAATTACCATTGCAGTTCGGCCGATTTTATCAACAAGAAATCCCGTTACAAGTGAAGGTAGGAACATAGCGCCTATATGAAATCCGATTACAAGCCCGACTGCGTTCAAACTATGACCATTATGCCCCATATGTATTGGAGTCATCGTCATGATTGCCGTCATAACAAATTGGGTTACAATCATTGCTGATGCTCCTGCAAATATACCTCGTCTGTTAGTAGAGAGGATTTCTGACTTATCCTCCCAGGTCAAATGACTATTTATTCTCTTAACCTCAGCTAACATTTTAGCCACAATAAAAGGGTCTGGGCGAAGGAACAGAAAGAGAAATATACCAGCAAGTAGATAAGCAGCAGCTGCCAAAATAAATGGCCCAGCCAGCGGAGGAATGCCCAGTATGGTGGAAAACCTCCCCATGACCTCTACAAGATTTGGACCTGCAACCGCTCCGAAAGTAGTAGATACCATTGCCATACTTACAGCCCTTGCGCGTTGGGTTGGATTTGCAAGATCTGCTCCTGCGTATCGCGCTTGTAAGTTTGTAGCGGCACCAGCACCATAAATGAGAAGTGAAGCAAATAAGAGCGATATGCTATTAGTCATTGCGGCGAGAACAACCCCGACTGCTCCAAGGCCTCCGGTAATAAACCCTGCAGCCAAACCGATACGCCGGCCTGATTTTTGTGAGAATCGTCCTACAAAGAATGCAGCTCCCGCTGATCCTAAAGTAAATAGCGCAGTAGGGATTCCCGTTACACTGTCCGTACCCATCATATCCTTAGCCAAAAGAGCTCCCACTGTAATTCCTGCCGCAAGACCTGCTCCGCCAAAAATTTGAGATAGCACAACGACCAATAAAGTTCTTTTGTACAATTTCTGCTGTTTTTCTGGTGAATTAACATAGCTTTCCACCAAACCAGATTGAGCGTCCGTACTCCCGTCATCTGTATGCGTCATGATTCAAACCTCCCCCTTTAGGAATTGCGCAAACAATATCCTGATGAATTTGAATTATCATAACACACGCAAAAAAACCATACAATATTATAATTGTATGGCGAACAAATCAAACTACTTCACACATCAATTGATTTAAAATTCTCAAGCCTTCTTCTAGCTCTTCAAGTTTATCCATTGCGCACACTGCAATCCTTACAGCTCTCTCCGGGCAACTATTTCCGACTGCAAACCTTTCAGCCGCATATACTTGAACACCTCGGTCCGCAGCTAATTTCTCAAATTCTGCTCCAGACAAATTGCCAGGCAGAAACAACCAACGGAAAATACTGGTGTTGGCACCAAGGCAGGTCCATTCACTTAAATAATGGTTGACTAGTCTGTTCCTATGGATAGCTTGATTCTGATGGTTCTTAATAATGAGCTCGAATTCATTGGATAAAATAGTACGAGCTGCCAACTCAGAAAGCAGTGGAGAAACAGAAACATTTAGATTATAAAGGGCCCTCGAAAGCTGTTCCTTGAACTGCTCCGGTACTGCAACGTATGCCATACGCAGACCAGGCGCAATAGATTTTGAAAGGCTAGCTATGTAAATAACCTGCTCCGGTGCAAAAGCTGCGAGTGCTGTCGGAGGACTTTCTGCAAGCAGATGATAGGACGCATCCTCAAGCACAAACAGATTATATTTTTGGGCAACTTTGGCAATTGCTTTCCTATTAACTTCGGACATTGAGCATGCTGTCGGATTGTGATTATCTGGAATTACATAAATGCCTTTAATATATTCATTTTTACATGCATCTTCCAAAGCTTCAGGACACATCTGGTTGTTAACCGATCTTATAGGTACCAGCTGCACACTCAGCATTGCAGCTACAATTTTTAAACCTGGATATGTATGTTGGTCCACCCCCAAGCGATCTCCCGGGCTGCAGAGACTAGCTATTGCGGCGGCAATGGTATTCTGTGCGCCAGTTGCAAAGAGAATCTGGTCTGCGGTTGCTTGGTAACCACCTCTTTCAATCAGCTTCAGAGCAGCTTCTTTTTGCCATAAACTTTCTCCAGCTCGTCCATAACCAAACCATTTCTCATAGTTTTCTTCCCGTAACATGCTTTTCAACTGAAGCATCAACGGTTCGAATGAAGCATTATCAGGTAAAGTCGCTCCCATTTCAATAAGTTTAGGTTTTGTTTCCTCGAGCAAATAGGCATTCGCCAATGCATCATAAGAAACGAATGTGCCACTGCCCACTCTAGCACTTAATAAGCCTTTCAACTCACAAACCTTGAATGCTTTTGAAATCGTACTTACATTCAAATCCAAGTAATCGGCCAGCTCTCGTTGTGGAGGTAGTTTAGTCCCTGGCAATAAGACACCTTCTATAATATCACTCTCCAATTGCGTTGCGATTGTTTTATAAATGGGCTTTTCTTCTTTACTAAATGATGGTTTCCAGCTCATTGGGTAGTTTTCAAAGGAATTAATTGGCATGACACAAATCCTTTTCTTTATTTTATTTTTAACTTGTTGCTATTATAATTGCTTTTTTAGAAATAAACTAAAGGTAAACAATAATTATTCTTTCTCATATTGGCCCCAAAAATATAAAAGGACACCAAACAACGCTTCTTACGCCATTCAGTGTCCTCCAGTGTGCTGATAGAACTCATATATCAATTTCGCTTAATATTCTTATATTTTTGTCTTCAATCTTTTTAAATGTATATCCCGCAAGAAATCGTAATTAAAAAGACACCTGTCAAATTTAACCCTTCAATCTGATTATCAAGCCAATGTTTATTTAGTAAATAAAACTCATTTTTAATAATAGCCATTGAAGTGAAAAGTGAATTTAAGTCTTTGTACAATAAGGTGAGGCCTGTTCATTTAATATAAATAAACTTAACAAGTCCTTGTTTTTTTCTACATCAAAATTCTCATTTAACTCTTTATAAACGAGATAAGTTTATTCCTTATTTCTAGAAAATCTGTATTAATTAAAGGGGGAATTTCCACATCTTGCTACTCCACTAACGTTTCACTAGAACGAATAAAATCTTTAAATTTTACTTGAGCATTGTTGAATTTATAAACAAACTCTCTATAGTTCATAACTACTGTCTTATCTAAAGCCCATTTCGCTATACAAAAGACGGAAACACCTCCTATAAACGACCCAATTTCTGACTGAGAAGCCAAGTACGCTGCCCAGAAATTCAGCGTAGCATTCTCTTTAAAGACTATTTGGGACTCCGTGCTGTCACGCCTGCTTTGTACCAGCAGACAAAAGGCAGAAGAATCTGTCTCGTAATACAATTCCCAGAATTGATAATGCCCATGTATGCAGCTATGAAACGAGCGTAGATCAACCGAACCATTGAGGAGAACCCTTGTGACGATGCAGTGTTGCCTGGAGAGATAAAAAAAGAGGAAATAAAGTATATTGATTCAGATCAGATAGACAAGTTCCTTGGTGTGGCCTAAGAATATGCATACGAATATTAGATTTTCTTCAAGTTGCTTATTGAGACCGACATGCGTAAAGGTGAAGCAGGCCTTGCAATAGTCTGATGTCAACTTTATTGAAGGTACTGATTTTAACCATAAAAAGTATGATGAAATGTTTGTTTCTGTAAATACTAGCTCATTTGAGCGCGTGATTACGTTAACAGAAGCCATGATCGATGACTCACGTTTTCAATTGCTATGGCAAAACAAAATATAGATCAATGACTTACACCGTCATGATCTGAATCAAGGCTACGTAGAAAAGATGGACATCCTCTACTTTATTTAATGCTTTTTCTCACGTATTCTAAAACGCACCGGTATTCATCCCCTTCCAATACATTCACTTCGGCACACACATGCTGTCCTGATGTTGGAAGCTGATGCAGATAAAAAATATCTACAAGAGATTAGGACATAACAGCTATCAAATTACCACAGATGTCTATTTCATATTTCAAAGAAATTGGGATAAGCAAACAGAAGGAAATAAGATAACCACATAAAAAATGCACCTAAATAAAAATTGGGGCAGGGCCTGTTTTCATAACAAACAGGCCACTGCGCCCCAATAAATTCCAGCCCTGTAAGGCTTAATACATGCTCATGTACTGCTCGCGCTCCCATGGATGTACAGTTGTACGGAACATATCCCACTCAATTACCTTGGCTTCGAGGAAATTGGTATACAGATGTTCACCAAGTGCTTCTTTGATGATTTCATCTTTCTTCAATTCATTCAAAGCATCCATCAATGTAGCAGGAAGACTTTTAACATTATGTTCGTCGCGCTCTTCCTGAGTCATATCGTAGATATTGCAATCAACTGACTTAGGTGGAGTCAAATCGTTTTTAATTCCGTCAAGTCCTGCAGAAAGCAATACAGCCATTGCCAAGTATGGGTTTGCTGTTGGATCTACACTACGAAGCTCAAGGCGTGTGCTCAATCCACGTGAAGATGGAATACGTACTAGCGGACTTCTGTTTTGTGCAGACCAAGCAACATAGCTAGGAGCTTCGTAGCCTGGTACAAGACGCTTATAAGAGTTAACTGTCGGATTTGTTACAGCTGTATAATTTGTAGCATGCTTCACAAGACCCGCTGTAAATTTATAAGCAGTATCGCTCAATTCTCTCTCGCCATTTTCATCGAAGAACACGTTTTTACCATCTTTGAACAAAGACATATTAACATGCATGCCTGAGCCAAATACACCGAATAGTGGTTTTGGCATGAAAGTCGCATGTAGATTATGTTTGCGAGCAATTGTTTTGACAACTAGTTTGAATGTCTGGATGTCATCACAGTGTTTAACAGCATCTGAATATTTGAAATCAATCTCATGCTGTCCTGGAGCTCCCTCGTGGTGAGAAGCTTCAATTTCGAAGCCCATCTCTTCTAGCTCCAATACGATGTCACGACGGCAGTTTTCTCCAAGGTCTGTTGGTGCTAGGTCAAAATAGCCTCCACGGTCATTCAATTCAAGTGAAGGTTCACCTTTTTCATCTAGCTTGAATAGGAAAAATTCTGGCTCTGTACCGATATTGAAATCCGTGAAACCAAGTTCTTCCATCTTCTTCAAGTTTCTTTTCAGATTGTAACGCGGGCATCCTTTGAATGGAGTGCCATCCGGATTGTAAACGTCACAGATGAATCGAGCAACTTTACCCTTTTCAGAAGTCCAAGGGAAGACAACAAATGAATCTAGATCTGGATACAGATACATATCAGATTCTTCAATACGAACAAATCCTTCGATTGATGAACCATCAAACATCATTTTATTATCAAGTGCTTTATCCAATTGGCTAAGTGGAATTTCCACGTTTTTAATCGTTCCAAGCATATCCGTGAATTGGAGGCGAATAAATCTTACGTTCTCTTTTTCTATCTGTTTTTTAATCTCTTCTTTCGAAAACTTGGAGCTCATGTTTCATTTTCCTCCCAATATTCAGTCTCATCGTACAACGTATTCATTATAAATGAATATGTCTTTTCTTGTATAGAATATTTTGCACGATGCGGCAATTAAAATGTTCCATTTTGCGGAATAAGCAGTTTTTCTGTCGCATTTCGCACTGCAATTTTTACATGCTCATATGTTAATCCGCCTTGCACAAAAGCAATATATGGCGGTCGCAGTGGTCCATCTGCAGAAAGCTCAATGCTTGATCCTTGAATAAATGTGCCTGCAGCCATGATTACTTCATCTTCATAACCCGGCATTGCACTCGGCACAGGAGCGAAGTAAGAATTCACTGGAGAATGCAGTTGTATCGCCTGACAGAACGAAATCATTCGCTCGCTATCGCCAAAAGTGACAGACTGGATCAGATCCGTTCTTTCCGCATTGTATTTTGGAGAAGTTTCGAAACCGGCCAATTCAAGCAGCCTGGAGGTAAAGATTGCTCCCTTTAGAGCCTGGCTGACGACATGTGGCGCGAGGAAAAAGCCTTGAAACATTTCCTGTAGCATATTGAATGTAGCCCCTGCTTCTTTACCGAGCCCTGGAGCAGTCAGGCGGTTTGCACATTGATTGACTAGCTTTTCACTGCCGACAATATAACCACCAGCTCTTACAAGGCCGCCGCCTGGATTTTTTATAAGAGAACCTGCGATAAGGTCTGCGCCAACATGCAATGGTTCCTGATCTTCTACGAACTCCCCATAGCAATTATCAACGAAAACAATCAAATCTTCTTTGATTTCCTTAACAAATCGAACCATTTCAGCAATTTGTTTGATTGTAAAGGAAGGCCTGTCCCGATATCCCTTTGAGCGCTGAATACCAATCACTTTCGTTTCTGGGCGGATTGCCTGGCGAATTCGATCGAAATCAGGCAAGCCATCTCCCTTTAGATCAACTTCATTATATAAAATTCCAAAATCGATTAATGAACCGGAGTTTTCGCCTCTGATTCCAATAACCTCTTCTAGCGTATCATAAGGGGTTCCAGTAATGTAGAGAAGCTCTTCTCCTGGACGTAAGATACCAAACAGTGCTGTAGAAATAGCATGTGTTCCAGACACAATCTGAGGTCTTACAAGGCCAGATTCACCGCCAAATACTTTAGCATAAACAGCCTCAAGAACTTCTCTACCCGTATCATCGTATCCGTAACCCGTTGTAGAGTTAAAATGTCCATCACTTACTCGTTTTTCATGAAAAGCCTGAAGCAGACGTTCCTGATTTTTTTCAGCAATCTTGTCTACTTTTGCAAATTGCTCTTGGCAATCTGCCTCCGCCTTCTGTACAAGTTCTTCCATCATTTGCTTCAATTACTCCTTCAGCAGCCGATTGAGCGGATGTCCTCTCCTCATATAACCTTCAAAGATAAAACGGCCGCTCTCTTCGGCAAATTCATGTTTTTGGACAATTGTTTCACGTTCAAGCTGATCCATGACCTTGCCTTCACTCGGTTCAATCTCAATACAGTAAGGAAGCCATTCTTCCTTTAGCATTCCCTCGATTTTCTCACGGAGAAGCTCGATATCTTTTTCTTCGTAAGCACTCATCATAAGAGAAGGAGATTCGGAAGGATAAATGCCGCTCTCGAAACAGTCTTTTTTATTATACACTGTAAGACGCGGAATCGCATCGGCTTCAAGTTCTGAAAGAAGGTCAAGCACAGTCTTTTGATGTGTGTCTTTATCCGGATGCGAGCCATCTACGACATGAACGATAAGGTCTGCTTCTTTCGCTTCTTCCAATGTAGAACGGAATGCAGCAATGAGAGCGGTTGGCAATTTTTGAAGAAAACCTACAGTATCTGTGAGAAGAGCTTTAAAACCAGATGGCAACTCAATCTGTCTTGTAAGTGGATCAAGGGTTGCAAATAGTTTATTTTCGGCCAGTGTATCGCTATGTGCTAGTTTATTAAAAATTGTGGATTTCCCAGCATTTGTGTAGCCTACAAGAGCAATTTGAAACGCCTCATTTGTCTTTCTTCGTTTCCTATACTGCTCACGTTGTTTCACAGCAAGCTGCAATCGTCGCTTAATTTCATGAATTCTGTTCCGGATATGTCTTTGGTCCGTTTCAAGTTTTGTTTCCCCAGGACCTCTCGTTCCAATACCGGCACCTAGTCGAGACAATTCCACACCTTTACCTCTCAGGCGAGGAAGCAAATATTCCAGTTGGGCAAGTTCAACTTGAAGCTTACCTTCCTTTGTATTTGCACGCTGAGCAAATATATCTAGGATTAGCTGGCTACGGTCGATAACCCGCACACCAAGTTCAGCAGATAGATTACGCAACTGTCCTGGAGAAAGCTCATCATTGGAAATTACTAGATCTGCCTCCAACTCTTCAACCTGTTGCGCAATCTCTTCCACTTTTCCTTCACCGAGATATGTTGCCGGATGAATTTTTTCTCTGTTTTGCGTAATCTTTGCGATAACAGTTCCTCCAGCCGTATCGGTCAATGAAACAAGTTCATCAAGGCTCGAGTGGAATTGGTCTTCTGTTGTTGTTTGTCGTTTAACACCTATTATAATGACTTTTTCTGCGAATTCTGCTTCCATTAAACCGGCTCCTTAAATCAAGATTATTTATAATATACCCCTCTAACGTAAAAAAATCGCCCATCTATTCAAAGTCAAGATCCATTTCCTTAATCTCAATCAGATCTTTGGCTGAGTATAGTTCTCTTGTAAGCAATCGCATTGCGTGTGAGCGAATCGTCTTCTCAACAATGTTTCTGATGTATCGGCCGTTTGCGAAATTACGACACATGCGTTCTTTTTCAATCTCACTGCGCAGGCGCCATTCTGCTTCTTTAGACAGTTCGTATTCAAGTTTTGCGAACTTTCTTCTAGCGATATCCATGAGTTGATCCAAATTATAATCGGGAAATTCAAGAATAAAAGGAAATCTTGAATGAAGACCAGGATTCAATTCAAGAAAATTATCCATTTCATCAGGATACCCGGCCAGTATGAGAACAAAGTCATTCTGATGATCTTCCATATGCTTCACAAGCGTATCTATTGCCTCTTTACCAAAATCCTTTTCGCCGCCACGGCCTAATGAATACGCCTCATCTATAAAAAGGATTCCTCCGATGGCCTTCTGAATAAGCGCCCTCGTTTTTTGTGCAGTCTGGCCAATGTATTCGCCAACTAGATCGGCACGTTCTGCTTCTATGAAATGACCTTTACTAAGAAGTTCCATCTCATGCAGCAGTTTGGCCAGTTCCCTTGCAACTGTCGTTTTGCCCGTGCCTGGATTCCCTTTAAACATCATATGAAGTACTTGACCGGATGATTTAAGACCGATTTCTTCACGTTTTTTATTGACAATCATAGTGGCGTATATTTGCTTAGCCATCATTTTCAGTTCATCAAGCCCGACAAAGGAGGAAAATCTGCTGTCGATTCGGGCGAATATGCGATGATTGGGCTTTTGTGGAACCGGTTCAGGCATTTTCTGATCCTGCCGTTTTTCCTGAAGTACTATATTGATTTGCCCTTTTTTATATTTGGTCATTTGCGCATCCAAATGATCACCCCTAACTGTTCGCAGTATACGCCCAGTGAAGCAAATATGTGACAAACGCCCGAACCTACAACGAAGCGGACACCCTTAACTGGATGTCCGCTCCCCCATTATTCGCTTTCCTGATTCAAATCAATATTTTTCGCCGGAGCAAATGTTGAAATAGCATGTTTAAAGACAAGTTGCTGCTTGCCATCTGTTTCGATGAGGACTGTGAAGTTGTCAAATGCCTTCACGATGCCTCGCAACTGGAAACCGTTCGTCAGAAAAACCGTAACGGGTACATGGTTTTTACGAAGTTGATTCAGGTAGAAATCTTGAATATTGACCGTTTGTGCCATTATCTTTTCCTCCTCTTTCTATCTATATAGAACTATTCTCCGCATCTTTAAGAAATCCTGCCACTGTATGAGAGATTTGCTTAAAAGTTTCATCAGCAGTCTGCGGTGTTATTTCAAACCAGTTGACATCCATTTTATTTCGGAACCAGGTGTACTGCCGTTTGGCGAACCTTCTTGAGTTCTGTTTCAGCTGTTCAACAGCTTCCGGCAGTGTGATTTCCCCTCTTATGTAAGGTACCAATTCTTTATAACCGATACCACGCATCGGTCGGCAAAATTCATGCCCCGACTTCAAGAGCCGCTCTACTTCATCAATTAAGCCTTCATCCATCATCTTATCGACACGCTTATTAATTCTATCATAAAGCAAAGTACGATCCATCTCGAGGCCAATGACATAAGGAGTCGTATCTCCATTAGCAATCTGCTTCATTCCGGATTCCGACATTGGTTTTCCTGTTGTTTCAAAAACCTCCAATGCTCGAATAAGACGACGATGATTGTTTGGATGAATCTTCTCTGCTTGGAAGGGATCAACCTTACACAAGCGTGCATGCAGTTCACCCGCACCTTTTTCTTCAAGTTCTTTCTTAAGGCGTTCTGTTACAGCCGGGTCGCGGACTTCATTGGAAAAATCATAATCATAAAGTACAGATTGTATGTACAGTCCGCTTCCCCCTGCAATGATCGGTAATTTTCCATTATCATGCAAATCCCCAATTAGATCCTTTGTCATCACTTGAAAATCAGCAGCTGTAAAGGGGTCGCATGGATCAAGAATATCAATCATATGATGAGGGATGCCAGCCATTTCGGCCGGCGTCACTTTTGCAGTCCCAATATCCATACCCTTATAAACTTGCATCGAATCCCCACTAATCACTTCACCATTGAATTGCTGTGCAAGTTTAATGCTGAGTGAAGTTTTCCCCACCGCGGTCGGTCCGATTACGGCGATAACCGGCTTCTTCATTCATTTCCCTCATTCCCCTCTGGTGCTCCTGTTCCTCTCTCAAATATGCATCGAACATCCAGATGTATTTCTCAATCTTGCCACATAGAGTTGTCAGCAGATCAGCTGTTGGTGCATCTCTTAATTCTTCAGCAAGCGGTATACCATTTTCATTCATCTCAGTTGCAATTTTGCGCAGATCGGCAAGAAGCTGGCTCACCATTTCTGTTTCCTCGTCATCCGCCGATGCTTCCTCCAATGTTGCCTCTTTCAAATACTTCTTCATTGTAGCAAGCGGACGGCCGCCGATCATAAGGATTCGCTCGGCAATTTCATCAAGATCTTCAGCAAACATTTCATAAAGCTCCTGGAACTTCTCATGAAGATGGAAAAAGTGATGCCCCTTTGCAAACCAATGATAGCGATGCAACTTAACATTCATAACAAAGTAATTGGACAATTCCTGATTCATAAAATTAACTAAACGTTGGTTTTCCATTTTTGACAACACTCCTTTTTTATAAGTGTCGCCAAATATACTTCTAATTAACCTTTACATGATGCGCTTGAACATTTTCTCCAATTCATATGTTGTGAAATGAACGATGATTGGTCTGCCATGCGGGCAGGTGAACGGATCAGTCGACATGCGTAAATCATTCAATAATGTTGTCATATCTTCATGAGTCAAATAATGATTAGCCTTAATAGATCCCTTGCAGGACATCATCGTTGCAGCAGCTTCGCGAATTTTCTCAACATCAATTGAAGTTTCTTTTACAATATAATCAACGATTTCCCTGATCACATCTTCTTCTTCACCTTTAGGAAACCAGACTGGATGGGACCTTACAATAAATGTTTTGTCACCAAATGGTTCGAAAAAGAGACCGACTCGTTCCAATTCTTCTCTTCCATTCTCAATAAAGATCGCTTCCTGGCCGGTGAATTCAAATGTCAGAGGCAATAGTAGCTCTTGGAGTTCATTCTTGGGTAAACCAAGTTTTCGCTTAAAATACTCATACTTTATCCGCTCCTGAGCCGCATGCTGGTCGATCATATAAAGCCCGTTTTCGTTTTGAGCCATAATGTATGTGCCCTGTAGCTGTCCGATTGGGTACATGCGCGGAACACGAGGCTCTCGCTCCTCATCCCGCTCAAGTGAAATTGGATTTTCTGATCTCAATACTGCGCTTTCTTCCTGTACTTGTCCTTCTACTTGTTCAGGTATTATCACCGGATCTGGTCTTGGTTCCTGTACTGTATTCATTTGAAACTGTGAAGCTCTCTGTTCAATCTGTTTCTCTATTTGTGACGGCGCTACAATTCGTCGTTCCCTCTCCGTATCAAAACTCAGCACTTCTTGCTGTGATTGCTGAACTTGAGATTTGGGCTTTGGAGCAGCAGCTTCTGGTATGAGTACAGCCTTTTGGAACGTTCCGCGAATTGTTTCCTCAACAAGCTCCACAAGGTCCTTCTCTTTGCTAAACCGTACTTCGAGTTTTGTAGGATGCACATTCACATCAAGTAAAAGCGGATCCATCTCAATTGAAAGTATAGCGATTGGTGACCGTCCAATCGGAAGAAGAGTATGATACGCACGCAATATAGCCTGATTTAATGCATAACTTCGAATATATCTGCCATTTACAATTGTTGACATATATGTTTTAGAAGCTCGAGTTACTTCGGGCTTGGCTATAAAACCGTGCATTTTGAAATCAAGTGATTCGGCTTTCACCTCTATCATTTGCCGCGCTACACTCATCCCATAAATATTCGCAGTTACGTGTAGCAAGTTGCCATCACCAGAAGTTTGAAATAGCATTTTTCCATTATGGATTGCTTTAAAGCGCACTTCCGGATGCGACATGGCAAGCCTGTTCAGCAAATCTGTTATATGCCCAAGTTCCGTATGCAAAGTTTTCATATATTTTAATCGGGCCGGTGTATTAAAAAACAAGCTTTCTACAGAGATTTCGGTTCCTTTTCTTGCATCTGTCTTCTTTTTTGACTTCAAATTCCCGCCTTCGAGCTCAAGTTCTATTCCAGCTTCAGCACCTTCTGAAGTTGCAATTCTCAACTTGCTTACAGAAGCGATACTTGCCAACGCTTCTCCCCGAAAGCCAAGTGTTTTCACGCGAAACAGGTCATGTTCATTTTTGATTTTGCTCGTAGCATGTCTAAGAAAAGCACGCTCGGCATCTTCAGCACCCATGCCAATTCCATCATCACGAATAAAAATTCGTTGAAGACCTGCTTCATCCAGTTCTATATGAATTGTCCGGCTGCCTGCATCTATGCTGTTTTCAACAAGCTCTTTAACGACAGAAGCTGGCCGTTCAACGACTTCTCCTGCGGCTATTTTATTTGCGAGCTGATCAGAAAGTTGATAAATCTTCATGCAGAACAACCTCCTTTACTTTTTCGCAAGTTTTTTCAGTTTGTACAGAGCATTCATTGCATCAAGTGGTGTCATCTCGAACAGATCCATACTGGCGAGCTCCCGCTCAACAACAGTGGGCTCTTCGTCCTTAATCTGCTCTTTTTTATCTTGAGCTGGTTCCTGTATCGCAAAGAAGCTGAGCTGATCAGTGGAAGGCTCGGATACTTTGCTTATATCCGCACTTGTCTGTTTAGGTGTTCCATTCTCAAGATCATTCAATATTTCTCTCGACCGTTCTATAAGCTTGGGCGGCATTTTTGCAAGCTTTGCAACATGTATACCATAGCTTTCATCTGCAGCACCATCACATATCTGGTGAAGAAATACAATTTCATCATCGTGTTCTTCTGCCCGTACATGAATATTTTTTAGGTTTGGCAACGTTTTTTCGAGAGATGTCAATTCATGGTAATGAGTAGAAAACAATGTTTTGGCTCCTATATGATTATGAATGTACTCAGCAATTGCCTGAGCGAGAGCCATCCCATCATATGTGCTTGTCCCTCTTCCGATTTCATCAAGAAGAATTAAACTGTTTGAAGTGGCACAAGAGATTGCATGATTAGTTTCAAGCATCTCGACCATAAATGTACTCTGACCGGCAACAAGGTCATCAGCCGCTCCAATACGTGTGAAAATTTGGTCGAAAATCAGAAGTTCTGCATGATCTGCAGGCACGAAGCAACCAATCTGCCCCATAATAATCGTTAACGCAAGCTGTCTCATATATGTGCTTTTACCGGACATATTTGGTCCTGTTATTAATAGAAAACTTCTGTCCTCATCAAGCTCAACATCATTAGGGACAAAAGCACTCGTTTTCATCACTTGTTCAATTACTGGATGCCTGCCTTGGCGAATGGTCAATTTTCCTCTGGAAAATACGGGTCGCACATAGGAATTTTTTTCGCTCACTTCAGCGAATGATTGGAGAACATCCATTTCCGCAATTGTCCGTGCCGCGAACTGAATATACTGTATGGAATTTTTTACATGATCACGGATTTTCATGAACAGTTCATATTCCAATTCTGTACTCTTTTCCTCCGCTTCAAGAATAAGCTGCTCTTTTTCCTTTAATTCAGGTGTAATGAAGCGTTCCGCATTGGCAAGTGTCTGCTTCCGCTCATAGCGCCCTTCTGGCAACATATGCAAATTCGCCTTTGTCACTTCAATGTAGTATCCAAATATCCGATTGTATCCTATTTTTAGAGAGCGTACCCCCGTTGCATCCTTTTCTTCCTTCTCAAGCGAAGCAATCCATGACTTTCCGTTTTTGCTCGCATCCCGATACGTATCCAGCTGTTCATTAAATCCGTCTTTAATCATTCCGCCTTCCTTGACAGAGATTGGCGGATCTTCAGTAATGCTTGCTTCTAAATACGAAACGAGATCAGAAAGGTCTGGCATTCGATTGAGCTTCTGATTAATATGGGAGTTTTCAAAACTCATCAGTAAATCTCTGAATGCAGGGAGTTTTTGCAGTGACTGCTTCAGTTGCAACAAGTCACGCGCATTTGCGTTGCCGAAAGCAACCCTTCCTGCAAGACGTTCCAAATCATAAACAGAATCCAGAAGTTCGCGCAGCTCATCCCGTTTCATGAAATCGCCAATGAAGCTTTCAACAATATCATGACGCTCTTTAATCTTAAATTCTTGTAATAAAGGCCGCTCAATCCATTTTTTCAGAAGCCGGGCCCCCATTGCTGTCTCAGTCTGATCCAGAACCCATAAAAGGCTGCCATACTTCTCCTTCTTTAAAATCGTCTCTGTCAGTTCCAAATTGCGTTTGGAATATTTATCAAGAATCAAATGTTCCTGCAGGTCAATGACTTCCGCTGGCTGCATATGGTCGAGAGAACGCTTCTGGGTGCGATACACATAATGCAGCATCCTACTAAATGTTACTCGATGCTTCTCATCCGGTAAATGATCATATAGATCTCTGCAATCTTCCCGGAAGTCCGTGCATGATTCAGTCGAAAGTGTAATATCCAGCTGCTGCACGAGCATAAGTCTAATTTCTTCAGATAGATCCGGATCAACAACAATTTCCTTGACCGGCTGGCTATACAGCTCATGAATGACCGCTTCGTGTCCGCCTTCAATGATCGCAACTGTTGATTCTCCAGTTGATAGATCATTGTAAACAATGCCAAAGTTATCTCCAGGTAACTCCGACAAACTGGCAATATAGTTATGATCCCTGTCATGAAGCATTCCGCTTTCCATGACAGTTCCCGGTGTGATCAGCTGAATGACTTCGCGCTTGACGACACCTTTAGCCGTTTTTGGATCTTCCACTTGTTCGCAAATTGCAACTTTATATCCTTTTTCAATAAGAATTTTTATATATCCAGGCGCTGAGTGATAGGGAACTCCACACATAGGTATAGGATTTTCTTTATTCCCATCCCTCTTAGTGAGTGTGATCTCCAATTCCTTCGCCGCCTTGATTGCATCCTCAAAAAACATTTCGTAAAAATCTCCTAGACGGAAAAATAAAAAAGCATCTTTATAAGCTGCTTTTATAGATAAATATTGTTCCATCATCGGTGTCAGTTTTGCCATAAAAAGCGCCTCCATTGGTGCTTAGAGTCTAGTATTAGAAGTATATCACAGATAAATCGTTTATTTGATTTGAGCGCATAGGAAAAAAGAAAAAACGAGAGAATAAGCTCCCTCGCTTTTAACGTTTTACATCTTTTTCAAGAAAATCCGGGTTTACATCCGATAGCTCTTCATCAGACAGGTCTGCTTCCCAGTCATGTTCTTCAGTGAAGACACTTCCATTCGGCTCAACCTTTACGTATACTTTCGTCTCGCCGATTACATGAACAACGAGTTCACGCTCAACTTCAGCATTTAACTTATGACCTTTATTGCTGATTTCGCATTCAAGGCAATTCGGTTGCTGTGAGACCTTAACTACAATATCGTATTCATCATCAATGCACTGGTCGTCACGGATTGATAGCGGAATGGTATCTTTGTAACTAATCCGTTCAGTGACCACTTCTGTTTTCGTATTATCATCATACGAGTACCAAATGTTGATGTCGTAGCTTCCGCTTACTTCTACAGCATCCTTTGATTTCTTCCTCGCACTATATGCATGATTGATGACCCAGCAGCCAAGAATGCTCGTAGCTCGCTGTGAAGGGGACACAATACGATTTTCTTTAGTATACTTTTTGCCTTTTCCGCAGACTGCTTTTGTAATAATTTCTCGGTAATCTTTTTTAAGGAATGACATCCTGCATACCTCCTCTTTTCTCATGAGCAGTGTATGCAAGGCAAATACCTATGGTGCATCGCCCTTAAAATTTTTGCGAAATCATGAACCGCAAGATGAGCGGTTTTTAAGAGCAGACCCTGTCTCTCCAGCAAGCACATCTCCGCCAGTTGACTCAATCAGCTTCTCTGTAACTTCTCGGGCAATCGTTCCGGTTACAAGCTGCAGTACATCATTGACTAGGAGTTGAATTTCCTTAAATTCCTGTACAACAGGAATTGCATCAATCTCTGCTTGCATTCTGTCAATCTCTGCCTCGACTTTCTTAAGAGCCTCTGTTTTCTGATAAGCTCGTAAATTGACAGCTTGCTTCTGCATCGCTTTAATTTTCTTGATCAATTCCTGAACTTTTGTATTTTCGTTAATTTTAGCTTCCACTAGCTTAAATCGCTCAATTTCTTCAGTTCTTGAAAGCATGTCGGCTAGCTGTTTGGCATGGTCAAGTACTTCCTTACGGGAATATGTATCCGTCATCTGTTCCACCTCTGCTTCACTTTCTTTCCAATGATACAGCTTTTGGTTGAAAGCGCTCTATTTATATGTTCAAGTATAGCTTTTAATATTGAAATGTACAATACTCTCCAAGACGACAAAAAAATGCTGCGGCAGTGCCACAGCATTTCTGATGACTAAGTATTCATCGTGGTTCAACAATCAGTTTAATCGCTGTACGTTCTTCTTCGTCAATCTTGATGTCAGTAAAAGCAGGAATGCAGATAAGATCAATTCCGCTTGGTGCAACAAAACCTCTTGCGATCGCTACAGCCTTTACAGACTGGTTCAAGGCACCTGCACCGATTGCCTGGATTTCCGCTGTACCTCGTTCGCGCAATACATTTGCAAGTGCACCTGCTACTGAATTAGGGTTTGATTTTGCTGATACTTTTAATATATCCATTATTGCTACCTCCTTCAATTGCTATTGGATTTCCATTGCTAGTATATTCGCTGAGATGTTGCGTTATGACCCTATTCTGCACCATGTGCTCACTGCATCGCCCGCTCAGGAAAAGAAAGGATGGTCACGATTAATCATGATGCGTTCCACATGCTCGGCTTTTCCATTTTTCTCATTGATAGTCACCAAAAATCCATTCAATTGCGTGTTCCCTTTTTTGTCCACCTCAAAACGTACAGGCAGGCCTGTCTTAAAACGTTTGATCACCGCTTCTTTTTCCACGCCAAGGATTGCATCATAAGGACCTGTCATGCCTACATCAGTAATGTAACCGGTACCAGAAGGCAAAATCCGTTCATCTGCCGTCTGTGTATGTGTATGCGTACCGACGACACAACTTGCACGCCCATCCACATACCATGCCATTGCTTGCTTTTCGCTCGTCGTCTCTGCATGGAAATCAATAAAGATAATATTCGTACGCTGCTTCGCTTCTGCCAGCAGCTCATCGACCTTTTTAAACGGATCATCAATCGGTGTCATGAAGGTTCTTCCTTGCAAATTAATGATTGCAATTTCTTTATCATTAAACTTCAGATAGACAATTCCCTTGCCAGGTGTTCCTTCCGGGAAATTAGCCGGTCGTACCATATATTTGGCACTCTCAATAAATTCGAATATTTCCTTCTTATCCCAAGCATGGTTGCCAAGCGTAACCGCTTGAGCACCCCATTCAAGAAATTGTTTATAAATTCGCTCCGTAATTCCTTTTCCTGAAGCTGCATTTTCCCCATTAATAATTGTTATATTCGGCTTATGTTTCTTTTTAAGCTCTGGAACGTATTTTTTCACCATGTCACGGCCAGGAGAACCGACGACATCTCCTATAAACATAATCTTCACATTGAACACTCCATTCATTTTACGGTTCTCATTATAATAAGAAGAGTCAAGCTTACTAAACTCACTCTCCAAGTACAGTGCAAGCCAACTATTAATGAGTCTTGCAACCTGACATATATTTTAAAACCAGTTTATTTCAGAAAAAAAATAAAGCGAACAAAATGTCCGCTTTATTTTGCATACTCAACCGATCTTGTCTCTCTAATGACCGTCACTTTGATATGTCCAGGATAATCAAGTTCACTTTCGATTCGCTTGCGGATATCTCTTGCAACACGTGCAGACTCCGCATCATCAATTTCGTCAGGTCTGACCATGATACGAACCTCGCGACCTGCCTGGATTGCAAATGACTTCTCGACACCAGTAAATGATTCAGCAATCTCTTCAAGCTTCTCAAGACGCTTGATATAGTTCTCCAATGTTTCACTTCGCGCACCTGGACGTGCTGCCGATAAAGCATCAGCTGCTGCCACAAGCACAGAAATCACGGAAGTAGCTTCTTCATCGCCATGATGCGAGGCAATCGCATTGACCACCGTAGGATTTTCATTGTACTTAATTGCAAGTTCCTTGCCGATCTCGACGTGGCTTCCTTCGACCTCATGGTCTATTGCCTTGCCGATATCATGCAGGAGTCCTGCTCTTCTTGCTAGTTTCTCGTCTTCGCCAAGTTCCGCGGCAAGCAATCCGGACAAATAAGCAACTTCTATAGAGTGCTTCAGTACATTCTGGCCATAGCTTGTACGATACTTGAGACGTCCGAGAATCTTAATGAGATCCGGATGAAGTCCGTGAACACCGACTTCAAATGTCGTCTCTTCACCAACTTCACGAATATGCTCATCAACTTCACGACGAGCCTTATCAACCATCTCTTCAATGCGTGCCGGATGAATTCGGCCATCCTGGACGAGCTTTTCAAGCGCAATTCTCGCAATCTCCCTGCGAATTGGATCGAATCCGGAAAGGATGACTGCTTCTGGTGTATCATCAATAATGAGATCTATTCCGGTAAGCGTTTCCAGAGTTCGAATATTGCGACCTTCACGTCCGATAATCCGGCCTTTCATTTCATCATTAGGCAGCGTTACGACAGAAACAGTCGTTTCGGCAACATGATCAGCAGCACAGCGTTGAATGGCCAAAGAAAGGATGTTTTTCGCTTTCTTGTCTGCCTCTTCTTTCGCTCTGTACTCAGAGTCTTTAATCATGACTGCTGTTTCATGGGAAAGCTCGCCTTCCAGACGGTCGAGAATGACCTTGCGTGCCTGGTCAATCGTGTAGCCGGAGATACGTTCAAGTTCGGCCTCCTGTTGCTGCACCATTTGTTCCACTTTGCTTTCCATTTCTTCAATTTGGTTTTGTCTGTCTGTCAGAGACTGCTCCTTTTTCTCGAGCAGAATTTCGCGTTTGTCGAGTGTTTCGCTTTTTCTGTCGAGACTCTCTTCTTTCTGCAATAGACGATTTTCCTGCTTTTGCACTTCCGCACGCCGTTCTCGCAGTTCTTCTTCGGCCTGCAGGCGGTGTCGGTGACTCTCGTCGCGTGCTTCAAGAAGCGCTTCTTTTTTTGCAGCTTCTGCATTTCGATGAGCTTCCTCAACGATTTGTTTGGCTAATGTTTCTGCACTGGAAATCTTCGCTTCAGCGATTGATTTGCGGATCAGATAGCCAACAACAATACCGACGATCAAGATCAGGGCAAGCAAAATGGAGATGATGAGAGGACTATTCATGATTTCACCTCCTATTGCCATTAAAATTAGTTAAGATATCATGTTGTCGGCATGTACCATATTCAATGAATCTGTATAATCGTTATTGGAAAAAAATTATACAATTTAATTTTAATTCTCCAATTGACCATTGTCAAGGTGCTTATATGAAAGCAAAAAGTCTTTGCCGGTCGATCGGCAAAGACTTTTTCTACTGCATTATACGTCAAAAAGCTCCTGCTCACTTTCATTTTCAGAGGCTGATTCCTGAGCTTTATCTTCGTCAAGTTTGTAATGATCGCGAATTGCATGATAAAGTTCTTCAGTCACATCCGGGTTCTCAATCAAATACTGCTTTGAGTTCTCACGCCCTTGACCAAGACGTTCTTCATTATACGAATACCAGGCACCGCTTTTCTGAACGATATCCAAGTCCGATGCCATGTCTAGAATTTCGCCTTGTCGGGAAATCCCTTCTCCGTACATAATATCTACCTCGGCCTGCTTGAATGGTGGAGCGACCTTATTTTTAACAACTTTGATTCTTGCTTTGTTACCCATAATTTCATTACCCTGTTTCAAAGTCTCAGCACGGCGTACTTCCAAACGCACTGAAGAATAGAACTTGAGTGCACGGCCGCCTGGAGTTGTCTCAGGGTTACCGAACATAACGCCGACTTTTTCACGAATCTGGTTAATGAAGATTGCAATCGTATTCGACTTGTTGATTGCTCCTGAAAGTTTGCGAAGAGCCTGTGACATCAAACGAGCCTGAAGACCGACATGGGCATCTCCCATCTCACCTTCAATTTCAGCACGAGGTACAAGGGCTGCAACTGAGTCAACTACAATAATATCAATAGCACCACTTCGTACAAGTGCTTCGCAGATTTCCAATGCCTGCTCCCCTGTATCCGGCTGGGAAAGAAGTAGTTCCTCCGTATTGACACCAAGCGCCTGAGCGTAGTTCGGATCGAGTGCATGCTCAGCATCTATGAAAGCGACCTGTCCGCCAGCTTTCTGTGCTTCGGCTATTGCATGAAGCGCAACCGTCGTTTTACCAGATGATTCCGGTCCATAGATTTCAATGACCCGTCCTCGAGGATATCCGCCAATACCCAAAGCAACATCTAGAGCGAGAGAACCGCTCGGGATTGTTGCAAGTTTTGTAATCGGCTGTTCTCCCATTTTCATAATGGAGCCTTTGCCGAACTGTTTCTCTATTTGTCTCAACGCATTGTCCAAAGCCTGTTTTCTATCGTTCAAAGCGTTACCTCCTTAAGAATCTATATACATATCATACTCTCAGTTTAACGTTTTGGCAAGCAAAAAGCGAATATACGTTCTTTTGTTTTACCAGCAATTCATTAATAAAAAATCTTGTTATAACTGATATTTGAAAGAGGATATTTTATTTTCAAAGACATCAGAACTTAAAATTACGATTTTAGCAATTTATAAATCAATTCAAGCCCTTTATTTACTGACTGCGAACGGATAGAATGCCTGCCTCCATGAAGACTGAATTGATGTGCATGCACTTCATCAGAGGTAGCCAAACCAATAAATACGGTTCCCGCAGGTTTACCCTCCGCAGAACCCGGTCCGGCAACTCCTGTAAATGAGATGCCGATATCTCCTCCGAGCAGTTCCTTCACATTCTTTGCCATTGCAGTGGCACACGCTTCACTTACCGTGCCATGCTCGTCAATCAGTTCCTTAGGGACACCGAGCAGCCTTTCTTTAGCTGAACGGGCATAACTGACTACTCCTCCGAGACATACAGAGGAAGCACCAGGTATTGAAATAAGTTCATCAGCAAACATACCACCGGTCAGGCTCTCAGCAGAAGCAATCGTAAGCTTCTTTTCTTTTAACATAGAAAGAATAGTACTTGCTAGTGTCTCATCATTCATTCCATAAAAATATTGACCGACTCGCGAAAGGACTTTACTCTTCATTTTTTCATTCAATTCATCAGCCTCAGCTGCTGTCTCTGCTTTTGCGGTAATGCGAATTGTTACCCCATCCTTTGCAACGAGCGGGGCCACAGTCGGATTTGACTGTTCGGTGATCAAATCCTTCAACTCCGTTTCAAGCTTCGATTCACCAACACCAGAGAATCGCAGGACTAGTGAGCGGATCAGTTCGTCTCTGCCTCCAGTTCGTTCGAGATATGAAAAAACATGCTCTTCAGCAAGGCTTTTCATCTCTCTGGGAACTCCAGGAAGAAAAACCCATGTTGTACCTTCATATTCAACAATAAGTCCAGGGGCTGTACCTTCTGAATTATCGAGTACTTCTGCTGTCTCGAAAACGAGTGCTTGTTTCTTATTATTTTCGGTCATGATCGACTTCTGTTTGCGGAAAAAATCCTCCAACTTAACCATTGTAGGCTCATGGTGGAACATTTTAAGGCTACTCATCTCTGAGAAAGCCTCCCTTGTCAAATCATCATCTGTCGGTCCCAGGCCTCCTGTTACGATAACAAGATCGGACCTTTCATGCGCATGAGCAAAGGTTTCGCAAACTCTGTGCAGGTTGTCACCGACAACTGAATGATAAAAAACGTTTAAGCCAAGCTCTGCAAGACGCTCCGAAAGCCATGAAGCGTTCGTATTCGTAATTTGCCCAAGCAGCAGTTCGGTTCCGACTGCAATAATTTCGGCTTTTTCTCTTTTGATCATTTAGAATCCCTCATGACGTTCCAATTTTTAATGAAGTAATCAAGACCAGAGAGGACAGTAAAGAATAGAGATACATAAAGCATAATCAAATCAAAACGAAATCCGCCAAGCCATTGGAATGGGAAGTTATAAAGAAGCAAAGCAGCAATACCGATTAGCTGCGTCATTGTCTTCAACTTACCAAGTTTACTTGCAGCAAGTACAAGCCCTTCACCTGCAGCAACAAGACGGAGTCCTGTAACAGCGAATTCCCTGCTAATGATCACAATTACTACCCAAGCAGGAGCAAAACCTAGTTGTACAAGCATAATCAATGCTGCTGAGACGAGCAGCTTGTCCGCAAGCGGGTCAAGAAATTTTCCAAGATTTGTTACAAGATTGTATTTGCGTGCATAGTAACCATCAACCCAATCGGTAGCAGATGCAAAAATAAACAAAATTGCTCCAATCAAGTGTGCGGTCGGGATTGTCCATTCCCCAGAACCAACTTTCCCCCAATCCCATGGAACAGCAAGTAAAATAATAAATATTGGTATTAGAATAATTCGTGAAACAGTAATTTTATTAGGTATGTTCATGCGTTTAAAGCATCCCTTCATAGCGAAATTAAGTTAATTAAAACCCCTCCACACACAATATGGAGGGGCTTATTTCAATCCTTGGAACCCTTCAGATTCAAGTGGATTTTTTGGAAAACCTTCTCATCCTGGTTGACCGGGTAATCCATCTTTTTACCATTTACACTAATGTCAACAGCCGGGGCATTTCCTATAACAAGATAAACTTCCTCACCTTGTTTCAGCTTCAGTTCAACAGGTGACTGGCCTTTGGAAAACGTGCCGCTAAATTTCGATTCGTTTCCAGAAGTGGCATCAAGCCAAGAATCTCCTTTTCCAGTCGGCTTAAGCGTAACTTTTACAGTGTCGCTATCCGTCTTCACATCAACTTTTGATTCAGGTGAATTACCAGTTCCAGCTTCGGCAACTGCGATGGAAACTTTGTCAGTCGCCTCAGCTTTTTGCTTTTCATCTTTTTTATCTTTATTCTCTTTTTTATCTTTATTCTCTTTTTCAGCCTGTTTCTCTTCCTGTTTCTGAGCAGCAGCTTTTTCTCGTTTCTGCTTCGCAACTTCTTCATCCGTCTTTTCATCTTCAGGTGTTCGTATTATTTCATTTCCGTCCTCGTTTTTGACCGGATCTGAACTATTAGTAGCTGTCTTGTTATAAAACACGACGGCAAGAACAATAATTGCGATAATTAACAGAAAAACAGTAATCTTAGGAAGAAGAGATCCAGTATTACGTGAGCTGCGATCACGAACCGGCTGTTTAATTTGTGTATACTCTGTTTCTTCTTTTTGTTTTTCTTGCTCTGCCGGCAAACCCTGAAACGCTTCAAGCAATTCCTGCGGATCCAGCCCCACGGCATTTGCATACTCCTTGATAAAAGCTTTAGCATAAAACTTTCCTGGAAGAAGGCTGAATTTATTCTCTTCTATCGCTGCAAGATAACGTTTTTGAATTTTTGTTGATTCCTGCACTTGCTCAAGAGAGAGGCTCTTCTGTTCCCTCGCTTCCCTCAGTCTTGCTCCAATATCCATTTAGCAACACCGTCCCCACTTAAAAATCGAACATGTTGAAACCGTCATTCTCTGTAAATTGCGGTTCCTCAATAGGTTCATATGTAATCTCCTCATTTTCATCACTGCGCAGTTCAATAATATAATCGAAATCATCCATATCATATTCAGTTGCCTGCACGAATATGTCAGGATGTTCGACAACTTTCACAGCTTCCAATTGCATGATTTCCCTGATCAGTTGCCAATGCTGTTCATTGGCTCTTCTTTTGGAAACAATCCCATCAATAATATAAATATTATCGTTGCTGTACTCCCCTTCAATCAGACGGCTTCTTACTGTCTGCTTAAGCAAAGTACTCGAAACAAAAAGCCAGCGCTTATTCGCACATACGCTTGCAGCTACAACAGATTCCGTTTTGCCTACTCTTGGCATCCCCCTGATGCCAATGAGTTTATGGCCTTCCTTTTTATAAAGCTCAGCCATAAAATCAACAAGAAGACCGAGCTCATCACGGACAAAACGAATTGTCTTGCGATCGTCGGCATCACGGTGAATATACTTCCCATGTCTTACTGCAAGCTTGTCACGTAATTTAGGTTTGCGCAGTTTTGTAATCGAAATGGTATCAATTGTTTCCAAAATCGACTTAAATCGCTTGATCTGATCTTCCTTTTCGGAACGGAGAAGCATGCCACGGCGTTCATTTTCGACACCATTAATGGTAACTATATTGATTGACAGCATCCCAAGAAGCGAGGAGATATCCCCTAGGATTCCGGGCCTGTTCAATCGGATTTCATACTCAAAATACCATTCCGTTTGCATGCTCCATTCCCCTTTCCGTATGTATTCATGTTACCCAATACCCTTTGCAATTGCAATTCATCCCTATACAATAATAAAGCATTTCGTAAAAGGATGAAAGCAGAAGTTAAATAGTCCCCCAAACAAAAAATGCGAAGAATCGTCAAGATTCTCCGCATTTTTCCATTAACCCTTTTGAACAAGCTTCACCATTGTACTGGCAATTGCCTGCTGTTCATCCTCTGACGCAACATTCCATAAATCCGCCAGTACGGCCTGTTCGCCGTTCGCAGGTTCAACTCTGTTAGCCAGATAGCCGCCAACTTCATGGGCGATGTTCGTGATCGTCTCATGGCTCATACCATGATCTTTCGCCTGTTCTAAACGGTTGGCAAGAAACGATTTCCAGGAATCAAAATTATCTAGTACCGACATTTGAATTTCCTCCTTCAAAATACAGTTCTGAATCATTAAGTAGTATTTGAAGAAATGAAATCATTATGCACTGAAAAAAGTTTTAACTCCAGCCGCCATCAACGTTCATAATTTCACCATGTATATAGGAAGATTTTTCATTAAGCAAAAAAGCTACAGCATTTGCTACGTCAAGCGGGTTCCCTGCTCTTCCAAGTGGAATTTCCGCTTCAAGCAAATTGCTATCGTCCTCACTAAGCTGGGCATTCATTTTTGTGCGAATATATCCAGGACTTACTGCATTTACCCGAACACCAGAAGGGCCCACTTCCCTTGCGAGTGCTTTCACAAAACTGTTTTGAGCACCCTTTACTGAGGAGTAGATCACTTCATTGCTCGCCCCGACTGCTCCCCATATGGACGTAATGAATACAATATTTCCAGACTGGTTTGAAAGCATAGAAGGTAGAAGGTTTTTCGTAATCACCCACGGAGATTTAACATGGAGATTGAGCATTTCATCCATTTTTTCATATGTAACATCCTGGAACAATCCATAATCAGCAGCTCCACTGGCAAATACAACGTGATGAACAGGAAATACGAGCTGTTCAAGTAATGCATGCACATTTTCCTCATCACGCAAATCCGCTTTTAGCTCAAGCAATATGGATTCAGGACGGAGTTTCTCTCTCAATTCATCCATCCGCTTCGCATTTTGATTATAATGAAGCAGCAGGCCGAAACCTGCTGCTTCCAGCTGACGGGCGATTGCCGCTCCGATATCACCACTTGCACCGACTAGAAGAACATTGCCTTTCATTATTTACTTTCCGGAGTAATCTGGAATACAGCGAGGCGATCTTCTGCAATCCAATTGTTCATAAAGCCGTTAAGCTCCTCAGCTTTTAGACTTTCCAGAACTGGTACCAGTTGGAGAAAATCAAAGCCGATAGAGTTGTAATGGATATACTGATTGGCGATGTATTCCATTGAATTCATGCTTCGCAAAACTTGCCCAATCTTTTTGCGTTTAAGAACTTCGAAGCGGTTTTCATTAATTTCTTCATCTGCAAGTGAGAGGAGCTGCTCCTTAACCTTTTCAGCAAACTCATCAGGTTTTTCAGTATTGCCGCCAATCATGGAATATCCGAAATTTTTCTCGAGAGACGTATCATAGTAAAAACTGCTGTCTACAAGTCCACTTTGATACAGTTCCTGATAATATTTTCCACCTTTTGAATAGTAATGATCCATAATTATATCAAGGAATAGATCTGTTTTAATAAATTCAAGCGGATCAGAAGGCACATGTTTCTCTTTTATACCAACAATGCTCTTCGGAATAGAGACCGGCATTTGGACGACCTTCTTCTTTTCAACAACGGTCTCCGGCTCTTCAGGATAGAAGCGTTTAATTTGTTCCATTTGAGCAAACTGCTTTTTCGCCTGATTGTCACGAATCATGTCAAGCATTTCTTCTGCGATAAAGTTTCCTGCAATAAATAAAGTCATATTTTCAGGATGATAAAAAGTGTTGTAACATGTGTAAAGGTCATCTTTTGTAATGTCCTGGATCGATTCCACTGTTCCTGCAATATCAATATTGACTGGATGATTGTGGAACATTGCCTTTATTGTTCCCATAAACGATTGCCAGTCAGGCTGATCGTCATACATGCGGATTTCCTGAGCAATAATACCTTTTTCCTTTTCCACGGACTGTTCAGTGAAATAAGGATCTTGGACAAAATCAATCAATGTCCTTGTATTTTCGATTATATTATCTGTTGCCGAAAATAAATAAGCTGTGCTTGTGAAAGATGTAAATGCATTGGCAGAAGCACCCTGCTTGCCAAAGTCCTGAAATACATCCCCCTTTTCGCTTTCGAACAATTTATGTTCAAGGAAATGAGCTATTCCTTCAGGTACGTGAACCCTTTCTTTGCTTCCGATTGGTACAAAATCCTGATCAATTGAGCCATAGTTCGTGCCAAAGATTGCATAAGTTTTGGACATTTCCTGTTTAGGCAAAAGGAAAACAGTTAGCCCATTACCGAGCTCTTCTTTATAAAGCGTTTCACCGATTGTTTCATATAGCTGCTTGTTCATCAGAAGCACCTCCATCACTGGTCAAAAGATAAACCATATCTTCTTCAATTTTTTCAGCTGCAGCCAAGACATCCTCTTTACTTACAGCCCGGATACCTTCAATCAACTCATCAGGTGTTGTATTCTCACCTGCTAGCACTTGCTGATATTTCAATTCAATAATTCCTTGTGGGTGATCCAGCGTTTCCAGGATATCATTGATAATCAGACCTTTTGTCTCTTCAAGAATCTCCTCTGTGAAATCGCCCGCTTTCATATCTTTGAGCTGCAATTCAATGATTTCACGCGCTTTGCTGTAGTCATCCGGAGCAATTCCACTGAATACAAACATAAGACCTGCATGGCTTTCTAGTCTGGAGGCTGCGTAATATGCCAGACTATGTTTTTCCCGCACATTCATGAATAGTTTCGAATTCGGAAAACCTCCAAAAATGCCATTAAAAACTTGAAGTGCATAATATTCCGGGTCTCTATACGTACAATGTGTGCGATACCCGATATGAAGCTTCGCCTGCTGGATATTTTCTTTTTCCACCAGCTCCCGTAATTTGGAGACATGCTTGCTCTGAACTTGTGTCAATTTGATCTTCTTTGGCTCTGCATTGCGGCCAAAGGCATTAATTGCAGTTTCTTTAGCCGTTTCCAAATTAAAATCACCAAGAATGTATAAATCGAGTTCATCATTTGCAATCATTTTTTCATAATAAGCATAGAGGTCACTTGCTGAAATGGATTCAAGGTCAGATTCATATCCATGCACGTGTAGTGAATATGATTCTCCTTCACACATTTCATCAATTAGACGCATCTGCGCATAGCTCATTTTATCTTCTTTCACAGAGCGGATACGCTGGCGCAGAGTTTCCCGCTCGCGGTTAAATACATCTTCTGCAAATTTTCCATTAGAAGCGTTTGGATCAAATACAACTTCACGAAGTAAATTAATTCCTTGCTGCATCATATTTGGTGCATTTGGAATGAACTTATCATTAGCAAGCTCCAGACGGAAACTGATGATATGGTTCTCACCTCTTTTGCCGTCATCAATACCAAGACCTGCTCCATACAATTCGTCCAATTTTCCTTCTAATTCGGAGCGGGTCGGATTATTTTTCGTTCCTTGACGCAATACGTAAGACAGCAATGCGCGTTTTGTAATATCTTCTCTGTTCAGTTTAGTACGAAACTTGGCAATCATATGCAAAGTCTTGAACTTCGTAGTTGGAATAAGATGCAGGCGCATCCCTTTTTCCTCATATATATGTTCATTAATTTGTTTCAAGGTGTTCCCTCCAATTCTCCCACGCCATATGCGAATTGGGAAAATAATCTATCACTATAGTATAACCTATATACACGTTTTAACAACAAAAGCTGCTCGCCAAAAAGCGGCATTCGTATAAAATGCCGCTTTTGCTTCAAGAATTCACTTCATCCATCATTTCTGAAACGAGCACAGTTCTCGGTTTGCTGCCCTCATATGGCCCAACAATCCCTCTATCCTCCATTGCATCGATCAGCCTTGCTGCTCTCGTGTAACCGATCCTGAAGCGACGCTGCAACATAGAGACGCTTGCCGATTGCATTTCAACAATCATTTTAACAGCATCTTCATACAATTCATCATCTACATCATCAGCGACCTCGTTTGTCTCATCAGGAATCATATTCTCCTGGTAGACCGCTTTTTGCTGTTCCACACAATGGTTTACAATCTTCTCAACTTCTTCATCGGACAGGAAGGCTCCTTGGACCCGGGTTGGTTTGGAAGTGCCTACAGGCATATAAAGCATATCCCCGCGTCCAAGCAATTTTTCGGCGCCTCCTGAGTCTAAAATTGTTCTTGAATCCGTTTGGGAAGAAACACTAAAGGCGATTCGCGAAGGAATATTCGCCTTGATGACTCCTGTTATGACATCTACAGAAGGGCGCTGGGTAGCAATAATTAAATGGATTCCAGCCGCCCGTGCCATCTGAGCAAGCCTTGTAATTGCGTCTTCCACATCATTTGATGCAACCATCATTAAATCGGCCAACTCATCAACCAAGACAACAATATAAGGAAGATGAGGCTGATCGCTATTATGTTCTTCATTATGGCGACGAACATGGTCGTTGTAACCTTCAATATTGCGCGTACCCGTATCCGAGAAAAGTTCATAGCGGCGCTCCATTTCGGCAACGACTTTCTTAAGAGCCTGTGACGCTTTCTTCGGGTCTGTTACAACCGGGGCAAGCAAATGAGGTATACCGTTATATACATTTAACTCAACCTTTTTCGGATCAATCATCATCATTTTTACTTCGTGCGGCTTGGCACGCATTAAAATGGAAACGATAATTCCATTTACACATACACTTTTACCGCTACCTGTAGCACCGGCAATGAGTAAATGCGGCATCTTATTCAATTCCCCAGCAACTGCATCTCCTGATATGTCCCTTCCTAAAGCAAAGAGCAGTTTCTTAGCAGGGTTTGCCTGATTCTCCAGAACTTCACGCAATGAAACCATCGCAATCTCTTGGTTCGGAACCTCTATCCCAACAGCAGATTTTCCCGGTATTGGCGCTTCAATACGGATATCTTTAGCGGCAAGCGCCAAAGCGAGATCATCATGAAGGCTTACAATTTTACTTACCTTAACTCCTGCTTCAGGATAAATTTCGTATTTAGTAACAGCTGGACCTACATGTACTTTAGTTACCTTCGCCTTTACTCCAAAGCTTTGGAATGTCTTTTCAAGCTTCCGTACAGTCGCCTGAATGTGTGATTTTTCTTTGTTCTGTGTATTCGGAACTGGTTCCTTCAATAGCTTAAACGATGGCAAACGATAATCATGATTCTCGTGAACAGCGAGGCTTTGAGCCAACTGCTGATCGAACGCAGAGTCCTCTTGGTGTTTTGCTTGTTTGTCATCTGGCACCTGCACATGCTCACTCTGATTCTTATTCTTTACCGGAAGTACATCGCTGGCATAATTAATATGCACATCTTCTTCCTTCGTTTCCTCGTCTTCAGAAGGTTCTTCCGCGAAAACCATCTCATTCAGTTCAGCCTCAGCCTGCTCTGCGGCAAGTTGAAGCTGCAGTTCCTTTTCAGCTCTCCGTTTCTCTCGTTTCTCTGCTCGATTCTTTTTTGCAGTTTTCATAGATTCAAATGTCTTATCCATGATTTTCGCAAAGAAATCGCCTATCGAAAATTCTGTAATGAACACAATTCCTGCCAGTATCGTCAATATCGAGAGAATTTTTGCTCCAGCAACGGAAAATAAATAACTGAAGAAAGCAAAAAGAAGACCTCCTGCCATACCTCCGCCTGTTTGACTTGCCGTGCCAACACCTTGCACATAGGCCATGAAATAATGCCAAGTCGCTTTCAGAATCGAAACATCGTTGCCAGCAACGAGCAATCTGTCAAACGTCTGGATATGTGTCAGCATTAGTATACCGCCGAAGCTAATATAGAAACCGATCAGCTTCTTATTAAGAAAGTCAGGTCGCTTACGCTTCGCCATAATATAAAAACCTGTCGCCAGCAAATAGATCGATGCAACAAAATACCAGATTCCAAACACGAAACGGAATATGTATTCAAGACTTCGCGGGATGAGTCCATCACTAATTAAAGATGCGCCACTTCCGAAAATAGCAATAGCAATGAGCAGTAGTCCAATCAATTCGAATCTGACTTGATCCTTTAATTGGCTCTTGCGTTTTTTTCTTTTTTTGGCCAATGTGTCACCTCCGGCCTGAAGCAATTTTACCCATGTTGAAACCCTCGCCAAATCTCGGCAAGGGTTTTTTGAGTGTTTCCTTATTATAGCATAAATTAGACGTACAAAAGAGATTTCAACCTTTCAGAACATTACCCGGCATATAATCAGCATGCATGAAGTCATGTGGATCCGTAGACAAAAGCTGCTCTATTTCATAACTTCCATTCTCAAGATTTCGCGCTAGCATCTGTCTGCCGTTACAATTGATGAGTTCACTTCTATTCGCTTGTTCTACAGGGAATATATCTGTTGCGGATAATGGCGTATAAAGAATCATTGGATGACCTCCTGCTCTTTTTGAAGGTTGATCAATTCCTGAACTTTTGCCATTGCATGTTTGACACCACCAACTTCATTAATAAGACCAGACTTCACAGCATCCTCCCCAACGACATTCGTTCCAATATCGCGTGTCAAATTACCCTTTGCCATCATTAGGTCCTTAAATTTATCCTCCTTGATGCCAGAATGTTGCACAACGAATTGGATAACACGATCTTGCATTTTATCTAGATATTCAAATGTCTGCGGTACTCCAATTACTAGTCCAGTAAGTCGAATAGGATGAATTGTCATTGTAGCAGTCGGAACGATAAAAGAATAATCAGCTGAAACTGCAATTGGAACGCCAATACTGTGGCCGCCTCCTAAAACAATTGAGACAGTTGGCTTAGAAATAGAAGCGATCATTTCAGATAAAGCCAATCCAGCCTCTACATCTCCCCCTACTGTATTAAGCAGAATGACAAGCCCTTCAATTTTCGGATTCTGTTCAATTGCAATAAGCTGTGGCAGTATATGCTCATATTTCGTTGTTTTGTTTTGAGGAGGCAACTGTATATGCCCCTCTATCTGTCCAATGATTGAAAGGACATGTATATTGGAATCAGGAGCCTGAGGAATATTCGTCTGGCCAAGTTGCTGAATCTTCTCGACAACTGCCGATGCTGCTTCACTTTCTGGCTTTGTTTCATTTTCACTGATTGATGGCTTAGTTTCATTTTTTTTCATTAAAACGACCTCCCATATGTGCATGCTGTTTGTAGTATGAGCGTTTACTGCAAAGGTCATTCTTTTTTTAATGATGGATGGTAAAAAAATAAATGAAACAAAAAAAGAACCCATGTTGCATATAAAATGCTTCATGGGTTCTTTAACCACCGTTTAGAGAAACTGCTCAATTAAACAAATTCCTTACAAACTGTGCGTCTTCATCTGATAAATCAACAAGCGGCAACCGTAAGCCACCGGCTTCGATTCCTTTTAGACGTAATGCCTCTTTCACCGGCGCTGGTGAAGGTGCAATGAACATGCCAGTCATGATCGGGAGGAGTTCACCGTGCAATTGAGCTGCCCGTTCGAGTTCTCCCGCTTTAAAGGCATACACCATTTCACTTATTTCTTTGCCGATGACATGAGCCGCCACAGAAACAATTCCTGCAGCCCCAATTGACAGCATCGGCAATGTCAAGCTGTCGTCACCAGAATAAACCGAGAAGTCATCCTCTGTTTCGCGAATGATTTTGGATGCCTGATTGAAATTGCCACTAGCCTCTTTTACAGAAACAATATTATCAATTTTGCTAAGTGATATTGTTGTTTCTGCTTCCAGATTACAGGCTGAACGGCCTGGAATGTTATAAAGCATGACTGGAAGACCCGTTGATTTAGCAATTGCCTTAAAATGAGCATGCAGACCACGCTGATTCGGTCGGTTATACGAAGGTGTCACTTGCATGATTGCATCGACACCGCAAGCTTCTGCTTCTCTTGTCAATGTGATCGCAGCCTCGGTATTGTTCCCGCCTGTACCGGCGATTACCTTCGCCCTTCCATCGGAAACCTGGACAACCTTTCGAAATAGCTGAAGTTTCTCATCATGTGTCAATGTCGGGGATTCCCCTGTCGTACCGCACACAACAATGCCTTCTGTTCCTGTAGAAATGAGGTGCTCCACAAGACGTCCGGTTTCTTCATAATTCACTTTGCCATCTTCCGAAAAAGGTGTCACCATTGCTGTCAATACTTTGCCAAAATCCATCGTATCCACCTCTCTGTCAATGGAAAATGTCACTCCGCTCCAAGCTCGAATACATCATGCAGTGCATTGACTGCTGCTTTCATATCGCTCTCTAGCGTCAAGATCCAAATTGTCGTATGACTATCCGCTGATTGAAGTATACGGACACCCTTTTCTGTCAGTGCCTGCACGATTTTTGAAGCAACGCCTGGTACACCTGTCATACCTGCTCCAACGGCGGATACTTTAGCACAACCTTCAGTCACTTCAGGATTAAAGCCCAATGTCTCCAAAATGTGAACAGCTTTTTTCATTCTTTCTTCTGGAATCGTATACTTCACAGTATTAGGTGAAATATTGATGAAATCAACAGAGATGCCAGCTTCAGCCATCGCTTTGAAAATCTCAGATTGGCGTGCTGAGTCCACCTCTTCTGTCTCAATTCGGATTTGAACTAGCTTTGGTATATGTGCAATTCCAGTCACAACTTGATCAGGAATTGCTGTATCCATCAGTATGTTTCTCGAAGTTGTAATCAATGTGCCCTCTTCCTCCAAATAGGTGGAACGGACTCGCAGCGGAATTTTGCCCTGCATCGCAATTTCGACTGCACGCGGATGAATCACCTTGGCCCCCTGATACGCCATATTGCATATCTCGGTATAAGTGACAATATCAAGCGGACGCGCTTTCTCAACGACACGCGGATCAGCTGTCATGATTCCGTTCACATCCGTAAAAATATCAATATACTCTGCAGAAAGAGCAACTCCAAGTGCTGCGGCACTCGTATCACTGCCCCCTCTGCCAAGGGTTGTAATATCACCATTTTCTGTCATGCCTTGAAAACCGGCGACGACGACTACATCCTGATTTTTCAATTCTTCAAGAATACGCTGTGACTTCACTTCTGTTATCTTTGCCTGGGTGAACTGGTCATTTGTTCGGATACCTGCTTGGGCCCCACTTAACGCACAAGCGCGGATATGACTGTTCTGGAGTTCGTTTGCGACGACGACCGAGGCAATCGTTTCGCCACATGATAGCAGCATGTCTATCTCCCTATTTGATGTCTGATGGGCAGGGAAGTCGACAAGATCGAGCAGTGTATCTGTTGCATACGGGTCAGGTCTCCTTCCGAGTGCTGATACGACCGCCACAACCTTATAGCCATTCATCAAGGCAGTTTTAATATGCCGGATCACATGTTGTCTGTTTTCTTCCGTCTGGACGGAAGTACCGCCAAATTTTTGAACGAGCAACTGCATGTTTCTTTACACCTCGGATATTATGAATTCAGATAGTTGTTTTTAATCATCGCTTTTGCAATTTGTACGGAATTGAGTGCCGCACCTTTTAATAGGTTATCGGAAACGATCCACATATGGAAGCCTTTTGCATTGTCAGGGTCTTTGCGGACACGTCCGACAAATACTTCATCTTTTGACATAGCTTCAAGTGGTGTTGGATAGATCTGTTCAGAAGGATTGTCTTGCAAAATGACTCCATCTGCTTTTTCAAGTACTTTATGCAAATCGGCAACAGAAAGCCCTTCTTTTTCCACTTCCACATAGACACTTTCCGCATGTGATGAGATGAACGGTAGACGTACACAAGTCGCTGCGACATGGAGATTTGGATCATGAAGGATTTTTTTCGTTTCGTTAATCATTTTCATTTCTTCAAATGTATAGCCATTATCCTGGAACACATCAATTTGCGGTAAAGCGTTAAATGCAATTGGATAATGCTTCTTATCGCTTCCTGCAGGCAGAATGTTTGCAGTCATTTCTTTACCTTCAAGATAGTTGCGAGTCTGTTCCTTCAATTCTTTTACAGCTTCATTTCCAGCACCGGAAACTGCCTGATAAGTCGATACGATAACTCTCGTAAGTCCGAAAGCTTCTTTAATCGGCTTGAGGGCTGCAACCATCTGGATCGTTGAACAGTTAGGGTTTGCGATGATGCCTTTTTGCATTTTGATATCTTCACAGTTAACTTCAGGGACAACAAGTGGAGTACCTTCATCCATACGGAAAGCACTTGTGTTGTCAATGACAATCGCACCTTGCTTAGCTGCTTCTGGAGCGAGTTTTATTGAAACCGATCCTCCAGCAGAGAAGAAAGCGAAGTCTATGCCTTTAAAGCTTTCAGTTGTCGCTTCTTCAACAGTAATATCTTTCCCTGCAAATTGAAGCACTTTACCTGCTGAACGCTTTGAGGATAGTAGTTTCACTTCACCAATTGAAAATGGTTCACGTTCAAGAATTCCAATAATTTTCTGGCCGACTGCTCCAGTTGCTCCGACGACGGCTACATTGTATGCTTTTTGTTCTGCCATATTGTTCAATACCCCTTTCGATAGTTCATCTGCTTATAAATGATAATCCTGACCTTTAGAAGTCGGCCAGGTTTATGCCGGAGCCTGCCAAATTGCAGCAGGCCCGGTATGGTCTGTCTAATTTATCATTCTACCATATTTAGTCTTCATGCGGTATGATAACTGGTTGAAGCTGGCGTCCTTCCAGGGCATATTCGACTGTTTTTTGCAGCAGATCCATGTTGGCAACAAGTGATGTTGGTTTTTTGTACGGGTTATCCTGACCGTATGGGATGAAATAGAAATTCCTAGCGGCCATCAGTCGCATCAGATTGACTCCATTAAGGCCAAGGGCATCGTTTGTCGATATGCCAAGCACAATCGGGCTTCCATTGCGAAGAGTTGCTTTCACAGCCATCAATACAGGTGAATCAGTCAAAGCATTTGCCAGCTTACTTAGGGAGTTTCCTGTTAGTGGCGCAACGACCATGCAATCCAAAGGCTCCTTAGGTCCAAGCGGTTCCGCTCCAGGCATTGTAGAAATCGGTTCTCTTCCTGTCAATTCAATAATCTTTTTCAAATGGTCGGCGGCTTCGCCAAATTTTGTGTCAGTCGATTTTACTGTATTGGAGACGATCGGTATTACTTCCGCTTTTTCAGAAACAAGTTTTTCAATCTGCGGAAAAACCTGATCGTATGTGCAATGTGATCCTGTAAGGCCAAAGCCTATTCGTTTTCCTTCAAGTGTCACTATATATTTGCTCCTTTCTTCTTCTCTTCCAATACTTCTTTAATTACATCTGCAAGGATTTTGCCTGAAGTTCTCGGTGCAACAACTCCTGGTAAGCTCTTTGCCAAAATAGCCTTTATTCCACGTTGAGAAGCATATTCAAAATCAGTTCCCCCAGGCTTGGAGGCAATATCTAATATGATTGAATGAGCCGGCAGCTCACAGATGACTCCTTTGTCTATCACGTGGGCAGGTACAGTATTAATGAGCAAATCTGCGCTGCTTGCAGCAACCGGAAGTTCTGCAAAATCGACTGACCTATATCCCATTTCGTTAATTCTTGCTCGCTCTGCTGTCGTTCTTGCAGCTACGGTAACGTGCGCACCTAGCGCTTTGAACATACGGGCAACTGTTTTTCCGACACGGCCATACCCAGAAACCGTCACATTGGATCCATGAATGGTAAAATCAGTGTTTTCCATTGCCATGATCAATACGCCTTCCGCTGTCGGTATTGAGTTGTATATCGCAACATCATCTCGGTCCATAAGCGTAATTAAATCGACACCTGCACTTTGGCAAGCCTCTTTCAGAGTACTTCCTGCGATACCTGAAAAGATAAGAGTGCCTGATTTTAATTGCTTGAACCACTCGGCCGGAAGCTTAATATCCTTCTCTGAAAATACAGCTTCCAGCTCGCCTTCTTTTCCAACTCCACGTACCGGCAGAATAATCGCATCAAATTCAGTTACATCAATATTCTTCAAATCAGTGCGCTTTGCCCCTGCATAGCTCTGATCAAGCTGGTCGTAGCCGATAAGAACAATATCTTTGTTCGTTTGCAGTTGACGAATCATTTCCAAATATCTTGCATCGCCACCGATTACTGCAATTTTATGCTTCATGCATCCAACACCTCTCCTGAAATCAGTTGCAGACTTTCCGTACAGCTTATGCAAAGGCCCTTTTTTCGTGAAAAAACAAAAAGCCTGCATCCATCTTAAGGATGCAGGCTTGGAATCAAGCTTAATCTCTAATCATAATCATATCTTCACCGATTTTTTCTATGGATGACCATGCTACTTTAACTTCATCGCCTTCTTTTTTTAAGCCAAACCACTTATAGTTCGGGATAATGAGGGCATTAATTTTTCCAGTTTCACGATCTATTTCCAAATCTGTCTGGCCAAGTATGCCGAGGCGGGCGCCCTCATTGATATTTACAATTTCTTTGCTGCTCATCTCTCTGTAACGCAAAACGCAACACACCCCTTCAGCTAAATATATTTCATTCTGCAGTAATTCATTCCGGTACTACCTGGATGGGCTCGTCAATTTTTCAATCGTGCCGAGCTTCAGGCCTTTCGCTCTGATTGACTTGATCATCGGTCCGAGCCCCGTTGCTGTGGCTTTTGTCGGATGCATGAGGATTGTGGCACCCGGATGCAATTTTGTTTCCACTCTATTCAGCATGACTGAGACAGTCGGATTCTTCCAATCAATCGTATCGACTGTCCAAAGGATTGTATGCATATCTTCTTTAGCTGCAATTTTAACAACCTGTTCATTAAAGCTACCGCTAGGCGGTGCAAACCAAACCGGCTTTTTCTTGATAATCGCCTCTATAATTTTATTCGTTTCAGCAATTTGGTATTTCATCTCTTCAGCTGTAATACGAGACATATCAGGGTGACTATATGCATGATTACCAATCAAATGACCTTCATCCGCAATCATTTTAACAAGATCCGGATGTTCTTTTGCCCATTTGCCCTCTATAAAAAAGGAAGCACGTGCATTCTCTTCTTTTAATGTTTTTAACATTGATGGAATGTACTCGGTTCCCCAGGAAACATTGATAAGGAGAGCAGCCATCTCTTTTTTGGGATGTCCTCTATAGATTGGGGAAGGCGGCAGATCACTTAGCCCAGTAGCTGGAGTGACTTCCTTTTTCAGAAGCAAATTCGGGTCAAATTCACCCTTTTTCTTCATTTGCTTGTAAGACTCCTGTATGTCAATTTTAATTCCACTTCTCCCGGGGGTTTTCTTCCAAACACGATCGATATAGGCATCTTCAGGCTTTTCTTCCCTTAGCTTTGCCTCTTCTTTGATTTTTTTCAATAGAGCATCTTCTTGTCCAGCCTCTAGCAGTGCTGCTTCTTTTACTAAAAGATCTCCGTTCTCTTTTCCAAAAGGCATATAAAATCGATTACCAGCAAGCAAAACCATTGTAACGAAAATTAGTACGGTCGCTAAATTTCTTAAATGATACATCGTTGGCCGCCTCCTTCGATGCATCTTATGCTTATATAGCGGACAAGTATGCTATTTTTTTGGACAAACAAAAAAAGAAACTGCAAGCAGCTTCTCCTTTTTTGGTCATGCTATATTAGTTGTTGGACTCAGCCTTTTCTGCCTTTTCACGCGCTTCTTTAAGAAGAACTTTTCGGGAAAGGTTGACACGGCCATGATTATCGATTTCTTTGACTTTAACTTCAATCTTGTCACCAATAGAAACGACATCTTCAACTTTGTTTGTACGTTCTTCTTGCAGTTCAGAAATATGCACAAGACCGTCTTTTCCTTTGAACAATTCAACGAATGCACCGAACTTCTCAATGCGTTTGACTGTACCATTGTACACTTCGCCAACTTCGACTTCACGAACAATGTCTTCAATTATTTTCTTCGCCTTGTTATTCATTTCTGAATCAGCAGAAGCGATAAACACACTGCCATCCTGTTCAATATCAATCTTAACACCAGTGGCATCAATAATCTGGTTGATTTGTTTACCACTTGGTCCAATAACATCACGGATTTTATCCGGATTGATTTTCATTGTAAGGATTTTCGGAGCATATTTTGAGAGTTCCTTATTAGGTTCACTGATTGTAGCGAGCATGGAATCAAGAATTTGCATGCGGCCTTTTTTAGCTTGCTGCAATGCCTCTTCCAAAATTTCTTTGTCAAGGCCTTCTATTTTAATATCCATCTGCAATGCAGTTACGCCTTTAGCTGTACCAGCAACTTTGAAGTCCATATCACCGAGTGCATCTTCCATTCCTTGAATATCTGTAAGAATGGAATAGTCTTTGCCTGTTTTGACAAGACCCATGGCAATTCCTGCTACAGGGGCTTTGATCGGTACTCCAGCATCCATCATTGCAAGAGTACTTGCACAAATGCTCGCCTGAGATGACGAACCATTGGATTCTAAAACTTCAGATACAACACGGATTGTATAAGGGAAATCTGTTTCTGAAGGGATGACTTTCTCAAGCGCCTTTTCACCAAGTGCTCCGTGACCAATCTCACGACGTCCTGGCGCACGAATTGGACCTGTTTCTCCAACGCTGAAATGCGGGAAGTTATAATGGTGCATAAAACGTTTTGACTCTTCAAGATCAAGACCATCAAGAATCTGTACATCTCCCAATGCTCCTAACGTACAGACACTAAGAACCTGTGTCTGGCCACGTGTGAACAAACCTGATCCATGGGTACGAGGCAAAAGACGGACGCGGGAGGACAATGGGCGAATCTCTTCAGGACTTCTGCCATCCGGACGTACTTTTTCCTCTGTAATCAGGCGACGTACTTCTTCTTTAACAATCTTGTCTAGAATAGATTTTACCTGTTTAATAATTTGTTCGTCTGCATCTTCGTAAGTTGCTAGCACTTCATTCTTCACTTCTGAAATTGCATCTTCACGAGCATGCTTCTCTTTTACTTGAATGGCTTGGACAAGTTTTTCCTTTGCTGAAGCTTCAATCGATGTACGAAGGTCTTCATCAAGTTCAAATAGCGCTACCTCACGTTTAGTCACACCAACCGCTTCGACGATTTCTTCCTGGAACGCGACAAGACGTGCAATCTCTTCATGTCCAAACATGATTGCTTCGAGCATGACATCTTCTGGTACTTCATTCGCTTCTGCTTCAACCATGTTAATTGCAGATTTTGTACCAGCAACAGTCAATTCCATATCTGTTTTCTCTTGTTGTTCAACTGTTGGGTTAATGACAAACTGTCCTTCTACACGTCCAACATGAACGCCAGCAATCGGCTGTTCAAATGGAATATCAGAAATTGACAGTGCGATAGAAGAACCAATCATTGCAGCAATCTCAGATGAACAGTCCTGATCAACGCTCATTACTGTGCTTATCACCTGGACTTCATTACGAAAACCATCCGGGAAAAGCGGACGAATTGGTCTGTCAATCATACGTGATGTTAATATTGCTTTTTCACTTGGACGGCCTTCACGCTTGATGAACCCGCCAGGAATCTTACCAACTGCATACAGCTTTTCTTCATAGTTCACTGTAAGCGGGAAAAACGGCAAATCTTTCGGTTCCTTTGATGCTGTTGCTACTGATAGTACAGATGTATCTCCGTAGCGGACCATGACAGCTCCGCTAGCTTGCTTGGCAAGTTCGCCCGTTTCCACGATAAAAGACTTGCCGGCAATCTCAGTTGAAAACACGCGTTTTCCTTCTTCTGCCATTTTCGGGTCTCCTTTCAATCAGCCATATTCTCTTTGTATAGTTAATGCGTCATTATGCAAAATTTATGTAAGTGATTAATATCCAGTATGAAAAAAGCAGGATAGACTCCTGCTTTTTTCGGTAAAAACTTATCGACGAAGGCCTAGGCGCTTAATCAATTCGCGGTAGCGTGTAACATCGCTATTACGAAGGTAGTTAAGCAAGTTGCGGCGCTTACCGACCATTTTCAAAAGACCGCGGCGTGAGTGGTGGTCTTTTTTGTGAACACGAAGGTGTTCGTTCAAAGTTGTGATTTCTTCTGTAAGTACAGCGATCTGTACTTCTGGAGATCCAGTATCAGTATCGTGCACTTTGTATTCGTTGATAATTTCATTCTTACGTTCCTTAGTGATGGCCATTTGGCCCACCTCCTGAAAATTTTGATTATCCCCTGTCCCCTAGCAAGCGTCGGAGTCTCGACTTGCCAAGCGAAGGTTCACCTAAATAAGATTAACGCTTTTCGGTTCAAATTGCAAGCGGAAACCGTTTTACTTCTTAGCAAAATATGCCCTGATGATTTCTTCATCTTCCGCAATTCTTGCAATCAGTTCATCAATATTTGAGAACTTCATTTCATCGCGAATATACCGATGCCATTCAACTGTGATTTGCTCTCCGTAGATTTCTTTTTGAAAATCAAAAATATGGACTTCCATCCTGATATCCGGATTGTCATATTGGAATGTTGGATTGTAACCAAGGCTTGCCATGCCATAAAATGTTTTATCCGCATAGAGCACCTTTACAGCATAAACACCTTTGCGAGGCAACAAAACATCATTTTCCACAAACATGTTTGCTGTTCTCCAGCCGAGCTCACGCCCGCGTTTAGAACCATGAATGACAGTACCGCTTATAACAAAAGGCCTTCCAAGAAGGTCATTTGCTTTCTCCATCATGCCTTCAGAGAGCAACTTGCGGATTCTCGTTGAACTGATTTTCTCTCCATCTTCCTGCTGTTCTGAAATCATGTCGACTGAAAAAGGAAGGTCCTGCCTTTTTGTAAGCTCTCTCATATTGCCTGCACCTTTTTTACCATATGTAAAGTCATATCCTGCTATAAGCTCTTGGACATTCAAGCCGCCAATATAGTCGCTTATAAATTGTTCAGGGGAAAGAGCTGACAATTCTTTCGTAAACTCAATGACGTAGAAGTTGTCAACACCCATTGATTCAAGAATTCTCTTTTTCTCTTCAAATGGTGTAATGTAGCGGACTTCTCTGCTTTTTGCATTGAGAATTGCCGAAGGATGCGGATGAAAGGAAATGACAGCGCTTAATAAGCCAAGCTCATTTGCTCTGTCGACAGCTTTTCCAATTACCTTTTGATGCCCTTTATGTATTCCGTCAAAAAAACCAATTGCAGCCACTACTTCTGGAAATTCACAATGATCGGTTGAAAGCGGATAGCTGATTTGTATCGTTCGCATTGTTATCACCTGCTTTTCTGCTCTTCTGTAAATACCCGAACAGGTCTAATTTCACGCTCATTTTTCTGATTCTCTTCATAAACGGCTAATACCTGATCATTATGGGTCATCAGGAAGGGACTTTTCGGCAATTCACTATCAGGCCGCGGAAGCTTTTGGCCAAACTTCACACGTATACAGGTCTCATCATTGACCTCAATTCGCGGGAGATGAGATATTCCTCGCTCCATTGGCAACAGAAAATCCTCGAGCCGATTTTCAGCGGCAGCTTCCTCAAGCATAGCAAATGTCACTGCATCCGTTTTTCCAAAATCGCCTGTTTGAGTTCGCTCCAAAGCAGCCATATGTGCCGGATAGCCGAGCTCTTTCCCAATATCAACACATAATGTGCGTATGTACGTGCCCTTGCTACACATGATTTCCAGTCCAAAGCAGTCTTTACCTTCAAGTGGGTGTGGCACAATATGCAATGAATCTATATGTACAGTACGGCTTGGTCGCTCAACCGGTAAACCAGCCCGAGCATATTCATACAGTTTCTTTCCATTAACCTTTACTGCGGAGTACATTGGTGGAATCTGAACAATAGCACCAGTGAACCGTTTAAGGACATGTTCAATTTCCTCTCTGCCCGGCAACTTTGTAACTTCTTTTTCTTCAACAGTAGCACCAGATGCATCTTCAGTCTCTGTAGAGCGTCCAATTCGCAACGCAGCTATGTATGTTTTTTTTGTATCTGTTAAAAAAGGTACGATTTTTGTTGCTTGTCCAAAACAAATCGGCAGGACCCCTTCTGCATCTGGGTCAAGTGTTCCTGTATGTCCTACTTTTTTCATCTTAAACAATTTGCGCATTTTTATAACACAATCATGGGATGTCATACCAACCGGTTTCCAAAGCGGCAAAATACCATCCATCGTTTCCCCTCCAATCAAGAAGATCTTGCAAACAAGGAAAAGCCTGCCCCGCCATTAGACGGGCCAGACTCAATCAATTATTTAAATCACGCAGAATGCCCTCAATCCGATTGCCATATTCAAACGCCTCATCAAATTCAAAAATGAGTTCCGGCGTTTTCCGCAAACGAATCCGCTTCCCAATTTCCGAACGGATAAATCCTTTTGCTTTAGCAAGACCAAGCAGCGTATCCTGCTTCTTTCTATCATCACCAAGAACAGAGATAAAAACCTTAGCTTGCTGAAGATCGCCTGTTACTTCAACATCCGTCACAGTAACAAAGCCAACACGCGGGTCTTTAATTTTTCTCGAAAGAATATCTCCGAGTTCCTTTTTCATCTGCTCAGCTACACGGTGTGACCGCAATTCGCTCATAATAGAACACCTCGGGCTTTTCTCTTTTTCAGACAAATTCAATGTTTGTGATAGTACGCTCAAGCTCAGTATTTTCATCGATTTCAGCAAGCACTCGCTGCATAACCTGTTCAGCATGTACTTGCTCATTTGCTACAACGGCAATACCAAGCTTTGTCCTCTGCCATACATCATGGTGATCCAACTCGGCAATGGAGATGTTATACCGTTGCCGGAGCCTGGTCACCATCGGCTTGAGGACAGAACGTTTTTCTTTAAGGGAATGACCATCATAAAGAATACATTCAACCTCTGCACTCAAAATCATTTGCGCTCAATTTCAACCATGATGAATGCTTCAATGACATCGCCTTCTTTTAGGTCGTTGTAATTCTCGATTGTAATCCCACATTCATAACCTTGAGCTACTTCTTTAACATCATCCTTGAAGCGCTTCAAAGTATCGATTTCACCTTCATACTGGACAATGCCATTTCGAATCAGACGAATGCTGGAAGAACGTGTGATTTTACCATCTGTAACATAGCATCCGGCAATTGTTCCGATTTTGGAAACTTTAAATGTTTCTCTTACTTCAGCCTGCCCAATTACCTTCTCTTCATACTCAGGGTCAAGCATGCCTTTCATTGCTGCTTCGATTTCTTCGATCGCCTTGTAGATGATACGATGCAGACGCATATCAACTTGTTCAGATTCTGCAGCCTTTTTCGCATTGGCATCTGGTCGAACGTTAAAACCAATGATGATAGCGCTTGAAGCTGAAGCTAGAATAACGTCGGATTCAGTGATTGCCCCTACTCCAGAGTGGATGATCTTGATTTTAACGCCTTCCACATCTATTTTACGAAGAGAGCCAGCCAATGCCTCAGCAGAACCCTGTACATCTGCTTTGATGATAATATTGATTTCTTTCATTTCCCCTTGCTTGATATGTTCAAACAAGTCATCAAGGCTCACCTTAGTCTGTTCACTGCGGTTTTCAACGATGTAATTTTGCTGTCTAGCTTCACCAATTTGGCGGGCTTTTTTCTCATCCTTGAACACGAGGAACTGATCGCCTGCCTGAGGTACGTCATTAAGACCGGTAATCTCTACAGGTGTAGAAGGTCCAGCTTTTTGAACACGCTTGCCGATATCGCTGACCATAGCTCGGACACGCCCAAATGTGTTACCGACAACAATTGAATCACCTACTTGAAGTGTACCGTCCTGAACGAGAAGGCTCGCAACGGAGCCACGACCCTTATCAAGCTGTGCATCAATTACAGTACCAAATGCTGCCTTGTTAGGGTTTGCTTTCAACTCTTCCACTTCAGCAACAAGTAGGATCATTTCAAGCAAATCATCGATTCCTTCGTCTTTAAGTGCTGACAAGTTAACGAAAATCGTACTGCCGCCCCAATCTTCAGGAACGAGTTCATATTCAGTCAATTCCTGCATAACACGATCAGGATTTGCCGACTCTTTATCGATTTTGTTAACCGCAACGATGATTGGAACTTCTGCCGCTTTTGCGTGGTTGATCGCTTCAACCGTCTGTGGCATAACACCATCATCTGCAGCAACAACAAGAATTGCGATATCCGTGATTTGCGCGCCTCGTGAACGCATGCTTGTGAAAGCAGCATGTCCCGGGGTATCTAGGAAAGTGATTTTCTTACCGTTCCGCTCAGCTTGATAGGCACCGATATGCTGTGTAATTCCACCAGCTTCTCCTGCCGTTACTTTCGTGTTGCGGATAGAATCAAGCAAAGTTGTTTTTCCGTGGTCAACGTGTCCCATGATTGTTACGACAGCCGGACGTTCTACAAGATCAGCTGGCTTATCTTCCTTGATATACTTATCAAAATCTGTATCTTCAAGGATGATTTCTTTATGTGCTTCGACCTCATATTCACTGCAGATTAGTTCAACTGCATCGTCATCCAAATCTTGGTTTTTCGTCGCCATAACACCAAGGAAAAGCAATTTTTTAATGATTTCAGATGCGTCTTTATTCAACTTTTCAGCAAGATCGCCTACTGTGAGCACGCCGCTGTAAGTAATTTCTTTCGGTGTCTCTTTCTTCACAACAGGCTGCTGAGGACGTTGCTGCTTTCCTCTTGCTCCTTTATTCTGATTACGCTGTGGCTTGCCTTTAGTTGGCTTTTTTGAATTGTTTTGGTTAGGTTTTGCTTTATTAGGATCCTGTTTCACGTTATTATTCGAACTCCCCATTTTTTGTTTTTCCTTGCTCTCCGGTGTGGTTTGCTTAGTTGCTTTTTCGGAAGGTTTTTCTTCAAGCTTGTTGATCATGTCATCGGTGATTACTGCCATATGGTTGGAGATTTCAAAATTTAGGTTGCGCAGTTTCTCAATCGTCTCTTTGGACGTCTTGTTATGCTGCTTTGCATATTCGTAAATTCTCATCTTGCTCATACGTTCACCCCCGAATTATTCACTCCAGCATGGATTCGATCTTCCTGGCAAACCCATCATCGAGGATGGCTATAGCAACCCTTCCCGATTTACCGATTGCTCCCGAAAGTTCATCCCGGTTCCCGGCAATCTTCCAAGGTATGTTGTAATAAGTACATTTGTCAGTCAGTTTTTTCATTGTCTGCCTGCCTGTATCATTTGCAATGATGACGAGTTTTGCCTTACGTTGCTGGATATCCTTAACAATAGTCTCTTCGCCGAGCGAAACTTTCCCCGCTCGTAAGGCGAGCCCAAGCATGTTCAAGTAACGATTATGCATCGGCATGTTTCCTGGCAAGTTCCCGCAATTCCTCATAAATATGAGATGGGATTTCATTGTTAAGATGCTTCTGCAAAATATCTCCCTTTTCGGCCTTGTCTATCGCTGTCTCATTAAGTGATATATAGGCACCGCGGCCGTTCTTCTTACCAGTTGGATCTACAGATATCTCGCCTTCTTTATTTCGGACGACACGAATTAATTCCTGCTTAGGTTTCATTTCATTTGTTGCGACACATTTGCGAAGTGGTACTTTTCTAGTTTTCAATCAGGACGCCTCCCTTTAGAACAAAAAGTCGTCTTCTTGACGATTTCCGTCTTCCTCGGCCGTTTTTTCTTCAATAATAACATCATTATCATCAAAAAGACCGGCTTCACGGGCCTCCGTCTCACTCTTGATATCAATTTTCCATCCAGTCAGCTTTGCAGCCAGTCTAGCGTTCTGTCCACGTTTTCCGATTGCTAGAGAAAGCTGGAAATCAGGAACAATGACAGTTGTCGCCTTTTCCTCTTCATCGACGATGACTTTAAGCACCTTTGAAGGACTAAGCGCATTGGAAACATAAATAATCGGATCTTCCGACCATTCAACGATATCTATCTTCTCACCTTTAAGCTCATTGACAATCGCTTGGACACGCTGTCCTTTTTGACCGACACATGAACCGACCGGATCAATTTCCGCATCCGCAGCATATACAGAGATTTTGGATCTGTCTCCTGCTTCGCGGGCAATTGACTTGATCTCTACAGTACCATCATAAATCTCAGGCACTTCCATCTCAAAAAGACGTTTCAATAGCCCTGGATGTGAGCGGGAAATATAAATTTGTGGCCCCTTGTTTGTGTTTTCCACTTTTGTTACATAGACCTTCAAACGATCATGTACTTCATATGTTTCAGTAGGGATTTGTTCTGATTCAGCAAGTTTCGCTTCAATCTTGCCCAAATTCACATAGATGAAACGATTATCCTTGCGAGAAACGATACCTGTCATGACATCGTCTTCACGGTCGGCATATTCGCTGAAAATGACACCGCGCTCAGCTTCACGAACACGCTGGGTCACTACTTGCTTGGCAGCCTGAGCAGCAATTCGGCCAAAGTCTTTCGGCGTTACTTCCACTTCAAGCACGTCATCCACTTCATAATTAGGGTCCACTTTCCGAGCTTCCTCAACGGTAATCTCGTTCTGGTCATCTTCAATTTCATCGACAACCGTCTTGCGTGAGAAGAGACGCATTGTACCTGCTTTCTCGTCAATGTCGACTCGAACATTTGTAGCGGATTTGAAGTTCTTTTTATATGCAGAAATCAACGCTGCTTCAAGTGCCTCTATAAGTACTGTTTTTGAAATGCCTTTTTCCTTTTCCAAATAATCAATCGCGTCAAAAAGCTGGCTGCTCACGATCTTTGTTCCCCCTTAAAATGCTATGGCAAGTCTTGCCTTCGCGATCTTATCATATGGAACACTAAGTTCCTTTTTACGTGTCTTCACTTTATATTCAAGTGTCAGAATATCATTTTCAAACGATTTAATCGTACCTTCGAATTCTTTATCGCCGTCAATTTTTTCGTAAAGTTTAATATTTACATAAGAGCCGACATGGTTAGCGATATCCGCTTTTGTCTTCAAAGGGCGTTCGGCCCCTGGAGAGGAGACTTCAAGGAAATAAGCATCCTTGATTGGATCCAGTTCGTCAAGTTTGGCACTCAACTTTTCAGATACCAGACCGCATTCGTCAATCTCAACTCCTCCTTCTTTATCAATATAAACACGCAGGAACCAGTTGCTTCCTTCCTTTACGTATTCAACATCAACAAGTTCAAGGCTAAGTGATTCGACGATGGGCCTTGCCAGCTCTTCTGTTATTTTGACTGCTTCGGAACTCAATATCGGATACCTCCTCTGATGCCAATTCAATGATCATTTTTCAGTTAATTGAATGCACTCAATATAAAACCCCTGCCGGAACACAAGGCAAGGGAATCTCAATTCTTATAAGAAAGTGCGGGGAGACCCGCTCTTTTGCCGATACGGCAATGCTTACCAAAGCAACTATAACATAGTCTCCCAGCTCTTGCAAGAAACGCGGATTGGCTTATCTATCCTTGTTATCAGCCCATAAGTTCACGGTAAGATGATCTTTCAATGCCTGTTGTAGTGATGCCTTAGTCTCTGCATGCAGGCCTGAATCAAGTCCTTCACGTAAAATAGTTTGTACTATTTTAGGCTGCAGACCTGTAATAACAGGGTGGCATCCCATCATCTCAACACCCCTGAGTATGTTCAGCAAATGATGCATCGTATCCTCTTCTACTTCCGCTATTCCAGAGAGGTCGAAGAACAGTAGAGTAATACGCTTTTTGCTGATTTCCATAAGTATTTTTTCTTCAATGATTCTTGCTCGTCCCAAATCAATCGTACCAATCAGTGGAATAACACTAACCGTCTCGGCAATAGGGATTATTGGGACTGATAGATGATTCACAAGCTTTTTCTGATGAGCAATCAGATTATCCTTATAAGTCGAGTAGCTTACAAAGAATCCTCGAAGGAACTGATCAATCATCCCATTTACCCGATTACCCATTTCATATACCTGATTTATATCAATTACTTCTTCACTCAGCTCATCAAAACGATGCAAGAAATTCCACAATGTGCTGCGAATCGACTGAATCCACTCAAGTTTCAATTCAAGTGTCAATTCCGAACCGGCCCAGGCAACGCCTTCTATCTGTGCAAAGCTGACAAGCTCCTCTCGCTTGTCATCAAGGACGAGATTTACAAGCTTATGCGCGTTGCTGATTAGATGGATGTTGCCGATTAAACGAATTTCTTCAATTTTATCACGTACATTTTTTGCTTTGTTGAGCAGCTCTTCATCAAAGTGTTCCTTATTATCAACGAGGAACTGTTTAAATTCTTCAATATGTTTCTTGTCGAATTCCAATTCGAACCCTTCTTTCATAATAAATCAGCGAGCTGCCAGCCTGTCAAAACAGTGAAAGCTGGTTTTTTTCTTCCATTCCCTCAAGACAGCCATGCTGGTCCATATATTCAAGTACTGTTTTAGATATACGGCTTCGCTCTCGCAAATCCTCTTTAGACAAAAACTCCCCGTTTTCACGAGCATTTACGATATTAATCGCCGCATTTGTGCCTAATCCATCAATTGCATTAAAAGGCGGTATTAAAGTATCTCCTTCAACAATAAACTCCGAAGCACTTGATCTGTACAAATCGACTTTCTGGAATGAGAACCCTCTTTCAACCATCTCAAGAGAAATCTCAAGCACCGTTAGAAGGGTCTTTTCCTTAGGCGCTGCGTCATTGCCTTTCATTTCAATCTCTTTAATCCTTTTGCGAATTGCGTCTGCCCCTTTGCACATTGTATCTAATTCAAAGTCTGCTGCACGGACAGTGAAATATGCAGCATAAAATAAAATGGGATGATGTACTTTGAAATAGGCAATTCGAACTGCCATCAATACATAGGCTACAGCATGCGCCTTCGGGAACATATATTTGATTTTCTGACATGAATCGATATACCAGTCTGGAACCCCATGCTTCTTCATTTCCACAATCCACTCATCTTGAAGCCCTTTTCCTTTACGCACAAACTCCATGATCTTAAACGCAAGTGAAGCTTCGAGACCCTTATGCATGAGGTAAACCATAATATCATCCCGGCAACCGATAACATCACCGATTTCGCAAATACCATTATTGATCAATTCCTGTGCGTTTCCGAGCCATACATCGGTCCCGTGAGAAAGTCCAGAAATAATGACAAGTTCAGCAAATGTTGAAGGTTTTGTCTCCTCGAGCATTTGACGAACAAATCGAGTACCAAATTCAGGTACACCTAGCGTTCCGGTCTTACACCCAATCTGGTCTGGGGTGATACCAAGAGATTCTGTTCCTGAAAAAATCTTCATAACTTCTTTGTCATCAGTTGGTATCGTTTGTGGATCCATTCCGGAAAGGTCCTGAAGCATGCGAATTACGGTCGGATCATCGTGACCAAGTATATCTAGCTTAAGCAAATTACTGTCAATGGAGTGAAAGTCGAAATGCGTCGTTCGCCATTCACTGTTCCTGTCATCAGCAGGGAACTGGATTGGTGTAAAGTCATAGATTTCTTTATCGCTTGGTACAACAATGATTCCACCAGGATGCTGCCCTGTCGTTCTTTTTACTCCAGTACAGCCCTTCACAAGCCTGTCAACTTCAGCATTTTTCATAATAAGGCTTTTATCTGACGCATAGCCTTTCACATAACCATAAGCTGTCTTCTCTGCTATTGTACCAATTGTTCCTGCACGATAGACATAGTCTTCTCCAAATAGTTCTTTTGTATAGTTATGAGCATTCGGTTGGTATTCCCCTGAGAAGTTCAAATCAATATCCGGCACTTTGTCGCCTTTAAATCCAAGGAATGTCTCAAACGGAATGTCTTGTCCGTCTTTCTTCAGGGCGTTTCCGCAGTTCGGGCAATCTTTATCAGGCAAGTCAAAGCCGCTGGCATATGAGCCATCCGTAATGAATTCATTATAATGACATTCCGTGCAAATATAATGTGCTGGCAAAGGATTTACCTCAGTAATTTCCGTCATTGTTGCAACAAGAGAAGAACCGACTGAACCTCGTGATCCGACAAGATATCCATCATCAAGTGATTTCTTTACAAGCTTATGAGAGATGAGATAGATTACCGCAAAACCGTTATCTATGATACTCGAGAGTTCCTTTTCAAGGCGGTCAATGACAATTTGCGGAATATCTTCCCCATAGATCTTCTTTGCTCTGTCATAACTGAGTGTGCGGATTTCTTCTTCCGCTCCTTCAATTTTTGGTGTGAACAACTCATCCTTGATTGGCGAAACATCTTCAACCCAATCAGCTACAAGCCTGGAGTTGGTAACGACAATTTCCTTTGCAGTTTCTTCTCCCAAAAATTGAAATGCATCAAGCATTTCATTCGTTGTTCGGAAAGGTGTGTCAGGCAATGTGACGCGATTAAGTGGATTGCCCGCTTGGGACGCAATTAAAATCTGACGGTAAATCTTATCATGATCTTCTATATAATGAACATTCCCTGTAGCAACAACTGGTTTGCCAATCCTTTTTCCAAGCTCGACAATCTTCCTGATAATATCTAGAATCTGGGCTTCGTTCTGTACTAAGTCCTTCTCTATTAGGTGTGAATAGTTCGCCGGTGGCTGAACTTCTATATAATCATAGAATTCTGCGACGTTTTCTGCTTCTTCAGCAGACTTCTGCATCATCGTTTCAAACACTTCACCTTGATCACAAGCTGTTCCGATTATAATTCCTTCGCGGTATTTTTCAAGCACAGATCGCGGTATTCGCGGTACTCGATAAAAATAATGAATGTTGGAATAGGATACAAGCTTATAAATATTCTTAAGCCCAATATCGTTCTGAGCAAGTAAAACACAATGGAAAGGACGCGAACGCTGGTAGGCATTCCCCTCTCCCATATGGCGGTTCAAATCCTTATGATTATGAATATCTTTCTCAGTGAGCATTTTGACAAGTTTCACCATTAAATATCCAGTAGCCTCAGCATCATAGATCGCTCGGTGATGCTGTGTCAGTTCTATGTCAAAATGTTTACACAAAGTGTTCAATCGATGATTTCGAAGCTCTGGTACGAGAAAGCGAGCCAGCTCCAATGTATCCATTCCTGGCTGTGTGATTTTTGGGTAATCAATGCGCTTATAGCCTGCATTCAGAAAACCGATATCAAAAGTTGCGTTGTGAGCTACTAGTATCGTTCCTTCTGTCCATGCATGAAATTGCTTTAAAACATCATCGATTTCAGGTGCATCTTGTACCATTTCATCCGTAATCCCTGTAAGTCTAGTCGTCGTTTCAGAGAGCGGGTGGTGGGGATTAGCAAAGCTCTCAAAACGGTCAATGATTTCGCCATTTTGAATCTTTACTCCAGCTAATTCAATAATCGTATCATAGACTGCAGAAAGACCTGTCGTCTCAACGTCAAATACAACGTAAACAGCTGTATCAAGTTCCAAATCTTGTACATTGTATGCTATGGGGACGCCATCATCGACAAGATTCGCCTCCAAACCATAAAGCACCTTGATTCCATGCTTTTTTCCTGTGGCAAATGCTTCAGGAAAACCTTGTACGCCCCCATGATCTGTAATAGCAACTGCTGGATGCCCCCATTTAGCTGCCTGTTCAATTAGCCTGCCAGGAGTTGTAACAGCATCAAGCTGGCTCATCGTTGTATGTGCATGCAATTCAACACGTTTCTCATCTTCAGGTGCTTCATCGCGTCTTGAATCCACTTTTACTTCCTGCATATCATTCGCCATCATTGCGAGCTCATTTGTATACATATCGGTCTGAATACTTCCGCGTGCTTTAATCCACATACCTTTTCGGACGTTTTCAAAAGTTGCTGCATCGTCATCATCTTTTGAGAACATTTTGATCTGCAAAGAGTCAGTATAGTCTGTAACCTTAGCAATCAGTAGACTTCTTCCAGAACGAAGTTTACGGATTTCAGAATCAAACACATATCCTTGAACCGTTATTCTTCGTTCCTCTTCTTGAATTGTTTCCATTGATACTGGTTCATCAGGAATATTATAGCCGATTACAAGTGGCTTGTTATCAGCTGCGTCCTGTCTGTTCTGTTCACGCTTTTCTTTTTCCTGTACGGTTTTCATAATAATTTGCTTATCTTCAAGCGCTGTTTTTTCTTTGAATTCCACCATCAACTTATCATTCTCTATCACTTCAATATCAAACAACACTGAACCTAGTCCTGCTTTTTTCATATAGTCCCGAAACGGGTCATTCAGCTTTTTCTTTATTATGCCTGCTTCCATTTCATTACGAACAGAAAGCACCCATTTCTCGGAGTGAAGACAAGGTTTACTGCTTAACAAAAGATCTTTATACGCAGGTAAACCCAAAGCAGTCTGATTGGCGAAGTGTTTCCAATAAGGCATTAACAGTTCTTCTGTATAATTGTCATCACCGCAAATAACGGTTAAATCCGTTTTGGCAACTTGCTTGAAAGTTTCACCTATGTTATTTAAAAAATCCTGGTATACCGCAAATGGCAGAGGCTTTTCCAGACTAATATGAAAATGCCAGACTTTCGATTTTTTATATACTTCGAGTTTCTCGAGGACAGCATTCTGAAAATAGGTATCAACTGCGGCTGCGTCAAGCTGCAGTTGATCGAGTAAAATAGTCAACTTTTCGCGTTTTGACAAGTCCATCAAAAAATCCTCCCTCTACAATCCTCGCATATCGATTCGAGCCCTTGTCAAATGGTATCGACAAGGGCTCTACACAGAAAGCTACATAAATAATCTTTGTATATCGTTCCAAGTTACAACAATCATAAGCAGCATTAGCAATGCAAATCCGACAAAGTGGAATATGCCTTCTTTTTGTGGATCAAGTGGTTTGCCGCGCACTGCTTCAATGAGAATGAAAAGAAGGCGCCCGCCATCAAGTGCCGGGAGCGGCACAAGGTTCACGATACCAAGATTTACGCTAAGCATGGCTGTCCATAATAGGAAGTTATTGAAACCTGTCTGTACGACCTGATCGGTTATATCATAGATTCCAACAGGCCCTGAGAGCATATCAATGGAATACTGTCCAGTAACAAGCATGAAAAGGTTGGTCAATATAAGTTTGGTAGTTGAATACGTCTTCTCAAACCCATATGTGAATGTGCCAGTAAAGGACTTTTCCATCGCTTGGCTTACACCGATACGTCCGATCTCTTGCCCTTCGACTTTAACCTTGTCCGGAACAAGTGTAAATTGCTTGGAACCGCCGTCTCTCTTTACGGTAAGATCCAGCTCTTCACCTGGGTGTTCCTGAATATAAAGAGCCATCTGCTCAAAGCTTTTAATGTGCTTGTTATTAATTTGAACAATTTGATCTCCGTTAACAAGACCAGCTTGTTCAGCAGGGCTTCCTTCACGGATATTCGCTATTTTAGCAGTGTCTGAAGGAACTCCTTGAATGATGCCAAGCACAATAAAAAGAACTATTGCAAGAAGGAAGTTCATCATTGGACCGGCAAACAGCTGCATCGCCCGCTGACGCTTTGTCTTTGAAGCGAATTGTCTGTCATAAGGAGCAATCTGTGTCTCTTTTTCATCCTGTACATAAACAGCTTTACGATCGACCGGGAAGACAAGTCTTTCACCATGCTCTTCAGGTTCATAACCTTCAATTACTAAGTCATGATCCAAGTCTGCACGTTCAACTTCAATAACTCGGGCATATGGGTGCTTCGCTTTATTGTTAACAATAATTTTAGAGACTTTGCCTTCACCGTTAAATTCAAGACCGATATGCTGACCAGGATTCAAATCCTGAATTTCTGGATCCTCACCGGCAACTCTTACATAACCTCCGACAGGCAAGAGCCGGATTGTATACAGAGTTTCATTTTTTACAAATGAGAATATTTTTGGTCCGAAACCAATTGCGAACTCTCTTGCCAACATTCCTGCTCTTTTTGCAAAAATGAGATGGCCAAACTCATGGATAAACACGAGCAGCCCAAACATGAAAATAAACGCAATGACAGTTGTCAAATAAAGCACTTCCTTTTATTTAATGATGAGGCTGCCCGGCATTCGGTTCATGCCCAATTGTTGATTATCATGAACCAAATGTATTAAACTCTTAAGGAAAATATGTTCATTTTAATGGATGAAATGGATGAAATGCAAGAAAGGCAACACAAAAATCATACTGTCAAGCCTATCAAGAATGCCTCCATGCCCCGGAAGAAGCTTACCTGAATCTTTAACACCATAATGGCGCTTGAAAGCAGATTCGACAAGATCGCCAACCTGTCCGGCAACAGAAATAAGCAAGGCGATAAAAATAATACTTATAATTGAATAATCGAACGGATGAACAAGCTGGAATACAACCGCAACAATAAGTGCGATAACAATTCCGCCAATTGCTCCCTCAATCGTCTTGTTAGGACTAATCACCGGCCAAAGTTTTCTTTTACCAAGCGACCTTCCGACAAAGTATGCTCCCGAGTCAGTCGCCCATATAATAAAGAATATGAACAGCAGATAATCCAAACCATACAGCCGGGCTTCAATCAAGTAATAAAAACCCATTCCAACATAAAAAGCAGACACTGCTAGGAACCCAGCGTCTTCAAAGGTGAATTTGTTCTTCGAAAACACAGTGTAAGCCAGAAGAAGAAGGATAAAAAGACCTGCCCCTTCTAATTTGCTCATAGATATATACGGCACTACATCGCCATCAAACCTGGCAAGAATTGTCCATAATAGAAGGACCGCAAAAATACCTGGAATGGCAAATTGTGAGAGCTTTCGCATAGCAATCAGTTCATACAGTCCAATTGTCGCCAAGAGAAAGCCGAATAATACAAACGGCCACCTACCATATATTAGAAATGGAATGACAACGATAAGTGCAATTATTGCAGTAATAATTCTTTGTTTCATTGAAGAAAGCCTCCTAAATGCCTCCATAACGTCTTTTTCTCTGTTGATAATCAAGCAAGGCCCGTGTAAATGTTTCTTCGCTAAAATCAGGCCATAATTCTTCTGTAAACCATAATTCTGCATAAGCAGCCTGCCAAAGCAGGAAATTACTTAGTCTCTTCTCCCCACTTGTCCGGATTACAAGATCAGGATCGGGCGTACTTTTCGTATACAAGTACTCTGAAAACATAGACTCTGAAAGTTCATCCAAAGGGATATTTCTTTCACACGCATCCTCAGCGAACGCCTTAACGGCTCGCATAATTTCATTTCTGCTTCCATAGTTAAGTGCAAAGTTGAGCAATAGGCCATCGTTATTCTTCGTCTGCTCAATTCCATTTTGGATTGCTTCTCTCGTATGAACAGGCAGTGAATCAAATTCGCCAATTGTTTCGATTCTAACATTGTTCTCGATCATTTCCGGCAAATAAATTTGCATGAAATCTTTTGGAAGCTTTAATAGGAATTCAACTTCCGATTTTGGGCGTTTCCAATTTTCTGTGGAGAAAGCATAGAGAGTCAAAACTTTGATATTGTAACGGGTAGCCGCTTTAACAATCTTTTTTACGGTGTTCATGCCTTCTCTATGTCCTGCTATTCTTGGTAAGCCTCTCTTCTTAGCCCAGCGGCCATTACCATCCATAATTATAGCAACATGCTGCGGAACATTTTCCAGCTCGCTCGGCTGCTCAGATGCTTTGTTTTTTGTATTAAAAAAGGGAATTCTAATTGACATCGTTTGGTCCTCCGAGTCGATATGCTGTTCCATTGCCACTCTTTCAGAAGGCAAAATGGCGGTTCTTACTGAATCCCCATTATATCATTAAAATATGGTCAATATGAAATTTAAAACAAAAACCCTCTTTCCGATAAAGAGGGTTTTTGTAAAAAAATGTATAATCTTTAGGTTAGAGAACCTTCAAGAGAAGGAAAGACTCAAACTTCTAGAATTTCTTCTTCCTTTTCTTTAGCAAGACGATCAACATCCTTGATCGCTTTGTCCGTCCCTTTTTGGACTTCCTCCTGCTCATTTCTCAATTCGTCTTCTGTAATTTCGCCGTCTTTTTCAGCTTTCTTTAACTGATCATTTGCGTCACGACGAATGTTACGAACTTGTACACGTGCCTCTTCAGCAAATTTGCCTACAACTTTTACAAGATCTTTACGACGATCCTCAGTAAGTGCTGGAATGTTAATACGAATCACATTACCATCACTTGAAGGTGAAAGTCCTAAATCTGCTTTCTGGATTGCTTTTTCAATATCACCAATTGCAGTCTTGTCGAACGGGGTGATTACAAGCAACCTTGCCTCAGGAGCACCAACTGTAGCCAACTGGTTAAGCGGTGTGTTTGCTCCATAGTAATCGACATATACGCTGTCCAAGATACTTGGGTTGGCACGACCAGCTCGGACTGTAGCCAAATTTCTTGAAAAAGCCTGAATTGCTTTTTCCATTTTACCGTCCATGTCTTTGATAATCGCATTAGTCATTTTACTTCCCCCTTATTGTAGTTCCAATTGATTCTCCAAGAACAACCTTTTTGATATTGCCTTCTTCAGTAATCGAGAATACAATTAGTGGAATATCGTTGTCCATGCATAGAGAAGAAGCTGTCGAATCCATGACACCAAGCCCTTCATTCAGCATGTCCATATAAGATAGAATATCATATTTCGTTGCGTTTTTGTTCAGCTTTGGATCGTCTGAGTAAACCCCATCGACATTGTTCTTCGCCATCAGAATAACCTCTGCCTCAATTTCAGCAGCACGCAATGCAGCTGTTGTATCGGTAGAGAAATATGGGTTACCGGTTCCTGCAGCGAAGATAACAACCCGCTTCTTCTCAAGATGGCGAATTGCCTTTCTTCTTATGTATGGCTCGGCAACCTGGCGCATTTCTATGGAAGTCTGGACCCTTGTTGGAATCTCAATTGTTTCCAGGGCATCTTGAAGTGCCAAAGAATTCATAATTGTGGCAAGCATGCCCATGTAATCCGCTGTCGCGCGATCCATGCCCATTTCGCTGCCGACTTTACCTCTCCAAATGTTTCCGCCACCAACTACAATTGCGACTTCAACACCTAGTTCAGCCACTTCTTTTACCTGTTCTGCAATGGATTGGATGACTTTCGGGTCAATTCCATATCCTTGCTCACCACTTAGCGCTTCACCGCTTAATTTTAGTACGATTCTCTGGTACCTTGCCTGTGCCATAATGACCTCCATGAAATTGATTCAGTTTGCTCTTTACAACCTATGATTTAAGTGCTGACAGTCAAATAGGGAACTTTATCGTTCCCTATTTGGCGTCAAACTATTTATTTTTTGATTTGGCTCATAACTTCTTCAGCAAAGTTTTCTTCGCGTTTTTCCATACCTTCGCCAACTTCATAACGAACGAATGATTTTACAGTTGCGCCTTTATCAGAAACAAACTGCTTAACTTTCATATCTGGATCCTTAACGAAGCTCTGCTCAAGCAAGCAAATATCCTCGAAGAATTTGCCAAGGCGGCCTTCAACCATTTTTTCTACAATTTTCTCAGGCTTGCCTTCATTTAGTGCTTGTGCTTTCAATACTTCACGCTCACGATCGACCTCTTCAGATGAAACTTCGTCACGTGAAACATAACGAGGGTTTACTGCAGCGATATGCATTGCGACATCTTTGGCAACAGCTTCGTCAGTTGTTCCTTCAAGAAGAGCAAGTACACCGATACGTCCGCCCATATGCAAGTATGCGCCGAATGCATCATTATCTGTTTTATCAACAATTGCAAAACGACGTAGAGAAATCTTTTCACCAATTTTCGCGACGATAGCGTTGATGTATGTTTCAACAGTCTCATCACTACCGTTCAATTTCTGGGATAGGGCTGTTTCAAGATCAGCCGGCTTTTGTGAAACAAGGTGCTTACCAAGATCCTCAAGAAGCTGCTTGAACTGATCATTTTTAGTAACAAAGTCTGTTTCACAGTTAACTTCGATCAACACTGCTGTATTACCTTCTGTAGTAATATATGTTGAACCTTCAGCTGCAATACGGCCAGCTTTTTTAGCTGCTTTTGCAATACCGTTTTCACGAAGATAATCTACTGCTTTTTCCATATCTCCGTTAGTTTCAGTCAATGCTTTTTTGCAATCCATCATGCCTGCGCCAGTCTGTTCACGCAATTCTTTAACCATTTTTGCAGTAATAGCCACGTTAACGCCTCCAAATATTATGAGATTTTTTCGATAAAATTTCTTAAAAAAAGGTGATAAAAGGTTTTCCCCTTATCACCTGTGCTTGCTAATAGTTTACGCTTGGTCAGCAGTTTCAGCTTCAGGTGCAGTTTCTTCCTGCTCTGGAGCTTCTTCGTTTTCTTCACCCTGTTTTACTTCGATGATTGCATCAGCCATCTTAGAAGTAAGAAGCTTTACAGCACGAATAGCGTCATCGTTTGCAGGGATTACATAGTCGATTTCATCCGGGTCACAGTTTGTATCAACCATGGCGATGATCGGAATATTCAACTTGTGTGCTTCTGCAATCGCAATGCGTTCTTTACGTGGATCAATTACGAACAAGGCATCTGGAAGACGATCCATATCCTTAATACCACCAAGGAATTTAACAAGACGATCTTTTTCTTTATTAAGCTCTACAACTTCTTTCTTAGGAAGAACTTCGAAAGTTCCATCTTCTTCCATACGTTCGATATCTTTAAGACGACGAACACGCTTACGGATTGTCTGGAAGTTAGTCAAAGTTCCACCCAACCAGCGCTGGTTCACGAAGAACATGCCTGAGCGAGTTGCTTCGTCACGAACAGAATCTTGAGCTTGCTTCTTTGTTCCGACAAACAATACAGAGCCGCCATTAGCAGCTAGATCACGGACAAAGTTATACGCTTCGTCAAGTTTTTTGACTGTTTTTTGCAAATCAATGATGTAAATACCGTTACGCTCAGTGAAGATGTATTTCTTCATCTTAGGGTTCCAACGGCGTGTCTGGTGACCGAAATGTACACCAGCTTCTAGCAGTTGCTTCATAGAAATTACTGACATGGTTATTTCCCTCCAAATGGTTTTTAATCCTCCGCCAAGGTCCTTTCTGAACAAGAACCGTATGAATCATACGGCACCAACTCATCCCGATCGCCAGGCGTGTGTGGTTGACAGCAGACTTTTGACTACTGCGCTTTTAACCATATGTAAATATAGCACAGTTAAATATTATATTCAACCTTTTCCATTACGTTTATGCATTTTTATTACAAGATTCACTTCTGTTTCTCCACAATCAAGTTTCTTTGCAATTTCGTTTTGGCTGAACCCTTGTTCAGCTAGCAACAAAATGCGGGATTGCAGGGAAGCTGTATAACTGTCTTCAATAGCATCGCCTGACTCAATTTGCAGGTCGAACGGTTCCTGCTCTAATTCATGGCGCTTTTCTTCATTTGAGAGCATTTCTGCAAAGACAGAAGACTGTTTATCAGATGAATTCACATTTTGATTCTCCAGTTCTTCTTTCTCGTTATTATCATCCTCAGAATGTTTCTGGTCATTTTTCAAAGCTTTTTGTACTGCTTTTATTTGTTCACTTTTGACGATTCTATCCTCAAGCCTGGCATTTTCCTCTCGCAGTTCTTCAAGATACGTTGTCATTAGCTCATCAATTTCCTCAATATATGTAGTCGACTTCAGCTTTTGCAATTCTTTAAACAGCATATAAATTGCTGATAAAGCGATAATATGCAGCAAAAAACTGACCATAAATAACATTGAAGTCAAACTGTTCACCTCAAGCATACTCGGTCCTGCTTATCATCCAAGCGGCCGGAAATAAATTTCATTCTGATCGAGAACAACACTAATCGGTCCATAATCTTTATCAACTTGCTTCTTATATTTTCCAAATGAGATGACGCTGTTTGAATAAATCGCCTCGCTTGCAATTAAACTGGCGTCATGTTCTTTTCCTGCAAGGTCTTCAAGCTGCCTGATTTGAATTGTTATGCTTTCAAGTTCTTTCGTAATTTGCAAATATTTATTTCTCTGACGTAAATGCGCAATCCTCAGGCGGATGTTATTCTGATAGTCTCGTTCTTCGATTTGCTTACCGAGAGCCGATAGTTTTTCCCGCTCTTCATGCAAAGCTTTTTCTCTCTTTTCATATTCTTCGAGACGGCGTTCGTTTTCTTCATCAAGACCGAAATGTAAGTCAGTTCTCGTATTATGCCGATTACCAAATTCTTTAGCCTTAATTAGACTTGCTGCTGAGGCACTTCCTCCGATAATGTTACCATTTCGACTTTCAATTTTTCCAGATGCTGTACAATGACTATGCAAAATCGAGTTTACAACCGTAATATCCCGACCAGCAAGAACTGTGCCCTGATTTATGTATCCAAGATGTACGTCTTTACCAGCTCGAATGAAACCTTTTTTCATACCAGAAAGGCCTTCAGCGATAAAAATTGATCCATTCGCTGTAATTGTCGCAGCTTCTACCATTCCGAACACTTTGACATCACCATTTGCAGTCACTCTGAATCCTGATGGTACATCTCCATGAATAACGACAGATCCGGCAAATTGAACATTCCCTGTTTTCATGGAAACACTCTCTTTAATTTCATAAACAGAGTAAACATGAAGCTTGTCATCATGAACGCTTGCTTGACCTGAATCACATGCATAGAAAGCTTGCTCTTCAATATTGAAATAAACATTTCTACCAGCTTTGATGACTGCCTCTTTACCATTATCTGCTTGAACCATGTTACCCAGCACATCTTCTCCGGGTTTTCCAAGGTCAGGTGGATGAATAACTGCAAGTTTTGTCCCTTTTTGCACAGAAGGAATTTTCATAACTTCACGAAAATCGTATTCTTCAGTTTCCTTAAGTCCTTCGCTGCTTGTCTCGAAGAAATATTCAATTTCTGCATCTTTACCATGAACAGGAGCTTCCCCTTTAGCTATTAGGAGTGGAAAAACCTCTATAGATGTCCCAGCGACCACTTGATCAATTGCATCTTTAATGATGCCCGTTCGAATGCCCTCTTTGACAATGAAATGTTTTAAAGCAGTCTCATCGACAGGTTCACCACTCCATCCATTTGTACAATGCAAAGTCGCTTCCATCTGGTCCTCTGAGATTTTGAGCAGCAATTGCTTCTCTATTGAGTCCATGTCTTTCCCCCTTTTGCATTTAGCGGTTTGATTAAGCCATGGCCTGGATTTTCTCTAGGGATGTCCGCAACTTGAATATTGCCTTTTTGTGTATTTGCGATATTCTGGATGTCGTTAAACCAAGAATATGACCAACTTCCGTAAAAGTAAGTTCTTCTTGATAAAACAGGCTAATTACCAGTTGTTCATTCTCATTCAAACTGCCGATTCCCTCGGCAAGTTCTTTCTGAAGTTCCGTCTTTAAAAGTCTTTCGTCCGGAGAGACAGCGGTTTCGTCTTCAAGTAAATAGCCGACACCTTCTTTGGATGCTTCTTCTCCTTCATTCGGCTTTTCTTCAAGTGACCAGACGTTTGAGAACAATGAATCCTTAATAATTGTCTCAACCTCATCTGAATCAAGTCCTGTCTCTGCCGAAATTTCTGCTGAGGAAGGGGCCCGCTGAAGCTTCTGTTCAAGCAGCTGTATCGCCTGATCAATTTTTTTGGATTTGTCACGTATTGAGCGCGGGAGCCAGTCTTCTTTACGCAGACCATCTATAATCGCTCCCCGTACTCTAAATGAAGCATACGTATCAAACTTCAGATTTCGATTCGGTTCGAATTTTTTTAAAGCATCAAATAAACCAAGAAGTCCAAAGCTTTTCAAGTCATCTTTAGAAACATTGCTTGGCAGTGTGCTCCAAATCCGCTCCACCTGATAATTGACCAAGTACATATATTGCTCTATCAGCTGATTGGCTGCCTCATGGTCGCGATGTTCCAGCCAGTCCTGCCATAGCTTTGCTTCTTTGGAAGTATTGTTAACAGTCACGATATGATTCGCCTCCCAGCTAAATGCAGTTAAATTTTACTGCTATAGAATGGATTCCCCTTTACTTACTGTTCTAATATGCAAATCTCCAGTTTCCGCAAAAAATTCGATTGTGCGTCCGCAATTTCCTCCGGTATCTGAGGCAATAAGCGGAATACCCATTTTTTTTAATTCACAGATGACCGCTTCCGTGTTTCGTGGGCCAATCCGCATCATGTCAGACTGAGAATTGAATTTGAACATCTGAGCACCGCCCGCTATTTTTGCCTTCAGAGCCGTTTTTCTTGCACCTGCTGAAACTAACTGATCTACAAGAATGGGAAGTGCAGTATCTGCATATTTAAAATCATTCATTTTCGTCTGTCTGGAAAGGCTTGAATCCGGCAGCATAATATGAGCGAGCCCTGCAATTTTTCGAACTGGGTCATAAATGACACAGCCGACACAAGAACCGAGCCCTGACGTACGGATTGAATGCGGTGCGGTTGTAATATTCAGGTCTGCTATACCAACCTTTACAACCTGCTTCGTACTACTCATAATAATCTATACCAAGCGCATTGAATATTTTGGGCACAGTTTCCGTATCCGGCAGTAAGAAAAAGTGACCTTTAAATCTGTTCCGGTCCTCATCGTTATTCATTCTTGTATCAATTACTATTGCATAGTCCGTTACATTTGAAAGCTCAATCAAACCGACTGAGAGTATAGCCCCAGCCATATCGATTGCCAGATTTGGAATGGAGGGCTGCATATTAATGTTGATGAAATCAGATAAAGCCGAAAGATAAGAACCGGTCAAAATATTGCCTGCTTCCATTAAAGCGGAAATAGCGAAATCATCAATTTCTTCTTCCATTCCCAAAGTGAATGAATTATCATGAATAATTTGCCTTACAAGCTGTTCGGCTTCTGCCAGTGACATAATAAAATAGACGGTACCTGGTGCCTCCCCGAGTATCCGCAGATAAATTGCAACTACTAATTCATCTGCCCCTCCAATCAGCTCCATGACCTGGCCAAAAGGTATAAGCTGCACGACTGGAACATCCATATCCACCTTCTGGTTGGTCAAGAGAGACATGGATGTAGCCGCGTTACCTGCCCCAATATTGCCAATTTCACGCAAAACATCAAGCTGAACACTTGTTAATTTTTCAATCTGCATGTCATGCATCCATTTTCATAAAGTCGAATTCCTTTTTATCAAGAACTTTCTCCAAATCAAGAAGGACTAGTAGACGATTACCTAGCTTGACTACACCTTCAATATAGTCAGCATGAACCGTATTGATCACTTCTGGAGGTGGTTCAATGTCGTTTACAGATATGTCAATTACATCATTAGCTCCGTCCACTACGAGACCAATTTCCATGTCCCGATAGTAAACGATAATGATTCGGGTAGAGTCATCATATTCCCGTTTTTCTGTACCAAAACGCAGTCTTAAATCAACTATCGGAGTTACAACCCCTTTAAGATTTATGACACCTTTAATAAAATGTTCCGCTTTTGGAACACGTGTAATCTGCATCATTCGTTCAATTGAGCCTACACTTTGTACCGGAACAGCATACTCCTCACCGTTCAGGTTAAAAACAATCACTTTTCTTTCTTGAACTGTTGTCATTTCTCTTCCTCCCTTGCTGAAAAGTTATTTAACCAAAGCATTTGTATCGACAATCAAAGCGACCTGCCCGTCACCAAGTATGGTTGCACCGGAAATAGCAAATGTACTGGACAAGTAGTCGCCAAGAGATTTAAGAACAACTTCCTGTTGACCAATGAATGAGTCAACGACAAGTCCGGCAATCTTTTCTCCCTTTTTGACGATGACAACAGAAGTATAATCACTTTCTTCTGCTTCATTTTTTGGAACTTCAAAAATATCGCTAAGGTAAACAAGAGGAATTACTTTGCCCCGGATATCAATAACCTTCTTGCTATGCGCATGGAAGATCTGGTCTTTATGAATGATTGCAGTTTCAATAATTGATGAAAGCGGAATTGCATACTTTTCTTCTCTTAGTTCGACGAGCAAAGCAGAAATGATTGACAGGGTGAGTGGAAGCTGAATTGAGAAAACTGAGCCCTTGTCTTCTTCTGAATCAATCGAAATACTTCCGCCAAGAGATTCAATTGTATTCTTAACTACATCAAGTCCGACACCTCTTCCTGAAACATCGGAAATTGTTTCCGCTGTAGAGAAGCCACTGGACATAATAAGCTGATAGATTTGCTGATCAGTCATGCTCAAACCTTGTTCAGGAGTAACTACGCCATTCTTAATCGCCTTATCTAAAACTTTATGCTTGTTGATTCCTGCTCCATCATCTGATATATCAATGAAAACATGATTCCCGCTATGGTAGGCTTCCAGCTTCATAATTCCTTTTTCAGGCTTGCCTTTTGCCCGGCGTTCTTCAGGCTTCTCGATACCGTGATCGATTGCATTACGAATTAAGTGAACGAGAGGGTCACCGATTTCATCTATGACTGTGCGATCAAGCTCTGTTTCAGCTCCTGTGATCTGAACCTCAACATTTTTATTGAGATCACGTGCAAGTTGACGAATCATCCGTGGGAAACGGCTGAATACCTGGTCAACAGGTACCATACGCATTGTGAGAATAATATTTTGCAAATCTCCAGAGACACGTGCCATTCTTTCTACTGTCTCCTGTAAATCGCCATGATTCAGATCTACTGAAATTTGTTCTAGACGTCCACGGTCAATCAGCAACTCTTCAAATAAATTCATTAAAATATCCAGACGTTCAATATTTACACGGATAGTTTTACTTTGGCTTGCCTTTGCTGACTTTGAATCTTTCTTATCCTGCTTTTGTTCAAGGTTTTCCTTTGGTACAGATGGCGCTTGAATTGATGATAAATCAGTATTTGAAGCAGCTTCCGCAACCTGACTGTCTTTCTCCTGCTCTATTTTTTCTGCTTCTGCCTTATATTCCTCGAGAGAAAACAGCTTTACGGAAACATCTTTTACTTCTGATACCTTTTTTATTTTTTCTTCTATTTCAATTTTATCGTGTTTTGTAACAAAGAGTACATTAAATGACTGTTCAAAGTTCTCTTCTTCCAATTCACTTACTGAAGGATTTGATTTGATAACTTCACCAAGCTTCTCAAGAATTTCAAAAATCATGAAGACACGAGCACCTTTAAGCAAGCAAGTTTCGCTAAGCTCCACTGTAATTTCGAAATTCTCGAATCCTCGCTCCTTTGATTCTCCAAGAATTGTAATTTCAAACTCGTCCAGTCGATTGCCCTTTACTGGAGACTCTGAATTAGAGGAATTGGGAACTGAGGAATCTTCTGTCTCATTTCTCTCCCCAGGCACCTCGCCTTTTTCAATTGCAAGAAGATCATTCACAACGTTTGTGACGTCACGCTTCCCTTCGCCACCTTCTGCTACGTCCTCAATCATAGCCGTCATATCATCAAGTGCTTCGAATAACACATCGATCATATTAGGTACAACTTTAATCTTGTCATAACGAATCCCATCAAAAACGTTTTCTAGTTTATGAGTTAAATTAGCAAGGTCAGTGAATCCCATTGTCGCTGACATACCTTTCAGCGTATGAGCTGCCCTGAAAATTTCTTCAATGATTCCTTTTTCGTCAGGGCTTTTTTCCAATTCAAGCAATTTTTCAGAAACTGTTTCCAGATGTTCTCTACTTTCGTCAATGAATATATCCAAATATTGAGCAGTATCCATGTTAAATCCCCCTTTTTTTCCTGAGCACTCCTGAAATGATCTCGCTGATCTGCTGTAACTTTGCCACATGGTCAACACAGTTCGTTAAAACTGCTGCCTTAGGCATTCCGTATACAACAGAAGTTTCTTTATCTTCAGCAATTACAATTGTTTTAGGATCTGTTCTTTTCATGCTGCGTATACCTTTTGACCCATCGTTGCCCATTCCTGTCAGAATAACCGCAAGCTTGTTCACATTCCCTATATTTACAAGGGATTCAAACAGTACATCGACTGAAGGTCTATGGCCATTTATCTTATTGTCATGATTAAGATTATTAACAAGTGCTGTTCCGACTTGTTTTATTTCCAAATGATAGTCACCCGGAGCAATATACGCATGACCATTTTGTAAAATTTCTCCGTGTTCAGCTTCTTTAACATGTATGGATGTACTGTGATCTAGCCGTTCAGCTAGAGATTTAGTAAATCCAGGTGGCATATGTTGAACAATTACAATAGGTGCCGGAAAATCAGCAGGAATGCCCTTCAAGACATGAAGCAGGGCCTTTGGTCCACCCGTCGATGTTCCTATAGCCACGACAGACCTAGCATGAGGCTGGTGAAAATGTGCTGCTCTTAGTGGCTTTTCTTGTTTTTCAATTTCTTTCACATTTGCTTCTTTTTTCATTACAAGAGCATTTGATGCGGCTATCACTTTCTTTATCAGCTCATCTTTAATTTCGTCAATATCCAATGAGATTGGACCAGAAGGTTTTGCGATAAAGTCAATGGCACCAAGTTGAACTGCCCGCATTGTCATTGCAGCCCCAGCAGTTGTAACACTTGATAGCATGATGATCGGCAGAGGGTTTGAATCCATAATCTCCTCGAGAGCCTCAATGCCATCCATTACTGGCATTTCAACATCAAGTGTAGCAACATGAGGCTGGTACTTCTTAATCTTCTCAATTCCGTCTCTTCCACTTCTGGCAGTTGCTACAACTTTAATTCTAGAATCACTTTCTAGCATTTCGGAAATCATCTTGCGCATAAAAGCTGAATCATCAATTACGACTACTCTGATTTCCATATCCGCCACCTCTCTGTTTCACAAGCTGCATCAATCTTGACAAGAAGGAACCGCTATCCTCTGACGGTTTACCGAGAAAAGTTGCGGCTATCTTAATGACAGCATTGGAAACCGCTGCATTTTCCTTATAAATCAGATAGGGCATTTGCTTCATAACCGCCTTCTGAACAGTTGAATCCTCAGGCATGATACCAAGCCCAAAAAGGTCTCTACCGAGAAACTGTTTAGCTACTTCCTGCAAACCTTTTAGAGCTTTATACCCAATTTTATCGGAAACGGATCGATTCATCACTATATTTATCGGCATATTTCCATAATTGTTTATGATATGCTTAATCATTCCATATGCATCTGTTAGTGCTGTAGGCTCAGGTGTTAAGATAAGAATACAGTCATCAGAGGCTAAAATAAAGGCTATGCTCTCTTTCGTAGCACCTGCTCCCATGTCAAATATAACAAAATCATAATGACCGGAAAGCTGCTCAAATTCGGTGAAGAATTTATTGCGCCTCTGTTCGTTAAATTCAAATAAATTGCCAAGACCGGAACCACCCGAAATATACTGAAGCCCTTCAGGGCCCTCTTCAACCAATTTATCAATTGTTGTATCGGCTTCGAATAAATCATTAATGCTTCTATTAGAATGTTTTCCAAGCAGGACATCTATGTTTCCCATTCCAATATCAAGATCGATCACAAGGACTTTCCTTCCTTGTCGAATGAGGGCGAGAGCAAAATTCAAAGCAAAATTTGATTTGCCAACGCCTCCCTTGCCGCTCACAATGGAAATGGTTCGAGTATTTCCCTCTTTTGATTTAATTCTTTTTCGCAGATTCTCTGCCTGGTCATGCATTATTCATTCCACCTGCTATAAGTTTGCTGATTTCTGAAACGGTTGGTTCAAAAAGGTCATCTGGTACATCCTGCCCATTTGCAATGTGAGATACAGGCCAGCCATATTCATAAACAATATTAAATATAGAACCACAAGATGCTGTTTCATCAAGCTTTGTGAACAAAATACTGTTTATCGGTATATCCATGAACTGCTTCGCAATATTGTCAAGATCTTCACTTTTCCCAGTAAGAGGCAGGACAAGCGTGATGTTTGCTGAAGGATTATATTCAATTATTTTTTTGATTTCAGTAATATACTTATTTTCCTTAAAGTTACGGCCTGCCGTATCTGTAAAAATAATATCGTAGTCTTTCAGTTCGATAGCTGCTTTTGTGAATTCCGAAGGCTCATAAGCTACCTTTACTGGAGCTTCCAAGATCTTGGCATATGTTTTGAGCTGATCAATTGCAGCGATTCTGTACGTATCCCCTGTAATAAATGCGACTTTCTTCTTTTGCTCAAGCATTGCCTTTGCTGCGAGTTTTGCAATAGTTGTTGTCTTCCCAGCTCCAGTTGGACCGACAAGATAATTTATTCGACCATACTTTTTTTTCTGAAGCTTTGATTGAATTGGTCGAAGCATACTTTCGATTTGACTAATGATTGCCCGGGAAATCATATTAGGATCTTTTATTTCATTTTTATCCAAATTATTTAATGCATACTGCACGATTTCTTCAGCAAAATCTTTATTTATATTTTGAGCAACCAAAAAATCTAAAGCCGTTATAACTTCAATCGGCTTCTCTTCTTTATTTGATACGTAGCCATTCTTAACAAGTTTTTTTAATTGCCGAATTTCTTCAAGAAGCTCTTCATTTTCTGGTCTTAACTTCATTTGTTCAACAACTTTTTGACCTTCTGATTTTTTTATCGACTTAGCCGATGGCCCAATCGCATCAGGATCAAGAGCTGCAACTACTTCGAGCTGTTTTTTGCTGAACAAGCCCAGAAAACCTCCTTTTCGGATTTCTCTTGAATTCAAAATGACTGCATCTTTGCCGAGATCTTTTCGAATCTGCTGCATCGCTTCCGGCATTGTTGGTGCTGTATATTTTTTTATTTTCATTCGATATTCACCACTCCAACGCTTTGAACCTGTACATCTGGTTCAAGTTCATTGTAGGAAAGTACTGCTACATTTGGCAGGAATCTCTCAATTAGTTGTCTAATGTACATTCTAACTGCCGGAGAACAAAGTAGCACAGCATTCTCTTCCCGTATTGCTAGCTTTTCGGTTTCTTCGGAGATAGACTTCAAAATGGACTGTTGCACTTCAGGATCAAGTGAGAGATAGTTGCCGTGTTCGGTCTGCTGTATGCCCTCAGCAATCGTCTTTTCCACTTTTCCAGATACCGTAACAACACTAAGTGCATGCTCATTATTTGCATATTGCTTCGTAATTTGAGCTGATAAAGATTGACGAACATATTCTGCCAACAAGTCTGTGTCATTTGTCATTTTTGAAAAGTCGGCAAGTGTTTCAAATATGACCGGCAAGTTTCGGATGGATAAACCTTCTTTAAGCAATTTTGCCAACACTTTTTGAATTTCACCCACTGAAAGCGGGTCTGGTGTAACTTCCTCCACAAGGATCGGATAGCTTTCTTGAAGGTGATCGATAAGCTGTTTAGTTTCTTGGCGTCCAAGCAATTCATCTGCCTGTTGTTTGATCGTTTCGGTAAGATGAGTGGAAACGACAGATGGCGGATCCACAACGGTGTACCCCGACAACTCTGCCTCATCCTTCACTTCCTCAGTGATCCACTTTGCAGGTAAACCGAACGCTGGTTCTTTCGTATCAATTCCTTCAATAAAATCATCTTCCCCTCCTGGGGTAATTGCTAAATAATGATCGAGTAGAAGTTCTCCGGCGGCGACTTCATTCCCTTTGATCTTCAACCTATACTCGTTTGGATTCAGCTGAATATTGTCGCGAATCCTTACGACAGGGATGACAATACCGAGTTCAATCGCAAGCTGCCTTCTTATCATAATGACACGGTCCAGAAGATCTCCGCCTTGATCAGCATCAACGAGCGGGATAAGTGCATAGCCGAATTCAAATTCGATTGGATCCATATTCAGAAGGCTAATTACATTTTCTGGAGACTTCATTGCTGAAGATTCGACCTCCTCTTCCAATTCTTCATCCGGCTCTTCGACCACTTTGGAGCGTTGCAGCAATATATATCCAGCAAACGCTAGTACTCCAGCAATAGAAGTTGTCAGGAAGAAGTTAATTGGTGTAAGGCCCAGCAAGAAAATTGTACCTGCTGCGATAAATAACATTTTGGGATACTGGAAAAGTTGGTCGATAACATCTGCACTCAAGTTGCCTCCAGTAGCCGCAACACGTGTTACCATAATACCCGTTGCCGTAGAAATTAGCAGTGCTGGAACTTGACTCACTAGGCCATCACCTACAGTAAGACGCATAAATGTATCAATCGCTTCCTGAAAGGACATTCCCATTTGAGTCATACCGATAATTAGACCAAATATAATATTTATGATTACAATAATAATGCCGGCAATAGCATCCCCTTTTACAAATTTACTTGCACCATCCATGGCACCGTAAAAGTCTGCTTCATTGCCAACTTTTTCACGCCGTTCCTTTGCCTGCTGTTCAGATATAAGCCCTGCATTCAAATCCGCATCGATACTCATCTGTTTTCCCGGCATGGCATCGAGGGTAAAACGTGCTGCTACTTCCGAAACACGTTCGGAACCTTTTGTAATGACCATGAATTGAATAATGATCAATATAATGAAGACTACAAAACCGACGAGCGGGTTGCCACCAATTACAAAAGTACCAAATGTCTCAACTACACCGCCCGCTTCTCCATTTGAAAGGATAGATCTTGTAGTAGAGACATTCAAAGCTAGACGAAACAGCGTTAGAACGAGTAATAACGAAGGAAAGATGGAGAATTGCAATGCCTCCTGCATGTTCATCGTCACAAGAATAACCATCAGGGCAAGCGTAATGTTGCACAAGATCAGAATGCTCAATAGCCATCCCGGCAATGGGACGACGAGCATGACAATTATTAGGATGACACCGATAAGTACTGCTAGATCTCGTGCTTTCATAAAAATTCTCCTTCTTGCTTACGCTTTTTTCTCAACCCGGTATACATACGCGAGCACCTCGGCAACCGCCTGGAAGAACTCTTCCGGTATAAGGTCACCTATATCGACTGCCGCAAATAGTGATCTGGCAAGCGGACGATTCTCAACCGTCATTACCCCATTTGCCTTGGCGATATTTTTTATTCTAAGAGCGACTTCATCCGCTCCCTTCGCAACAACATAAGGGGCAGAAGCTTTATCCTCATCATATTTAATGGCAATGGCGAAGTGAGTCGGGTTCGTGATGACGACATCGGCATTCGGTACTTCCGACATCATCCGTCTCATCGCCATTTGTTGCTGTTTCTCGCGGATTTTCTGCTTTATGAGCGGATTCCCTTCAATATTCTTATATTCATCTTTAATATCCTGTTTGGACATGCGCAAGTTCTTTTCGTAATCAAAGCGCTGATAAATATAATCAAGAAGAGCGAGGAACAAAAGTGCGATTGTTGCTGCAAACCCCATAGTCAGTGCCATATGCCCAAAGAAACCAAGTGCTGATGAAACTGTCTTCAATGACATCATCATCATTTCATCACGATTCATCCATATGATTGAAAAAGTTATAGTGCCGATAAATGCTATTTTGAATAATGATTTAAACAGCTCAACAATCGCCCGAACAGAGAAAATTCGCTTAGCTCCTGAAATGGGGTCAATTTTTTTCAGATCGAACTTTAGAGATTCAGTTGTAAACAGAAAACCTACTTGCATCAAATTCGATGCTACTCCTGCAATAAGCGCTACACCCATAATAGGAGCAACTAGCTTTGCTGCTTCAATCAACTGAGTGAGAAACATCTTTTGCAAATTCCCTGAAGTCAAATCCCATTTTATGTATTCAGTAAAACTCTGTCTGTATATATCAAGCATGCCATTTTTCATGAAGGTACCAAAAACGAATAATCCAAGGAAAGAGAAAAGCAGCAATATGGCAGTATTGACATCCTGACTTTTCGCCACTTTACCTTTTTTACGTTCATCCTGTTTTCGTTTCGGGGTTGCTTTCTCCGTTTTTTCTCCTGCAAAGAATTGCAGATCAAGACGCAAGAGCATCATTCAGGCACCTCCAAGCAATTGCATGAATCCATGAAGTGTCGCAAACATATAATGAAACAGTCTTCTTGCCAAACCAATGTACAAAGTCAGGAAAAGGGCTATGGCGACAAAACTTACAAAGATCTTTAGCGGCATCCCAACAACGAAAACGTTCATCTGGGGTACGGTCTTTGCTATAATTCCAAGAGCCAAATCTACTAAAAATAGACAACCAACAATCGGCAATGACATTTGAAAAGCTATTAAGAACATTTGACTAAAAACATTGATTACAAAATCTGCAAATGGCTGTTGTCCAAATGAAATGAGTTTATCAGCTGGAATAAGCTGATAACTATAATAGATTCCATCTATTAACAAATGATGGGCATCAACCGATAATAAAAACAACAAAGAAATAATATAGAAATACTGACCTGTCAGCGGGCTTTGTGCTCCTGTCTGCGGATCAATTACATTGGCAATAGCGAAGCCCATTTGAAAATCTATAAAACCGCCTGCTATTTGAATTGCTGACAAAATAATATAAGCAATAAGTCCAGTGAAAAGTCCTACGCAGATCTCCTTTAGTATCAGTAACAAATAGTGGAGATCAAATGCAAGTTCTGGGGCTTCCATCGTAGACACCATAATAAGTGCCAGAAAGAATCCAAAACCAATTTTAAATGGTGTTGATAAAGTTCTGTACGAGAAAAGCGGCAGTGTTACAAAAAAAGCCAAAACCCGCACCAGTACCAGCATAAACAGCGGTAAACTTGATAGATTCAGCATTTGAAGCATCGGCTCAACCTACAAACTGATTCAGATTCTGGTAAATGGAAGACGTGAATTCAATCATTTTTGAAAGCATCCATGGCCCGAAAAAGACCAGCCCAGCGAGCACAGCGACAATTTTTGGGACAAACGCGAGTGTTTGTTCCTGAATCTGGGTTGTCGCCTGAAATATGCTGACAAGCAGACCGACGGCAAGCGCCAGAATGAGTAGCGGCCCCGTGATCAGCAAAATTGTCATGACCCCTTTTTGGGCTAAGGATAGAACAAATTCACTACTCATTGGCATACACCTCTTTCATTATTGGAATCCATCCAGTATGGAGTGGGTGATGAGATACCATCCATCTACCATAACGAATAATAGAATTTTAAAAGGTAAAGAAATCATGACTGGCGGAAGCATCATCATCCCCATAGACATAAGGATACTCGCAACTGCCATATCAATAATCAAAAATGGTATGAATATCATAAAGCCCATTTGAAAGGCCGTTTTCAACTCACTTATTGCATAGGCTGGTACAAGTGCTGTAAGCGGTATTTCCTTTACTGATTCAGGCTTTTCTATCTTTGCGTAATTCAAGAACAATGAAAGGTCCTTCTGTCTTGTATGCTTGGCCATGAAATCCTTCATTGGAACACTTGCCTTATCGTAAGCCTCATCCAATGTAATTTTTTCATCAAACAGTGGCTTCAAAGCATCATCATATACGTCATGAAAGACCGGAGCCATAATGAAAAAAGTTAAAAACAATGCTATTCCAACGAGAACCTGATTAGGTGGCATCTGCTGTGTTGCTAAGGAAGTTCTTACAAATGAGAGAACGACAATAATTCTTGTAAAGCAAGTCATTAAAATTAAAATGCTTGGAGCAAGTGAAAGAACTGTAAGCAACAGCAGAAGTTTAACAGAAGTCGAGACAGAAGATGGATCAGTATTGGAAAACATATTCATCACATCATTCATGGCGCTCTTCCTCTTCTTCCCTTTTTCTGATTAGCTTATTTCGATTTGCTTTCAGCCGATCGAGCTCAGTTATGAAATTTATTTTCAGTTTATTCTTGCTTGAAGTTGGACTTTTTGCGAAAAGATTTGAGAACATTTCGCTTGCTCCACCACTTATTGAATCATTCACTTCTCGCAACATTTCTTGCCTTACATCTTCATCCTCTATTTCCTGAAGTAGTTCAACGTTATCTCCTACTCCAATCATATACAGTTTATTGCCAATTCGGACAAGCTGTACAGATTTATTCTGACCAACTGAAATGCCCCCAAGATTCTGCATTGTTCTATTTTGTTGAAATGAACGGGTACGACTGCTTAAAAACTTTAAAGTTCCGTATATAAGAACAAGTATAACTATGAGAGCCAAGAACATTTTCACAAGACTTGTACCAGGGGAAATAGAATCAACATCTTTTTTAGCCTGCTGATTTCCTGTTTCATCCGAGTTCTTTTCTGGTTTTCCTTTCTCAGACGGAACTTTACCGCCTAATTGAGAGCAGTCTCCTTTTCCTTCAAAGCAGTCTTTCACATTCGCATCTTTTGCTAGAGTTGGATGTAATGGAAGGCAAAGAAGAAAAAGAAGTGCCATTAGGATACCAAAGCACATTCTTTTCTTCATGATCCTCAATCCTTTAATTAGCTCAGTGCTTTCTGAATTGCTTCAAGTACACGATCAGCCTGAAACGGTTTTACGATAAAGTCTTTTGCACCTGCTTGAATAGCATCAATAACCATTGCCTGCTGTCCCATCGCTGAACACATAAGAATTTTTGCATCAGGATTTGTCTGTTTAATTGTTTTAAGTGCTGTAATGCCATCCATCTCCGGCATAGTAATATCCATTGTGACAAGATCAGGATTTAGCTCAGCATATTTTTCAACAGCTTGTTGGCCATTTTCTGCTTCTCCTACAACGTTATAACCATTTTTCGTAAGGATGTCCTTGATCATCATGCGCATGAATGCTGCATCGTCGACTACTAGAATATTGTTTGACATAAAAACGCCTCCTAGGATTGCTTTCTCGTTTTAGTATTTTTTCTCTTTTTTAAGTTATTTTAATTTCATGATTCGATCAGTCGTACTAAGAATATCCGTCACACGGACTCCAAAGTTCTCTTCGATAACGACTACTTCGCCTTTAGCAATCAGCTTTTCATTGACAAAAACATCGACTGGTTCACCAGCGAGTTTATCCAATTCAATGATAGAGCCTGCAGACAGATCAAGTATATCTTTAATACTTCGTTCTGTCCGACCAAGTTCTACTGTAACTTTCAAAGGAATGTCCAACAGCATGCCGAGATTACGCTGTTCATGAGGCTGAATCTGTGGGACCTGCTGGAATTCCGCAAAAGCAGCTTGCTGTACTGGCGCATCATTCGAAGATACAGCACCAAGAAATTGCGGATCAGCCTGCTGTTGAACCGGGCGCTGCGGCTGCATTGGTGTTGCTGGCTGTTGGGCGGTTTCCGGACTAGTTGGGGCTAGTTGAGCCTGATTGTTCACTGGTGCCGGTCCTTCTTCAGCTATGGCTTTCTCAATTTCGTCAACAGCTTGATCTTCCCCATAATTGCTGTCTTTTGGATTAAGTAGTTCATCAACAAGTTCATTGGCGAATGGGAAGGGAATGATTTGCATTATATTCGAGTCGATCAGGTCTCCGACCTTCAATTGGAATGAAACTTGTACAAATACTTCTTCGTCTATTGAGTTCGCACTAGTATGCTTGGCATTCTCGCCAACTTCTACAATCGGTGGAGAAATGTCGATTTTCTTTTTGAAAATTGTCGACATACTTGTTGCGGCTGCCCCCATCATTTGATTCATTGCTTCCTGGACAGCACTCAAATGGATTTCAGTCATATTATAGTCAGGATTCGTACCATCTCCGCCGAGCATGATGTCGGAAATAATTGCAGCATCTTCCGCTTTGATTACAAAGACGTTCTGACCGGTGAATCCCTCTATATATTTAACTTCAACACTAACCATTTCAAATTCAAATTCCGTAAGCAGGTCGGTTTTTCGGACAACTGCTACTTGAGGGGTCGTAATATCTACCTTCTGATTCAGCAAAGTGGAAAGCGTAGTAGCTGAGCTTCCAAAAGAGATATTCCCGATTTCACCCAAAGTATCAACTTCAATAGTAGTCAGATAGTCTTCCTGATTTATAGAATCTGCAACTTCGCCTACTTCTTCTGCAGGCTCATCGTCGTCCGTGCTCGTTGCATTAAGCAACGCATCAATTTCCTCCTGGGAAAGCATTCCATCATCCATCATATTCAGGCCCCCCCTTTATCTCTTCCAGGATTTGCACAGACATTTTGTTTTTTCGTTTGCCTGGCTGGATATGGAATTTCACTTCATTGTTGACAGCAAGTTTAAGTGGATCGCCAACATTTTGATTCAGCATGATAACATCATCCTGACCGAGTTTCAGAAACTGATCAATTGTAATAGCTGTTTCACCAAGAATTGCTTTCATTTCAACATTTGCTTCATAAAGACTCTTTTCAAGCTTATCATAAGCCTCTGGGTCACGCTGTTGCGTATTGGACTGCATCCAATAATGAACAGATAATTTTGAAATAATCGGTTCAAGTACTATATGAGGGATACAAATATTGATCATACCGCTCGTTTCACCGATCTCCGTATTAAGTGACACAACAACAACAGTCTCATTCGGTGAAACAAGCTGAAGAAATTGTGGGTTCACTTCAAATTCTTCCAATACTGGATCAATATCCGCAACGTTCGCCCACGCTTCCTGCAAATTGACAATCGCCTTGTCAAACAGTTGGGACATGAGCATCGTTTCGATTTCTGTCAAATTGTCAATTTTGTTGATACTGTTCCCTTTACCACCAAGAACCCGATCGAGTAGCCCATAGGCAATGCTCGGATTGACCTCCATAATAATGCGCCCTTCCAAAGGCTCTAAGCTGTAGACATTCAGCACTGTCATTTCCGGTATAGATCGGATAAATTCTTCATAAGGAATCTGATCGACCGAAACGACATTGATATTGACATATGTACGGAGCTGAGCAGAGAAGAACGTTGTCAGAAGCCGGGCATAATTTTCATGTATTCTGGAAATCCCGCGAATCTGGTCTTTTGAAAAGCGGAGCGCCCGTTTAAAATCATACAGACGCACCTTTTTCTCACTTTCTTCCTTTTTCAGCTCTTCTGCATCCATTTCTCCAGACGTGATTGCGGATAAGAGGGCATCAATTTCATTTTGCGAGAGTACTTCATCTACCAAATTGGACTCACCTCCGGAATGGAGCCTGTTTCTTCTTAAATCATTTTACTGCAAAATCTTGTTAACTGTATATACATCTGTTACTTTTCCTTCTTGCATTACTTCATTTAGCTTGATTTTCATTTTATTCTCAAGTTCTGGCAAGCCTGATTTAAACTGCTTTTCATTCATGGTACCAAGTTCTTTGATTAGAATATTCTTAATTTGAAATTCACGTTGCTCAATTTCCTTACGAGCCCCTTTTCCGTCTGTAATAATGCGGAATTGGATTTTCACGAAACTTCCATCATCAAGATCTGTTGTCATTTCCGGAGTTTCGTATGAATATTCCACCATATCCGAAATGGACGCCTTAGCTTCTTTCCCGTCTTTTCCACTAATGTTGAGGAAAATGACAGTGGTGATCGTCCCACCAAGGAGCATTACGACAAGCATAATTACCATCATTTTAATTGTCTTATTCATCTGTGTCACCTGCCTCGAATGTATGAATACCGCCCAAACCGATTCTTTGATAAAAAGCCATAGCTCGCTGGATCACTTCAGCCTCGGTATTGCGCACAACGAATTTCTTACCATTAGAAAGGGTGATTGTTGTATCTGGAAAAGACTGGATCTGCTCAATAAGCAATACATTCAGCGTAAAGGCATCACCATTTAATCTATTCAATGAAATCATAGGAATTGCGGTGACGCGTTCAGATTACACGCCACCTATCCCCCTTATCGTTTTAGATTAACAAGCTCCTGAAGAATTTCATCGGACGTTGTGATGATGCGAGTATTCGCCTGGAAACCGCGCTGAGCTGTAATCATTTCAGTAAATTCCTCGGAAAGGTCGACATTGGACATTTCGAGTGCACCGGAAATAATCTCACCCGCACCACCATTTCCTGGCTCTGTTAAAGTAGCTCCTATAGCTCCCCCTGAGTTAGCAGTAGTTCTATATAAGTTACTACCTAATTTCTCTAGTCCTCCTGGATTTGTAACTAAGAAAAGTCCAATTTTTTGATTGCTCACTGCAGTGCTTGTTCCGTTGACATCAGTAATATAACTGACTGATCCATTCTGTTGAATGCTCAGGCTTTTCGCACCATTAGGAATATTAATTTTCTGTCCTGCTGTATCTAAAACATTGTATCCGTCGGCAGTAACTAAATCTCCGTTTTTATCCAGTGAAAAGTTCCCTGATCGTGTCAAAAGCTTTTCGTTACCATTTTGAACAACAAACATTCCATCACCTTGTATCATTAAATCCTTTGTTTCATTGGTATTTTGCATAAAACCTTGAGTATGAATTGTATCAATCGAGCCTATTTTAGATCCTGTTCCAACTTGCTTTGGGTTAATTCCACCACGATTTGCTCCAGGAGCAGTGGCACCCTGCGATGTCTGACTCAACATATCTTGGAAAGCAATCCTGCCCTTCTTAAACCCAGCCGTATTCACGTTCGCAATGTTGTTACCGACAACATCAAGTTTAGTTTGGAAGTTCTTCATGCCTGAGATTCCTGAGTACATAGAACGTAGCATTTAAAAAGTCCCCTTTGGTTTTTAGTATAGGCAGCGTCAATCAGTCGGCTGCTTTTTGGCTTCCCTATCCGGGTCCGGCCTCTCTTTATTTCATCACAATCGTACCGTTAATATTTGTAAACACTTGGCTATCCGCTTCACTTCTATCCATTGCTGTAATGATCGTATGATTTTTAACACTCGCAATGAGTGCAGCATTATCTGTTAGCACGAGTGAATCTGTAACACCTTTTGCCTTTGCTTCTTTCATCTTGGACGCAATCTCATCCCACTTTTTTTCATCAAACCTGATGTTTCTCTCTTTCATGCGCAGTTCCGCATGTTTGCTAATTTTTGGTTTTTCAGCATTGCTAAGAATTTCTGCGAATTTACCAACGACCTGATTCTTCTTAGGTTTGCTCGGCAATAAGCTTTTTTTCTGAAGCTCCTGTGTTCCCACAATTTGCTGCATGCGCAAATCCATTTCTTCACTTCCTTCTTATGTCGCTTCTTCATCCTTTCCTTTAGTAGGTGGCGTTCCTTTCACTTCTCCATCAGAATTGCCAGCATTTTCCTTATCACTAGCACTTGTAATGGCATCAGCATATACTTTTTCACCGTTATCAAGTTCAAGAATAGCCCAGCCATCTTTTTGGCTAACCGCGACCACTTTCCCGTTTTTCGATTCAGTGACCGCTCCCGTTTTGTCATCTTTAATATCGTAACTTACATATTTGCCAATCATGTGACTATACTGGATAACAGGAGACACAAGCTGGCTCTGAACAAGTGTGTCAATGGACTTAGTCATGTTCATCATTTGTTCCAAAGAAGAAAACTGCGCCATCTGAGCCATGAAATCTTTATCTTCCATCGGATTTAGAGGATCCTGGTTCTGCAACTGAGTAACAAGAAGTTGCAGGAACTGGTCTTTACCCATTTCGGTACCTGGAGTGCTTCGTTTATTAGCCTGACTGCTTTGCAAATACATTGACGGATCAATTGTTGTCAAAGACGATCACCTACACTTTCGCATTCATCAAGAGTTCGCTGAAGCTTGCTTCTTCCAATTCATCAGAAGGTTGGTCGTTCGCTTTTCTTTGTCTATTCTGATGTTCTTGGTCTCTAGCATCTTGGCGGAATCCCTGTTCGTTCTGCTGAGCATTCTGAGCAGATGTTGCTTGTTGAGCATCTTGACGTTCGACCGCAACTTGATGTGGACTGAACATATGACGCAGTTGTCCTAGATTAGACTCAAGCAATTGTTTAGCCTCTGGTGATTGAACAAAAAGTTTTACCATCAATTCACCATTCACTCGTTGCATTTTCACAATTATTTCACCAAGATTTCCTGGGTTAAGCGAAATGGTCAAAGGTTTGCCGTTAATGCCGTTTTGCATGAACCGGCTCGTATCAATAATACGTGCAAACTGTGAAGTAAACTGTTCACTCTGCTGCTGATTCGATTGTAACGGTGTCAGATGGATTGCCAATTGCTCAAGTTTATGCATCGGCATCGCAGTTCCAGAAACAGTTGAGAGCTGATTGTTCGCCTCAACCGCGTTACTAATCCATTTGGCGACATCGGCTGATGTAACCTTTGACACTGTGTTGTAAACACGCTTGTCTGCCATTGTTGTGCGCTTTTGGTACGTTTCAGCAAGTGTTTTCCAAATCGAATCCACTTCAGGACTTAGTTGCTTAGCAGACTGTGAGCCTTGGCTTGTTGAATTGCTATTTAATTTTTCAAGTTGCTTTCCAAGCGCTCCCCACTGTTCTAACAGCTTAAGGACTTTCGGAGCGATTTTAGCTGGATCAGTAGCATCTGAAGCTTTAGCCATTAGAGACTGAATTTCTTCTATTAGATCGTTCCTCTGAGCATTAAGCTTTTTAATTACAGTTAAATCTGTTTTTGTCTGATAATCCATATTGACATCTAGCTTAGTTGATTGAATGTTTAAAAACTTATCCCCTTGCATGTTGTTTAAAAGGGATTGCAGTTCATCGGATACCTTTTCAACCTTAGTCAATAACTCTTCTTCAGAACTCTCACCAGCTGTAATTTCACCGGCTAAAAAATTTTGGAGTACTTCATTTAGATTCTGCAATTGATTCAATAAGTTGGGGATATCTAGTTTTTCCAAACCATCAGGAAAGACCATTAGTCCCGATTCTATTTCCTCCTCAAACTCCTCTTTAAGCTCATTTGCACCAGGTATATCAGATGTCACCAGTTTTTCAAGGCTTTCAAGTATTCCTTTTAATGCTTCCAGTTGATCCTGCGATAAATCCAATTCGGTATCATCAACAACTTCAATAGCTTGATTGATAGACATCCCTTTTGAAGCGGTAGTTTGTAAAATTTCCTGAAAAGGATTACCAGGACAAATTCCTGATAAGTCATTTATACCACTTTTTGAGTTGGAAATCCCGGAAAAATTACCCGGCATGCTTGTACTATTTCCGATAACTTGCATTTTCTCACCTCCTTAGGGGGTGCTTTCCTGTGCAGCTGTATTTTTCTTGATGAGGCGTTCAGTCAGATCAGCAGCCTTTTTAGGATCCATCTCCTGTAAAACTTGTCCTCTTGTCTGAGTCGAAAGTTCGTTCATGAGATCAATTGCCATGTCGTTAGAAAGATCTTGGACAATTAATGCAGCTTGTGCGGGATCCATCTTTTTAAATGAGCTTGCCATTTTCTTCACAGGGTCATTCTGTTCTGTTTCTTGTTGACCTGTACCCGTTGCTCCTGCAACACTTCCATTTACAGCTTGTTTCTTCTCTGCATTCTTTTCACTTTTATCTTTGTTCTTCTGTTTAGCGATATCTTGTTCTAAACTATCGACTGTACCTTCAAGCTCATCAATCTGGTCTTTCAACTTATTAATCTGTTCATCCTTTGCTTTTAAACGGTCATTCAGTTCATCACTAGTTGCTTCTTTACCAGCCGTTTTTGTTTCTTTATTTATCATCGAAGAAACACCTGGAATGTTCGATGCTTTGTCTTTTGCCCAGCTGGCAACATCAACTCCAGCAATTGCAAGGACAACGACAGTAATTGTCAGAGCGACGGCCAATGGAATGACGATAGCGAAAAAGAACCAAAGAATGGGATTCATTTTTGTCTTTTCTTCATGGTTTTGTTTGGCCATTCAAATCACCTATTCTTGTAGCTTAAGTATTGCTGGATCGAAATTTCGTCCATCATTGCTTTTTCCTCTTTTTTAATCATTTCTTCTTTTTCCTGCTGACGGTGCTCAATGATTTTCTCAAATTTTTTTACTTCAATATGAGCGTCTGCCAGTTTATCCTGTCTGATTTCCATGGCAGTTCGCGCTTGCTGAACTTCCTTTTGCAAATGAACAATTTGCTTATTCAATATTTCTATATATGCTACTTGCTCTTTGATAACATCGATAGGAGTTACTTCTTGTAGATAAGATTCATAAGCATTTTCAGCATTTTCTTTTTTCTTAAGTGCCTCATATAATTTCATGGCGACACTCTCAAAAATATTCATTGAAGTACGGTAGTCTTTCTCAGCACTTTTCTTTTCCTGTTCACGGACGTTCAGAATCTTGGACAGTGATGCAACTCCTGACATTTACACAGCACTCCCATTCAATAACATTTCCATCTGTTGAACTGTTTCTTCATACGTAACACTTTCTGTTACATGTTGCTGCAACAACCTTTTTACAGATGGGTAATATTCAATTGCTCTGTCTATCTCCGGATCTGTTCCTTTTTTATAAGCCCCGATGTGAATTAGCTCACTGTTCTCTTCATAGAGTGACATGATCGCTCTGATTTGCTGAGCAGCTTGTAAGTGTTCCTGATCCACAATTTGGTTCATTACCCTACTTATAGATTTTAACACATTTAGCGCAGGAAAATGTCCCTGCTCAGCCAACTTTCGATCCAGTACAAAGTGACCATCTAAAATGCCTCGTACTGTGTCAGCGATCGGCTCATTCATATCATCTCCATCAACAAGTACTGTATAAAAGGCTGTTATCGTCCCTTTATCACTGGTCCCTGTTCTTTCCAGTAATTTTGGCAATATGGAAAATACAGAAGGAGTATACCCCTTTGTTGTTGGCGGCTCCCCAGTTGCAAGCCCTACTTCCCTTTGAGCCATCGCTACCCTCGTTACAGAATCCATCATTAGGTTCACCTGAAAGCCTTGGTTACGGAAATATTCACTAATTGCCGTTGCCGTATATGCTCCTTTTATACGCATCAGCGCAGGCTGGTCAGAAGTAGCAACTACTACAATTGATTTTTTTAATCCTTCTGGTCCCAAGTCTTTTTCGAGAAATTCACGTACTTCACGTCCCCGTTCCCCGATCAAGGCAATTACATTGATATCCGCTCCACTATTACGGGCAATCATACCCAGCAATGTACTTTTACCCACGCCACTCCCGGCAAAAATACCTACACGTTGCCCTTTGCCTACTGTCAGAAGTGCGTCTATTACTTTGACTCCGACTTGAAATGGTTCCAATATACGGGGCCGTTCCATAGGATTTGGCGGAGCTTGCTCAGTAAGAAACTTCGTCAGCCCTTTCGGCAGTTTGGATTGATCCAATGTTTTCCCCAATGGATCAACAACTTTGCCGATTAATCCTCGGCCAATTTTGACAGTGAGTGGTTTCCCGGTAGCCTCAACAAGGCAACCAGGACCAATTTCATTAATTTCTCCATAGGGCATAAGAATTATTTTTTCCTTATTGAATCCGACAACTTCGGATAAAACTGGTTCTTTATGGTTTACTGAAGAATGTATTAAACACACTTCCCCGATATTCGCTGCAGGTCCTTCCGACTCAACCATAAGGCCAACAACTTGCTGAACTTTTCCATAGCGTTTATAAGGGTCTGCTTGAGAAATAGCGTCAAAAAAGACTTGGCTGTTCATTGTCTTCTCTCCAATGCAAGTTCATGAAGAATATCCCGAATTTCTTTGAGCTGGGTATCAATACTCGCATCTATTTGCCCATATGCATGCTCGATGACACAACCATTTTCGGTAATTTCTTCATTCAGATAGATTTGCAATTGCGCATCATGGGTAAGTAGCCGTTCTAATTCCTCTTTTTGATTAAGAACCGCCTCATAGTTCGTTGGATTCAGATTAATTGTTATAGTGCCCCGATCTTTTATTTCCTGAATCGCAGCTGATACTATAACAGCAAACTTATCTGGTTCTTCCTCAAGCTTGCTATTCATAATTTTTTGAGCAGTTGCAATTGCTAGTTCTATAATAGCATGATCGCTTTTTTCTATTGTGACTTCATAGTCCTTCTGAGCCGCTCCAAGTATTGTGTTCACTCTTTCGATGAGGTCATCATACTCTGATCGTCCCTCTTGTCTGCCTTCTTTTAAGCCGACTTCAAAGCCTTCCTGTCGTGCCGCTTCTACATAACTCGCGCGTTCGGACTCCCAGCCGCTTCTTGCTTCAGCGATTTCTGCTTCTGTCTGTTCTTGCAATTCTATTTTTTTGCGGTGCAATTCACCTAACTGATCTTCGGCAGCCTTCAGACGGGATTCGGCACTTTCGACATTTCTTTCAAATGCTTCTTCATCAATCGGCTCTTTGGGAACATATCTTTCAATTGGTCTTAATTCAATGAGACGTTCGCCCTCATATTTCCTAGACAATAATATCGTCTCCTCCACCACGTGCAATGACGATTTCACCAGTCTCTTCCAATCTTCTAATTACAGATACAATTCTTGTTTGGGCCTCCTCAACATCTTTCAAGCGGACAGGACCCATAAATTCCATCTCTTCCTTGTAAGTTTCAGCCATACGTGACGACATATTATTGAAGACGATTTCCTTAACCTCTTCACTGGCAACTTTAAGGGCAAGACGTAGGTCTTCTCCATCAACTTCACGGATAACCCTTTGAATTGCTCGGTTATCAAGAATAACAATGTCTTCAAAGACAAACATTCTCTTTTTGATTTCTTCTGCCAATTCCGGATCCTGGTGCTCCAAATCATCTAGAATTGTTCTCTCTGTACTCCTGTCTACTCCATTCAGGACCTCAACTACCGCCTGGATACCTCCAGTTTGTGTGTAGTCCTCAGTGATGGATGAAGACAGATGTTTCTCCAATACTTGCTCAACTTGCGTGATGATATCGGGCGAAGTTGAATCCATTGTTGCAATACGCTTCGCTACCTCAGCCTGCCTTTCCTGAGGCAAGGCCGACAAAATCTGACCTGCTTGTTCGGGATCCAAGTATGATAGAACGAGTGCAATAGTTTGCGGATGCTCATTCTGAATAAAGTTCAGTACCTGTTGCGGGTCTGCCTTTCTAGCAAAGTCAAATGGCCTCACTTGCAATGAAGATGTAAGCCTGTTAATAATATTTGTTGCTTCCTGCTTCCCGAATGCTTTCTCTAGGACCGTCTTCGCGTATCCTACACCGCCCTGTGAAATATAATCCTGAGCCAGCGCAATTTGATGAAATTGGTCAAGCACTTCTTCCTTCAGTTCACTTTCTACCTTTTTTACCGAGGAAATTTCAAGACTTAGCTTCTCGATTTCCTCGTCTGTCAAATGTTTATATACTTGAGCTGATACATCGGGACCAAGGGAGATTAGCAGAATTGCTGCTTTCTGCTTACCTGTCAGTCCTTTTTTCTGTCTAGCCACTGCAAGTCCCCCTTAATCTTCCGAAATCCAGCTTCTTAGAAGCTTAGAGAATTCCTCAGGTTTTTCTTTAGCCATCTTTTCCAGCTGTTTACGCTTTGCAGCTGCCTCTGTTTCTTCAGGCCGAATATCAGGAACTTCTTCTTCACCTGGAATTGTTTCCAAATATTCATCTTCCTCGTAATATTCTTCCTCTTCATTTCTTCTTTTTCTCATATAGAGAATAATACCGACAATGATTGCCGCGAGGAGAATCCCACCTGTTATATACATCCACATCGGTACACCTTTAGCTTCTGGTACTGCATTCTCCGGTGTTCCATTGAATGGTTCAAATACAATTGAAACCTTATCCGTCGGATCCACTTCCCCATATTCTTTATCTATGGAGGTAGTTATCATCGAATTCAAAATAGAATTCAATCCATTTTCAACATTCGACTGTTCTTGTGTGCTTAGAGTCTGGACTTTATCGCCATCTTTTTTAACAATATTATCGATTGCGACTTGAATGCCAAGATCCCTTATTTTATATGGACTCTCAACGATATCTTTGCGTATCTTATTAAACTCGTTGTTCACAGTTTCTTTTACAAGTTTATAATCCCCGTTGCCGTCTTGGTCAGTACCTTGATATCCTGGAACATCTTCCTCACCTGTACCAGCTACTCCACCAGCAGGCGGCTTGCCTGTATAAGTCTCGTTAACTGTTTCAATGCTTACAGGAAGACCTTCCATGTTCTCAACATCTACAGGCTCGATCAGATCTTCTTTACGGTTCTCTTTTGTAAAGTCTACATCAGCTGTTACCGAAACGATCGCTTTCTCCTGCCCGACCATAGCTCCAACCATCTGCTGTAAACGTCGCTGAATATCACGTTCTATATCTCGTTTCACAGCTTGTTGACTTGCATAATCCGAAAAATCACCTTTTTCCGAAGAGTTTTGATCAAAGTACTCAAAATATTGGTTCATAATGACGATATTATCTTCAGGAAGGTTTGGAACAGCCTTTGATACAAGATGGTATAAAGCGTCCACCTGATTTCCCTTGAATTGGTATCCAGGCTTTGTATTTAAAACAATACTAGCGCTCGCTTCTTCCCCTTTGTCCGAAACATAAAGCGCTTCTTTTGGCATATTGATCATGACTTTCGCATCATGTATACCATCAATCTGTTTTATAAGATTTGATAATTCCGTTTGTGTTGCGTCGAGTTTCATCATGTCAAATTCATTGTCTGTAATGCCCCAAGAGGCATTTTCACTAAAAAATGAGTAATCAATATTACCGCTATCTGGAATCCCCTGACCTGCAAGGTCTACAAGCAACGAATCAGCATTTTCCTCAGGTACATTTATTGTTGCGCCGTTATCCTTAATCTCATATGGAATCCCTCGAGTATCGAGCTCCGTCTTGATCTGACTTACCTCTTGCACAGTTAAATTACTGTACAACGGTACATATGTAGATCTGCCGGAGACCCAGACCAGCACGCCAATCAGCAGCAATGCGAGGAGGCCGGACGCAATTATCGCAGTTTTTTGTCCTTTGGAGCGATTTGTCCATATATCTTTTAATTTATTTTTGTATAATATCAGCTTCTCTTTCATTGGTTCCCTCCGTGAAACTAGGCAATGCTGCTTATTTGGTCAAACTCTCTGCTATGTATGGCCAGGCTGATTGCAACTGGCACTTTGCAGACATTATACTTGCATTCTCATAATTTCATTGTAGGCGTCAATTGCTTTTTTCTGCATTTGTACTGCCGTTTCCATCATGATGCTCGCTTTTTGGGAAGCAATCATGACATCATGCAGATTTTCAATTTTGCCACTGGCAAAAGCTTCTGTTTTCATATCTGATTCTGTTTGTGCATCATTTACCTTTTCAATGGCAGATTTAAGCATTTGTCCAAAATCTGAACCTCCAGATTTAACTTTTGAACTACCATTTATACCCCCAGGCTGAATTCCTGTTACACCCTCATTCAATACAGATTGAATCAATTTAATCCACCTTTCTAATTTCATTGTTTCACAGTATTACTTCCCTATTTCCAAAGCTTTCATCAGCATTCCTTTAGTTGCATTCATTGCCGTGACATTTGCCTCATAGGAACGAGTTGCACTCATAAGGTCCACCATTTCCTTTAGTGGATCCACATTCGGCATTTCGACATATCCGTCAGCATTTGCATCAGGATGGCCGGGGTTGTATACCAGTTTAAATGGTGTCTCGTCCTCTTTTATTCTTGTCGCTTTTACACCCTGTGTTCCTGTGCTGGCTCCTTTTGCTCTATTTAAATAAGAACTGAAGCTCTGTTCTGTTGGTGCTAAAGCTACCATTTTTCTGCGATAAGGAATTGCTGTTCCGTCTTCCGCCTTAGTAGCTCGAGTTGTATTTGCGTTCGCTAAGTTTGAAGAAACGACATCCATCCTGAGTCTTTGGGCCGTCAATGCACTGGCACTTGTATTAATACCTCCAAAAATCGACATGATCAGTTTCCACCTCTCAATACGTTTTGCATTGATTTAAACTTGCCGCTAATCCGATCTACCAATGTTTGATAATATATTTGGTTCTTCGCCAACTCTGTCATTTCTTTGTCTATATCCACATTATTCTCATTATTGTTATACATAGATCCATTTTTTTGGAAAGTCCGATACCCTTCAAGCTCTGTGTTGCTGAATTGAAAATGCCTTGAATCCGTCCTCTTAGCAGAAATCGAGTCTAGTTCACCTTTTAGTACATCCTTAAAAGCGACATCTTTCGCCTTATAACCCGGCGTGTCGACATTTGCAATATTATTGCTTATTGCGTTGTTTCGCGCTGCCGAATAATCGAGTGAATTCTGCAGTTTTTGGATTGTTCCGCTAAATAAATCCATAATCATTACCACCCTTAGTCCTGAACCTAAATTCCCTATATAGTTATTAATTCTTCAAAACTCAGTAATTTTCCTTTAGAATTTCCAAATTTAATAAGTCCACTTACCATATACCCACACAAAAAAATGAATAACAAGTCCATAGATACTATATCATCTAATTTATAAAGATGCATCAGATTTTTCTACATTTGTTGCAAGTTTTGCCCTTTATTTCTTAGGGATTTTTTACTAACACTAGGTACTATTATAATATACCAATTTATGACTCAATAACATAAAGATATAAAAATAAAAAACTCCGCATATTTTCCTATGCGGAGTTTTTGTCATTATTTTGAACGAAGTTTTTCTAATTCTACGAGGAATTTGTCATTCAACACTTTAATGTAAGTACCTTTCATTCCTAGCGAGCGTGATTCAATCACACCGGCACTTTCAAGTTTGCGAAGTGCGTTAACAATCACAGAGCGAGTAATCCCTACACGGTCAGCAATTTTACTTGCAACAAGCAAACCTTCCTTACCGTTCAACTCTTCAAAAATATGGTCAATCGCTTCAAGCTCACTATAAGAGAGGGAACCAATTGCCATTTGTACAACTGCCTTGCTACGTGCCTCTGTTTCAATTTCAGCAGCTTTTTCTTGAAGAATTTCCATGCCTACAACTGTAGCACCGTATTCAGCCAGAATAAGATCGTCCTCTTCAAAGCTGTCATTTAGACGGCCCAAAATCAGCGTACCAAGACGTTCACCGCCACCAATAATTGGAACAATAGTAGTCAATGAATTTTTGAAAAGCTCGCGGTTTTCAATAGGGAAAACAGTGTGACGATTCTCTATATCGAGATTTGCAGTTGTTTCATGGACAGAGAAAAGGTCTTCTGTGTAGTTTTCAGGGAATTGACGATCTTCAAGCATCTTTGTCATACGCTCATTTTCAATTTCCTGGTTAATTGCAAAACCGAGCAGCTTACCTCTACGACTTACTACAAATACATTCGCTGCGATAACATCTCTTAGTGATGCTGCCATTTCTGTAAAGTTTACTGGTTTGCCTGCTGATTTTTGCAGCATGGCATTGATTTTTCTAGTTCGTGTGAGCAATTCCATTTTAATTTCCTCCATTTTTACAGTAAGCCGTTTTCAGCTTGCTGCCGGCTTATAGCCTTCTATAAAATAAAGCGGCTTAAATCTTTGTTTCTTGCTATGTCATTTAATTTGTCATCAACATAAGATGCGGTGATCTTTATTTCTGACATATGAATATCCGGCGCTTCAAAAGAAAGGTCTTCCAAAAGTTTTTCCAATATTGTGTGAAGTCTCCTTGCGCCAATATTGTCGGTCTCCTGATTAACTTCATGAGCAATTTGTGCAATTCTTTCTATAGCTTCGTCAGTAAAGATTATATTTATCCCCTCAGTTTCCAACAATGCTGCATATTGTTTCAACAGAGCGTTCGAAGGTTCTCTAAGTATACGCTGAAAGTCTTCAATAGATAGTTTATCCAGCTCAACTCGGATTGGGAAGCGACCTTGTAGCTCGGGGATAAGATCAGAAGGTTTTGCCATATGGAACGCCCCAGCCGCAATAAACAGCATATGCTCGGTTCTTACCGGACCATATTTTGTTGTGATAGTGGAGCCTTCAACAATTGGCAGTATATCCCGCTGAACTCCTTCTCTTGAAACATTAGCACTTTGTTCACCTTTGGCAGCAATCTTATCAATTTCATCAATGAAAATGATCCCTGACTGTTCCGCACGCTGTACAGCTTCCTGTGATGCCTCATCACTATCCACAAGCTTGGCTGCTTCCTCTTGAGCAAGAAGCTTTCTAGCTTCTGCAACAGGAACACGGCGTTTTTTTCGGCGCTTTGGCATAAACGAACCAAAGGCGTCATTCATATTCATTCCCATTTGCTCCATACCCGAACCATGCAGCATATCAAACATGGAGGATGGCGATTGATCCTCAATCTCAATGGTAACCATATGGTCTTCAAGTTCGCCCATCTCAAGCTGATGCCTGATACGATTTCGACGAGAGCTGATTTCTTCATCTGGTTTTTCGTCTTCCTGATCAGAAGAGTATGAATCCCCGCCAAAAAGCATTTCAAAAGGATTCTTCATTGATGCCGACTTTTTCGCTTCCGGAACGAGCAGCTTAACAAGACGATTGTTCGCCTCTTCCTCAGCTTGTGATCGGACACTCTCCATTTTTTCCTCTCTAACCATTCGAACGGACATTTCAACGAGATCACGAACCATGGATTCCACGTCGCGCCCTACGTACCCAACTTCTGTATACTTGGTCGCCTCAACTTTGATGAATGGTGCACCAGCAAGTTTGGCCAACCGTCTGGCAATTTCTGTTTTGCCGACTCCAGTAGGACCCATCATCATAATGTTCTTTGGAATGATTTCCTCCTTGAGCTGGCCCTCCAGTTTCATTCTTCGGTATCTGTTACGAAGCGCAACTGCCACAGATTTCTTAGCTTTAGACTGGCCAACAATATAACGATCCAATTGTTCAACAATTTGCCGCGGGGTCAAATCCAATGCCATTCCAATCGGCCTCCTTGATTAAAGAACTTCCAGCACAAGCTGGTGATTCGTGAACACACAGATATCTGCTGCGATACCTAACGCTGCTTTTGCAATATCTTCCGCCGATAAATGTGGGGCATGCTGTTTCAAAGCCCTGCCGGCACTCAAGGCAAAATTGCCGCCGGAACCAATGGCTAGAATTCCGTCATCGGGTTCAATTACTTCACCCGTCCCAGAAACAAGAAGCATTTTCTCCGCATCCATGACGATAAGCATTGCTTCAAGCTTGCGCAATACTTGATCACTTCTCCATTCTTTCGCTAGTTCTACAGCAGCCCGGGAAAGATTGCCGTCGAACGTTTCAAGTTTGGCCTCAAACTTTTCAAATAGTGTGAAAGCATCGGCAACTGATCCGGCAAACCCCGCCAGAACCTTGCCATTAAATAAACGTCGTACCTTTTTGGCTGTATGCTTCATGACAATAGAATTACCGAGTGTCACTTGGCCGTCTCCGCACATGGCAGCATGGCCTTCATGCTGAATTGCAAATATTGTAGTCGCATGTATCTCATTGGACAATCAAATCACCTCTCCAATTATTATGCTCTCGGATGGCTGTTCATATATACTTTACGCAGCCGGTCCTTCGTAACATGCGTATAAATTTGCGTTGAAGACAGACTCGAGTGCCCAAGAAGCTCTTGAACCGACCGTAAATCAGCGCCTTCATTAAGCAAATGTGTTGCAAAAGTATGGCGCAGTTTATGAGGATGGACATGAATTGAAAGTGCTGTTTTTTCAACCATTTTTTTCAAAATAAGTCTGATACCCCGTTCAGTCAGAGCCCCTCCGCGGTTATTCAAGAAAAGCATTTCAGTAATTTTTTCAGCTTTTCCGAGCAGTACTTCCCGGCCCTGATATATGTAGCGCTCAAGTGCTACCCTAGCGTATTCACCAAAAGGCACATAGCGTTCTTTGCTGCCTTTACCTCTGACAAGTAGTGTACATGTCGACAAGTCAAGATGACGCAGTTCCAGTCCTGCAATCTCACTGACTCGCAACCCTGCTCCATACAAAGTCTCTAGGATAGCCTGATCTCTTTGTCCAAGCGGTTTTGATAAATCGTTTACTTTGAACAATGAATCAAGCTCTTCTCCATACAAGAAACCTGGCACAGGCTTATCTTGCTTAGGCAAAGAAAGCACAACAAAAGGATTGGCAGAAACAACCTTCTCCCGTTCCAAAAATCTAAAAAAGCTGCGCAAACTGGATATCTTACGCGACACCGATCTGCGACTCAGCTTTCTCTCGTACAATTCAGTTAAAAACAAGCGGGTGGAATGTTGATCAATATCTTCCAATAGTAAGCCTTCCGCATCCATGAACTGAAAAAAATCAGCAAGGTCTTTTAAATAGGCCTGGACTGTATGCGGTGAGGCATTCTTCTCAACTTGCAAATAATCTTTGAATAGCCGTTGCAGTTCCGATTTGTGAACGGGCTTCACTGCATCACCTCATTTTCAACGCTATAAATCATAACATACAGGAATTGGCCGTGCAATCAATTTAACAAAATTGTAACAAGATTCTGAAATAGTTCATGCTTCACAAAAAAATACCTGCTTTTGAACTGTTTATGTCATATTCATATGTTACCAAGAAGGAATTATAAACCTTCTAGGTTCGATAGTCAAACATTCAGATTTAACATGCTAGTTCACGTTTTTTGTTTATTCCAATATACCCATTTCTCTAATTTCTTCTCTTGTCTTTTCAGTGCCCGTTTCAAATATCTTTCTGTATAAAAGAATAAGATCTGCATCATAAGCGGCCCGTCTATCATCGGCTCCCCATTCATCAAATGGCTTGCTTAAATAACCAAGAGCTTTAAAAGTCTCCCGATTCTGACCTTGGAAGAGTTGCTTAATTTCTTGCACGTCATCATAATCTGCAATGATTTCATATTCAATTCCGCTTTCTGGAATCGACATCTCTCTAATCTCCTGGGTATCTACTGTTACAAATAAGTGTTTTTTCAGATGCAAATCAATCTCCTCCTTTTATATGAAAGTTACTTCCCTGTTTTTATAGCTTGAAACTTACAAAAACCCGTCAGCCTAAGCTGACGGGTTCATCTCTGTTTTATGCTTTTTGTGCCACTTCTTTGTAGTCACATTCCACACATTGAATCTGTGTTTCCTTCTTGCCTTTCTTCTCAACAAGCAGGCCTGAACATTTCGGACATGGCCGGGCGATTGGTTTATCCCAAGATACAAAGTCACAATCAGGGAAACGGTCACACCCATAAAATACTCGGCGCTTTTTCGATTTTCGTTCTACAACATTGCCTTCTTTGCATTTCGGACATTTGACTCCAATTTCTTTTAGAATTGGCTTCGTATTCCGGCAATCTGGGAAGTTTGAACAAGCGAGAAACTTGCCGTAGCGTCCCATTTTATAAACCATCTCATGGCCGCATTCTTCACAGTCGATTCCAGCCGGTTCATCACGGATTTCAATCTTATCCATTTCAATTTCCGCTTTTTCAAGCCTTTTCGAAAAGCCTTGATAAAATCCGTCTATCAAATCAATCCATTGTAGTTTGCCCTCTTCTACTGTATCAAGGTCGCCTTCCATTTTTACAGTAAATTCAGCATCAATGATTTCCGGGAAGAAATCCTGCATGACCTCATTTACGATCGTCCCTAGCTCAGTAGGAATGAAACGTTTATTATCCATGCTCACGTAACCACGGCGCTGAATTGTGTCAAGCGTTGGCGCGTATGTGGACGGTCTACCAATTCCAAGCTCTTCCATAGTCTTTACAAGCCTTGCTTCTGTATATCTTGGAGGCGGCTGCGTGAAATGCTGATTCGGGTTGATTTCCTTAGCATCAGCGGTCATGCCTTCTTCAAGCTGTGGAAGGAATTTTTCCTCTTCCTTTTTATTATCATCACTGCCTTCGACATATACTTTCATAAAGCCTTTGAACTTGACCTTTGAGCCAGTTGCCCGGAATTCAACTTCGCCATTTAGCAAATGGACTGTCATCGTATCCATAATTGCTGACGCCATCTGGCTTGCAAGGAAACGTTCATAGATCAATTTATAAAGTTTCAATTGGTCATTGGAAAGGATGCCTTTCAGTGATTGTGGTGTCCTAGAGACTGATGTAGGGCGTACTGCTTCGTGTGCATCCTGTGCGCCCTCCTTCTGCTTCCCGCTTCCAGTTTTCGTACCGAGGTATTCTTTTCCATATTGTTCCTCGATGAAACCGCGTGCTTCAGCTTTTGCCGTCTCAGAAATACGTGTAGAGTCTGTACGCATGTACGTGATAAGACCTGTAATTCCTCCGGCTTTTCTCCCAAGGTCAATTCCTTCGTAAAGCTGCTGAGCTACCATCATCGTTTTCTTGGCTCGGAAGTTCAGCTTGCGTGCAGCCTCCTGCTGGAGAGATGAAGTTGTAAATGGAAGTGATGGATTTCTCTTACGTTCTCTTTTGTTTACCTTACTGATGTCAAACTTGCTTCCAGACATAGCATTCATGATTTCCTTGACATCGTCTTCTGTCTTAAGATCATGCTTTTTACCGTTTATGCCATAGAAGCTGCCTTCAAAGTTTTCACCATCTTTTTCAAACAGTGCTTCGATAGACCAATACTCTTCAGGTTCGAAGTTCTCGATTTCCCGTTCTCGGTCGATGATCATCTTAACGGCCACCGACTGAACTCGGCCAGCACTTAAGCCTTTCTTCACTTTCTTCCATAATAATGGACTGATATTATAACCGACAAGCCGGTCAAGAATACGACGCGCCTGTTGAGCATCTACAAGATCTTTATTAATTGACCTCGGATGTTTGAAAGACTCCTTTATTGCATCTTTAGTAATTTCATTAAATACAACACGACAATCGGAATCTTCATCTACATTCAATGCATGGGCAAGATGCCAGGCAATTGCTTCCCCTTCTCTGTCGGGGTCAGCCGCTAGATATATTTTTTTCGCTTTTTTTGCGGATTTCTTCAAGTCTTTTAGGATATCGCCTTTTCCGCGAATCGTAATATATTTCGGTTTATAGCCATCTTCAACATCCACAGCCATTTGGCTCTTAGGCAAATCGATGACATGCCCCATAGATGCTTTCACTGTATATTTCTTTCCAAGGTATCGTTCGATCGTCTTCGCTTTTGCAGGCGATTCCACGATTACCAGATAATCTGACATATCAAATGCCTCCCAATTGAGGTTCCTGTAATATATTTGGAAATCTTCACTAATAGTAAATACATCAATCACTTTTGTCAAATGTATGCACAAAGTGCTTAAGATGAGGTTCATACTGCCTTGCCCCAAAATCCACCCAGTCCTTAGTGATATCTGACCCACATGTAACAAGCTTCGCGCCTTGCCCAATCAAGTCGTGACAACCTGCAGATTGAGGAAGAAACAGGGAATCTGGCATGGCATAAACCTCCCTTCCCTGATCAAGTGCCTGATCTACTGTAATCATTGTACCGCTTCTTGAAAGTGCTTCTATTACAACAACTCCGAAGGATAGCCCACTAATAATCCTGTTTCTTTCTGGAAAATGATACTTTTTCGGCGGAGTATCCGGGGGATATTCAGATAGCAGTAAACCAGTATTGGCAATCATTTTTGAAAGAGGCAGATGATTTCGCGGATAAATGTAGTTAAAACCTGAGCCTAGTACAGCGATTGTCTTTCCTCCTACAGTAAGAGCGCGTTCATGTGCCTGGGCATCTATTCCACTCGCAAGCCCGCTTACAATGCAAAAGCCTGCCTTTGTAAGTGGATCAACAATCGCAGCTGTTTTATGAGAGCTCCCTGCCGACGGATTACGTGTTCCAATAACACTGATTGCTGGCTGTATTAACAGATGGTCACGACCTAAAACGTAAAGGATGAGCGGAGCATCTTTTATTAATCGCAGCAAGGGAGGATACTCGCGGTCAAACCACGTTAATATTTTAATACGCTTCTGTTCTTCCCGAATCTGTTCTTGCAATCTCATGCAATGCAAATCCGAATGAAGCTTGTTGGCCCGCTCAGGTGCTAGATTATACAAGTTGGTTATATCCTTTGAACTCAGCTCATAAACCCGCTGCAACTCTCGATCATCTTGTAAAATAATTCTGGCAAGTCGCCTCGTCATTCCTCTGCATCTCATCATATGTATCATTCTATACCGCATTCAAAGATTCCTCTTTTCCATAAATTCCTTTCAATGATTTTACCGGATCGCACACGTATTGAAAAAAATACAAAATCAGAAATTTGATTGATCGCAAAGTGAAAAACAACCAAAAAGCACTGAAAAAAGGACAAATTGCTGTCCTCTTTCAGTGCTAAAAAGTAATTTTTTTATTCAAGATTTCGCTAAACTCATCGCTTTAATTAATGCGTCGGCCATCTCTGCCGGAGATTCTGCAACTGTAATACCGCATTCTTTTAAAGTTTTAATTTTATCTGCTGCCGTACCCTTGCCACCGCTTATAATGGCGCCTGCATGCCCCATTCTCTTCCCAGGTGGTGCAGTTTTTCCCGCAATAAAACAAGCGACTGGCTTCGTCATATTGTCCCTGATCCAATAAGCCGCTTCTTCTTCCTGTGTACCGCCAATTTCACCAATCATGAGAACAGCAGTTGTTTCGCTATCATTCTCAAAAGCCTGCAGAATATCGATAAAATGAGTCCCACTTACAGGATCTCCCCCGATTCCTACAGCAGTAGATTGGCCCAGACCATGTTCAGTCAGCTGATGTACAGCCTCATAGGTCAATGTACCAGAACGAGAAACAACCCCAACAGAACCTTTTTTGTGTATATGTCCGGGCATAATGCCAATTTTACACTCTTCCGGCGTAATAACTCCTGGACAATTTGGACCAATTAAAATGGCACCCTTTTCTTTAACAAAGGTCTTTGCTTTAATCATGTCCAACACAGGTATATGCTCTGTTATGCAAATGAGCAGTTTAATGCCAGCTTCTGCTGCCTCCATAATTGCATCAGCTGCAAACGGAGCTGGTACATAGATAACTGAAGCGTCGGCATTGCTTTTATCCTGTGCTTCTCTTACTGTATTGTAAACAGGTATATCGAGCACATTTTTGCCGCCTTTTCCTGGTGTCACACCTGCAACGATTTTGGTACCGTAATCAAGCATTTGTTCTGCATGAAAATGAGCGGCAGATCCTGTTATCCCCTGTACAATCACTCTAGTATCTCGGTTGATCAAAATGCTCATGACATCCACCCTTTCCAGGAATGCTCAAACAAACATTGAATGAACATATATCAACGGACAAGTGATACAATTTTTCCTGCTCCTCCACCAAGCGAATCAGCCGGAATGATCGTTAAATCAGATTCAGAAAGAATTCTTTTCCCTTCTACAGAATTTGTCCCTTCTAATCTGACAACGAGTGGCAGCTGAAGGTTTGTAGCTCTTGCTGCTTCAACAATCCCAGATGCAATGATGTCACATTTCATAATGCCGCCAAAAATGTTAACAAAAATCCCCTTCACATTCCGATCTTTCAAAATGATCTTAAATGCTTCAGTTACTTTTTCTACTGTAGCATCTCCACCAACATCAAGGAAATTTGCCGGTGTACCACCATGATGACGAATAATATCCATGGTAGCCATTGCAAGTCCTGCTCCGTTAACCATACAGCCAATATTGCCATCTAATGCAATATAGCTGAGTTCGTGTTCGGCCGCTTCCTTTTCACGCTGATTCTCTTCAGTTTCATCCTTCAGCTCATTCAGTTCAGGGTGTCTATACAATGCGTTATCATCAAAACTCAACTTAGCGTCCAAGGCTACTAGCTCGTTACCCTTAGTAACAATTAGAGGGTTAATTTCTGCAATAGTACAATCGTGATCAACGAATAACTTGTAAAGCTTCGTTATAAAACTAGCTCCACTTCTCGCCAAAGCTGCGGGCAATCCCATCGCAAACGCAAGGCGGCGTGCCTGGAAATCCGAGAGTCCAAATGCCGGGTCCACTGTTTCGCGGCAAATTTTCTCTGGTTCTTTTTTGGCTATTTCTTCTATATTCATTCCACCTGCTGCAGAGCCGATTAAAACAATTTTCGATTGAGAACGATCCATTGCCACACTTAAGTAAAATTCACGCTCTATTTCGCAGCCTTCTTCAATTAGCAATCTGCGAACTACTTTTCCTACTGGACCTGTCTGCTTCGTAATAAGCTCTCTATCCAGCAGCTCAGCAGCGGCCGCCTTTGCATCTTCCTTCGTATGACAGATTTTGACCCCGCCAGCTTTTCCTCTGCCGCCTGCATGAATTTGTGCTTTTACAACTATGACCTGTGCATCCATACCATCAATGGCATTGTCGGCTTCTTCCTTTGTCATTGCAGGAAAGCCGATCGGCACGGGAATACCTTTACTTTTTAATATTTCTTTCGCCTGATATTCATGTATGTTCATCCGTATCTCCTGCTTTCTGAAACATAATGAAAGGTTGAAACTCTGAACTATACTTTATGACATTACTTCATTAATCATGAATGTTTTTTGCGGCCTATGTCCTGGTCTGTCTTGTAAATGTAGGCAAACACTTCAGCAACTGCCTGATAAAGTTCTTCTGGAATTGCTTGATTGATATCCAATTTCCCAAGCAATTCAACAAGCGAAGCATCTTCCATAATCGGTACATTGCTCTCTTTCGCTTTTTGGATAATATTCTCAGCCGTAAGCCCTTTTCCCGTAGCCGCAACCTTAGGAGCGGTATGCTGCTGAGTATCATATTTGAGCGCTACTGCTTTTTTTCGCTGCTCATTCATATGCGGTAATCCACCTTTCCGGATTTATTACCTCGCTGTACGACACTAGCAGCACTATTTGAAGAACGATCGACCTGTTCTCTTGCCGATCTGGATTTAATGCTAATGCTAGCAAGCTTATAATCCATCTCTTCAAGTCCTTTTTCCAGCAGGGGTACGAACCTTCTAGCAACAGAAGAAATAAGATCATGATCGTTATAAACCGTAACGGAGACATTCCCTTTATTCACATTCATATCGACAATCGTTTCTTCGAGATTTTGCAAGTCTAGGTAGAAAAGGATTCTGCAAAATTCAGGGTTAATCGCCCCATTTTTATCTTTTTTCCCTTCAAAGTCGAGACGGGCATCGCTTTCAAGTCCAAGTGCTCCTCCTGGAAGCATCATTGAGGCTTGGATTAAGTGTTCGGACTGAGAAACTGACTGTAATTGTAAGCCATTGATGAATTGAAGCATTTGCCTGCCCGCTTCTTGAACTTGCGACGGCTGGCCAGGAGCTTTATCCAATAGGAGTAATTGTGACTTCAAATCTTGAGACACTTTGCTTGTCTCTCCTCTGAAAATATTCTCTTCATGAGTAAGCCCTGTTTCATCAATCATTAGCCTGATAGCACCAAGAAACTGCTCTTTAGGCTGTGGTTGAGTAAATAATGTTCCGGATTGGAGCTTTGTGTGAATTTTTTCAAGCTGAGTTAAATCTGTTTTAAGGGCTGTAAACTTTTCTAGCGTAGCAATGAGTTTTTCAACCATTTGCGGGTTTCTATCCAATTGCTCCTTTATCGCAGCTGCTGCTTTGGCCGGAAGCAAAGGCAACAGTTTCTGTTCAACATCCTGCGCCAATTTTCCAACGACGTTTTGAGGCAATGATTGATTTGTAGATGCAGCATTACGCAGCTCCTGTCCATACTCAGATAAAAGGCTGCTTGCAGCTGTTTGTTGAGCTGATTTCACTCCAATCCACTTGTCCAGCGCCAGGGCAATTTCTTTTTCTGACAAGTTAAAAGGCAGTGGAAAACGAGTCGGAGAACCATCGGAGTTAATAGTTCTCTGTTCCGATCCAATTGGTGTCTGCTGGACTTTTTCCAGAGGGCTCTGCTGCAAGGCTTGCAGTTGCGGCTCTTTGGTCTGGACTTCATTGGTTATTGATGAGATTCCAGTTTGCAAGGATTTGAACAATGTACTTGCAGTTTGCCCATTCACATTAAGTACATTTTCTTTTCCAGAAAGCATCTCTAAAGATAACGGAGTCGCTTCCTTAAAAGTAGAGGCATTTCTCTGGATGAACGATGTCCACTCGCTTTTCCATGTAGAAAAAGTAGTTTCACCGTTAATTAAACCAGCTTCCTTAACAGCATTAAATAATGCCGTATTTTCCGTCAGAAGCGGAGTGAGTTGCTTAACGGTCAGCGACGTCATAAAGTGAGGACGGCTTGACATCCTTTCCAGCATTTCAATCGCTGAAGTTAACGCCTTTGACTGGCTTGTAATCAGGGTGCCATCCGTCAATGTGGCATTACGTGCTTGAGGGATGTTCAGACCAGTTTTGCTGTTACTGACTGTCTCAGCGAATTTGTTCTGAAGTCTTTCCCAAAGTGTGCCACCCTTCAACTGCTTGCTATCTTCCAGGAGATTACCGGGCTTTATTTGGGATTGTGATTCTGCCGCCTTCACAAATTGTGAAAGCGCTTGCCTCACAACTTCATTTAGCCCTTTTGTCTCTTTCATAAACAATGCGAGGAATATGTCTTTTGTTAGAGGAATTCTGCTGCCAACCATCGTTTTGATCAATTCAGCAGCAGCTATTTTATCCGGAGCTTCTTTTAATAAGGCAAACGCCTGTCGTAACTGTTCTTTTTCGACAGGAATATGGGAATTCAAGAGGTTTTTTGTCAAGGCAAGTTCAGCCTTGCCTGACTGTAAACCAAGTTTGGTCAAAAGGTTGGCAATATTCTGTTCAGTGTCCCTGGAAGACTGCTCTCCTATCACCTTAAGGAAAACCGTTCCTTCCTCAACACTCACTTGAAAATGATAGCGTTCACCAACTGAAAGCCCTGTCTCAAGCTGTGCAACCATTTGTTTGCCACCGATCTGTATTAGGGCTTTTTGGTTTGGATACAATTTGGCAACTTTGCCATCAACAATTTGACCAGTTCGGAGAGACACTTCTTTTGTCTGTAAAGTAGTGGTCCCTTGAACCGGCTGGCCGGTTATGCGATTGTGGCTCATCACGCTCATCCTTTTTGGTGTATTGTTGTCGCCTGTGCTACCGGCGAGAAAGATTGGCGATGACATGGAGAAGGGCCGAACTTCGCAAGACCTTCAAGATGGTCTTTTGTTCCGTAGCCTTTATTGGAATCAAATCTATATTGGGGATAGATTTCATGCAACGCTAGCATAATGCGGTCGCGCTCCGTTTTTGCCAAAATACTCGCGGCAGCAATCGAAACACTTCTTGCATCTCCCTTTTCAATTGACTCCGAGGGACAGCGGAGATATGTAAGTCGTACTGCATCTATCAAGCAAAATTCCGGCTCAGGCTGCAAGCGCTCAATTGCTGTAAGCATTGCTTTTTTTGTAGCTTCAAATATATTGATTCGGTCAATCTCCCCTGCTTCAATGACTGAAACATGCCAAGAAACAGCCTCTTCTTTTATAACTGCAGCATAATGGTCCCTTTGTTTCTCAGTAAGTTTTTTTGAATCATTCAAACCCGGCAAAAAGAAACCTTCCGGAAGAATAACGGCTGCTGCTGTCACAGGACCTGCGAGAGGACCGCGGCCTGCCTCATCGATACCCGCAATAAAACGGTATCCTCTTTCCCTCTGCCGATTCTCAAATAGGCACATCTGTATAAATTGGTTGCGCAGTTCCGTTTCTTTTTCCTGCTTTTTCTGCAGCTTTGTAAGAATTTGCTGTACACCTTTGCGCGGATCTTCTTTTAATTGTGCAAGAAAAGCCGCACTAGGCGGCTTTTCTTCCAGCAATGTCTTAATTTCTGAAATTGATTTTTTCTCCATAATTTCACCTGTACTTTATATCGTCATAAGCAGACTGTTTTTTAAGCCTAAACTTGTTCGAGAGTAATTTTGCCAAGTCTACCTGTCCGAAGATCGCGAAGCACAATATTCGCTACTTTTTCAAAATTGACATGGCCGCCGCTTTCAAGCGCACCAAACTTCTTGCCAATGAGTGTAAATATATCCCACATATCGTGCATGTCACTTGTAATTCCATAGCGTTCTTCTATCATATGCTCATAATGTTCTTGACCATACGTGATTACATGAGCAGCTACATCCTGAAGCGGCAGAAGCTGATCTTTAATAGTACCAATCGCAGCAAGTCGATACGCTACCTCTTCATCTTCGAATTTCGGCCATAGAATACCTGGTGTATCAAGAAGCTCAAAATCATTTCCTACTTTCACCCAAAGTTGTTGCTTCGTAATACCAGGGCGGTCACCTGTTTTTGCTGCCTTTTTGTTGACAAGTCGGTTGATCAGAGTCGATTTCCCTACGTTAGGAATTCCGACGATCATTGCTCGAGCAGGTCGTGGCTGGATACCCTTTTTTTGAAGTTTTTCCATTTTGTCATCACCAAGTTGTTTAGCCATTTGGATCAGTTTTTTTATATCCATTTTATTGTTAGCATCAATGGAGATGGCACGCGCCGAATTCTCATAAAAATCAAGCCAGCGTCTCGTCATTTCCTCATCAGCAAGATCTCTCTTCATCATGACGACAAGTTTTGGCTTATCTTTGATTACTTCCTTCAACATTGGATTTTCGGTTGAGGCAGGTGCACGGGCGTCAACAAGTTCAATGACAAAATCGACGAGCTTTAATTTTTCAGAAACTTCCCGTCTTGCCTTGGCCATATGTCCCGGGAACCATTGAATTGTCATTTTTTATTCCCCCAAAATTTGCATTCGGTTTATTGGCCAGTAGATAACACTCGTTTTACCGACTATCTTATCCATCGGAATAAGACCGATTATCCGTGAATCAGTAGAGTTCGTACGGTTATCACCAAGTACAAACACATAACCTTTCGGAATCGTTTCATATGCTCCTGGCAGATCTTCAAGCTGAAAATCATTTGTAAGCGGTCTATCTTTCAATTTGTCAAAAAACGGCTCATTTTTTTTCTTCCCATTTATATAAAGTTGGTTGTCTTTATAGGCAACGTGGTCTCCTGGAAGTCCAATGACACGTTTTATAAAATCTTTTTTATCAGAAGCGTGAAAAACAATGACGTCAAAACGATGCGGTTCACCAATCTTATATCCAATCTTGTTCACTATCATATGGTCACGATTGTGAAGGGTCGGCTGCATCGAAGGGCCATCCACTACAATTGGTTCGAATAGAAAGATCTTTACAACACCAAATATAACAAGAGCAATTAAAATTGCCTTGATCCATTCCCACCACTCGTTTTTGTTCTTCGTTTCAGTCATGAGCGACCTCCTTGGTTCGATCATATTTTAGTTGTTTGAAAGCGGTTGCTCCCATTAAAAAAAGGAGCTTTGCATGTCCATGCTAAGCTCCTTTTTGTTTCATTACCGGCGTTCTTTGATTCTTGCAGCTTTACCACGAAGGTTGCGCAAGTAGTACAATTTCGCACGGCGTACGCGTCCTTTGCGTGTTACTTCGATTTTATCGACACGCGGGGAGTGTACTGGGAATGTACGTTCAACACCAACACCGTAAGAAATCTTTCTTACTGTGAATGTTTCACTGATTCCACCGTTTTGGCGTTTGATTACAACACCTTCGAAAACCTGGATACGCTCGCGGCTGCCCTCGACAACCTTAACGTGGACCTTTACAGTGTCCCCTGCGCGAAATTCCGGATGATCTGTACGAAGCTGATCTTTTGTGATGCTTTCAATTAGTGTTTGCATCTGCTTTTCTCCTTCCAAACCAATGCTCTTGCCATATAAGTTAGATGACAGCGGAACATCGTTTATTTACAACAAATACATCAATTAATATAACATACGATGAGGCTTGACACAATACAAAAGAGACAATTTTATTGCTCGTTTTTCAACTTAGCAAGCACAGTTTTCTGCAAGTCAGTCAAATTGCCTTCTTCAAGCAGGTCAGGACGTCTTTCAAGTGTACGCCTGAGCGATTCACGCATGCGCCACTCTTCAATATGTGCATGGTTTCCACTAGTAAGGACTTCTGGTACTTTCATTCCACGGAAGTTAGCGGGTCTCGTATAATGAGGATGCTCAAGAAGGCCCGTCGAGAATGAATCCTCGACCGCAGATTCAGAATTACCCAGTGCATCAGGAAGCAGTCTTACAACACTGTCTACAACGACCATTGCCCCTAGTTCTCCTCCTGTAAGTACATAATCCCCAATAGATATTTCGTCCGTTACAAGATGTTCACGAATTCGCTCATCATAGCCCTCATAATGGCCACATAGGAAAATAAGATGCTCTTCCCGTGCCAGTTCTTCTGCTTTACGCTGATTGTACCGCTCACCTTGCGGGCACATAAGAATAATCCGAGGCTTCGTCTCCCGTTTTTTCGTGACCGATTCTACACAGTCAAAGATAGGCTGAGGGGCTAGAACCATCCCGGCTCCTCCGCCAAATGGGTAATCATCAACTTTGTTGTGCTTATTCTCGGTGAAATTCCGGAAGTCGACTAGATCACAGCTGTATTTGCCTTTTTCACGAGCTTTTTTTAGGATGGACTCGTTTAACACTCCATCAAACATGCCTGGAAACAATGTCAAAATGTCAATATGCATCAGTCGAGCAATCCTTCCATTGGTTCTATTTCAATCCGTTTTCTTGTCGGGTCAACACTTTTAACGACCTCTTCAATATAAGGAATTAGTTGATCCTTTCCGTGAGGACGCTGGATGACCCATACATCATTTGCCCCAGGCGAAAGGATCTCTTTTACCTTACCAAGTTCCTCGCCATTTGGAAGAAATACGGAGCAACCAATAATTTCATGATAGTAGAATTCATTATCAGGAAGCTCTTCAAGCATTGTCTTCGGTATCTTTAAGTAAGAACCTTTAAATTTTTCTACTTCATTAATATTGCCAAACTCCTTGAAACAGATAAGATCAAAACCTTTATGGACTCTATGAGCAGTTACCGTAACCTGCTGAACTTCCTTATCAGGACCTTCTAAATAAAGAATATTACCTGGCTTAAATCTGTCATCAAAATCGCTGATCCGCAGTACTTTAACTTCGCCGCGAATTCCATGAGTATTAACAATTTTCCCTGCATTTAATAGTTCCATTTCCATCTGCCCTTCACCTGCCGCTTTCAACTCTGATTACAATACCGTCTTTTACAACGATGGCACCGGGTTCCATCAGCTCATCCCATTGCATTCCCGGACTGACTTCAACAAGAGCTTCAACTTCCCGTTCAATCATTTCCATTCCATCAGGAAGGATATCCAACTGTTCAGTCTTAAATTCAGTAATCCTGATTTCATCTTGTCTCCTGCCGATTTCGGACTGAAAGCGCCTTGCGATCTCTTTTTTACTGAGTCCCGGCTTATTTTCCAATTTACGCTGTTCGAATCGGAGTTGTTGACACTCTTGTTCAAGCTGCAATTTATGATTGATGAACTTCTTCCTCATAGCTGCTTTGCTGTGCTCTGTTACTACTTGCTTGATGAGAACCTTTTTCATAATGTTCATAGTCAGAACCTCGCTCTCTCATTGGCAATTGTTACAATTATACCAAAAGAGCTCTTAAAAAGGAAAATGGGAAAGGCCTCATTCGGTCCCTTCCCATTTCTTTATATCCAAGTATACCTTCATATCAGGTGCACTTGCTTCCATCACCTTGCGGATTGCTTTGGCAATCCGTCCGTTTCTGCCGATGATTTTGCCAGCATCCTCCCGATGGACGAGCAATTGGCAAGTCAGCTTTCCATCGGTTTCAATCATTTCAATCGAAACCACATCAGGATAAACTGCCAGCGGCTTCACAATCGATTCAACGAGAGATTTCATCGCTGCGCTGAACTGCAATTACTTCTGGTTCTTCTGTTCGTGGAACTTCTTAAGAATACCTTGCTTGGAGAACAAGTTGCGAACTGTGTCGCTTGGCTGTGCGCCTTTTGCCATCCAGTCAATTGCTTTTGCTTCATCGATTGTTACATCAGCTGGGCTTGTAATCGGGTTGTATGTGCCGATTTGCTCGATTAGACGACCATCACGTGGTGAACGTGAATCTGCTACTACAATACGATAGAAAGGTTTTCTTTTAGAACCCATGCGCTTCAAACGAATTTTTACTGCCATTATAATATACCTCCAAAAATTTAATCATGATCACATTTTTTTATTCTAGCAGAAAGAACGAAGTCTGTAAAGGTTTTTTACATTACATGAAAGGAAGTTTGAATCCCTTGCCCTTTTTGCCCTTTGTCATGTTCGTCATTTGCTTCATCATCTTCTTCATATCATTAAACTGCTTGATTAGCCGGTTTACTTGGGAGACGGAAGTTCCCGAACCAACAGCAATACGCTTGCGGCGGCTAGCATTGATAATATTCGGATCAATACGTTCTTGTTTAGTCATTGATTGAATGATTGCCTCAATATGACTAAGCTGCCTTTCATCAATCTGAGCGTTCTTCAAGCCTTTGATTTTCCCCGCTCCCGGAATCATAGACATAAGATCTTCAAGCGGACCCATCTTCTTCACCTGACTCATCTGTTCAAGGAAGTCATCAAAAGTGAAGCTCATGTTTCGCATCTTTTCTTCCAGTTCCTTGGCCTGCTTCTCATCTATGTTTGATTGTGCCTTCTCAATCAGGGTAAGCACATCGCCCATACCAAGAATACGCGAAGCCATACGCTCCGGGTGGAACGGCTCAAGAGCATCAAGTTTTTCGCCCATCCCGGCAAATTTAATCGGTTTTCCGGTAACTGCTTTTATAGAAAGTGCAGCCCCGCCACGTGTATCACCGTCAAGCTTAGTCAAGACTACACCAGTTACATCAAGCTGTTCATTGAAGCTCTCAGCAACGTTCACTGCATCCTGACCGGTCATTGCATCAACAACGAGGAAAATCTCTTCAGGCTTCGCCACTTCTCGAACTTCCTGCAATTCACCCATAAGCTCTTCATCAATATGAAGACGCCCTGCCGTATCAATTAAGACATAGTCATTATGATTCGCCTTCGCTTCTTTCAATGCCTCCTGAACAATTTCAGCCGGTTTGACATCTGTGCCCATTGAGAAAACAGGCATATCAAGCTGAGCACCGAGCGTTTCCAGCTGTTTAATGGCAGCCGGACGGTAAATATCGCAAGCAACCAGGAGTGGAGAGCGATTTTGTTTCTTACGCAGATAATTTGCGAGCTTGCCGGTTGTCGTTGTTTTACCTGCCCCTTGAAGACCAACCATCATAATGACAGTAGGGGGGCGATCACTTACAGCAATTTTGCTCTGCTCGCCACCCATCAAATCTGACAGTTCTTCTTTTACAACTTTAATAACTTGTTGACCCGGTGTTAGGCTCTCCATAACTTCCTGGCCAATCGCACGCTCTTTAATACGCCCGATCAGATCTTTAACTACTTTAAAGTTAACGTCAGCTTCCAGAAGAGCAAGCCGGACTTCCCGGGTCATTTCTTTGACGTCAGCTTCGGATACTTTTCCTTTGCCAGTTATCTTTTTAATTGTATTTTGCAGCCGGTCGGCCAAACCTTCAAATGCCATTTTTCGAATCCCCCCTTAATCCAATTCTCTCAACCTGGAGATTAAATGTTCAAATTCCTCATCTGACATGTTCAAACGGTCTATTTCAAGCTTGTCAATAAGCTCTGTCCGTTTCTTGAACTTTTCATAGAGACGAAGCTTTTCTTCATATGTCTCAAGAATGGCTTCAGTACGTTTAATATTGTCATATACAGCTTGTCTGGAGACTTGGCTGTCTTCGGATATCTCGCCAAGGGAATAATCTTCGGCATAATACATTTCCATATAATTGCGCTGTTTCGGTGTAAGCAACGCCTGATAAAAATCAAACAGAGCGTTAATATACGTTGTCTTTTCAAGCATATTTATGCACCTCTTGGATTTGCAATACAATTACAATAGCGAAAAGTAGGATTAACTGTCAAGTAAATACTCTTTATTAAGCTTCTTCTTCCTTTTCAACTGACTCTTCATCAAGCATGTCAGCGAACAACCCATAAACAAACCCTTCAGCATCAAACGGCTGTAAGTCCTCCATTTTCTCACCAAGCCCGACATACTTAACTGGAATATGCATTTCATGTCGAATGGCAAGAACAATCCCGCCTTTCGCTGTTCCATCCAACTTTGTCAAAATAATACCTGTAACATTTGCAGCTTGACCAAATGTCTTGGCTTGGCTAAGTGCATTCTGACCTGTAGTTGCGTCGAGCACGAGCAAAGTTTCATGAGGAGCTCCAGGTACTTCACGCTCAATGACACGTCTAACCTTTTCAAGTTCATTCATAAGATTCACTTTGTTTTGAAGTCGCCCAGCAGTATCACATATAAGCACATCCGCTTTTCTTGATTTGGCTGCCTGAATGCCATCATAGATTACAGCTGCGGGATCGCTTCCTTCTTTATGTTTTATGACTCCTACTCCGGCCCGCTCTCCCCATACTTCAAGCTGCTCAATTGCTCCAGCGCGGAAAGTATCACCAGCTGCGAGGACTACTTCCTTCCCTTCTTCTTTCATCTGATGGGCAAGTTTGCCAATGGATGTTGTTTTACCAACACCGTTTACGCCAACAACAAGAATGACAGTTAGCCCTTCATCCTGCAGATTCAAAGATTCAATTTTTTCATCATCTTCACCGTAATAAATTTCAACAAGCTTCTCAGAAATGACGTCTTTCAGTTCTGCTGTATCTTTAATATTACGTCGTTTCACTTCCGTTTTTAGTTCATCAATCAGATCCATAACAGTCATGACGCCGACATCCGCTGTAATCAACGCCTCTTCTAGTTCTTCGAAAAAGTCCTCATCAACTTTCCGGTAGCGAGCAATCAGGTTATTGATTTTGCCGGAAAAAGATGAACGCGTTTTCTCCATGCCGGATTTATATTTCTCGGAAACTTCCTCATTCTCTTTTGTCTTGAATTTATCACGGAGTTTTTTCATGAAACTCATTTGCCACAACCCTTTCTGTTTTAAATATTAACGAGATCTTCTGCATCTGAAAGCTTGACTGATACAAGCCGTGAAACGCCTGATTCTTCCATTGTCACGCCAAACAATGCATCTGCTTCCTCCATTGTTCCTTTCCGATGTGTAATGACGATAAACTGAGTCCGCCTGCTATGTGCATGCAAATACTTTGCAAACCTTACAACATTTGCTTCATCCAAGGCGGCCTCAACTTCATCAAGAATACAGAATGGGACGGGACGGACACGCAGGATTGAGAACAGTAGAGCAATCGCAGTAAGTGCGCGCTCTCCTCCTGAAAGCAAACTGAGAGCCTTTAGCTTTTTCCCTGGTGGTTCTGCTACAATCTCAATTCCAGTACCAAGCAGATTCCCTGGATCTGTAAGTGTAAGCTCTGCACGTCCACCTCCGAAAAGTTCCTGAAACACCTGCGAAAACTCTTTCTGGATTTCATAAAATGTCTCAGCAAAGCGTCGTTCCATTTCGCCATCTAATTCCGTAATCGCTCCATTTAATGTGTGCATTGCTGTAATTAAATCTGTCTCTTGCTCAGTAAGGAAACGGAAACGTTCTGATATACGTTCGAATTCCTCAATTGCTCCTAAATTCACAGTACCTAGCCGCTCAATTTGCTTATTCAGTTGGGAAAGCTGTATTTTCCCTTGTTCAAGATTTTCACATTTTTCATATATACTTGATGCTTTCTCGTGTGTAATATTATATTCTTCCTGTAGCGTCTCCAGTTTAGAATCTAATGAAACATCTAGGCGGGCAGCGTGAATCTCTTGATTTTGCCTATCTTTCGAAAAGGCCTGCAATAGACGATTTTCTGCTTTAAGCTCCTGTTCTGCATCCTGCAGGCGCTTCGTCCGATCGTGACGTTTTTGACGAATATCTCTCAACCTCGCAAGCACATTTTCCTTTTCCTTTGCGGCTGATCTTGTTTCTTTGTCGAGTTGCTGCACAAGCTTCTCTGTCTGTGCCTCATCTGCGAAATTAAGCGATTCGTTCAGCTCAACTAACTCTGCTTTAATTGCCGAGCGCTGTTCATCGTGCAAGGCACTTCGATTGTAAAGGGCTTGTAATTGTTCCCCAGTTTTAGCGAGCTCAAGTTGTGCAGCATGGAGTTGTTCCATTACTTTGGTCTGTTTCTGCTTGTTCTTCTCATCCGCCTCAACAAGGTCCTTAATATGTTTGTCCATTTGTAAGATTTGATTCTGAAGTGCTTCAAGCTGCTCACGAATCTCAGCTTGTTTGCTAAGAAGCTCATCACGTTCTATTCGAAAATCACTATTTCCTTGTTGCTGCATTGCAAGCTGATTTTCTAAAGATTCCTTTTCAAGTTCACGTTCCTGCAGAGATCTCTCGGCCATTGCCAACTTCTCAGAATATGTTGTAAGTGTCTTCTCTGCATCTTCAAATTCATGCTTAAGGATTGAAAGTCGCTTCTCGGCCTCTCGGTGTTCATTCTGTGAACTAGCAAGCACCTTTTCTTCTTCTGTAAGAATATTATGGACTTCAATTAATTCTTTTTTTCTTGAAAAGATGCTTGTACCGGTTTTCCGTTTTGTACCGCCGGACATCGACCCTCCAGGGTTAACGACATCACCATCAATTGTAACAATACGATAACGTCGGTTGCAGAGCGCTGCAATTTCATTTGCAGCCCGGAGATCTGCAGCAATGACTACATTTCCGAGAAGATGACGGATTGCAGGCTCACTCTCCGCCTCAAATTTAATCAGATCTGATCCAATTCCAATATAACCCGAATGTTTTTCTATATTTCGAATGATAGAGTCGGGAAGACGACGGGCTTCTATCGTTTTAAGCGGCAAAAAGGTTGCCCTTCCTTTTTTATTCTGTTTCAGCCAAGCTATTCCGCTTCTAGCCGCCGCTTCATTTTCTGCAACAAGATGCTGTGCTCCTCCCCCCAGAGCAGTTTCTATCGCATCAGTAAGATGATCAGGAACAGTGATAAGCTGAATTACAGCTCCCTTGATCCCTTGAAGCTTGCCCGCTTCCATAGCCTGCAGAATCTCTTTAGTGCCAAACTGGAATCCTTGCATTTCTGCCTTCATCGTTTCGAGCATTTCTTTGCGGGATTGAAGTTTAGTAACTTTCTCATATGAACGATATTGGATATCACGTAATCTTTGCAATTCATTTTGCAAGGCAGAGATAGCATCTCTGTTCTTATGCTGGTTTGCTCTACTGGATTCTACTTGCTTTATAACTTCATATCTATAAGCTTTCGCCTTCTCAATAAACCGCTCATTCTCTTTGAGCTTCGTGTGCAGATGATCCGTTCTATCATGTTCTGAATCGGTTCTTGAGGACAATTTATCAAGTTGTTCTGCAACGGCCTTTTTTTCATTGGAAAGTGCGGCCTTCTTACTGAGCAGTTCGATATAATCAGATTTTAGATTCTCAATCTCATGTGACCGATTTATACTCAGTTCTGATAACAGTCTCTCCAGCTGAGCTATTTTCTTTAGTAATTCCTCATAAGAAAATTCTTTTTCATCGACTTCTGACCTGCATGCCTTCAAAGCATACTCAATTTCGTTGAGTTGTTTTCCTAATCTCTCTTTCTCCTGAGTTGTCTTCTGTCTGAATGCCTCCGCATGCCTGGAACGCTCCAGAAGAACTTCTCTCTTTCCTGTTGCTTGCTCGATCTGTTCAGTTAATTTGACAAGCATCGCCTGGTCTTCTTCAATCATGCCATCGAGCTCATCCAGACTCTTTTTTTCTTTCTCAATCTTGGATTCTTGTTCACCGATTGATCTTTTCCACGCAATTTCTCTGATTTCTCCTTCTTTCAACTGATCAAGAAGGCTTTTCCATTCGCCGTGAAACTGCTCAATCTCTGCAAGCAAAATTGAAATTTCCTGTGATTTGCGCTGATTCGCAAGTTCTTTATACTGCTTAGCTTTATCCGCCTGAAGTTCGAGCGGTTCAATCTGCTGCTCCAACTCACCCGCAATATCTCGAACTCTTTCCAAGTTCATTTCGGTTTCAGCAAGTTTGTATTCAGCTTTTTGCTTTCTTTGTTTGTATTTCAGAACCCCTGCTGCTTCTTCAAAGATTGTCCTGCGTTGTTCAGCCTTTGAACTCAGGATTTCCTCAACTCTTCCTTGGCTAATCATTGAGAAGGCTTCCCGTCCAAGACCCGAATCAAGAAACAGATCGATAATATCTTTCAAGCGGCATGATTTCCGATTTATATAAAACTCACTTTCGCCTGATCGGTATACTCGACGAGTAATACTTACTTCCGCAAAATCAAGTGGCAATGATTGCGATTCATTATCTAGAACAATTGTAACTTCAGCCATATTCAGTGCTTTTCTTCCCGCACTGCCTTGGAAAATAATATCTTCCATCTTGGCGCCTCGCAGTGATTTGGCTGATTGTTCGCCAAGTACCCAGCGCACAGCTTCTGTAATATTGCTTTTGCCACTGCCATTCGGTCCCACGACAGCAGTCATGCCCGGCATGAATTCCAAATCAATGCGTTCAGCAAATGATTTGAAACCGACCGTTTCCAACCGTTTTAAATACATGCTCATTCTCCTATATCAAACAAGGTGTGCAATTCATGCACAAATGTTATCTCTTGGCTTTTTAACGTAATTATCTTATCATAATCTGAATAGCAAAAGAAGGGAACGCGTGGCACTTGAGTCTAGTGTTAAAACAATGATGCCTCATACCCGGGACTTTAAAGGAGTGTTCGAATGAGTTTGGAGAAAGCTACAGAAGAGAATCTAAAAGTTATCATGGCTGGTCTCGCCGAGAGATTAAACGTTGTCAATCGTGCATTGCTCGACCCAGAAGATTACGATATATCCAAATATGAAGACCTGAAATTTATGTATGAAATGATTAAATCTCGTAATTCTCTAAGTCCTTCAGAGACTCAAGCATTCATCGAGGAATTGCGTAAAGCACGCAAATAAGAAAACGAGCGGCCAATTAAGATGCCGCTCGTTTTCTTATTTTGTATTTCTCTCGTTAAAAGCATCAAGAGCATTTTTGGCCGCTCTCTGCTCTGCTTCCTTTTTTGTGCGACCTGTTCCCGAGGCTGCAATATCATCATTTATTGAAACTTGGGCAATAAATTCCTTATCATGGGAAGGGCCCTTTTCATTAATGATCGAATAGGTAATCTGCTGATTCTTGTATTGTTGGACAAGCTCTTGAAGCTGGCTCTTATAATCCATCGCATGCGAAAAAGCACCAGTGGATACTTTCGGAAATACGTATTTTTCTAGGAAATCAATCGCCGCATCATAACCCTGATCAAGGTACAGCGCACCAAGAAATGATTCAAATACATCTGCCAGAAGAGCCGGACGATTTCGCCCGCCAGTTTGTTCTTCACCTTTTCCAAGCAGAATGTAGTTTCCAAAGTCCAGTGCCCTTGCGAAGTTGACGAGTGACGCTTCACATACAATCGATGCCCGAAGTTTCGTCATTTGCCCTTCTGCCAATTCAGTATGATTGCGAAACAAATACTGCGATACTCCGAGCTCCAGTACAGCGTCCCCAAGAAATTCAAGACGTTCATTATCCGAGTTGTTTTCTTCACGATGCTCATTCACATAGGATGAATGGGTAAAAGCCTGCTTCAGCAGATTGCCGTCCCGGAACGTGATGTTCAGGTCTTCCATCAATTGCGAAAAACTCATGGTCTACCACCTCGCGTTATAATCTTTCCGGCATGGCTCAATATATACAGAAAGTCCCGCCGAAACTGACGAGACTTTCTTTAGAGAACAGCAGTAAAACGAGCTGCTGTCATTTACTTACTGTGCACCATTTATGTAGTTCACAGCATCGCCGACTGTCTGGATCTTTTCAGCATCTTCATCGGAAATTTCCATATCGAAAGCATCTTCAAATTCCATGACGAGCTCAACTACGTCTAGAGAATCAGCTTCAAGATCTTCTTTGAAAGAAGCTTCCATTGTTACCTTGTCTGCATCCACATCCAATTGATCAACGATGATGTCTTTTACTTTATCAAATACATCTGCCACTTAATTCACCTCCCTTCAAGAAGTATAAAACAAGAAAGTCCTTCTTGTAAAACTACAATTACATGACCATTCCGCCATCTACATGAAGAGTTTGCCCTGTCATATAATTCGCATCCTCTGAGCAAAGGAACCGAACAACACGTGCCACATCTTCTGCCTGGCCAAATTTAGCCAAAGGTGTTAGTGTAAGCATCGCTTCTTTTTGTTCATCTGTCAGGACATCAGTCATGTCTGTAGCAATGAAACCTGGAGCTACAGCATTTACAAGAATGCCGCGTGAAGCAAATTCCTTGGCCGCAGTCTTTGTCAAACCGATTACGCCTGCTTTGGCTGCTACATAATTCGCTTGTCCAGCATTACCGCTAACTCCGACGATGGATGAAACATTGACAATGCGTCCGCTCTTTTGTTTCATCATCTGGCGTGCAACCGCTTTTGTGCAAAGGAATACACCTTTAAGGTTTGTATTAATGACCGCATCAAATTCTTCTTCTTTCATGCGCATTAGCAAATTGTCTTTTGTAATACCAGCATTGTTTACAAGAATATCGAGAGAGCCGAATGTATCAATCGTCTGCTTGATCATATCCTTGACACTTTCTTCATTCGCTACATCTGCCTGAACGGCGAAGGCAGAAACACCAAGCTCTTCAAGCTCCTTTACGACCGCTTCTGCTTTATCTGCGCTTCCTGCATAGTTTACAGCTACATTGGCTCCCTGTTTTGCAAGTTCTATTGCAATCGCTCGACCAATGCCGCGTGAGGCTCCTGTAACGAGTGCGTTTTTACCTTTAAGCATTTTGTGTCTCCTCCTTTAGCCATGCAGCAAGACCTTCCAATGTTTCCTTATCTTGAACAGCATAAGTTGGAATGGATTTATCGATCTTCTTAAGCAGACCACACAATACCTTTCCGTTTCCAAGTTCAACAAATCGGCTGGCACCCTTTTCAATCATCGTGCTAGCTGCTTCAGAAAATCGTACTGGAGAATAGAGCTGTTTAATTAGTAAGTCTTTTACTTCGGCAGCAGTTGAAACCGGTGCTGCTGTAACGTTTGCAAACATAGGTATTACAGGATCTTGAATTGTAATTCCTTCAAGTTCTGCAGCAAATTTTTCACTTGCTGGTTTCATAAGACGTGAATGGAATGGACCACTGACAGCAAGCTCTTTAACACGCTTGGCACCAGCTTCCTTAAGAACGCTTTCTGCTTGTCCAATACCTTCTTTACTTCCCGAGATAACAATTTGTCCAGGACAGTTAAGGTTCGCAACATCAACAGGCTGATCTCCGGAAATCTGTTCCAAAGCTGCTTCTACCTTTGCTTGTTCCAGACCTAGCACAGCAGCCATCGCTCCCTGACCTTTCGGATATGCCTGTTCCATAAGCTGACCGCGTTTCTGTACAAGTCTAATTGCATCTTGGAATGAAAGTGCGCCTGATGCAACGAGAGCACTATATTCACCAAGACTATGACCAACTGCCATATCTGGCTTAATACCGTATTCTGTTAATACACTATGTACTGCAATGCTTGAGAGCAGAAGTGCGGGTTGAGCATTCTCGGTTGCTTTAAGATTTTCTTCCGGACCATTAAACATAAGTTCCGATAACTTCATGCCAAGCAGTTCGTCAGCTTCCTCATAAAGCGCACGCACAATTGGATATGTTTCATAAAGTTCCTTGCCCATGCCAACACTTTGTGAGCCTTGACCAGGGAACATGAATGCGATTTTGTTCATTCTGCTTCCTCCTCAACTTTCATGGATTCAATCGTCGTTTTTATAATACTGGAAATCTGATTGTCTGCCATATACTGCGCCTGTTTAATCGCGTTGAAAATTGCACGGCTGTTCGACGAACCGTGTGCTTTCACAACAGGGGCTGCCAGTCCGAATAAAGCCGCACCACCATACTCTGAATAGTCCAGTTTATCTTTAATGCCGCGCAAATCCTTTTTAATAAGGCTTGCCCCGATTTTTGCTTTCGCTGATGACATTAGAACTTCCTTCATCAACTTCATAACGGACATTGCTGTTCCTTCAACTGTCTTTAAGGCTACATTTCCAGTGAACCCGTCAGTGACAACAACGTCTGCCACTCCATCCAACAGGTCACGTGCCTCGACATTTCCAACGAAATTGACTGGGGCCGCTTCAAGCAAACTGAATGCGTTCTTTGTAAGGTCAGTTCCCTTCCCATCCTCAGTTCCAACGTTTAGAAGCCCGACAGTCGGATTTTTAATACCACGGACTTTTTCCGCATAAATTGATCCCATGACGCCATATTGCAGCAGATGCTGCGGTTTGGCATCAACATTCGCCCCAACATCCAGAAGCATAAAACCTTTCCCGTCCACTGTCGGCAAAGTAGGGCAAAGTGCAGGACGGTCAATGCCTTTGATACGTCCGACGATAAACAGCCCAGCAGCCATCAAAGCACCGGTATTGCCCGCTGAAATACAAGCATCAGCACGGCCTTCTTTCACTTCCTGTGCCATGAGAACAAGAGAAGCGTTTTTCTTCCTCCTGATTGCACGCGCCGGCTCATCATCTGCGGTGATCATCTCTTCCGTATGGATGATTTCTATGTTTCTAGTATCGGACAGATATGGGGCAATCTGCTTTTCATCACCGATTAGTGTGATTGTAAGATTGTCCATCTCTTTAACAGCATCCATTGCACCTGAAACGATTGCTTTCGGTGCGTTGTCTCCGCCCATTGCGTCAATTGCCAACTTCATCAGAATCTTCCCTTCGTTCGCTTGAATGATACATATGAAATTGCCCTTTAAAAACGAGCTCAGAATCAACAAAGCTTTCAACTTCGACCATCGTCAAATTACGTTCACCCAATTCTTCTACATGGGCTTTTGCGACAACCCGCTCTCCTTCAAGAACAGGACGTGTAAATTTTACAGTTGATTTAGATGTAAGTGCGAAGGCATCATTGATTACGGCGACAGCAAGCGAATTGGCCTGTGCAAACAAATGATGTCCCCTTGCAATTCTATTCTTAGAAAAAACATGCTCTTTGCCGATTGCCAGTATAGAAATAGCACGCCTGCCCAGTTCAAGATCAATGATTTCTCCAATGACATCCTCTATGGGCAGAGCTTTTACAGTCTCTTTCCATTTCGATTTGGCAACGGATTTAATCCTTTCTCGCAGTTCAGGAATACCCAGTTCAAGTCTATCAAGGCGAATCGTTTGTATACTGACTCCAAACATACTTGCAAGCTGGTCATCAGTAACAAATGGTGTCTTCTCTATCATTTTAACTAGTTCTTTTTGACGTTCTGCTTTGCTCTTTTTCATAAAAAACGCACCGTCCAAATATGCAAGTTCAATAGATTTAAGACTTGGTACTAATAGTAATATATATGAACTTTTTGGCAGATGCAACAATTGAAGCCGTCAATCAAGTTTTTCTGAAAAAGCTTTTTCTTTCTCCAACTCTTCAGCAATCAAATTGAATTCTGGATCTTTTTCCAGCAAATTCTGTTCGATAATTTCGTAAGCATCTTGCCTTGCTGTTTCCAAAGCCCGATAGTCGTGTATCATGTCGGCAATTTTGAACTCTGGTAATCCGCTCTGCTTTCTACCAAAGAAGTCCCCCGGCCCACGCAACTTGAGATCCTCTTCAGAAAGAACAAAACCGTCATTCGTCTCAGTCATAATACGCATTCTTTCTTTACCTACTTCTCCTTTGGGATCAGCAATGAGGATACAGTAGCTTTGCTTGTCTCCTCTACCTACACGTCCGCGCAATTGATGAAGCTGTGACAGACCAAATCGCTCTGCGTCATAAATCACCATAACGGTTGCATTTGGAACGTTCACACCGACCTCAACAACTGTTGTTGAGACAAGAATCTGGATCCGATTCTCCTGGAACTCTTGCATCACTTCGTCTTTCTCTTGTGCTGTTAGACGGCCATGCATCAATCCGACCTTAATATTTGAAGGGAAGTAAGTGACAAGCTGCTGATGCAGATCAACAGCGTTTTGAATATCAAGCTTGTCCGACTCCTCAATTAATGGACAAATGACATATGCCTGTTCTCCCATGGAAACATGCTTTTGAACAGACGCCAATATTTTGGGAAGTTCGTTATCCTTCATCCAAAATGTTTTAATTTCCTTACGTCCGGCTGGCATCACATCGAGTACAGAGACATCCATGTCACCAAACGCTGTTATGGCAAGCGTCCTCGGGATCGGGGTTGCTGTCATGAAGAGTACATCCGGATGAAGTCCCTTTTCTCTTAATGTACGACGCTGTTCGACCCCGAAGCGATGTTGTTCGTCCACAATAACAAGTCCGAGATCGGCAAAAAACACGTCATCCTGAATCAATGCGTGTGTCCCGATGACTAGATCAATTTCGCCATTCTGCAAGTCTGCAAGAAGTTCTTTACGTTTCTTCCCTTTAACTGAACCGGTAAGCAGTTCAATTCGTGCAATATCTCCGAATAATCCGCGTAATGATTGCACATGCTGCTCGGCCAGGATTTCAGTAGGAACCATTAATGCTCCTTGTTTACCCGCAGTCATATTCGCATGAAGGCAAATTGCCGCAACTGCTGTCTTTCCTGAACCAACATCCCCTTGAAGAAGTCGATTCATGCGATAAGGAGCCTGCATGTCCTTCAAAATCTCTTTCACAGCTCGTTCCTGGGCTGTTGTTGGCTGGAATGGAAAGCTATTAATAAAGGAACTTAGCTCTTCCTTATCTACTTTCTTTGCATTACCCTCTGTTGATTCTCTAAGCGTTTTACGCAGCCATTGCATCTTCAATTGAAATAAAAGAAACTCTTCATAAATAAAACGGCGCCTCGCATGTTTTAATGCAAGCCTGTTTTCGGGGAGATGTAAGGAACTGATCGCTTCCAGGCGTCCAGGAAGTTTATAGCTTTGCAAATAACGGGCAGGCAGCAATTCCTGTATATCCTTCCCATATGACTTAAGTGCTTCAGCAATCAATTTTTTCAACTTGGCTGTTGTTACATCGCCCTTCGCTGAATAGACAGGTCGAATATCATCTGACTGCCGAGCCTCACCTTTGTGAAAATGGGTTGCTGTAAGCTGCAGCCGATTCGCATCCCATTTGCCTGTCAAAGTAACAATGTCGCCTGGCTCAAGCTGATTTTTTAGAAATGCGCGATTAAACATGACGACTTTAATGGCAACATGTTCTGCCTCTATTGTCAGAGTAAGACGCGACTTTTTTTTGCCATAAAAACTGAGGGAAGGAGCATATAGCACCCTTCCCTCAATCGTCGCCTGTTCATTATGAACCAATTCACTAAGTGGTTTGATTTCATGAATATCGTATCGGTACGGAAAATATTGCAAAAGATCTCCTATAGTATTGATTTTCATCAAAGCGAGATCTTCTGCCATTTTCTCGCCAACACCTTTAATTTCTGTAACAGGCACGTTCAGCATGCAATCACTCGCCCATCAACTGAGCAGTCATGCCAAAGATCTTCTCTTGCAGCATGCGTCCTGTAGGTGTAGCTGCAAGTCCACCCTCACCTGTTTCACGTAATGTAGACGGCATGGATAGACCAATTTTGTACATGGCACCGATTACTTCATCACATGGAATTCGGCTTGTTACACCTGCAAGTGCAAGGTCTGCAGACATGATAGCCAATGTTGAACCGCCCGCGTTTCGTTTGACGCATGGCACCTCGACAAGACCAGCAACCGGATCGCATACAAGTCCAAGCATATTCTTCATTGTCATTGCAAAAGCTTCCGCAGATTGCTGTGGCGTACCTCCAGCCATCTCAACGATTGCAGCTGAAGCCATAGCTCCTGCAGAACCGACTTCAGCTTGACACCCGCCAGCTGCACCAGCAATAAATGCATTATTCGCTACAACAAATCCAAATGCACCTGCTGTGAACAAATAGCGAATCATCTGATCTCGTGTCGGGTTGAGCTGACTCTTAACAGCAAACAATGTGCCTGGTACACAACCTGCACTTCCTGCTGTAGGAGTAGCACAAATTGTACCCATAGCGGCGTTAACTTCATTTGTACCCATCGCTTTTGATACGGCATCCATAATAAGATTACCTGAAAGCGGCATTTTTTCTTTCATGTATTTCTGAACAAGGACAGCATCGCCCCCTGTAAGACCAGTTACAGACCTTACACCCTCACCTTTGAGCGCATCTTCAATCGCCTGTTCCATAACTGTCAGGTTGCGCTCCATTTCGGCGTAGACTTCTTCGCGTGTTTTTTCTTTAACTTCCATTTCCTGAAGAATCATCACTTCAGAAATAGGAATATTCTGTTCTTCGGCCATTGCGACCAACTCCGCTACATTGCGAAACATGGGCAGGCTCCTTTCTATCTATTAATTAATCTGTGAAACAGAGATGACACTATCCAACTCTCTGATCTCATCCATAATCGTTTCGCTGATTTTACCGTCTGTTTCAATAATCATCAAAGCTTCCTTGCCGACTTCTTTACGGTTAACTGCCATATGTCCTATGTTGAGCTCATTTGCCGCGAAAATCTGCGCTACTTTAGCGATAGCACCGAAACGGTCATTGTGCACAATAAGAACTGCTGGGTTCGAACCTGAAAGCCTTAATTCAAAGCCATTCAGTTCCGTGATTTCCATCATACCGCCACCGATAGAAATACCTACAACTTCTATCTGTTCTGTATCATTGCCTATTATGAGACGAGCGGTATTCGGGTGTTCAGTGCTAGCTTCGTCTTCAATAAATTCGATTTCAAGTCCCTTTTCTTTCGCGATATCGAGTGCTTTGCTCATTCGCTTATCGTCTGTATCAAATCCGAGCAAACCGCCCGCAAGTGCAAAGTCTGTTCCATGACCTTTATAAGTTTTTGCAAAAGATCCATACAGATGTATGCGCGCCCATGTCGGTTCCTTACCGAAAAAGTCGAGTGCAGCTTTTCCGATTCTGGCAGCGCCGGCTGTATGAGAACTGGAAGGCCCGATCATGACCGGTCCAATAATGTCGAATACTGAATTGTATTTCATGGGCATCTCACCGCCTATTAGTTTTTGTTTTTTATAATAATTCCATTTAACAGTATAACAGAAAGATCTGAAAACGCCATACTGCTTTTTAATTATGATCACAAATTGATTGGAAACAAAATTTCTCCCAATGGACATTTACATTACTTAAATCCAGTGGGAGAAATTCCTGATCATATTATAACATTATTCGACAGCAAAAATATAGGAGTATATCGGCTGATTTCCTTCGTGTATTTCTACTTCAATATCAGAGTTCAGCTCTTCAGCTGTGCGGGCAAGTTTTTCCGCCCCTTCAAGTGTAGTACCTTCACCAAATATAATGGTTAGGATCTCATCATCTTCAGTGATGAGCATATGAAGCAGCTGTTCAGCCGCATCTTGGCAACTGTCTGCTGATGTTTTAATGGAACCGTCTGCAATTCCCATAAACTGTCCGCTCTTAATCTGAAGCCCTTCAATCGTTGTATCTCTTACGGCATGAGTAACTTGTCCGGTCTTTACATGTGCGGCAGCAGCAGACATCATTTCCACGTTACGCTCTATTTCCATATCCGGATTAAAGGCGAGCATAGCACTGATTCCTTGGGGTATCGTCTTTGCTGGAACTACCTTAGCCGGCAGCTCAGCAAGTTCAGCCGCCTGTTCAGCCGCCATGACAATATTCTTATTATTCGGCAATATGATTACCTGCTCAGCATTCGCTCCAGCGATAGCTTCTGCAATATCCTGTGTACTTGGATTCATCGTCTGGCCGCCTTGTATAACATTAGCACCAAGATTTTCAAAAAGATTGCTAATACCATTTCCCATTGCAATGGCAATAACTGCATATGCCGTCTTTTCGGCCGGAGCCTGTTCCACTTCCTTATTACCAATGATAGCCATATGCTGTTCACGCATATTCTCAACCTTAATATTGATGAGGCTGCCATATTGCTGGCCAAGGGTCATCGCTTGTCCTGGGTATTCAGTATGTACATGTACCTTGGCAATCTGCTCATCAGATGCGACGAGCAATGAGTCTCCTTGTTCAGCAAGTGCATTGCGGAATGCCGTTTCATCATAGGGATGCTGAGCAAGCTTTTCATCGTCAAACTTAACCATGAACTCAGTACAATAACCATACTTGATGTCTTCTGTATTCATGAAATCTTGAGCAACTCTATGATGCTCGGCATTTACAAGCTCCTCAATAGCTACCGTTTCACTCTCAGCTTTTGGAGCTTCCCCCTTAAGAGAAGCGAGAAAGCCTTCATATATTGTAAGAAGACCTTGTCCACCTGAATCGACCACTCCAACTTCTTTCAATACAGGAAGAAGTTCAGGCGTTCGCTTCAGAGCTGTCCGAGCACTGTCAACGACTGTTGCCATAAAGACGACCATGTCCTTTTCAGTAAGTGCCGCTTCTATTGCTGATTCAGCAGTCTCACGTGCCACTGTCAAAATTGTTCCTTCAACTGGCTTCATGACTGCCTTATATGCTGTCTGTACGCCAGCATCAAGAGCAGCAGCAAACTGAACTGTATCCGCTTCCTTGACATTTTCCAATTCCTTTGCAAACCCTCGGAATAGCTGGGAAAGAATAACACCGGAATTCCCTCTAGCTCCCATCAATAGCCCTTTTGCAAAGGCTCCGGCAACAGCTCCTACTGACGTTGCCGGCTGATGTTTCACCTCTTTTGCTCCGGATGTCATTGAAAGGTTCATATTCGTACCAGTATCGCCGTCGGGTACTGGAAAAACGTTCAACTTATCAATATAATCTGCATTCTGGGCCAGATTCGCTGCCCCCATTTGAACCATCTGGGCGAGCTTCTCGCCAACTAGCTTGTCAAGCGACACATTATTCACTCCCAATCTTTTTGGCATCCCGCATTAGTGCAGGATGCCAGAAGCTCCGGATCTCTCCAAAGCTATTTGCCTTGCTAATTTTTCGCTACGCGTACACCTTGAATAAAGATATTAATCGAATCAATTTCAAGACCGAGCGCCTGTTGCAGCATATACTTTACCTGCGCTTGGACATTATGAGCCACTTCTGAAATCTTCGTTCCATAACTGACAATTATAAACATATCTATATCAAGACGATTATCTTTCTGTCTGACGACGATGCCACGCGAGAAATTATCCTTCTTTAATATCTCGGCAAGACCGTCTTTGATTTGACTTCTGGAAGCCATTCCAACGATGCCATAGCACTCAATCGCCGCACCGCCCGCTATGGCGGCAATCACTTCATTCGTTACTGTAATGAGACCGTCTTCAGTGTTCATCTCAATGGACATGGAGATGTCCCCCTCCTGTAAAGTGATGAGCAAAGCGCATACAATCATACCTTATTTTACTACATCCAATCTATGTTTAAAAGAATTGTTATTCTCCACTTCTATTCAGTTTTCCTATCTGTCAAGAATATTTCCTTTATAGATCATCGAAAATCAATTGCATTATGAAGTCAATTATGATAAATTGATTAAGTATTGTCATTTGATCACGATAGAGCAGGAGGGATTACATTGGCTAGAAAATGTGCAGTTACAGGTCGTAAAACACGTACTGGAAACCAGCGCTCCCACGCTATGAACGCGAACAAACGCAGCTGGAAAGCCAACTTGCAGAAAGTCCGCATTATGGTTGACGGAAAGCCTAAACGCGTATACGTTTCAGCTCGCGCCTTGAAATCAGGCAAAGTTGAACGCGTCTAATAACAGACAAATGTAAAGAGCACCCTCTGGGGGTGTTTTTTATTTTTGAATGAAAAACGAGCCCCTGCCAATTTTGGTTGGGGCTCGTTTTTCTACTTTTCTTTTTTGAACATTCCCATACAAACACGGACGAATCCGCCGATAAAACGTGGGAGCTTTATTGTATAAAATTTCATGAGTCCCGCCTCCTTGTTCAAGCGAAGCTAGCGAATTTGCAGATTCTGCATCGCTCTATATTTCAAGGTATGCGGGGGTGTCCATAAAAAGCACTTTTCATTTCTTTAATTTTGGTTGGACGAAAAGCATTTACTTTGTCGCATCAATAATAGAAGATATCGCCTCTTTGCGATTCTCTTTATTATATACGGCACTTCCTGCTACAAGTACATCTGCACCGAAATCTGTGCAGATCTTTGCTGTATCTGTATTCACTCCGCCATCTACTTCAATTTCAAAATCGAGATTCATCTCCTTGCGCCACTCAGCAAGCTGCTTGATTTTCTCTGCAGCTGAATGTATGAAGGACTGCCCGCCAAAACCAGGATTTACCGTCATGACAAGAACCATGTCTACATCAGGTAAAATACCTTTGACCAATTCCGCAGGTGTAGCAGGATTAAGAACAACACCAGGTTTTACTCCGTTATCACGAATCAACTGAATCGTCCGGTGCAAATGCGGACATGCTTCCTGGTGCACTGTAATGATATCTGCTCCAGCTTTGGCAAATGCCGGAATATACTGATCGGGGTTTTCAATCATCAAATGTACATCAAGAGGCAATTGTGTCACAGGACGAATAGCATCTACAATTAGTGGGCCAATCGTAATGTTTGGCACAAAATGCCCATCCATTACGTCGACATGAATATAGGCAGCTCCGCCTGCCTCTACGTCTCTAATCTCATCGCCCAACTTGGCGAAATCAGCGGACAAAATAGAAGGTGCAATTTTAACCATAATCTAGTACCTCGGCTTTCTAGTTTGGATTTCTTCCAGGAAACGCAAATAATGTTCGTAACGGTGGATAAAGATGTCTCCCTCTTCTACCGCTTCCTTCACGGCGCACCCCGGCTCTTTATGATGAAGACAGCCACGGAATTTGCAATCTGCCGACAGTCTATCCATCTCTGGGAAGCAGTCCGACAGTTCAACAGCATCTAACTCTTGGAAGTCAAGTGAGCTGAATCCAGGTGTATCAGCAATGAGCCCGCCAGCAATATCAATGAGCTCAACATGGCGAGTCGTATGTTTCCCGCGTCCCAGGCTTTCAGATATTGCATCCGTCTTCAGTAAAAGGCCGCTGTCAAGCGCATTGAGCATGGACGTCTTGCCAACACCCGACTGACCGGCAACAACAGATACTTTTCCAGTTAGATGCGGGTGCAAATACTCTTTTCCATCCGGATCTTTAGAAGAAAGCAACTCAACAGTATAACCGATTTTCTCGTAGCCTGTTTTATAATTTTCAATAGCTTCTTTCTGTTCCGGTGATGTTAAATCCATCTTCGTTATAAAAATAAGCGGCATGATCTGTTTGCTTTCCACAAGAACAAGAAAACGATCAAGTAACAGCGTGCTGAAGTCGGGTCTGACAGCAGAACAGACAATGATCGCCTGGTCTATATTCGCGATGGGCGGACGAATGAGTTCATTCTTTCTGTCCATTATCTCAAGAATATAGCCTTCATCTTTCGTTTCGGCTTCAAATTTCACGAAATCACCAACGAGTGGACTTACTTTTCTTTTTCTAAAAACGCCGCGTCCACGACATTGTATAACCTCGTCGCCGCTCTCTACATAATAAAAGCCGCTAAGCGCCTTGATGATCCTGCCCTCTTGCATTTATTCACCTTCCTCATAAGATACATTCTTATCCATAATCAGCTGTTCGTCGCGCGTTACCTTATATTCTGCTGACTTGCCCTGTTCAATTTTCAATTTAATTGTAAAATCCTTATCTGCAGTAATATCTTCTTCAATTGCGACGTCATCAATATTACGGTCTTTGTCGCCAATATAAATTTTAACCCGCTGTGGGACTGCATTATTGGTATTATTGTTTTCTTCCTCACTTGAAGTCTCCTGCTGATCTGTTGAGAAAGGTACAGTGAAGGTAATCTCTTTCTCTACAGGCTTTTTCTTCTTTGGTCCTTTTGAGATGTAAACTTTAACCGTTGAACCAAGCTCCAAGTTCGTACTTGCTACAGGTTCCTGACGTATGACCTCCCCCTTGGGAATTTCTTCAGAATGTTCGTCATGTGGATCAATTTTCAATCCATTTCCAGCCAAGTAATCTGCTGCTTCATCTTCTGTCATGCCACGTAGACTCGACAAACTGACGAGTTCAGGTCCTTTGCTTATTTCAAAGATTACATTTGTTTCGGAAGGGACAACTTCCGTATTGGCATCAGGCTGGATCTGCCTGAGAATCTGTCCTACAGGCTCTTCAGAAAATGTCTCATAGGCGATTACGTCTTTGTAACCTTCCTTTTTCAGCTTTTCTTCCACATCAGAAAATTGTTCGCCTTTGTAATCAGCGAAACGTTTCTTTTCTTTTCCCTGACTTACATATATCACGACTGTCGAATTCTCTTTAATTTTCGATCCTTTTGCAGGTTTCGTCCTAATGACAAATCCTTCTTCTATTTTATTGGAATAGGCATATTTTCTCTCTGCTTTAAGCTTGCGCTTTTGCAGCAGCTCAACTGCTTCTTCGTATTCCTTGTTCTCGAGATTCGGTACTGTTGTATCCTTTGGAGCTGTCAAAATTGGATATGCGATAGCAACAGCAACCCCTGTTAGGAGCAGAAATAGAAAAATGGAAATCAGGATGAACCATTTTTTCTTCTTTGAACGTTTTTTCTTTTTAGGAGACTTGACGTCATCTTTGGACTTTGGAACAGCAGCCTGATGAATAATTGTTTCGTCCATAGATTGGTCTGATCGCATCGCCTCTGTAATGACTGGGAGTACTTTAGTTTCCTCACCGGGTTCTACAGGCGGCTCATACTTTGGTTCGTTAAGCCGCTCTTCTTCCAAAGCTACACTTAATGCGTCATCCATTTCCTGAACCGTTGCATATCGATGTAATGGGTCCTTTGCAGTTGCACGAAGAACGATGTTTTCAACGCTTTGCGGCACTTCCGGATTTATATCCCGAACAGAGGGAGTATCATGTTGCAAATGCTGAAGTGCAATGGCAACTGGAGACTGCCCAGAAAATGGTAACTTACCAGTCAGTAGCTCAAACAGGACAATCCCAAGTGAATAAATATCAGATTTCTTCGTTGCAATGCTCCCTCTAGCCTGCTCAGGTGATAAATAATGAACCGAGCCTACAATTGAATTCGTTTGAGTAAGCGAAGTCGCACTAAGCGCAAGAGCAATCCCGAAATCTGTCACTTTAACTTGGCCATGACCATCTAATAGAATATTCTGCGGCTTGATATCCCGATGGACAAGTCCATTCTCATGTGCATGCTCAATAGCCGCGAGAATTTGTTTCATAATATCAAGTGCTTCTTCGACTTCAATAGGGCCATGCCGTTTTATGTATTCCTTTAAAGTCATTCCATCCACATATTCCATAACCATGTAGAGCATTTCTTTTTCTTCGCCAACATCATAAATATTGACGATATTCGGGTGGGCGAGGCTTGTAGCAGATTGTGCTTCTCGGTCAAAACGGGCGATGAATTCCTGGTCGTTTGCGTATTCAAGCCGCAAAATTTTAATTGCAACGTTGCGTTCCAGTATTGTGTCCCATGCAAGAAGCACATTCGCCATACCACCGCCGCCGATTGTTCGTTTAATCAGATAGCGATCGCCAAGCAGGTGGCCTTCTAGCATTCATTGTCACCTGCTTCCAAAGCCTGTCCATGCCGGATCAGTGCAAGTGAGATATTATCCTCCCCGCCACGCTCATTGGCAAGATTGACAAGTGCCTGGCCGCCTTTGGTCAGATCCAGTTCTTCTTCCAACATTAATTTCAACTCATCTCCAGACAGCTTGTTGGAAAGCCCATCTGAGCAGAGCAGCAATGCATTACCTGATTCCCATTCAATCGTTCTAATGTCCGGCTTCACCTGTTCTTCCGTTCCAAGAGCTTTTAACAGAACATTTTTTCGCGGATGATGTTCCGCATCATTTTTCGTAATTTGTCCCACTCGAACAAGCTCATTTACAAGTGAATGATCTTCTGTTACTTGCCTGAACCCATTTTCATTCAGGAGATAACAGCGGCTGTCTCCGATATGAGCAATTGTTGCAAAGTCTTCCAGACAGATGGCAACTACAATTGTCGTACCCATCCCGTGGCACTCTTCTTTGCCTTTGCCATATTCGAAGATTTCCTTATTCACCTCTTCAATCGCATTTGCAAGCCAGTTCTCCACTTGCTGCGGACCGCCTCCATGCACAAGTTCTTCCCATTTGCCACGGAGCAGGGAAGTCGCCATGCCGCTAGCAACGTCTCCCGCTTGATGGCCACCCATGCCATCAGCGATAATAGCTAGAAGTTCACCTTTTTGATTAAAGAAAATCCCACCAGCATCTTCATTATGACTTCTGATCTGGCCACGGTCTGTTAAAAAAATCCCTTCCACTCGCTTCACCTCTGCGTTATAGGTCATCTATTCAGGATTACCCGTTCAGCCCTGCTTCTTACACAACCGGACTAGGAAAAAACCATCTGTGCCAAATGACTGTGGAAAAAGCTGCAATCCGTTTTCAGATATGCCTTCAGCTTCTATCACTGGTTCTGGCAGCTCTTTAAAAAACTGCTGATCAACTTCAAAATCCGAATGCTTCTCAAGGAACTTCTGAACAATCTCTTCATTCTCCGCCTTGTCCACAGTACATGTGCTATATACAAGCTTTCCGCCTTTTTTAAGGAGCGGAGCGATGCTATCAAGAATATCTTCTTGGATTCTTGCCAGATTGTAAATATCTGATTCTTGCTTGTTGTATTTAATATCCGGCTTTCCTCGTACAACGCCGATGCCAGAACATGGTGCATCTACAAGAACTCGATCAAAACTTTCTGGAGAAAACTTATCCTGCAATTTACGGGCATCGTGGCCTTCTGCCGAGATGATTGAAAGCCCCAATTCTCCAGCTTTGTTCTTTACAAGTTTCGCTTTCTTATCATGTATGTCAAAAGCAAAAACTTCACCGTCATTTTGCATTTTTTCAGCGATATGCGTCGTCTTTCCTCCTGGTGCACTGCAAGCATCCAGTACTCGCATGCCAGGCTGCACATCGAGCATTTCCCCTACAAGCATGGAGCTTTGATCTTGTACCGTAATCAAATGTTCCTTAAACAGGCGGGACTTAAGGATGTTTCCTTTCTCTACAATGATTCCCTGTTCTGAGAATAGAGAAGGTGAAACTTCATACCCCTCTGCTTTCAGTTCATTTAATGCATCTTCCCGCTTTATTCTAAGCGGCTGCACACGCACTGTTAGCGGCCTTTTACGAAGGTTTTCCATTCCCATTTCCAGAGCTGTGTCATAACCATATTCCTTGACCCATCGTGAAATAAGCCACTCAGGGGTACTTGTCTCAATAGCTAATCGCGTAACTGGATCTGAAATTTTTTGAACGTCTGGCATTCCTTCACGCTGCACAGTTCTAAGAACACCATTAACAAGGGAAGCTATTCCTTTATGTCCCCGCTGCTTGGCAATCTCAACAGCTTCATGAATAATTGCATGGTCTGGAACACGATCAAGATAAACCATTTGGTAAATTGACATGCGCAACAGATTAATAACCCATTTTTTCATCTTTGAAGGATTTTTTACATAAGATTCAATTACATAGTCCAATGTCAGCCGGCGCTGAACAGTACCGTAAACAATCTCAGTAAGCAAGCCCTCGTCTTTTGAGTCAATCTGGCCAGACTTGATTACATTGTCTATGAGCAGATGGCTAAAGCCTCCCTGTTCAATGCGTTCCAGAATATCGAGCGCTCCATTTCTCAGCTTATATTTGCTCATTTGCTTTCACCAAGAATGGTACCGGGCTGAAGGATAATCTTGCTTCCTTTTAAGTAATCGTCCGTATTCATTCTCTTCTTTCCAGCTGGTTGAATCTCTATCAAATTGACCGCCTGATTGTCACCGCAAGCGACTGTAACAGTACCATTTTCCACAGAAGTGATTTCGCCAGGCTTCCCACTATTACTCGTTTGAATCGGCTCTACAGCCCAAATCTTTATGTTTTGACCTTCACAGGCAGTAAATGCCACAGGCCAAGGTCTTAAACCGCGTACTTGGTTGAATATTTCTTCAGCTGTGCGCGTCCAATCGATTTTCTCTTCGGAACGTTTAATATTGGAAGCAAAAGTTGCCTTGCTCTCATCTTGTGGAATAGCCTCTACGTTACCTTCGAAAAGCTTAGGCAATGTATTAAGTAATAGTTTGGCTCCAATTTCGGATAACTTTTCATGTAAGGTACCTACGTCATCATTCCGTTCAATGACAAGTGACTGCTGAGATATGATGTCACCAGCATCTAATTTCTCGGCCATATACATGATTGTAATGCCTGTTTCTTTCTTTCCTTGGAGAATCGCATAGTGGATTGGCGCCCCTCCGCGCAGCTCGGGCAATAAAGAAGCATGGACATTGACGCAGCCATAGTCCGGCAAATCAAGCAGTTCTTTCGGCAAAAGCTGGCCATATGCAGCAGTTACGATAAGGTCAGGTTCCACTTCTCTAATCGGTTCCCAGTCTTCCTTTAAACGCTCAGGCTGAAATACGGCAATGCCAAGTTCCTCGGCTGCAGTCTTTACAGGCGGAGGTGTTAATACTTTCTTTCGTCCTTTTGGGCGGTCGGGCTGTGTAACAGCAAGGACAACTTCATAATCGGAATTCGCCAGAGCCTGAAGTACCGGAACTGAAAAATCCGGAGTGCCCATGAATACGATTTTTTTCAAACAAATTCCTCCTTATGGAATAGCCTACATCATGTTGTAAGGATCCAAATCTATTTTTATTTGCAAATTATCTTTTTTAACCTTTTCATCGTGTTCGCGAATAGCCTTTTCAATCAGTCCTCGCGCTATGCTTCTGTTTTTGTATTTTACCATGCATTGAAATCGATATCTATCTTTCACACGAGGGACTGGGGATGGTGTTGGACCGAGCACAATGAGCTCTCCCTCACCAGCACCTGAAAGACTCTGCACAATTTGTCTTGCCGTCTGCATCGCTACGATTTTGTTCTCATGAGATACTGTCATTAGTGCTAGGAAGACGTAGGGCGGATAATGGAATGTTTTACGCATCCGCATTTCTCTGTTAAAAAAACCGTGAAAGTCATAAACGCTTGCAAGCTCAACGCTGTAGTGATCCGGTGTATATGTCTGTACAATCACTTCACCTGGAAGTTCATGACGACCAGCACGTCCGCTTACTTGAGTCAACAGTTGAAAAGTTCGCTCTGATGATCGGAAATCAGGCAGATGAAGCATTGAGTCGGCAGTAAGCACGCCGACAAGTGTTACATTCTCAAAATCCAGCCCTTTCGCGATCATCTGAGTACCTAGCAGGATATCTGCTCCACCTTCCGCAAATTGGTTCAATAAGCGTTCATGGGCACCCTTTTTCCTTGTCGTATCAACATCCATTCGTATAATACGAGCTTCAGGCATAAGCTGTGTTAAAGCCTCTTCAACACGCTGTGTCCCTGTTCCAAAATAGCGGATAGCATCACTATCACATTCAGGACAAACAAGCGGCATTGGCTCTTCATATGAACAATAATGGCATTTCAGCTGGTGGCTGTTCTTATGATATGTCAAAGCGATATCACAGTGCGGGCATTCCTTCACATGACCGCAGTCACGGCACATAACAAATGTTGAATAGCCTCTTCGGTTAAGAAGCAGAACAATCTGTTCGCCTTTGGAAATCCTTTCATCCATCTTCTCCTTCAGCTTACGGGAGAACATCGTACGATTACCTGCATGTAATTCCTCTCGCATATCTACAATCTCTACATCCGGGAGAGGTTTACCATTTGTGCGTTCGGTCAATTCTGCAAGTTTATATACACCTTTTTTTGCTCGTGCGTACGATTCCAAAGTAGGTGTCGCACTGCCAAGAACAACTGGGCAGCTATGATTATTCGCTCTATGAATTGCCACATCGCGAGCATGATAGCGCGGTTGATCTTCCTGCTTATAAGTCGTCTCATGTTCTTCATCCATGATGATGATTCCAAGATTTTCAAAAGGTGCGAACACAGCCGAGCGTGCACCAACGACTACTTGGACGTCTTTACGCTGAATCTTTCGCCATTCATCATATTTTTCACCAGCAGAAAGAGCACTGTGCATGACTGCTACTCTATGGCCAAAACGCCCTTTAAATCGGTTGACCATCTGCGGAGTAAGCGAAATTTCCGGCACAAGTACAATCGCTTCTTCACCTTTTGCCAGCACTTTTTCTATCGCTTGCAAGTAAACTTCCGTTTTGCCGCTGCCTGTTATGCCGTGAAGCAGAATAATATCATGTAAGTTCTGATCTACTGCACTATTAATTGGCTCAATCGCCTTTTTTTGTTGGTCATTCAGTTCATGTGGAACCGTCCTGGCAAATGCTTCATCATCATAAGGATTGCGCAGCACTTCTTTTTTAAAGCGGCGGAGCAGTCCTTTATCGACCAGCGTCTTAACCGTTCCCGACGTGGTATCAAGCTTTTTCAAAAGATCACTCTGTACAACAGGCACATCATTTTCCAGAAAGTATTCGAGCATCTCCTTCTGTTTAACAGCCTGCTTTGTCAAATCAGCGACCGCTTCCTCAAGCTTATAAAGCTCTGCCACGCGCTCAACCATAGTGACTTGCTTTTTCGTTATGCGTGATTTCACTATATAGTTTATCTCAACATCCCCACGGCGAATTGCTCGCTGTAAAGCAGCAAGGTCTCCTTGTGCTTCGCCCAAATCCTCTTCAGTCAAAATATCACGTCCGGCGAATTGCCGTTCAAGCTCCGTCTCAAGATGATCTGAAACACGTATATATTCTTTTTTGTATTTAGATTTGAGAGCCTGGGGAAGCATTGCCTGAAAAGCTGTTATATAAAGACAGAGTGTCTCCTCAGCCAGCCATTTTCCAACTTCAAGCAACTCTTTTGTAAGTGCCGGTATGATATCAAGACATTCAATAATACTTCGCAGCTTCTCGTGTTCAGAGTTTTCTGAGATACCAGCTACAAATCCCATGATTTTTCTTGGTCCAAACGGAACAAGTACACGCATACCCGGTTCAATTACTTCTTCAAAACGCTCTGGAACAAGGTAGTCAAAAGTCTGATTGATCGAACTTGATGGAACATCGACAATCACATTAGCGATTTTCACTTTGTATCACCTGGCAATTCGCGCTTAATCAGATTGAGAATGTCATGAGCCATCATTTTTTTGCTGGATAGCGGGAGATTCTTTTCTCCCAATTCTTTACTTATAAAAGTAGCTATATTCGTATCATGTCCAAACCCAGCTCCCGGCTCAGCAACATTGTTGATAACAATAGCGTCCAGATTTTTCTTTTGAAGTTTTTCACGTCCGTATGCTAGAGCATTGGATGTCTCTGCAGCAAAACCGACCAGAAACTGATTTTGTTTTGCCTCTCCAAGTGACTTGAGTATATCTCTAGTTCTTTCCATCTCAATAGTAAGATTACCAGGCTGTTTTTTCATTTTCTCATTCGATCGGATTTTCGGACGGTAGTCGGCGACAGCGGCCGACTTGATAACGAGGTCAGATTGTTTAAAATGAGAATGTATTGCCTCGTACATTTCTTCAGCCGTAGTCACGTCGACTCTCGTAATGTTCGGATGGTTTGCTGTGAGTGATACTGGACCAGCGACCAATGTCACACTGGCACCTCTTTCAGCAGCTGCCTCCGCAAGTGCGAAGCCCATTTTCCCGGTTGAATGATTCGTAAAAAAGCGCACTGGATCAATTACTTCCCTTGTGGGACCGGCAGAGATAAGAACTTTAAGTCCTGCAAAATCTTTTTCTCTGGAAAGATATACACGCAAATCCTCAACAATCTCTTCCGGCTCTGCCAAGCGGCCTTTTCCAACATGTCCACAAGCAAGATACCCAGCACCAGGCTCTAAAAGCTGCATGCCCATATCAGCAAGAACACGCATGTTACGTTGTACAGCAGAGTTGGCGTACATATTATCATTCATAGCTGGCGCTATAAAAATTGGTGCTTTTGTTGCAAGCAGAGTAGTCGACAGCATATCATCAGCAATGCCATTTGCAAGCTTGCCAATCGTATTGGCAGTTGCCGGAGCAACGAGAACTAGGTCAGCCCAATCAGCGAGTTCAATATGAGCAATTTGGGATGGGTCAGGCTCTTCAAATGTATCCGTATGTACTGGCTTACCGGTTAGAGCCAGAAAAGCTTGAGGAGTAAGGAACTTCAGTGCGCCGCCTGTCATAATAACACGAACCTCAGCCCCTGCCTGAACAAGCCGGCTGGCAATGGTGCAAGCTTTATATGCTGCAATTCCGCCTGATACCCCGAGAAGAATCTTTTTGCCTATCATCTTACCGCCTCCTCAATAAAATGTTCACATACAAAGAAAAACCTCGCCAACTTTCTGCGAGGTACTTACAAATCAATCTTTGGAATGATCAATATACAATTTGCCGGCATTTACTTCTTCAAGTGCTCTGCCAACGACTTTATGCGAAATTGGTTTCTCGATGAGAGTGTTCTTCACGTCGCTCATCTCTCTCGCTCTTCTTGCAGCTATTGTAACAAGTGTATATTTTGAATCAATCTTTTCAAGCAAAGCATCAATTGATGGTTCCAGCATTATAGTTCAGCCTCCAATATTTTCTTATAATCTGCTTCAATCCGCTCGCGTCGGCAATGTTCACTGGCAATGATTGCTTGTACTTTGTCGACAGCACGCTGGACTTCATCATTCACAACAACATAATCGTAAGCATGCATCATTTCAATTTCATTGCGTGCTTCTCTCAGTCGATTGAGAACAAGCTCTTCTGATTCTGTACCCCGACCTAGAATGCGGTTTTTCAGTTCATCAAGGCTAGGCGGGAACAGGAAGATGAAGACGCCTTGCGGGAAGCGCTTCTTCACTTGCATGGCTCCTTGTACCTCAATCTCCAAAAAGACATCCTTACCAGATGCCAATGTCTCCTCAACATATTTCCTTGGAGTGCCATAATAGTTGTCTACATATTTGGCATACTCAAGCAACTCGTCCTGCTCAATCAATGTTTCAAACTCTTCACGGCTTTTGTAGAAGTAGTCAACACCATCCACCTCGCCTTCCCGTTTATCACGGGTCGTCATGGAGATTGAATACTGCAAATCTGTCTTTTGTTTGAACAAGTGTTCCCTTACTGTTCCTTTACCGACACCTGATGGGCCGGAGAGGATGAACAATATACCTTTTTGTTCGATCAATGCTATCCCTCTTTTTTAACTTAATTCTATCTTGCTCTTACTCTTCGTCCTCTTCATAGCTCAGAACGCGCTGTCCAACGGTCTCCGGTTGAACAGCGGAAAGGACAACATAATCACAATCTGTAATAATGACTGCTCTCGTCCGTCTCCCATATGTAGCATCTACCAGTTTATTATTCTCTCTTGCCACAGTAATAATACGTTTGATCGGTGCAGATTCCGGCGAAACAATCGAAATGATCCGATTGGCAGAAACGACATTGCCGAAACCAATATTAATCAGTTGCAATCCCATGTCTAGCAGGCCCCCGTTCCTATCTCTATGCCCGGCTTTTAGCCAGGCCCGGATAGCCTGGCCAATCTGTCGGCTTACCATTTGCTGCTTGAAAGTCGGTCATTTACTGCTTGAATCGTTATTATAACATGTAATTGTCAGTTTTGCTCCTATTTCCTCTGTTATTCTTCAACAGAGGATTCATACAAAAAACCGGCTTCTTAAATAGAAACCGGTATTACATCATTATTTTTTCGTGAAGCCGAACAATGCAGTTGGCAATGCCGCACAGCCAAGAATTAGAAGCCACTCTCTGAGACCAAGTTCCATTGTATGGAAAATCGGCTGAAGCGGCTGCCAGTAAATGACGACAGCTAGCAATGCAACAGATGAGATCACAGCAAACACGAGATAAACGTTTTGCAGTGGATTACGGGCAAAGACTGAGTGGTCGCTGCGGCAATCGAATACATGTATCAACTGCGCCATAACAAGAGTAGCAAATGCGACAGTACGAGCGTATGTGAGCTGGTCAGGGTTGTTCTGATAGCTGATTATGAAAGCGATTAGCGTAACAATCCCAATCAGAATCCCACGGCTTATAATTTTAAAACCGAGTCCGCGGGAAAATATACCTTCTCTAGGATTGCGCGGTTTCTTCTTCATGACGTCACCTTCAGGCTGGTCAAGCCCTAGCGCAATAGCTGGCAATCCATCAGTAACAAGGTTTACCCACAGTATCTGAACCGGAACGAGCGGTAGAGGCATGGAAAGCAAAATCGCAAACAGCATTACAAGAATTTCGCCGACGTTTGATGCAAGCAAGTAACGGATGAACTTCCGTATGTTCTCATAAATATTCCGACCCTCGTGAATGGCAGATTTAATTGTTGCGAAATTATCATCCATTAAAACTAACGAGGATGCTTCTTTTGTTACATCTGTTCCTGTGATACCCATACTAATTCCGATGTCACTCGCCTTTATTGCCGGTGCATCGTTTACACCATCTCCTGTCATGGCGACAATATGACCTTTATCCTGGAAGGCATTTACTATTTTCAATTTATGAGCAGGTGTGACTCTGGCAAAAACATACACATCATCAATAACAGTTGCAAGTTGCTTCTCTGTCATTTCATTCAATTCCTTGCCTGAGACAACTTTACCACCAGATGGTAAAATGCCAATCTGTTCAGCTATCGCCTTGGCAGTCAGTTCGTGATCTCCTGTTATCATGACGGTTTTAATACCAGCTTCGCGGCATTCCTTGACTGCTCCTGCTACTTCTTTGCGTGGCGGATCAATCATTCCGTACAGACCGATGAAAGTAAGATCTTTTTCAAGCATGGAAGCCTCTCCAAGCTGTCCTTCAGGCAGAGGTTTCACAGCAATTGCCAATGTGCGAAGCGCTCTCGAAGCCATTTGATCGATCGCCTGTCCAACTCTTTGCGGTTCTTTCAGAAGTTCTTTTCCTCTTTCTCCAAGTTGGAAAGAACATCTTGGGAGAAGCACATCAGGCGCACCTTTAACAATAAGAATCCGCTCTTTCTCCGGACCTTCTACAATGACACTCATTCTTTTACGATCTGAATCAAAAGGATACTCCCGGATTGTTTTATACATTTCAGCAGCCTTGTAATCAATACCGGCTTTGCGTGCTGCAATAAGCAATGCTCCATCAGTCGGATCGCCGCTTACCAAATGCTTCCCTTTTTTAACTTGCAGCTCAGCATTATTACAGATTGAACCATATAGGAGCATCGCTTCCAAATTCGGTGATGAACTAACGTCACGTCCACTTGAGTCAAGGAACTTCCCGGCAAGATCATAACCATCCCCGGTTACAGAGAATTGGCGATCATTCAAGTAAAGCTCCTTAACTGTCATGCGATTTTCCGTAAGTGTTCCTGTCTTGTCCGAACAAATGACAGAGGCACAACCAAGTGTCTCGACAGCAGACAGTTTACGGACAATTGCTTTTTTGCGAATCATTCTCTGAACACCTAGAGACAAAGCTACAGTAACAATTGCCGGTAACCCCTCTGGAATTGCGGCGACGGCAAGTGATACCCCGGCAAGGAACATATTATAAACTGGATGCCCTTGAACAATACCCAGGACTACGACAAGTACAGTGAGGCCAAGTGCTACAGCTATAAGAATCTTTCCAAGCTCAGCCAGCTTGTATTCAAGCGGTGTGGCAGTCTTCTTTGCCGTGGACATTAATGTGGCGATTTGGCCCATCACTGTGTCCATTCCAGTTGATGTAACAATCGCTTTTCCGGATCCTTTCGTAACGAGCGTGCCCATAAACGCCATATTCGTCTGATCTTGCGCTTCAAGACCAACCGTTCGAATTGCTTGATCACTCTTCAGTACAGGAAGCGATTCTCCTGTAAGAGCAGATTCTTCGGTTTCGAGTCCTTTTGTCTCGATGATGCGCATATCAGCGACAATTCTATCACCGCTTGAAAGCTTCACAACATCACCAGGCACAAGGTTTTTTGATGGAATCTGTTCCCAGGCCCCTTCCCGTAGAACGGTAGCGACCGGAGCCGCAAGCTCTTTCAACTTTTCTAGGGACTTTTCGGCTTTCTGCTCCTGAAAATAGCCAATTAATCCGTTTACAAAGACGATGACCATGATTGCGATCGCGTCTACATACTCCCCTAGCAAGCCAGATATGAGCGTCGCCGCCAAAAGGACGATGACCATAAAATCCTGAAATTGTTTCAGAAATATGAGCCATCTAGAAGTCTGCTTCTCGCTGCTCAAAACGTTTGGCCCGAATTTCATGCCTCGTTTTTCAGCTTCCTTGTCAGCGAGCCCTTTTTGAACATCACAGGCGAGTTTCTTCTCCACCTCTGCTTTCCCAAGCTGGTACCAATTCACTTTACATTCCCCCGTTGTCAATACTGTTCTTCATGACCCTTAAGGGATATGTATGCAGCCTTGTCCACAATCATGCTATAATGCAGAGCAGAGGTGATCGCATGCCATTTGATGGAATCGTAACAAGAGCTGTTACCGGAGAACTTGCAGAAATGCTAACCGGGGGCAGAATTAATAAAATATACCAGCCTTCTCCTACAGAAATTGTTCTGCAAATCAGGGCAAAAGGCAAGAACCGAAACATGGTCGTATCTGTTCATTCGAATTATGCGCGGCTTCACTTGACAGGTGACAAATTTGCCAATCCTCAAGAACCACCGATGTTTTGCATGGTGTTGCGCAAGCATCTTACTGGTGCTGTTATTCAGGAAATCCGTCAATTCGGAATGGAACGTATTGTCACCATGGAAATGCAAGCCCGTAATGAAATAGGAGACATTTCGACCAGGCAGCTTAATATAGAAATCATGGGCAAACATAGCAATATTATGCTTGTCGATGCTGATAAGAACAACATCATTGACAGCATAAAACATATTTCCAGTGCACAGAATCGGGTTCGTTCCATTTTACCTGGCCAGCCCTATGTACTTCCACCTGCCCAGGAAAAAGTAAATCCGCTCGAACTGGATGGCGAAGGATTTATCCGCCTCATTGACTTTAACCAGGGGCGAATCGACAAACAGATCGTGAGCAATCTGACTGGTTTCTCGACTGTGATCGCCAAAGAGCTCGTCTCACGAGCAGGTCTTGGAGAGAGAAGTAATTATGAACGTGCATTTCTGGAAATGAAACAGCAAATTGAAGAAGGCAATCTTGACCCGTCCACTTATATAAACGGGGATAAAGAAGATTTTCACGTTTTAAATCTTACGTCAGTTAAAGGTGAAAAAGAAACTTTTGCGGATGTACAGACAATGCTAGACCAATTTTATTCCGGTAAAGCTCAACGTGACCGGGTTCGTCAGCAGGCCAAAGATTTGCATCGTTTCCTTAAAACAGAGAAAGAAAAGAACGAACGTAAGCTTGTAAAACAGGAGAACACAATACAAAAGTCAGAGGACGCAGAGAAATATCAACGTCTCGGTGAACTGTTGACAGCGCATCTCCATCTCGTAAAACAAGGAGATAGATCAGTTGAGGTGACTGACTATTATGATCCTGAACAAAAAAAGGTGACTATTGAACTCAATCAACAAAAGAGTCCAAGTGATAACGCTCAAAGTTATTATAAAACCTACCAAAAGCTAAAACATTCAAAAGTTCATATGGAAACCGAAATGAAAAAGACGAAGGCAGAAATCGATTATCTCGATTCCTTGCTTCAGCAAATAGACAGTGCGCGTGTTGAAGATCTTGAGGAAATACGTGAGGAATTGCTGCAAGAAGGCTATTTGAAGAAAAAAACTACGACAAAACAAAAGAACAAGTCACAAAAACCGGAGCCAGAACAGTTCGCTGCTTCAGATGGCACAGTAATTTTTGTAGGTAAAAACAATAAACAGAATGATCACCTTACAAACCGGATTGCCCGCCGAGATGAAATCTGGCTGCATACAAAAGATATACCAGGCTCCCATGTTATCATCCGCTCTGAAGATCCGAGTGAAACAACAATCCTGGAAGCAGCTCAACTCGCAGCTTGGTTTAGTAAGTCCCGTGAATCTTCTTCTGTTCCTGTAGATTACACAAAAGTTCGACACGTTAAGAAACCGAGTGGTGCGAAGCCTGGTTTTGTAACCTACGATAATCAAAAAACAGTGTTTGTAACACCTGAAGAAAGAAAAATTAGAGAAATGAAAGAAGCTGGCAGGAGCTAACTAAGCTCTGCCAGCTTCTTCTATTATTTTGCAATTGGATGAAGTTTGACTTCAATATTACCACGTGTTGCTTTTGAATAAGGACATACTTGATGAGCCGCCTCTACAAGTTCTTCTGCCTGTTCTGGGCTCACTCCATTAATCTCTACATATAAATCTGCCTGGATCTTAAAACCACTATCTGCATCATCTTCGAGAAATCCAATTTCAGCTGTTGTTTCCGAGTCTATTGTAAGGCTCTTCTTCTTTGCAACTTTATTCAGCGCACCATCAAAGCAAGCGGAATAGGCAGCTGCAAACAATTGCTCCGGATTTGAACCTTTAACATCACGTTTACTAAGGGGGTTCACTAAATCAAAATCAATTAAACCATCGTCAGATTTAACATGGCCATCACGTCCATTTTTCGCAGTTGCTTTTGATGTAAAGAACACTTTTCCCATATCGCAACACCCTTCCTTGTATTAATAATGGGATTATTCCACTTTTTGCCTTTATATAAACAAAAAAAGAGCTGATGATTCAGCTCTTTTACAATTGACTGCGCCAGTCAAGAAGCTTTTCCTTATCAGCTGTCGTAATCTCTCCCTCATCTACAAGCAGGTCGATCAGCTGGTCAAATCCTGAGATTGTGGAGTAATCTAGACCTGCTTCAGCGAAATTGTTCTTCGCTTTGTCTAGACCGTATGTAAAGATCGCCATAACTTGAATGACCTCCACGCCCTCTGCCTGAAGTGCTTTAGCAGATTCAATGCTGGAACCACCTGTAGAAATGAGATCCTCAATTACAATCGCTTTTTGACCCGCAGAAACTGCACCTTCAATCTGATTGCCTTTTCCATGTGCTTTTGGCTTACTGCGCACATAAACCATTGGAAGATCAAGTTCTTCTGCAAGCCAAGCAGCATGTGGAATACCCGCAGTTGCACAACCGGCAATCACATCCGGCTTTACACCGAGTTCCTTAATTTTCTCTGCAAAAGCTTTTGCAATCTTACGGCGGACTGCCGGATAAGACATTGTTAGGCGGTTGTCACAATAGATTGGTGATTTTAACCCTGAAGTCCATGTGAAGTAGCCTTCTGTTTTGATTTGCACTGCTTTTATATCAAGAAGATCCTTTACAATATCATGCTTACTTGCCATCATGCCATCCTCCCAACGCTTGCTGATAGGCACGAACCGGGTTCTCTGCCTGGGTAATGCTTCTGCCGATAACTATGATGTCTGAACCGTTTTCCCTGGCAAATTTCGGTGTTGCGACACGCTTTTGATCATCTTGCTGCGATTTTACAAGACGGATTCCTGGAGTAACTGTGAGAAACTCAGGGCCACACTGATCCTTAACTTGCTTTGCTTCATGAACAGAGCATACAACACCGTCTGCTCCATTGTCTTTTGCAACTGAAGCCAGACGGATGACCTGTTCAGTCATTTCTCCCTGAATACCAACTTCATTGTTAAGTGCATTTTGATCCATTGACGTAAGAAGTGTCACAGCGACAAGCTTTGTTTCTTTTCCTGATCTTGATCCTGCAATCAGACCTTCTTTCGCCCCTGCGATCATTTCCCCACCGCCAAGTGCATGGATTGTCACCATATCAACATCAAGACGCGCTAGATTTTTCATTGCACGCATAACCGTTGTAGGGATATCATGCAATTTTAAATCAAGGAAAATCGGGTGATTGTTTTCCTTAAGTTTTTCAATTACTGAAATGCCTTCTCGGTAAAACATTTCCATGCCTACTTTTACAGGCACACCGTGAAGTTTATTATCATCCAAAAACTTTCCTGCCTCTTCCCAGTTAGGCAGATCAAGTGCGAGATACATATTATGATGGTCCATTATTGGATCCCCTTTCCAATTGTTTCCTGAACACTGTTGAACCCGTAACATTCAAGCACTTGTGGCAACTCGTCTATGATTTCTGAACATACACACGGATTTTGGAAATTAGCTGTGCCTACTGCAACAGCACTTGCCCCTGCCAATAGAAATTCCAATACATCTTCAGCTGTAGAAATGCCACCCATTCCAATAATCGGGATATTCACTTGCTGTTTCACTTCATAGATCATACGCACAGCTACCGGCTTGATTGCCGGACCCGAAAGCCCGCCAGTTTTGTTCGCAATCAACGGACGCTTGGAAGGCAAGTGAATCTGCATTCCTGTAAGCGTATTGATCATCGTAATCCCGTCGGCTCCTGCTGCTTCCACCGCTTTTGCCATCTCTCCAATATTAGATACATTTGGAGACAACTTTACATAAACTGGATGGCGGCTTGCCTTTTTCACCTGTTCCGTAATAGATGCTGCCATCATGCAATCCGTTCCAAACTGGATACCGCCTTCTTTTACGTTCGGACATGATATATTCAGCTCAAGGGCATGGACATCATCCGTATCATTGAAACTTTTTGCTACTTCAATATATTCCTCAGCTGTGCTCCCAGCAATGTTGGCCATAATCTTCGTGTCAAACTGAGCAAGAAAAGGAACTTCTTCCTGAATGATTTTGGCCACTCCCGGGTTTTGCAATCCGATAGCATTCAGCATACCGGAAGCCGTCTCGGCAACACGAGGTGTCGGATTACCGTAACGGGCATGAAGTGTCGCTGCTTTCATCGTAATACCGCCGAGCTTGGACAAATCATAAAAATTGCTGAACTCCCTGCCAAATCCGAAACAACCAGATGCCGGTAGAATTGGATTTTTCATATCTAATCCTGGAAGTTTAACTGACAAGTCGATCATAGTGCCACCTCATTTGCTTCGAAGACAGGGCCTTCCGAACAGATTTTCCTATAGCCATGTTCCTCACCTTTAAGAGGAATAACGCAAGCATAGCAGGCACCGATTCCACAACCCATTCGTTCTTCAAGTGAAATATAACCCGGCGTACCGGCAAGTTTCTCAGTAACTGCCCGCAGCATTGGAATTGGACCGACTGTATAGTAACGATCTATTTCACCAATATTGCCTATTACGTCCGTCACGAATCCCTTCGTGCCGTATGAACCATTGTCCGTCGCTATATGAACTTCACCGAATTCCTTGAAGCGCTCTTCATAGAAAACACTCTCTTTGTTTTGAAAACCGAGCACTGAAACAATCTTATGCCCCTGTGCAGCCAACTGTTTGCCAAGATAGTAGAGTGGCGGGACACCAATTCCTCCGCCAACAAGCAGAATACGAGAGCCGGCCTCATTCTCGAGACTGAACCCATTGCCTCCCGGCCCGAGAACATCAATCATCTCTCCTTCTTTACAGAAAGAAAGGGCTTTTGTACCTGAACCAATCACTTTGAAAATCGTTGTCACAGTGCAAGCATCAGGGTCAACGCTAGCAATGGAAATCGGACGTCTCAGTGTATGTCCCGGTAAACTGATATGCAAAAATTGGCCAGGCCCTGCTGCTTGGCTAACATATTTATTTTTTAACACTAATTCAAATGTATCGAGCGCAATCTCTTTATTCGAGATAATTTCCATGAATTCTTTTTTTATCATTGATAAGCACCTCAAGGTTGTATTCATTTCCGTTCATAAGACGTCTTGCAATTACTTGCCTTCTTTTTTCAAATCATAGACAATTTCACCTTCAAAAATCGTCAGAACCGGACGGCCTTTCACTTTCCAGCCATGGAATGGCGTGTTACGACCTTTTGATTTGAAATCATTTTTGTCAATTGTATATTCATTATCAAGATCCATAAGGACAAGATCAGCCACTGCGCCTTCTTCCATTTTACCATATGGCAGGTCAAATACATCAGCAGGTTTCGTTGCCATCCATTCAACAAGCTGCTTCAGGGTACATTTGCCTTCTTGGACAAAGTATGTGTACATGAGCGGGAATGCTGTTTCAAGGCCGACAATACCAAACGGAGATTCAATAAATCCTTTTGCTTTCTCCTCTTCTGCATGAGGTGCATGGTCAGTAGCGATGAAATCAATAGTACCGTCAAAAAGTCCATCAAGAATTGCCTGATGATCTTCCTTGCTTCTTAATGGCGGATTCATCTTGAAATTCGTATCATTTCGATCTACGACATCAAATTCAGTAAGCAATAGATGATGTGGTGTTACTTCTGCAGTCACTTTAATCCCAGCAGCTTTTGCATCACGAACAGCGCGAACAGATTCCTTCGTGCTAATATGGCAGACATGATAATGGCAATTCGCCTCTTCAGCTAGCAATACGTCACGAGCAATTTGAACAGATTCACTCAAACCAGGAAGTCCCGGCAAATCTAAGCGCTCAGCTACTTCACCGTCATGTACAACCCCACCATAAACGATAGAATTGTCTTCACAGTGAGCAACTACAGCTTTATTTTCTTTTGCAGCAAGTTTCATTGCTGTAAGCATGTCATGAGCGGTCTGGATACCAACACCGTCATCAGTAAATGCAAATGCTCCATTTTTTGCAAGGGCAGGAATATCAGTCAATTCACCGCCGCCTTGAAGTTCTCTTGTAATAGAGGCATATGGCAATACACGAATAGCTGCGGTTTCTTCAATTCGACGATTGACATCTTGAAGATTCTCTACAGAGTCCGGTACAGGTTTTGTATTTGGCATGGAACAGATTGTTGTAAATCCTCCACGTGCAGCAGCTTCCGTTCCAGTCTTGATTGTTTCTTTATGTTCACCGCCTGGTTCGCGCAAATGAATATGTACATCCACAAGACCTGGCAGAAGAAGATGCCCTTCACAATCAATCTTCTGATCAGCTGCTGAATCGATTCCTGCAGCAATTTCCTTGACTTTTCCATCTTCAATGAGCAGGCTTGTCTCTACAATAGCGCCATCTTCATTCAATCGTTTCGCATTATACAATAGAGTTTTCATCTATAATCCCCCATTCTTTTAATAAGGTTACCATAATTGCAGAGCGAACGTGCACGCCATTCGCCATTTGTTTGAATATTCTAGAGCGTTCACATTCAACAAGAGAAGATGCAATTTCAACATTGCGGTTAACAGGACCCGGATGCATGATGATCGCATCTTTTTTCATTCTTCTCTCACGTTCTGTTGTCAGACCATAGCATTGGTGATAATTCAGCATTGGATCAGTATATTCATTATGACGTTCATGCTGGATGCGGAGCAGCATAACTACATCACACATCTCAACAGCTTCGTCTATTGAGATGTAAGGAAGATCTAATGTAGGATCTTCAAAGCCCGGGGCAGCACTTAAATATACATTAGCTCCAAGCTTCTGCAAGGCTACTGCGTCTGAATGAGCGACACGGCTATGACGAATATCGCCTACAATAACAACATTAAGACCTTTAAAGGATCCGAATTCCTGATAAATCGTATCAAGGTCAATCATGCATTGCGTTGGATGATCCAACGTACCTGCCCCCGCATTGATGATTGGCACAGAAATACTAGAATTGAACTCATCTACCCAGTGGTCTGATGAATGCCTTATTATCAAGAGATCTGCTCCAAGCGATTCAAATGTCTTTGCTGTGTCATAAAGGGATTCGCCTTTTTGGACACTTGAGCTCTGCGGGTTAAAGTCTAGTACTTCGATACCCAATTTACGCTGGGCAATGATGAAGCTCATCAATGTTCGTGTACTTGGTTCAAAGAACAGGTTGGCCGCGAATACTTTCTTTGCTATGTGCACGTCATGTTGTCTATGTTGTTCTGCAGTTTGCAACAATTCCTGAATTTCTTCGACGCTAAGTTGGCTTGCTGAAATAAAATGTTTCATGTTGTCCTCCTTGGCAATTCCGGGATTAGAGGGAGCAAGAGGTTTTTTTGCATAAAACAAAAGCCTCCTTGCAGATGGCTGCAAAGAGGCTTTTTGTGCATGACAAAATCAATGCACATATGCCGCTGCAACCTTTTAAATCTCTCTGGACTTAATTAAAGGCCTGGCTCGTTTTTATCAAAAATGCTTACTTCATCTATTTGATCTGATTCTTCAAGCTTAACTACGACGACTTCATCTAGAGAAGTTGGGATGTTTTTTCCAACATAGTCTGCCCTGATTGGCAGCTCTCTATGACCTCTGTCAACAAGGACAGCCAGTTGAATCTGTGACGGTCTGCCCTGGTCAATAATTGCATCCATGGCGGCTCTTACAGTTCTTCCTGTATAAAGAACGTCATCAATTAAAATAACTGTTCTGCCCTCAAGGCTAATTTCGAATTCTGCCGCTTTCACTTTTGGATCGGAATCATTTCTGACATACTCCAAATCATCACGATACAGTGTAATGTCAATTTCACCTATAGGCACTTCGATGTTCTCAATTTTTAATATTTTTTCTTGGAGACGTTTGGCGAGCGGTGTTCCGCGTGTCTTAATTCCCGCCAGAAGGAGATTTTCTCCTCCTTTATTGCGTTCAAGTATTTCATGCGCAATTCGGGTCAGCGCCCGGCCAATTGCCGCGTCATCAAGCACTGTTGTTTTTTTGTACATCTAACCGCTCCTTTCTTAACTGCCCTTTATACGGACATAAGAAAACGCCCTTCTCTCCAGGTGGAAAAAAGGGCGTCACTATGCACACATGCCTCATCTCGCATGCGCAAACCGCTTCCTTCCAAGCCTCTCTGGACTTTGTTAAAGGACTTATTGAGTTGGTCCTATTATTACAGATATACTGTTTTAAGTCAAGACATTTTGTCGAGTCTTGTCAACAAATCCTGGAAGTACTGGGGTGCTTGTACGGAAAAGCGCATGAATTCTCCTGTTGAAGGATGATCAAATCCAATGTCCCTAGCATGTAAAGCTTGTCCTCCGATGTCCAATGTCTTGCGCGGCCCATACTTCGGATCTCCTGCCAAAGGATGCCCAATATAGCGCATATGGACCCGAATCTGATGTGTTCTTCCTGTCTCCAAACGACATTCAACATACGTGAAATTTTCAAAGCGTTCCAGAACGTGGAAATGTGTGACAGCAGGCTTACCTCCCTGCACTACTCCCATGCGTTGTCTGTCTTTAGGATCTCTAGCGATAGGTGCATCAATAAGACCCGTTTCATGTTCGATAATACCATGAACGATTGCTTCATATTTACGTTCAATCGTTTTCTCCGACAACTGTTCAGCAAGACTGGCATGTGCTTTATCATTCTTAGCAACAACGAGAAGTCCGCTCGTATCCTTATCAATTCTGTGAACAATGCCAGGGCGTTCCACACCATTAATGCCGGAAAGGTCTTTACAGTGGTAAAGAAGTGCATTCACCAGCGTACCTGAACGATGACCTGCCGATGGATGGACCACCATTCCTCTTGGTTTATTGACGACAAGAACATCGCGATCTTCATATATGATATCAAGTGGTATATCTTCTGCTTCAAGCTCAAGTGGAACCGCTGCCGGCTCGCTCCACTTGATTTCATCTCCTTCCTGGCATTTATAATTCGTTTTCACCGATTTTTCATTAACAGTAACATGTCCACTCTCAATCCAATTCTGGAGTTGGGAACGAGACTGCTCAGGGTTCAGGGCTGCAAGCAGCTTGTCAATACGTGTCTTTGCATCTTCTGCCTTGATTACATAGTTGTTCATTAGGATGCCTTCCCTTTCTTTCTCTCTTCAATAAAAGATACGATCAGCAACATGACAATTCCAATCACAAGAGCTGAATCCGCAATATTGAAAATTGGATAATGATAACCAAAAATATTAAAATCAAAAAAATCAACAACTTCTTTTCTCGTTGCCCGGTCGATAAAATTACCGATCGCCCCACCAAGTATGAGTGCTAAAGATACCGAAAGAGGCCGGTTGCCCTTTGCATGCTTTTGCATATAATAGACGATTCCAGCGACAACAACAATTGTGACTACATAGAAAAAGAACATTTTGCCTTCAAGTATTCCCCATGCAGCTCCCCTGTTCCTATGGGAAGTCAGATGGAAAAAGCCATCAATTACCGGTATTGATTCATACAGATCCATCTTTTTTACAATCAACCATTTTGTCCACTGGTCTAATCCAATGACAAGAATGGCGAGCAAATAATATATGTACATGTTTTCCTCCGCTTCATGTTTACCTAATCAGGCCTTTTGCCTCTTATATTTTAGCATATCACAGCACTTTATCCATCTAAAAAACCGCCTGTCTTCATTGACAGGCGGTTTTTTGAAATTAGCTGTTGTAACTTTCTTCAATGATTGTTGCACAGCGTTCACAAAGTTCAGGATGCTTATCGTGATTTCCGACTGTTTCGGAAACAACCCAGCAACGTTCACAGCGTTCACCTTCATGTTTCTCAACAGCTACATTTACATAGCGATACACTTTAGCTGTTGGTTCCTTATCGGCAACGACTGCTTCTGAAACGATGCAAAGCTGATTCAGATGCGGAATTTGAGCAAGCATTTCCTTCACTTCATCATCTTGCGGCACAATTGTTACTTTTGCCTCGAGTGATTTTCCGATTACTTTCTCGTTTCGCGCTTCTTCAAGAGCTTTCAGGATGTCATCGCGGACTTTCATAAACAGATCCCACTTAGCGACATCTACATTGTTCAATGAGCGCGGCTGTGGCATGTCTGTAAGCATAATGCTTTCCTCTTCTGCACCAGGCACATGCTCCCAAACCTCTTCAGCAGTATGAGGAATGATAGGTGCTAGCAGTTTGACAAGGCTTGTAACGATTTCATAGTAGCTCGTCTGTAAGCTGCGGCGGCGAATGTTGTCAGCTGATTCGATATAAAGGATATCTTTTGCAAAATCCAAATAGAATGAGCTGAGTTCGACTGAACAGAAGTTGTGGATCAGCTGGAAGACATTTGAGAAATCGTATCCTTCATAGCTCTCATGCACTTCTTTAGTCAAGTCCTGCAAACGGTGAAGCATGAAACGATCCACTTCTTCAAGCTGGTCATCATCAACACGATTCACTTTCGGATCATAGTCAAACAGGTTACCAAGCATGAAGCGGAATGTATTACGGATTTTACGGTAAGCTTCTGAAACCTGTTTCAAAATGTCATCGGAAATACGGACATCGGACTGATAATCTACAGAAGATACCCAAAGACGAAGAATATCCGCTCCAAGCTGCTTCTGTACTTTTGAAGGAACGATGACATTACCAAGTGATTTACTCATCTTGCGGCCATCGCCATCAAGGACAAATCCATGACTGAGTACTGTCTTGTATGGTGATTCGCCAGTGATTGCAACCGCTGTTGAAAGCGATGAGTTAAACCAGCCGCGATACTGGTCACTGCCTTCAAGGTAAAGGTCTGCAGGACGGCGCAAATTATCACGCTCATGAAGGACCGCTTCATGAGAAGAGCCAGAATCGAACCAAACGTCCATGATGTCTGTTTCCTTCGTGAACTCGCCATTCGGGCTGTACTCAGAAGTATAACCTTCCGGAAGGAGATCCTTTGCATCCCATTCGAACCAAATATTAGATCCATGTTCCTTGAACAGCTTGGAAATATGAGTGATTGTTTCATCTGTGATGATTGGCGTACCGTCTTCACCATAGAAGACAGGAATTGGAACACCCCATGTACGTTGACGTGAAATACACCAGTCTTCACGGTCACGGACCATGTTGTAAAGACGCGTCTCACCCCAATGTGGATACCAGTGTACTTTTTTGATTTCGGAAAGGATATCCAGACGGAAATCTTTAATAGATGCGAACCACTGTGCAGTTGCACGGAAAATTGTCGGCTTCTTTGTTCTCCAGTCATGCGGATAAGAGTGTGTGATGAATTTAAGCTTCAACAATGCGCCAACTTCATCAAGTTTTTCGGTAATGACTTTATTCGCCTCATCGTAATACATGCCTTCAAAACCAGGAGCTTCATTTGTAAAGTAACCTTTATCATCAACTGGACAAAGTGCTTCAATTCCGTATTTGCGGCTTACATAGAAGTCATCTTCACCATGCCCTGGAGCCGTATGAACACAACCCGTACCGGCTTCGATTGTTACGTGTTCACCGAGCATGACGATTGAATCACGATCATAGAATGGATGCTTTGCTACAACTCGTTCGGCCTCTTCACCTTTGAACGTCTTGACAATTTCATAATCGGACCAGTCAAGTTCTTCAGCTACTGCTTCAATCAAATCCTTGGCTACAATGTATTTCTCTCCATTTACAGCTACAACAGCATAGCTCAAGTTCGGATGAATACTAATACCGAGGTTGGCAGGCATTGTCCAAGGCGTTGTTGTCCAGATGATGAACTTCTCGCCGCCTTCAAGAACATCTTTACCGTCTGTCACTTCAAGAGTCACATAGATGGATGGTGATTTTTTGTCATGATATTCAATCTCAGCTTCAGCAAGTGCTGATTCAGAAGAAGGTGACCAATAGACCGGCTTCAATCCTTTGTAGATGTAACCTTTTTTCACCATTTCACCGAACACACGAATTTGTGCAGATTCATATTCTTTCGTCAATGTAATATAAGGATTTTCCCAGTCACCAAGAACACCTAGGCCTTTGAATTGTTCACGCTGTCCATCAACTTGTTGCAATGCATATTCAGCACATTTCTGTCTGAATTCAGCAATGCTCAGCTTCTTGCGGTCAACCTTTTTCTTCGCAAGTGCCGTTTCAATCGGAAGCCCGTGTGTATCCCATCCTGGAACGTACGGAGCATGATATCCGGACATAGACTTATATCGTGTTATGAAATCCTTCAAAACTTTATTAAGTGCATGACCTATATGGATGTCACCATTGGCATATGGAGGGCCGTCATGAAGAATGAAAAGAGGACGCCCTTTCGTTCTTTCCTGTACTTTCTCATACAGATGGTTCTCATACCAATCTGCTTGTCTCTGCGGTTCTTTGTTTGGCAAGTTGCCGCGCATTGGGAAGTCCGTTTGCGGCATAAGAAGTGTGTCTTTGTAGTCCATTAATTCCTGCCTCCAATTTTAATTTTTTATAAATAATAAAAAGTCTCCGCATCCCAAAAGGGACGAGAAGACTCGCAAAACCACCCTCATTAAAAAAGACGCATGTCTCTTTAAGATGCATTCATAACGGGAATGTGCCGTTCAATCCTACTTGGGACCGCTACCTACCTCAATAGCAATCCTTTTCGAATGAATGCTCAAGAGTGATATTCAAAAGGAAAGCTGTACCGGACTTTCACCATTCTCCGGCTCGCTAATGCAGCTTAATCCTTCCTACTGTCTCTATCATCGCTTTTCATATTCAACTCGGGATCCGTGCCACGCACAGCCGAAAATCGTCATTTGTTTCTAAAGATTATATGTAATTTGAAGTCCTGCGTCAAGAGTTGACTTTCGCTTCGTCTTCAGTATCTTCATCAGCAAGCACAGTGTCCCAATCGTCAGTACGAATCATTTCCAACTGAGCTTCAACAAGCATCTTCAGACGTGTACGGAATACTTTTGCCTGTTTGCGCATTTCTTCTGTATCAAGGGAAATGCTGCGGGATCTAGTAAGTGCTTCATTGATGATACGATCAGCATTCTTTTCTGCTTCTTTGATAATGAGCTTTGCTTCTTTCTGGGCATTGCTCTTCACATCTTCTGCAGTTTCCTGTGCTACGAGAATAGATTTGTTCAAAGTCTCTTCGATATTTGTAAAGTGGCCAAGTCTTTCTTGGAGCTCCCTCGCTTCTTCCTGAAGCTCGTTGCGCTCCCGAAGAATGGCCTCATAATCTTTGATGATCCGATCGAGGAATTCATTGACCTCATCCTCATCATATCCTTTAAAGCGTCTTGAAAATTCTTTGTTATGAATGTCAAGCGGCGTTAATGGCATTAAAGCCACCTCCTTTGCATTTGATTATATCTTATTGCGTTTATGATTTCATTACCTTTTTCGTCATTATCCAACAAGAACGAGCATAAGAGTACTCAAGATGGCATGAGACGGGCACATGTAATGCGTATTTTATCCTTCTTTGTAGTCCCTTTTATCGCAATAATTTTGCTTCTTCCTTCTCCTCTCAAGGAAATCATATCCTCTTCCTGTAATTGGAATTTACTGTCCTCAATCAGTCTGTAGTTTACTTTTACCAAACCTTTTGCAATCGCCTCTTGCGCTACTTTCCGTGAAAGATTGTAAATTTCTCCAATGACAGCATCAAGGCGCAATGACGAAACTGTTTTAGCGGATTCATCCCAATGTGCAGGTGTAAGGCGGAAAGTTTCATGGGAGACTTCAGTAAGCTTTATTTTTGCATGCTTAATGGATACAAGATTCGCCTGAACATATGAAGCAATTTCCGAACCAACTGCAATTTGGATTAGACCCTCTTCTACAATCATGTCTCCAAGCTTCTTTCGGTCGATGCCGAGTGACATAAAAGCACCTAGACAATCACGATGTTCTAGTTGAACGAATTTTTCCGGATATTTCGCCTCAAGTACGACAATTTGAAAATCATCTGGTACTGGTTCTTCATAGAAAGGGGCGATGATGGCACGTTTGCGTTCTGAATTCTCATTTGCACCGTAAAATTCAAGACGAATCGTATCGTTGCCCAAACCGACGAGCGAGCGAAGAATGTCCTGCTCGCGCGGATCAAGAAAATCAGTCAATTTGGATTCATATACAAGCTCTACATGGCTGATCCAGGAGAGGGCCTGATCAATAAAAGGGTGCTCGTCTTTTCTAAAGTGCTGATAGAGTCCCGACATTTTAAAGACCTAACCTAACATGAAGTAGAGCTGCTGCAGCCCCATTTGCGCCAGATTTAGAACAATAATTGCAACGAATGCAGAGAAATCAATCATTCCAATCGGTGGAATGATCTTTCTAAACGGTTCCAGAAATGGTTCACAAATCCTTGCAAGGAAATGGCCGAATGCTGAATCTCGCGCCCCTGGGAACCAAGACAAAAGAATATATACGATAATCGCGTAACTGTAAAGCCTTAAAGCCGTGCCTAATACATTAATCAGCATGTCCATCAAAGGTACCTCTCTTTACCTGAATTGCTCTTCGTCGTTAAATATTTCCGAAACAGCACCTGATACATCCACATTATCGGGAGTACATAGGAATGTTTTTGGTCCAAGTTTCTGAATACTGCCATTAAGGGCATATACAGTGCCGCTTAAAAAATCAATGAAGCTTTTGGCAATTTCAGAATTCAACATTTGAAAATTGATAATGACCGCACGGCGATTAATCAAGTTATCGGCTATATCTTTCGCTTCATTGAAAGAACGCGGTTCACAAATGACAAGCTTAGCGTTTGACTGTTGCAGCGCTTTCAGACTAACAACCTTATCCGATTTTTCTTTTTGAACAGGGTAAGGAGACGGCTCCTTTACAGGTTCTTCCACTTCTTCTTCGATGTACTCGTACTCATCGTCCATTGTGAAAAATGACTTGATTTTATTTTTGAAGCTCATATTTTCACCTCTTCAGTTCCGCTCCGACAAGTTTAGTGCCGATACGGATATGTGTGGCTCCTTCTTCAATTGCAATCTTATAATCATTGCTCATTCCCATTGAGAGGAACATGCAAGGAGCATGAGATAGATGACGATTGCTAATTTCATCGCGTAATTCTTTTAATTTACGGAAATAATTTCTGAGTTCAGTTTCGTCCTCAATATTAGGAGCCATTGTCATCAATCCGGCCACTCTTATATTAGGGTAGTCTACCAGCTTATCTATAAACTCAGATACCTCTGAAGGTTCCAGCCCATGCTTGGACTCTTCACCACTTGTATTCACCTGGACAAAACAGTCAATGACCCGGCTAGCACGTTTATTAATTTCTTTAGCGAGTGACATTCGGTCAAGCGAGTGAATGTAATCAACAACATCGATAATTTCCTTCACTTTGCGAGATTGCAATGTACCAATGAAGTGCCATGTTGCTTCGTCGCCAATCGCATTTTTTTTCTCAAGGAGACCTTCCGGACGGTTTTCTCCGAGATCCTTGATGCCATTTTCTACAGCTTCTTTTGCTCTTTCAATTGTAACATATTTTGTTACGGCGATAAGCTTAACCTCTTCCGGGCTGCGGCCGGATTTCTCACATGCCTCCCGAATGTCCTGTTCAATTCCATGCAAATTATTCGAGACGTCTACTTTGATCATTTGATTTTACCCCTTCTTAGTATATTGTTCATTTAAAACCGATAAAACCTAACATTCTGCCCGTATTGCCCTGATCCCTTCGATATGAATAGAAATCATCTTCATCTGCAAATGTGCATCTTTCAGTTACTTCAATCTGCTCATCTTTAACGCCCGCTTCCAAGAGCAGCGAATGATTAAGTTTTCTAAGGTCCAGAAGAAAACGCTCCTCTGCCAAGTGCTTCACAACTAAAGGTCTAAACTTCTCGGGAATCTGCTCAATGACCCGGTTATCTACTTCATAATTGTCACCAGAAATACAGGGACCGATTGCCACACGCAGATCTTGTAACTCTGAACCCATGGCAAGAAGGCGCTCAATCATTTTTCCGGCCATTCCGCCGACTGTTCCTCGCCAGCCAGCATGTGCGATTCCTGCTATCTGTTTCTTCACATCAAGGAAAAAAAGCGGGACACAATCTGCAAAAAATGCAGCACATAAAATTCCAGACTGATCAATAACGAGACCGTCGACTCCTTTTATTGCTGTGTTCAGATCCATCGTGCCCCTTCCGCATTCTTCTTTTCCTGCAACAGCAATCTCAGTTCCATGAATCTGTTCTGCAAGTACCCAGTCTGTTAGCGGAAAATCAAGCCTTTCAGCTAGCAGCTCCCTGTTCTTTATGACGTTTTCTTTCTTATCATTTGTATGAAGTCCAAAATTGAAACTGTTAAATGGCTTTCCACTTACACCTTCTGCTCGTCTCGTAAAACCGGCAACAAGTCCCGCCATCTCATTTTGCCAAAAATCTATAAATAATATGGAAGGTTCAGCCTGGTCTTTCACGAAAGGCTCTGTCATCATCATCCGCCTCCTGGTTATTCTCCCTTCATCTTACCATTTTGAACAAAAATTCTCCATGTTTTAACTGCAGGTGCATAGGTCAGCTTTCAGTTTTAACGAGAATGACATCGGAGCCAATTTTAAGAATATGTTCCCATTGAATAAGCCTCTCCTCCTGCTTTTTAAAAAAACCTCCTCCAGACTGCTCTGCAACGACAAGTGCAGTGATTTGTCCTCTATCTGCATCAATTTCTAAATCCAGAACATTACCAAGCCTGCTTCCATCTTCTACTGCAATAATTTCCAGCGCCTGCATTTCGGATAGTGTTATCATAGAAATCCTCCCTTTCTTTTTAAATATATATGCTCAGTTTGCGTCATTACATCTGCCATTACAGCAAAAAAAGAGTCTGCCATTACGGCAAACTCTTTATTCGAACATTTCTTTGTTCATTTGCTTGATTGCAGCCTTCTCGAGACGGGATACTTGAGCCTGTGAAATTCCAATCTCCTCCGCTACTTCCATTTGGGTTTTTCCTTGAAAAAAGCGTTTAGTTAGAATGAGCTTCTCCCTGTCATTCAATTGGCGCATCCCTTCTTTCAAGGATAAATAATCATCCCAGGAATGCTCGTCATCCTTATCATCGCTAATCTGGTCCATTACAAAGATTGGGTCACCGCCATCATTGTAAATCGGTTCAAAAAGCGAAACAGGATCCTGTATTGCATCAAGTGCAAAGACGATATCAGAGTGCGGAATCTCCATCTCTTTCGCAATTTCCATCGTTGTCGGTTCCTTGGACGTTCTATTAATCAAGTCTTCCCTTACTTGTAAAGCTTTGTAGGCAATGTCTCTCAAGGACCTCGAAACACGTATCGGGTTGTTGTCTCTTAAGTATCTGCGTATCTCACCAATGATCATCGGCACAGCATATGTTGAAAAACGGACATTGTGCTTCAAGTCAAAATTATCAATCGACTTCATCAGCCCGATGCAGCCGACTTGAAACAGATCGTCGACATATTCTCCACGGTTATTGAAACGTTTGATGACACTTAGCACTAGTCGCAAATTGCCATTCACCAGTTTTTCTCTTGCAGACAGTTCGCCTGACTGCAATTTAACGAATAGTTCTTTCATTTCCTCGTTCTTCAAAACAGGCAGCTTAGATGTATCGACGCCGCATATTTCAACCTTATGTCTCATCATAATGAATTTCCTCCCAGTTGACGATGCTGTTCATGGACAGTATCTCCGGGAGGAAATTGTTTTATGCAAATACATTTTTTACTTGGTATTTACAATTCAGACCATTTTATTGAAAGCTTTTTGTAGTCGCCTGATAATTTTTTTCTCCAGCCGTGATATATATGACTGTGAAATTCCAAGCATGTCGGCTACGTCTTTTTGTGTCTTCTCTTCTTCTCCTGCAAGTCCGAAGCGGAGCTCCATAATTTGCTTTTCGCGATCTGTCAGTTGCGACAAGGCATCTTTTAAAAGATCTTTGTCCACACTGGATTCAAGATCTTTTGTAATGATGTCACTATCCGTTCCAAGAACATCAGAAAGAAGCAATTCATTGCCGTCCCAATCGACATTAAGAGGTTCGTCAAAAGAAATTTCGGATCTTAATTTATTATTGCGGCGGAGATACATTAGAATCTCATTTTCAATACACCTTGATGCATATGTTGCAAGCTTAATTTTCTTATCTAATTTAAATGTGTTAACCGCTTTAATCAGTCCAATTGTACCAATACTAATCAAGTCTTCAATGTTAATTCCGGTATTTTCAAACTTCCTGGCAATGTAGACGACAAGCCTTAAATTACGTTCAATTAACGTGGAACGTGCTCTCTCGTCTCCTTCAGCAAGCTGTGCCAGCACAACCTGCTCTTCGTCTTTATCAAGCGGCGGGGGTAATGCCTCTTTCCCGCCAATATAGTAAATTTCTTTTGGTTTAAAACCGAGTCTTATTTTAAGCTTTATGAACCACGTCTGAAAACGGAGTATCCACTTTTTCAATTAATACGCTCTCCCTTCTATAATAAAAAATCTACGCAGAATATACTAAAGACTGCTGAATTAGTTGCGGGTGCAATAAACAATGATAAGTTTTATCTGCAGTCATGTTGCCAAATTGTATGCCAATGAGTACTTTGTCCACATGAATGAACTTGTCCTCGTACATAATTTCAATAAAATCAGGACGTAAAGCACACATGAATGAAGTAGAGCCATCGACCCCCTGGTATGGAATAAGCTGTACCAAATGTTGGAGACGCAATGGGATACGTGCAGGATCCATCTTCTCGCTCGCTGCTTTAAGTTCCAGCATTTCTTCACTCCTTAGCCAAGTGTTCATTAAAGACGCATCCCCTATGACAACCGGCTTTTTCGTGAGCGGACAGCTAAGTTGGTTTCCGCTGTCTATATAACCTGGAACTGTCTTGTCTTTACCATCAATTTGAATCCGAACGGGATGAATCTCATCATATCGGAGCTTTTCTGACGCATGCTCGTCCATTCTCCTTTTGGAAAAAAGCAATACGATTGGAAAACCTACAAGGATAAATAGCCAGCTGACCGGATCGCCATAACCGCTGTTCATCGTCATGACCCCACCAGAATGTATGGCGAATGGCTGGTTGAGCATAAAATGAAGACCAGTTAAACCGCCTCCAACAGCAAAAGTTAAAAAATAAAATAGAAGCAACTGTTTGCCGCTGCGCCTAAAACTTTTAAATTTAAAAGTAGTTAATATAATGAGGACTGAAAAAAGAATCTTGCCAGGTACTGTAGTCAGGATCATTTCAGGATAAAAGATTGTTAGCGGTACAATCAATGAAGCGACGACTGCACCTAAGAACATTCTAGGATGTACAGTTTCATCTCTGGTAAGCGCTTTCACCAGTAAAAGTAGCATCCAATCAAGCAGCAAATTCAGAAGCCAGACTGCATCCAGGTATATTTGCACTTAATCATTCCTTTCCCAACCAAAGCTGTGCGCCAGCTGCTGAATCAATTATAGCCAAGCCTATAGGCAAAGTCTGTCAGTTTATGTATTGAAAGCAGGGCTAATTTACACTACTTTGCAAAGGTCTTGTCGAGACTTATATAAATCCGATAGCAAAATAAATAGAAGTGAATAGCAAAAAATCAGGCGGCCGCAATTATAGATGCGGCCGCCTGATGCGGTATGCTTTATCTTCTTCTATTTCGATTTCTTAGGAATGTTGGAATATCAAGCATATCGTCTTCTTTAGGTGCAGTACGCTGGTTATGAAGCGGCTGCTGTTGCTGTGGTTCACGTTCACGCACTGGTTCATCCATCATACGTGGAGCTTGCTGTTGCTGATGATTGATTGCCGGGCGCTGCTTGATCGGATTCGGCTGTTGCTGAATCGTTTCATCAAAGCCTGTGGCAATTACGGTAACAACAATTTCATCTTTTAGATTCTCGTTGATGACAGAACCGAAGATAACATTTACTTCATTGTCTGCTGCAGAAGTTACGAGATCTGCTGCTTCCTGTACTTCATAAAGGCTCAAGTTCGTTCCGCCTGTAATATTCATCAAAATGCCATGTGCTCCATCAATAGATGTTTCAAGGAGCGGAGAGGAAATTGCCTTTTTGGCAGCTTCAGTAGCACGGTTTTCCCCTGTTGCGACACCAATTCCCATTAATGCAGACCCCTTGTCGAACATGATCGTTTTGACATCCGCGAAGTCTACATTAATCAACCCTGGTTTTGCAATCAGGTCGGAGATACCTTGTACACCTTGACGAAGTACGTTGTCCGCCTCACGGAAAGCTTCCAACATCGGCGTATTTTTATCAACAATTTCAAGCAATCGGTCGTTCGGAATAACGATTAGCGTGTCAACCGCGCTCTTTAATGATTCGATTCCACCAATCGCCTGAGTTGCACGTCTTCTTCCTTCAAAAGAAAATGGCCGTGTCACAACACCTACAGTTAGAGCGCCAAGATCTTTGGCAATTTGAGCAATGATTGGTGCAGCACCGGTACCAGTACCTCCACCCATGCCGGCAGTAACAAAAATCATATCTGCTCCCTGCAGGACTTCTTCCAACTGTTCTTTGCTTTCTTCTGCTGCTTTTTTACCTACTTCAGGATTGGCTCCGGCACCAAGACCGCGTGTCAACTTGCCGCCAATCTGCAATTTCACTTCAGCTTTTGATAGATTCAAAGCCTGGGAGTCTGTGTTGACTGCAATAAACTCAACACCTTCTACTCCATGCTCAATCATTCGGTTTACGGCATTATTCCCGCCGCCGCCGACACCGATTACTTTGATCGTTGCAAGCTGGTCCATATTTGTATCAAACTCTAACATATTGTGCTCCTCCTAATATGCAAAATCACATTGCGAAACGGGAGATCCGTCATTTGCAGATCAATCAAAGAAATATTTGAACATGCTCGCAAACTTGGATTCTTTTTTCCTAGCCGGTTTCTTTTCGGCAGTTGTTTTTTGCTGTTTTTGTTGAACTCGTGTTTGTTGCGGCTCTTCCTGAATCTGTTCGCCGCCTAAAGAAGGATTAAGATCCTTACCTTGGATTTTCGCATTATGGTAGGCAAATTGCAAGATTCCAATGCTTGCTGCAAATTGCGGTTCACGTACTCCAATATAGTCAGGAATGGCGATTCTTACATTCGTTCTGAAAATATCCTGAGCGAGTTCAAGAACTCCTGGCATTTTCATTGTACCGCCTGTGAGTACGATTCCCCCAGAAAGTGAATGTTTGCCCATCTTGCGGATTTCCTGTTCAGCAAGTAGGAAGATTTCTTCCATTCTGGCTTCTATCATATCAGACAGCTGCAACTGATTGCATGTTTCTTTTTCATTACTTCCAATCAATTTCACTTCGAATGTCTCTTCTTCTCTCGCTGAATTATAGAAAGCATGTCCATAATTAAGTTTAATCTCTTCCGCTTCCTCAGTAGAAGTCTTGAGACCGATAGAAAGGTCCTTTGTAATTGTACTTCCGCCTAACGGAATGACACTCGTCATAGCAAGATGTCCGTTTTCGAAAACAGACACAGTAGTGCAGCCTCCACCGATATCGATAAGCGCAACACCAAGCTCCCGCTCATCTCTTGATAGAGCTACAGTACCAGCAGCAAGCGGCTGCAAACATATATCAGTTACTTGCAATCCAGCTCGTTCTACACATTTCAGATTGTTATGTAAGATTGTCCGCGGACAAGTGATGATTGTGCCTTCCATTTCTAGACGTACACCTGTTATACCACGTGGATCCGTAATTTCATCCTGCTGGTCAACAATGAACTGCTTAGGGATCACATCAATGATTTCCCGTTCTGGCGGGACGGAAATGACACGAGCACCTTCAATAACCCGTGTTACATCCTCATCATCAATCTCTCTATTCTCGCTTTGAACTGCTACTACACCGTGGCATGGAAGAAGCTGTATATGGTTCCCGTTAATACCGACAACCACACTTTCAATCTGCATGCCAACCATTCTTTCCGCCTGTTCGACTGCATTGCGAATCGAATGGACAGTCTGATCTATATCAACAATGGCTCCTTTGCGCATTCCGTTTGATGCAGCCGTGCCGACACCGATAATATTCAGTGAGTCATCAAATACTTCTCCGACAATCACTTTAATTTGGGCTGTTCCAATGTCCAGTCCAACGAGTATTTCACTGTTTTTCAATGATGGCACCTCCTGTTTCCGTCATTTTCATAATTTCAATATTGTCAAGTTTCATTTTCAAATGTTATCTCATAGTCTATTATTTTAGCATTTTCCGAGGCACAGCGCACGCCTGAAACAGAATGGTCATATAAAAAATTCATTCAGAACAAAAAAGGCAAACGTATGTGCTTGAATTTGTGAATTTCTGCAAGATTTCCGCTAAAAAATATATACAGAATTACATTTCAACAAAAATGTCCCAGAGTCCTTTATTTTCTCAAAAGAATAGCCGAATTTCCTTTTTACGAGTCCGGAAGGCTTCTTCTTATATGAAAATCCTACTGAATCGGTTCTTCTGTGCTATTATTCTGGTCTTTTTTTTCGTCATGCGGGGATTCTATTTTTTCGAAATAAGCACCGACACCTATATGCACAATGCCTTTTGTCCCTTTTTTGATTTGGGAAGCAATTGATGGATATACTTCCATTTTTTTTGCGAAATCATGAATTGCCGCTTTGACAATAAGCCCATCATTCATAAACAATTCAAGCTTCTCATTTTTGTCACTTTGATTATTAAAGTGGACTTCTGAAATCAGCTTGCGAATGCCCGGATTGAGCTTTTCCAACTCCGCCGCCATTTCCTCCAATTGCTTGGAATTTTTAAATCCATATAAGACAGGGGCGTCTCCGGGAATAGACTTTGTCCGGAATTTATCAACAGTCTTGCCACTTGCAAATAAGGGTTCATAGCCTTTATTTTTAATGATATAGGCAATTCGTGTATATTCCTTGACACTGATAGAGACAGTATTAGGAAAATCTCTCGAAACAGTCGCCTGTTTTATAAGTGGATTCTTCTCAAGCTTCTGTTGCAGTTCCTCTTTATGAACTGACCAGATATTCGTTTTCCTGCTGATGCCAGTCAGCTTCTTTACTTCACTGTCTGACAGCAGAGCATTCCCCTTCACGTGGACAGTATGTACGCGGCTCAGTGGAGATTGGATATAGATTACAAAAAAGATTAAAAGGAAAAAGATTGACAAATAGGTGATGAGCCTGCGATTCTGTTTCTTTTTTCTAGCATCTTTGAACTTCGGTATGTGTTCTTCAATAGACAGGATATTTTTCCTTCTTTGCATGCCTCTCGTCCTTTTTTCGTAATCAGCACAAAAACGGCATTCCTTGGAAAGCCGTTTTGCCGTGAACATATTGAATTATATCACAAAATAACGTCAACTGTTATTCTCATCCTACCCATATGACCGGAAAATTAAGGGGAAATCGAATTTATAAACGGGAATGCCTGCTTATATTCAATACGACGCCTGCCGACATAAGGGTGAGTGTGAGTGATGAGCCCCCATAACTAAGAAACGGAAGTGTTATTCCAGTGACCGGAATTAATCCAATAACAACACTGACGTTGATCATAACCTGAATTGTCACCATAAAAATGACACCCAATGAAAGCAACCTTCCAAAACCATCAGGTGCTTCAAGTGAAATTTTAATTCCTCTCCATAAGAAAAGAATGAATAGGACAATAACTGCTGCTCCTCCTATGAAGCCCAGTTCCTCTGCCAGGATTGCGAAAATGAAATCAGTTTGAGGTTCTGGCAAGTAGAAATATTTCTGCAGACTCTTTCCAATTCCCGTGCCCATCAGGCCTCCAGGTCCAATTGCATATAGAGATTGAATGATTTGGAATCCATCTCCTCTAGGATCCTGCCACGGATCAAGAAAGGCCGTAATTCGTTTAATTCTGTATGGCGCTGAAGCAATCAGGAAAATGAATCCCCCAACTCCAAGTGCAGCGAGCCCGGAGAAATGCTTAATACTAGCTCCAGAGACAAAGATCATAAGCATGCATGTCCCGACAAGGACAACTCCTGTACCGAGATCTGGCTGGAGCATAATAAAACCGAATGCTATGAAGACGAGAGAAACCGCGGGCAAGAATCCTTTTCTGAACGAGGACATGTACTTTTGCCTCTCCGAAAGGAATTTGGCCAAAAATGCAATCAAACCAAGCTTCATAAATTCTGAAGGCTGGATACTGAAAGCTCCGATTCCAATCCAGCTACGCGCTCCTCCCCTTACGAGGCCCACCCCTGGAACAAGGACCAAAACAAGCAATACAAAACAAATAATCAGAAGCAATTTTGCGTGTGTTTCCCATGTATGATACGGAACATTCATAATGAAGAACATAGCGACAACCCCTACTCCGGCAAACAAAAGTTGGCGCTTGGCAAAGAATAAATGATCATCATATTTATATTCCGCCCACACGTACGACGAGCTGAGAACCATAATGACACCAACTGCTAGCAAAGCAAGGATGATGAATAGCAGTACCTTGTCCACTTGTGGCTGATGTCTCGTATTTAATTTAGACAAAAGAAAACACCCCTTCTTCCTGATTGGAAATGAGGGGTGTCAATGATTCTGTCTCTATAAATATGCGAGCAGTACAACCCCCTATATAAGGGTATGCACCGCTTCTATAAACATGTCGCCTCTTTTTTCAAATGTCGGGTACTGATCCCAACTTGCACACGCTGGTGAAAGGAGAATGACATCTCCTTGTTCAGATAGTTTCCAAGCAGCCTCGACTGCCTCTTGCATATTGTCTGTATGGACAACTTGATCGATGTTGGCTGCCTTTCCGGATTGTGTAAGCTTTGCTGCTGTTTCACCAAAAACGACCATTGCCTTTACACCTGAAAGGCTTGGTTCCAGTTCTTCAAAGCTATTACCACGGTCAAGACCTCCGCACAATAGAATCACCGGCTTAGTGAACGAGGATAGCGCCTTTTCCGTTGCAAGGATATTCGTCGCCTTGGAGTCATTATAAAAGTAACGTCCCTGAAGCTCTGTGACAAATTGAAGCCGATGCTTTACACCAGAAAAGGTCTTCAAAACGGAACGGATTCCTTCTGTCGTTGCCCCGCTTAGCTTAGATGCACTGATAGCTGCAAGAATGTTTGACAGATTATGTTCTCCGACTAGAGCAATTTCAGCGCGCTTTATAATTTCCTCACCTCTAAAGTAGACTGCATTGTCGTCAGCCCATGCACCGTTTTCAAGATGCTGCTTTAGAGAGAACGGGATTTTTTGAGATTTAGCTGATTGGGCCGCTTTTGAAACCTTTTCATCATCAGCATTGTAGATTAGAAAATCATCTTCTGACTGATTTGCGAAAATCTTGCTTTTCGCTTCCAGATAATTATCAATCGTCTTGTGATAATCAAGATGGGCTTCAAACAGATTAAGAAACACTGCGACATTCGGATGGAATTTGATTGTCCCCTGCAATTGGAAAGATGAGAGTTCCAGAACGAGCCGCTCATCTTTTCCCATACTCTGCACTGTCTCCGCTGCAACTTTTCCGATGTTGCCTGCCGCTTTTACTGGTACATTGCTAGCAGCAAGCATTTCCCGGACTAGCGTTGTTGTCGTTGTCTTACCGTTCGAGCCGGTAATGCCGATGATCGGTCCCTCGGCCAGTTCGCTTGCAAGTTCAATCTCTGTGATTATTGGCAAACCACGTTTTTCCGCTTCAGCAACGATGATATGGTCATATGGAATACCAGGGTTTTTGATGAGCAAATCAATACCGTCCAGAACAGATAGCGGATGACTGCCGAGAACAACTTCCGCTCCACGTCTTTTCAAATCAGTGACAATCGGATCTGTTTCTTCCGTCTTCATGTCATTCACTCTTACTTTGACACTCTGATTCAGCAACAGGTCCGCTGCAGCTGTTCCACTTTTTGCAAGTCCAAGCACGAGTGCCGATTTATATGGAAAATCAATCAATTGTTTCATGTTAGCCACACCTCAATATAAATGGCCAGAGCCGCAAAGATCAGGCCGACGAGCCAAAATGTAGTTACGACACGCCATTCCGACCAGCCTAGCAATTCATAGTGATGATGCAGCGGGCTCATTTTGAATACACGCTTTCCTGTCGTTTTGAATGATATGACCTGAATGATTACAGACAAGGTCTCAATGACGAATACACCGCCAATGATAATTAGAAGTATTTCCAGCTTAGTTAAAATCGCAATTGCTGCAATTGCTGCTCCAAGTGCGAGTGAACCGGTATCTCCCATAAACACTTTTGCAGGATGGGCGTTAAACACTAGGAAGCCGAGCAATGCACCGACAACTGCCAATGCAAAAATATTAACTTCAATCTGTGGGAAACCATACCATGCCAAAATTGCAAAAGCACCGAAGGCAATAGCTGCAGTACCAGCAAGCAGACCGTCAAGTCCGTCCGTCAAATTGACGGCATTCGAAGCACCGACGAGCATAAATAGGACGAGTATTGCATAGCCCCAACCAAGATCGAATTGAATGCTCGTTCCAGGTATTTGGATATATGTTGGAAAATCATTCATTCGCAATACGAAATAAAAGATGAGCGCAATTACAATCTGGCCGAACATTTTTTGCTTTGAAGTCAGGCCAAGATTTCGTTTCATCGCCACTTTAATGAAATCGTCAAGGAAGCCAAGCAGCCCGTATCCGGCCAACACGAAAATGAGAAGCCACAATTCATAGCCGATCGGAGCAGAACTGAATTTTGCGACCATGATAATCGATGTGAGAATGACGCTCAGCACGATTGTAATCCCGCCCATCGTAGGCGTACCGGATTTCTTCATATGTGATTTTGGTCCTTCTTCTCTGATGCTTTGGCCGAACTTCAACCGTCTGAGGAACGGAATGAAAATCGGCGACAGGAGGACGGTAATCAAAAAGGCGATGGCAATTGTCATGATTAATACTGTAGTGTTCATTTCTCTTCCCCCTTTGCTTGAAAACTGTCTCTTTTATCTACAGTTGATTTGTCTCTTGCACGGCAAGCAGGTTAATAACCTGTTCCATCTTCATGCCGCGAGATGCTTTGAACAGCAGGACAGTACCTGCTTCAAGATACGGTTCCAGCGCTTGGACAAGTCCGTTTGCATCAGAATAATGAGCTGTTGCGATCTGTGGATCAAGTTCGTTAACTTTAGTCCCAATAAGTTTAGACAACTCTCCGTATGTAAAGAGGGCGTCAATCGGTTCCTTAATATGCGGTGCTACTGAAATATGCAGCTCTTGTGCATGTGAACCGAGCTCGAATATATCACCGAGAATGACGATCTTCCTTTCATATCCATCCATTTCACGGACCACATCTATTGCAGCTTTCATGGAAGTCGGTGACGCATTGTATGCATCATTAATCAACATCGCACCATTTCTGCCTTCGACCTTCTGGAAACGCATCCCTGTCATCATAATATTTGCAAGACCTTCACGAATGGCGGCATCACTTATACCAAGCAAACGCCCGAGTGCAATCGCATAACTTGCATTCTTTGCATGATGACGGCCATAAAGCCCAACTTTGAACTCAGTACCGTCTCTTAGAGAAAATATAGTACCTTCATCGATTACTGATGCATTTACAATTTGAAGTTGACACGCATTTGAAAAACCGCATGTAATTGTCTGGCTTGAGTCGTGAACTGTCTCAAGTAATGGCTCGTCGCCATCGATGATCAGTTTGCCTTCATTTGAGAGGCCTGAGACAATTTCCAATTTGGCAGCAGCTATTCCTTCTCGCGAACCTAGATATTCAATGTGGGATTCACCTATATTTGTAATTATTGCGTAATCAGGCTGGGCAATATTCGAAAGCAGCTCGATTTCCCCCGCATGATTCATACCCATTTCCACGATGAGCATCTCCGTATCGCGAGGCATGCCCAGAATGGTAAGTGGCACTCCAATATGATTATTCAAGTTACCCTTTGTCCAATGTGTCCGTAAGCTTGTGCCGAGAACTGCAGCTACAAGGTCCTTGGTCGTCGTCTTACCATTGGAACCGGTAATTCCAATAACGCGCGGATCAACGAGTTTACGATAGCTTTGTGCCAATTGCTGAAGTGCAAGAAGCGTATCTTCAACAAAAAATACAGCAGCGCTTGAATGAATTTCTCCCGGAACAGGAAGCGTCCGATCCCATAGAACTGCAACTGCTCCCGCTTCTACTGCACCTTTCGCAAAGTCATGGCCATCAAAGCGATCGCCGCGGAGCGGAACGAACAAGCTGCCGGATAAATCCCCTCGGCTGTCTGTCGAAACTTGGCTGATTTCATCACCTGCAAATTTCCCATTCAGCTGATTGTCAGGAAAAAGCTGCTGTAAAAAATCAATCGCAAACATTATTTACTCTCCTTTGCGGCGAATGGCTTCGCGTGCTGCCACCCTGTCGTCAAAATCAATCTTTGTATGGCCAATTATCTGATATGTTTCATGTCCCTTGCCTGCAATCAGAATGATATCATTCGGTTCAGCCAAGTTGACCGCATGTTCTATCGCTTCTTTACGATCCGTAATACGAGTATAAACTGCTGGATCAAGCCCTTCAGCCATATCATCGAGGATGCGATCCGGATCTTCAGTACGCGGATTATCGGATGTAAGAATTGCCTGGTCCGCATGCTTCACTGCAATTCCTGCCATAAGCGGGCGTTTTGAACGGTCACGATCGCCTCCACAGCCTACAACGACATATACTTTACCCTTCGCGAACTCTTTAATTGTCAGAAGAACATTCTCCAAGGAATCAGGTGTGTGGGCATAGTCGACTATTACTGCGAAATCCTGACCTTCGCGAACAGCTTCAAATCGGCCATCCACCCCTGGAATCGCCTCGAATGCTTCTTTGATTATGTTAAGCGGGACACCTTTTGCGATGGCAGCACCTGCTGCAGCAAGCATATTATAAATGTTGAACATGCCGATAAGATGGCTGTAAATTTCTGTCTCTCCTAAAGGAGTAACTAGTTTGAATGCCGTGTGAGTAACAGCAAGCTCAACATTTTCCGCCTTAATATCAGCGTCATTCTCAATGCCATAGGCAAGGATATGCTGAGCCGTACTTCTTTTCAAATAATCAAAATGCTTATCATCGGCATTCAAAATGGCAAATTTACGACCAGTATTACCATATATGTTGCCTAGACGGGAGAATAGGAGGCTTTTTGCATGTAAATATTCATCCATGTCTTTATGATAATCCAGATGGTCTTGAGATAGATTCGTAAAAATTGCTACATCAAAATCACAGCCATGAACACGGCCAAGATCAAGCGCGTGGGATGATACTTCCATAATGGCAGTATCCACGTGTGCATCCTGCATTTTATGGAAAGTTTTCTGGAGCAGAAGTGCATCCGGTGTTGTATTCTCGGACGGTATTGTTTCGTCACCGATTTTCATTTGAATTGTACCGATAATACCAGTTTTTTGATTGAATCTATTGAAGATTTGCTCTAGCAAGTATGTAACTGTTGTCTTGCCATTTGTACCTGTTACTCCGATCAGATTCATATTGCGAGTCGGTTCTCCATAGAAGCAGTTCGAGAGTTCCGCTAACGCCTGTGTTGTATCTGAGACGATGATGACCGGGACGCTGACATCAAGCGGACGCTCGGCTATAATTGCCGCAGCGCCTTTTTCCTCCGCTTGTGACGCGAAATCATGACCATCAACCGTAAAACCTTTGACACATACAAAAAGAGCACCGCTTCTTGCGGCTCTTGAATCCATCTCTATTGTCTCAATTTCAATCTGTTCGCTGCCTTCCGGACATTTACTGAATGGCAGGCTTTCTATCAGTTTACCTAGTTTCATAGCAGAACAATCCCATCTCACAAAGTTTGAAATATACTATTCCGAAAGAAAATATCATTTTTTGACGGTTTTTCGAACTAATTTATGAAAAACGCCTTTCTTCCAATAGATATTATAGCAAATTTGGGAGTCAATCACGAACGCTTTCGGAAGATAAGTAAATTCTGATTTTTGTGCCTTCTTCAACTTTAGTCCCTGCTCGAGGTTCCTGATCGATAACATGTGTCCCTTTTCCGCTCGTTTCGATTTTTAGATTGGTCATATATTTTTGTAGTTCTTCTTTTTCCAGACCGATCAATTCAGGTACTTCCACTTTCGGCATGTCTGGCCATTGGACTTCTTTATCAAGTCCCTTCTTACGTGGCTTCACTTCCATTGCCCTCAAACTGTCACCAATTATATTACCAACAATTGGTGCGGAAACAACGCCCCCGAACTGAACAGTTCCTTTAGGGTTATCTACCGCAACATAGACAACAATTTCCGGATCATCGGCTGGTGCAATACCGATAAAGGAAACAATATGGTTGTTTTTCATATAGCGACCGTCAGTACCTACTTTTTGGGCTGTCCCTGTTTTTCCCCCTACTCGGAACCCTTCCACAAATGCAGGCCTTCCAGTTCCTTTCGCTACTACGCTTTCCAAAGCATTCCGAACTTCTTTGGACGTTTCTTCTGAAATGACACGGCGTGTTATTTTCGGTTCAATTTTCTCTACCGTTTCTCCTGTTTTTGAGTCAATCCATTCACTGGCAATATGTGGTTCATACAAATAGCCACCATTAACGGAAGCTGCTACTGCCATGACTTGCTGTATTGGTGTCACAGATACTCCCTGGCCGAATGCTGTCGTCGCCAGTTCAATCGGTCCGACATTTTCAGGCTTGAAGAGAATACCACTTCCTTCTCCTTGAAGATCAATTCCTGTCTTTGAGCCAAAACCAAAGTTGCGAATATAGGAAAAGAGTTTTTTATCGCCTAGTTTATTACCGAGGCTTACAAAACCGGGGTTGCATGAGTTCTGGACAACTTCAAGGAAAGTCTGATGCCCATGTCCACCACTCTTCCAACAGCGCAACCTTGCTCCCCCAACTGTCACCGAACCTGAGTCATTAAATGTATCCTTCTCAAGATTTACAAGTCCTTCTTCAAGTGCTGCAGCAAGCGTGATGATTTTAAAAGTGGATCCAGGTTCATATGTGCTCCAGATCGGCAAATTGCGATCAAAGATTTTAGGATCGACTTCCTGGTAGTTTTCGGGGTAAAAATTTGGCCGACTGCTCATACCTAGGACGCCTCCGGTCTTCGGATTGACAGCAATAGCTAGCGCACCGTCCGGATTGTACTTCTCAACAGCGATATCTAGCTCCCTCTCAATAATAGTCTGGACCTTGGAATCAATGCTCGTCTTCAAATCAAGTCCATCTTGGGGAGAAGTATATCTGTCTGCCAACTGTTTCATTTTTCTGCCCTTAGCATCTGAATAGTATGAGAGACTGCCTTTCTCTCCTTTCAGATTTTCGTCATAGTACAATTCCAGTCCCATGAGCCCTTGGTTGTCAATACCGGTAAATCCAAGTACATGTGACAGATGATTACCATATGGATAGTGGCGTTTTGCATCTTTCGCAAGATAAACCCCATCGAGATCTAATGCTCGTATCGCCTTCGCTTGTTCATCTGATAACTTTCTACCTTCCGGCTTAAACGCAACTGAGCTCGTCTGCATCGTCAGCTTTTCATAAGCTTTTTTGACAGGCATGTCGAGTATTTTTGCGAGCTGTTCAGAAGTTTGTTGCGGATTCTTTATTTGGCGCGGCACGACAACAAGAGAAGGTGCCGATACATTTTCAGCTAACGCAACACCATTACGGTCAAGGATCTTTCCTCGATTCGGTTCGAACTTTACATCGCGGCTCCATGAGTCATCCGCCATGCCAGTAAGTTTATCCCCAATGATGAACTGGACATAGCCAAGTCGGACCATAATCACCGAAAAAATGAGCAAACCAAATAAAAATACAGTAACAATCCGCCTTCTGACTATAACATTTGATACACGTTTCATCTGCAATCCCCTCTTCATAGACAGGCTTGCACATAATATATGAAACAGGCCAATAGAAAAGAACCGTTAGCAAAAAGAGAAAAAATAGAATAGCTCTAAGTAAAAAAACCATTCCATCCCTAAAGCCTTTCAGCTTTTGCGGCATATTCCCTTTAAACAAAAAAGGAACGTTCCATAAGTTATGGAACGTTCCTTTAGACTTTTATCATCGGACTTCTGAAGGTTGTTGTTTCGTTTCTTTTTCTCCCGGTTCGAGGAATTCGACACCGAGATATGCATTTTTTTTGAAAGGTTTTCCTGGTTTAATGCTTTGTCTTGTTGCAAATCCGTTACCGATTGTCTCAAGCTTCAAATCGGCTAAATTCGCAAATTCTTGGACTTCACGCATGGACCAGCCTTTCATATTCGGAATTACAGGCTGATCGCTCAGTACCATTACTTTGTCTCCTGATAACATCGGCTCACCAGCATTTTCACTCACTTCAGTGACTTGCTTACCATCACCAATGACCACAGCTTCCAATCCGCTTTCTTTAAGTTTCTGTTTTGCCTCTTCGATTGTCAACCCTTCAAGATCAGGCATTTTAACTGCCTTTGTCTTTTTCTCTTTCTTCATATCCGGATTGATATTCATGTATTGCAAGGCATTTTCCATAACATTTTTAAAGATGAATGCCCCTGGTTCGCTGCCTACCTCAGTCGGTTTTAAGTTCGGCTGCTTAACCGCAACATACATCATCAACTGCGGATCATCCTTTGGTGCCATCCCGAGGAATGAGAACACATAATTACTATGTCCGTACATATAGCCCGGTCCGTCTTCTCTCGGAATTTGAGCGGTTCCAGTCTTACCAGCAACCGAGTAGTCAGAAAGCTTGTATGCTTTACCTGTTCCCTCTTCGCCTGTTACGACTGAACCCAGTAATTCGCGCATCTGCTCAGACGTTTCTTTAGAAATCGGCTGGCCTATGACTTCAGGTTTCTTTTCTTTTACAACTTTCTTTGTTGTAGGATCTACGATTTTTTGAATGATGTAAGGTCGCATCATCTTGCCGCCATTTGCAATAGCGCTTGCGGCAGTCATTTGCTGGATCGGGGTAACTGTACTACCCTGACCGAAGGAGGTTGTCAGCTTCTCAAGCGGCCAGTTGTATAAGATTTTCCCAGATACTTCTCCTGGTAAGTCAATTCCTGTCTTCTGATCAAAATGGAAAGACTTTAAATACTGAAGATACTTATCAGGTCCAATTTTTTCCCATTCGAGCTTTGCGGCTGCAACATTCGATGAACGTTGAAACCCTTCATCGTATGAAATCGGTCCCCAGCCTTCTCCACCATTATGGTCGACTACTGGGCCTGTACGTTCATTTATTTTGTAACGTCCTGACTTGTACAGTTCATTTCCATTATAAACATTCTCTTCAATTGCAGCAGCCCAAGTGAACATTTTCATTGTCGAACCAGCTTCAAAAGGTGTAGAAATCGCATCATTGTACCAGTTTTCCACATCATTTGGCTGATTCGGATTGTAGCTTGGCCGGTTACTCATTGCCACAATCTCACCAGTCTTCGGATTCATAATGATTGCGATCATCCGCTCTGGATCATATTTTTGCTGCATGTTACCCATTACATCCTCAAGCAATGTCTGGATTTTTTGATCGATTGTCAAATGAATATCCTTACCATCATGTGGTTTTTTGACAACTTCATCTGGATTAAGCAGCTTTTTATTATATTTATCCCGCTTATAAGAGATGTAGCCATCCTTTCCCTTAAGGATTGAGTCCATCTCTTTTTCCATACCGGCAATTCCATTGATATCGCCTTTATCGTCTCTCTTTGCAAAACCAATGATATGTGAAGCAAACAGACCGTTTGGATAGTAGCGGCTCGGTTCTTCAGCAAATTGGATGCCTTGTATATGTTTCTTTTCAATTGCGTCCTTCTTGCTCTGATAAATGTTCTTGCCTTTTACGCCGAATTCGACCTGGAATGCTTTTTTGCGCATGCCTGCTTCTATTCTGCTCTCCACTTCGCTAACAGCCATGTCGAGCATCGGGGCAAGCTGCTTCGCCGTCTTATGCGCATCTGTAACATGCAAAGGCTTATCCGAATTCTCCGAGTAGGCAGGATCAAGCACAGCATAGACGCGATACGCTGGTCGGTCATAAGCTAGGGTCATGCCGCTATTGTCAAAAATCTTTCCTCGTTCAGCGTGCAGTGTGTAGGATGAGGTCCTTTTGCTCTCAGCCCACTTGTTAAGGTCCATTCCAGAAACCTTTCCTGTAGCCTCAACATAAACGAATCTTCCGGTAATAATCAAAAAAACCACCGCATAGCATAGCATTAAGATGCCGGCCATGAGGTGGGTAGTTTTGTTTTTTTTCATGCCAGCTCTCCTGTCTATTTGTCAAGCAGCTCTGCCTGTTTCACCTTGGCGTCCTGGATTTTGAGCCCATTCTCTTTTGCGATTTTCGTAATTCTTTCTGGACGGCTCAATTCTTTGACTTCGTATGTCAGGTCGTTGTTTTCGCTCTTTTGCTGCTTAACTTTGCTTTCCACCGACTGCAGTTCTCTGTTCACAGAATCAGTGGAAGATGCATAGTTAACTGTATAGATTCCTCCCAGAATTGTACAGGCAGCTACAATCGAGTAGAGAAGCTTTTCACCTTTTGTGATCCAGCCTTGTCTATGTACACGTACTGTGACCTGTTTCTTCCGTACTGGCGGGGTATAGCTTTCTTGCCATTTACGGGCATGGTTGGCGCTCATTTTTTGTTCCATCCTTCCTCATATTGAAAAGTATCATCCCATTCCCGCACTTTTTCGGCAATCCGAAGTTTCGCCGATCGGGATCTTCTATTTTCATTTAATTCTTTTTCATCAGGCAAAATCGCCTTCTTATCTACAAGCTTGAACGGTGCCAAATGATCTGTTGGCACGACTGGAAGATTACGTGGCACAGGCAGATTACTACTCCACTTCTTGAAAGCCTGTTTAGCAATGCGATCCTCAAGGGAGTGGAAAGTAATAACTGCTATCCTTCCTCCTGTTCTGAGAACGCGAGCAGCTTGATGAAGAGCATCATTAAAAACAGCAAGCTCATCATTCACAGCAATTCGCAACGCTTGGAAAACACGTTTTGCAGGATGTCCGCCAGTCCTTCTCGCTGCTGCCGGAATTGCTTCCTTTATCAGTTCAGCAAGTTCATGTGTCGTAGCCACAGGTTTCTTCTTCCTATTTTCTTCAATTTTCCTGGCAACCTGCTTAGAAAATTTCTCTTCTCCATATTTGAAGAAAATCGAAACGAGGCGCTCATATGGCCATTCATTTACAATTTCGTATGCAGTCAGTGTCTCTTGACGGTTCATACGCATATCAAGCGGTGCATCGTGTTGATAGCTAAATCCCCGTTCTCCACGGTCCAGCTGTGGTGAAGACACACCTAGATCAAAAAGAATTCCATCCACGTTTTCAATGCCAAGTTCTTTTAGTTTATAACCAAGTTGCCGGAAATTAGCGTGGACAAGTTTAACTTTGTCCTTAAAAGGCTCCAGTCGCTCAGAAGCTGCAGCAAGTGCATCTTCATCCTGGTCAAAACCGATAAGCAACCCTTTTTCCCCGAGGCGTGAGGCAATCTCATAAGAATGGCCTGCCCCCCCGAGTGTACAGTCTACATAAAGACCGTCGGGTTTAATGTTCAATACTTCAATTGTTTCTCTTTTCAATACACTGTAATGTTCAAACATTGTAACACCCGCTCCATTTACATTCATATCAAATATCAAGATCCATAAGGTTTTCCGCTATCTCAGCGAACGAATTTTCGGATTCACTGAAGTAGTCTTCCCAAATTTCTCTCGACCATAGCTCCACTCGGCTGGAAACACCGATGACAACACATTCTTTTTCAAGTCCAGCATAACTTCTTAAAGTCTGCGGAATATTGATTCTTCCCTGCTTGTCCACTTCACACTCAATGGCGCCGGAGAAGAAAAAGCGGGTAAATGCGCGAGCATCTTTTTTAGTAAGGGGAAGTTGTCTTAATTTACCTTCGACTTCTTTCCATTCATCCATAGGGTAGGCAAAGAGACATTTGTCCAAGCCTCGCGTCACAACAAACCGGCTGCCGAGCCCTTCACGGAACTTGGCAGGAACAATCATTCGGCCTTTTATATCTATGTTGTGCTGGAATTCTCCCATGAACATGCCGGCTTCCCCACTTTCATGGTTTCATGTTACCACAACCCACCACTTTACACCACCAGTAACCTTTCAAAAATAACGACAAATTACTGTCAGATTTCCGCTCCCCGCCTGCATTCGGGCGTGTAAGGCAAAATTTCTTGTCAAACACTCCAAAATACAGCAAAAAAAGATCCTGCGAGGCATAATTTGCCAGCAGGATCTTTGAAATTTTATATGGCTGCCACAACGAGCAGCGCCATAAATAGGAGCGTTAAATAAATAAGTGATGCCCGGAACATTCCATTTGCCCATTGATGGTCATTCTTTGTGACAAAACCTATACCAGATATAAAGAGGAAACCGATATTAAGAATTGTCGCCACAATAACAAAAGCCGTACCTAAAGATGTCATAAAAAACGGGAGCGGTAACAGAGCAGCGACATAGACGAACATTTGTCGCTTTGTCATGCCAAATCCATAAACAACCGGAAGCATAGGCACACCCGCTGCCTTATAGTCATCATATCTTCGCATTGCAATTGCAAAAGTATGCGGGATTTGCCAAATGAATAGAATAATGCTGATCATGACCGGGATGATATGGTATGAGGAGCTGATTGCAGCCCAGCCAATAAGTGGGGTGACAGCGCCCGACACACTACCAATTACCGTATTTAGCGTAAAGCGTCGCTTAGACCAGAATGTATACAATACAACATAGACAAACCATCCAATAAATGCGTAAAGCGCCGCTTCCATTGTCGTGAACAGCATCATGATCATTCCGAGGACAGATGCTCCGATTCCAAGCCAGAGAACCGTGTTCATTTGCAAAGTACCTGTTACAGTCGGCCTCTTTTTTGTCCGATCCATTTTTTCATCCAGATCGGCTTCATACCAATTGTTCAGGATAAGTGCACCTGCCATGACAAGCGTACTGCCTGCCATTGTCAGAATAAATAATGGGATATTTGCAGATAGAGATCCATGTGTGAAATAAAGAGCAAGTACAAAACCTACAAAAACAGGAAGCACATTCATAACAAGAACGATTCCTTTTACAAGCAACTTTATTTCAGAAAAAAGAGATATACTTTTAATCGCTGCAGCACCCTGAGTACTTGCAACTTGGACAGCTGCTGTTTTTTTCATCTTGATCAAAGCCTGTCCCTCCTGATTCTTAAACGGTGTAAAAGCCATGCAGCTGTTAAGCGCATGACTCGTTCATTTCTTCATATTATAGTATAGCACATAATACGTTTCCTAAAGACGGATTCCGCGCCTAAACAAACAATAATCACTTACTTCTTGTAACAATATGTTCATATTTATCCAAAAGGGTCAAATGTACACAAAATAATGATCCGCTTGGAACGAGAGCTCTTCTGCAGCCAACCTTTTAAAGAAATCCTTTCCGTGCAGATTCAGGAAACTGACTGGATTCCAAGCTCGCTCCTGCAGACCTCCTAAAGGATGCAGCATCAGTTCTATATCATCGAAATCTGCTAGCACAGCTGAATGTTGTTCCTCTAAAGCCAACATAATCCGTTTATACAGAAAGTCAATTTCCTTCTCTATTTTACGGATGTTCTTCTCAGCAAGCCTCCCAATATCAGGACGAATAGTTTGCGCATAGTCTTTTAAAGGTTCATGGGCGTTCGCCACTGTCTGTTTTAATTCATCTCGCATCAAGTCAACCGGTGGGGAGATTTGACTCCTTAACCAGTTCATCCGAGCCTTTCCAGTCCCCATAGTTATAATGGAATCTTTTTCAAGAGAGAGACGGTTTATTCTTTTCATTGTTGCCTTGTCTATATATGTAAATGATAAACGCGGCAATACCGGTGGCATCCTAAGATCAAGCACATGGAACGCATCTTTCAACGCAGACCAGTATGCAATTTCTCCATTCCCACCCAGAAAAGCAAGAGTCGGTATAAGCAGTTCTTGCATAATAGGTCGAGTTACTACATTATTGCTCAGCCTCTCCGGTGATGTGCGGGCAATTTCCAATAGTTCATCAGTAGATAACACTGTTTCTCTTTGCTTTCCAACCCATTTGCCAGTTTCATCAACTTGCAGCAACACACGCTCACCATCATGTTCTATAAACAGATTTCCATCTGTAAATGCTGGTTCAAGCGGTACATGATACCCTTTGCTTGCAAGTTCACTTTGAGACCTTACTACTGAAGCCGCAATATTTTGCTGTTTCTCAATCATTTTCACAAAATGTCTACTCTCCAAACGGCGAATGTCCGGATCTGCAGAATCAAGCAAAATGACGCCTTCTTCCTCAAAGATAGAGAAAATAAGACGTGCAAAAAAATCCACATATGAATCAGATTGTTCCAATATTTCCATACAGATGCGATACCATTCTTTCGTCCACTCAGTCTCTTCCAAAGTAGCAAAAACCGCATCGAGAAAATCCCTGCTCTTTTCAGCATTTATTGCCACTTTTGATACCGACTTCTTATCAGGCTTCTGCGCCAGCTTGATCTTCTCCATCTTCCCTTCCACAGGCATGAAGACATGATTAATTTCATCGAAGTCATGATCTTCACCTGCAATCCAGAAGATGGGAACAACAGGTACCCCAGTCCTAACCTCTTCAGCTTTTGCAAGCTGAATAATTGAAATCAATTTATTTATAGAATAAAGGGGCCCTGTCAGCAATCCAGCCTGTTGCCCACCAACAACAGCAACCGAATCATTGCGGCGCAGTTTTTCAATATTGGAGAAAGTCGATTCAGGGGCATTCCATTGCTTATTTGCCTTTACTAGCACATCTGCCAATTCATCACGGTCAAATGTTCTGTCTTGCAAATCTGTCAGCCGGCTATCAAATGATTCTGAGAACGGCTCGTAGTCAAAATAATTCATAATATATGTATCATGATTTTTATAATCACGGATCAATTTATTCAAGTTTGGCAAAGATGCCTTCTCGATTTGCATGACATAACTCCTTTTTTCATTCGATATCAAACGTTATTTTACCGAATGCTACCCGCAAATTCACATAATCTGTTTGGACAATCAGAAAATGTACATTAATATGGACACAATTCCAAGAATTAAATAGAGCAAGAAGAAGATTATAAACGAGCCGCGCAGAAACCTTCGTACCATTTCACCTATAATCAACTCACCTTCTTTACGAACATGAATAATTAATAAGATTGAGAAAACCGCAATCAGTACAACTAGCATCCAGGGACCCATTCCATGTCTGATGATTCCCGAAATTATAAATGTTGTCGCGATCATATAAAGAGGTGCCGTCCATTCAGCAGCAAAGTGTATGGCCCTCCTGCGGTTTCTTAACGGTCTCCGGACAATTCTAAAGAGAATATATGTACTTATAGGGGGAAAGACAATAAGTAAAGCAATAATACGAAATACAATGTTCATTCGTCTTCCCCCTGTACGTGAATAGTTTCCAAAGCTTTAATACATTTAATTAGAAAATCAATCGTCACAAGTTCCTTGTCACTCACGTCAATTATATAGCCAAGTATCGAATCAATTTCGGTACGACGGCCCGCCTCCATATCTTGTAGCATTGAAGAACGGTTCTCTGCTGTACGCCCGGCTATCAGTAAACATTGCTGCCAAGCAGCTTCCTGATCAATACCAAGAGCAAAAGACGCTTCATTACTTGTTTTTAGAGCAAGCTCCCGCAAATGTGTATTGTCGATAATTCTTCCGTTATTTACACGAAACAGGGTCGTAATAGGATTGATCACGGCATTCACAAGCAGTTTCATCTTCTGGAAATAGATGATATTATCTGAAAGTACGAAAGGATGTTCTTGTGAATCAAGTGCTTCTGATATTTTCACCAATAGATCATGGTCTCCCTGAAGCGGACCAATTATTATATTGCCACTGCCGCCATATCTGATACGATTTGGACTTACAAGTCGAACACCATGCTCGTTCACACCTATCAGTACAGGATTTGGTAAACTTGCCGCCAATCGCTCGTGACCCATTCCATTCTGCAAGAACAGAATCGGCATAGCAGGATGGTTCTTCAAATTTGCCAATAGAGGTTGTACATCCGGCTGTTTGACACAAATGATAGCCAGTTCTTCCTCTTCCAATTCGTTAATATGCTTCGCCGGAATATGAAATACCTTGCTTCCCGCTGATGTTTCCAATACAAAACCATTTTTATTTAAATCTTCCACTTGCTCCAATCTTCTGGCATATAATGTAACATTATGAACTCTGCCAAGGAAGCTGGCCATGAGCAAGCCTGTCGCTCCACAGCCGATAATTCCCACCTTCATCTTACCCCGTCCTTTTCAATCCAATAAGTCTATTATAATTCGAGCTAGGTTGTATTGGAAAGAGTCTTTCAAAAAAACAAAAAACCAGCAATTGCTAAAGGATAAAATTCATCCTTTCGCTAGGCCGGTTTTTTATAGTTCTAATATCCTTTATCTCTTTCGAATGGCAGAACTTCTCTGCCCGCTTTCTGAGCTTGATGTAGAAGCTGCAGCATTTGTTTTAAAATGTCTTCATATTGCCCGATCAGCTGCTCAAGTTGTATATTCTCCTCTTTCAGCTTCACAAACAACATTTTATAGTCCTCTTCTTCATTCTCTTTTCCATCATTTCTCAAATTCTCAAGCAGCATAATCGCATGATCAAGCGCATCTTTGCTCGGCAGCACTTCTTCTTCCACTTTCTGTAAAAGACCTTTTCTTAGTCTTTTAGCTTCTGCAATCTGCTTCTCATGAGCTTTGCGAATATTAGCATTCCAGCGAAAGCCGCAAGCTGCAGGCGTCCTCTTTAATTTTTCCCCTACTTCTTTGAAAGCATCAAGCTGAGTGCCGCCTTCTCTTATATAGCGGAGTACAGTATCCGCAAGAATCCTATCTTCACTAGTTGTCCAGGCGTCTTGCCGTGAACCGTTCATCCAATCAACTCCCTTAAGTCTTAATGCAATATATGCTATAAGGCAAATTGATAGAATCACGAATTAACGCAAAAAGAGGCGGGCAGTCTCTAAGACTGCCCGCCTCTTAATCAAATTAGTTGCTTACTACTTCCTTGCCATCATAGTGACCGCAAGACGCACAAACGTGGTGTGGCTTAGTGTACTCGCCACAGTTAGAGCACTCAACCATGCCTGGTACGTGAAGTTTCTTGTGAGTACGGCGCTGGTTCTTAACTTTCTTGGACGTTCTTTGTTTAGGTACTGCCATGTCTTACACCCCCTTCAAATTGGATAAGCTTGAGATTCTTGCATGCAGGATATTATTCCTCATTCTTTCTATCTTTCAACAAAGACTGCAGTTTCTGCAAGCGGGGATCAATTTTCGGTTCAGTGTTTCCCTCCGTTACCAATTCCCAGCCATTCCCGCTCTTGGGAGCGGCGGCTTCTGCTTCTGCATCTTCGGAAAAAACTCGAAAAGGGATCTCCAATAAAATATTTTCCTTGATGATGGGCATTAAGTCAAGAACTTCTCCATCAATCGGATGAATTTCATCATGTTCACTGCCCATGTCAGATGAGGCAAAAATTTCACGTGTGCTAATGCTGAATGGATAAGGCACTTCAACAAGTGTACGTGCACAAGGTAAAATCATTTCCCCTTCAATCACAAGATCAAATATATATTGACCATGCCGGAAATCGCACTGCCCCTTCACATGAACTGGATCAATGCGGATCAAGTCATTGTTCAGGGTAGCGAGCTCTGAAACATCAACCATTTCATCGAACTTGAACGGCTCGTTGAAAGCTTGTTTTTTTATCTGGCTTACTGCCCATTTCATAAGATCACCTCATGACAACAAGAGTAATTTTAAAAGTAAACAGGGTGTTTGTCAATGTTTTTTTCTTTACATCTATTCTATCCGAATAGATGCGTGTTTACAACTTATCTGCAAATGAAAAAGACGGACAACCCTTCTTCTGTTAAAATGTTTGTTATGAATTGAATTAGAAGGAGTGAACATAATGGATGCTTGCGGCCTTGTTGTCGAATATAACCCTTTTCATAACGGCCATCTGCATCATGTCCAGGAAGCTAGAAAAGTATCCGGTACAGAAATTATTATCTGTGTAATGAGCGGTAATTTCCTGCAGCGCGGTGAGCCTGCAATAATTGATAAATTCCACCGGACTCGGGCGGCACTGGCATCAGGGGCGGATCTTGTTCTGGAGCTCCCTTTTACATATGCTGTGGAAAGCAGCGAGTGGTTTGCAAGAGGTTCTGTTGCAACCCTGGCAGCTGCTGGAGTCTCTTCCATCTGCTTTGGCAGTGAATCCGGTGAAGCTGATTCTTTCAAAAAGTCATACGACTTGCGCAAAGAGAGGGAAACAGAATATCAGGAAATGTTCCGAAGCAAAATGGATCAGGGACTCTCTTTCCCGGAGGCAAACAAGGCAGCCTATACAGCAATTGGACTTGATCGTGATGCATTAGACTTAACTCAGCCAAATAACATTCTCGGTTTCAGCTATGTTAGAGAGATTATTGAGAGACATCCAAATATTAAACCTCTAACAATCAAGAGAACACAAAGTGGCTATCACGACCCAGAAGTTACTGGGAGAATCGCAAGCGCAACGAGCATTCGAAAGCAGCTGCTTGCAGATGGGAAACTTACAGAGAAGACAAAAAAGGCGATTACAGAACAGTCTGCCACACAACTTATACTCTATAAGGAAGCTGCCGGCTTTTGGCACAGCTGGGAGAACTATTTTCCGCTTCTCCATTACAAAGTTTCTGTTTCCTCGGCAGAAGAACTCTCGCTTTATCATGGCGTGGAAGAAGGTTTGGAAAACCGGATTAAAAAAACAGCAGCAACAGCACGAAATATGAATGAATGGATTGCTGCTATTAAGACGAAACGCTATACGTGGACTCGTCTCCAGCGTGCCTTCGTCCACATTTTAGCGAATGTGACTAAAGAGGAAATACTTATTTCCCATTCTCGGCTCGCCACACCATACCTCCGAATCCTCGGCATGAATAGTAACGGACGTCTCTACTTAAACAGAATCAAGAAATCACTGGACAGACCCCTGATTACGCGTGTTCACGAGAGACCTATTTTGGAACTTGAAATTGAAGAGCGTGCAGCACAAGCCTATTACAGTATTCTTAGCCCTGAACAAAGAACCAGTCTGTACAGGCAAGAAATGCTAGGACCTGTTATTGCAGATTAAAAAAGAAAAACCAGCCCCACTATTTTTCCGGGGCTGGTCCTTTATTTTTTCGGAGGAAGTTTCTCTAGATAATTCAATGCTTCTTTAAATGTATCAACAGGAACAATTTTCATTTTTGTTCCGATCTCATCTGCTGTGGCCTTAGCAACTTTATAATTGGAATTTTCCTTGCCGTGCTCATTTGGCGCAAAGAATATTTCAATGCCTTGCTGATCGGCTGCAATCACTTTCTTATCGATTCCCCCTATGGGCTCGATATCTCCTTCATAGCTGATTTCTCCTGTACCAGCAATTTCGTGCCCTCCGGTAAGGTCTTTCTTTGTCAATTGGTCATAGATTTCAAGCGAAAACATAAGCCCAGCACTAGGTCCTCCCACATCGCCACTCGAAAAATGTATCTTAGGATCGACATCAAGTTCTCTGTCTGTCACAAGCTGTATGCCGAGACCAGCTTTTTCGGAACCTTTATTAAACATTTTCAATTGAATCTCAGCTTGCTGTTTTTTCTTACCCCTCTTATAGTCAACTTGCACTTTGTCTCCCGCTTGCTTATCTTGCAAGATTCGCATCAGATCTTCAGCACTTTTCACTTCTGTACCATCAATTGATGTAATAAGATCGCCTTTTTTAAGTTTGCCATATGCCGGCATTCCTTTAATTGCTGAGACGACATAGACACCCTTATACTTAATCTCGATATCAGCCCCTGCAGCTTTATACCCAACAATGGTCGCTTTCTCTTGTGAGCCCTCCATCATCTCAATTTGAGCATGTCTGTATTGGTCATTCGTAATGCCCTTAGGACGCACTTCGTCAATCGGTAATATTTCATTATGAGGCGTCATTTTTGCAAGCATGAGTCCTAGCAATGTCGCCTGTCCACCACTCACCGTCACCATATGCATGCTGCCTTTACTCTTGTATCCATCATCGACTTTCACAATTGGCTCTAAAACATCGGCACTGCCTGGTCTGTATATGTAATATGGCAGCCTAAAACCGACAAGCAAGTAAACGACGATCAGCATGATCATTGTCGTTATAAGATATTTGCGTAAATTCTTCATAAGTTCCTCCTGTCGCTCTTCATCCAATAATCCTTGATACGGCTGCCGGTGTTTATATTATTATGGCATATTGCTCTGCTGTATGTGCGTATATTGTTAGAGACTCGCATAGCAAATTCTTCATTTATTCTACTATGCCCTAAAAAGGTTGTAAAAGCCCGAGCTCTTTTTCAGGAGGACTGATTCATGAAACAGATTTTACATACATTGCTATTCGCCGGGGCAACGTCATTCATTGCCCTTGGCCTGATCACATTTCCCGATCAGGCTGTGGGAGCGAGCATACACGGGCTTAACATGTGGTGGGAAATCGTATTCCCATCATTACTGCCTTTTTTCATAACGGCAGAATTACTAATATCCTTCGGGGTTGTCAGGTTCCTTGGTGTTTTATTTGAACCAGTCATGAGGCCGCTCTTCCGTGTACCAGGTGCTGGAAGCTTCGGCTGGATCATGGGTATGGCAAGCGGATATCCGACAGGAGCTAAGATAGCTGTCCGTCTCCGTGAAGAAAAACAGCTTACAAGGATTGAAGCAGAACGGCTCGTCTGTTTTACTAATGCATCGAGCCCGCTGTTTATCTTCGGTGCTGTTTCAATCGGTTTTTTCCATGATTCCAAACTAGGGATCCTCCTTGCAATCAGTCACTATGCAGGCAACGCCATAGTTGGAATATGCATGCGCTTTTATGGACATAAAGAGGAGAGAAATACAACTAGCAAGCAAACTAAAAAAAGCGGTATGCCACTTCTGAGAGCATTGAGAGAGATGCATCGAACCCGTCTTAGAGAAAAACGCCCCCTCGGTGAAATCGCTAGCACAGCCGTTATTAATTCCATTAAAACACTCGTAATGGTCGGCGGTTTCATTATTTTGTTCTCTGTATTGACTAAATTACTCTACCTTACCGGCATCACCCCGGTTATCGCATCTATACTTACAATCATACTAGAAATGCTGTCATTGCCGGGTGAACTCGGCTTGCCAATCATGTCAGGAATGTTTGAAATTACACTTGGCTCGCAAATGATTTCTCAGCTCGCTCTTGATGATATGTTTGGAATGGCCATAGCTGTCAGCTTTATTCTCGGTTTTAATGGGTTTTCCATACAATCACAAGTAGCAAGTATACTGGCAAAGTCAGATATCCGGTTCAAGCCATATTTCTTCGCTCGTATCCTGCACGGGATTATCGCAGCATCTTTGACCTTCCTATTGTACAAGCCGCTATATTTGAACAGGCAAGTATTTGATTATCAGCACTTCCCTGTAACTGAAACTGTGTTTTCTGAACAGGTTAACGATCTTATCGAAGTTACTGCGATAGCTGGCCCCATACTCACAATCGGTTGCCTTGCACTCGCAGCTTATCTAATGTTAGTGCAGATTTTAAAGACAAAAAAGAACTCCGCATAAGCAATTAATTGTAAAGCAAAGCCCCCTGACTCGAGTCAGGGGGCTTTAGTTTTTATTTTTATTTTTATTTACAAAATTTTTTCTTGAGTGCTTTGGCTACAACTTCGGGCACGAGATCTGCGACATCAGCATGGAATTTAGCAGCTTCTTTTACAACACTCGAACTTAGGAAGGAATATTGGTTGTTCGTCATCATAAAAAATGTTTCAATTGACGGATTCAACTTGCGGTTCATAGACGTAATTTGCATTTCATATTCAAAATCGCTAACCGCTCTAAGTCCCCTTAAAATTGCCTGTGCATGATGGGCCTGTGCATAATCCATCAGCAACCCTTTCGATGCATCTACTTTCACATTTGGCAAATCAGCTGTAGCCTCTTCCAATAAGGCAACACGCTCATCAACTGTAAATAATGGACGCTTTGTTTCATTGTTGAAAACGACAACTATCACTTCATCGAACACCTTAGCACCGCGGCTGATAATATCAAGATGCCCATTCGTTACGGGGTCAAAACTCCCTGGACATATCGCTCTTCCACCCATTAGGCTTCCACCTCATTCTCTCTAATATTTTTTTCATATATTGTGATACCTATCGAACGGCTGTAATCGGTCTGCTTTGTAATATGCAAAGTAGATGTCGATTCCGGAACTTTTTCTCCAGGTTCATGTTCCGCGTAAATAATACCGCCGTCATCAAGCAAACTTGAGGCTTCAATCACTTCAATAAGCTTGCAATAGTCCACTTTTCCATATGGAGGGTCTAGAAGGATGAGCTTGAACTTCAGCCCTCTTTTGGCAATAGCTTGCAAGGCACGAAAAGCATCAGCCCGGAATACCTCTGCATGTTCTTCAATCTTTAATGTTTGGAGATTCTGTTTGATCACCTGTACAGCTTTCGGATTCTTATCTACAAAAATCGCCTCGTCCATCCCTCGACTTAGCGCTTCGATACCAAGCGATCCGCTCCCAGCGAATAAATCCAGACAAATGCCACCGTCAAAGTACGGGCCCATGATTTGAAAAATCGATTCTTTAATTTTATCTGTTGTAGGCCTTGTTGCTGAGCCAGGAACCGCATCCAGTCTTCGCCCTTTCATTTCTCCTGCTATAACACGCATCATCATCACCCATTTCTTTTATAAAGTCTCTGTTCGTTATTATATACGAAAAAATTTTATCAATAAATATGTATATATCTTCCGTAACTGTCCATAATAACTAGTGAACAGCGCGCGAATGCCAGGCTGTTCAAGGAAGAGAGTTTATCTTTCCCCGTAAATTCTCTTTCAGTTTCTCCTCTCCCTTTGCCTTTTGTTCCCAGGAACAAAAGAACCTGCAGAACATGTGTCTGCAGGTTCTTTTTTAGAATTTATAATCATACTGCTTTGCCTTGTCGGGAAGCGCATTCTCGAAAGTTGTATTGACAAACGGCTTTTCAGACCGCTCTGTCCGCGAGACGAAGCTGAGTTTCTGCAATCGTACTTCCACATCGCCGATCTCATCCTGGTTTACATAGAGAACAGCATAACGCATCTTTTTTGATGCATATACGAGATGCCCATGTCTTTTGATTTGACGTAGATTTTTCATATGCTGGAACCAGACAATCAGTCCCTGACGTGATACATCCATCGTTTACCTACCTTTCCGAGGGCGAGGCGGAGCATCGCTTATCCGACTTTACAACCACAACCGCCACCGCTTCCGCAACCACAGCCGCCACCGGAAGTTCCTCGCGGGGCAATGACCTGCTCACTGACACTATCGGCAATGATTATGCTAACTTCATCGAGCAATTGCTGCAGCTTTCTCTCTTCTATTTTAAACGCAGCGACTAACGAGTTCATATCCATCTCCCGTTTTGTCTTACGAACATCCCGCATAATTTCATTGTAATCCGGATGATACCGGCCAAATCGCTGAACGTCCTCATACTGCATTTTTATATGATTAAATGCTTTAATTAGCATTTGGGCTTCTTGATCTTCTTCCATTGCACGGCGGGCTTCGATGTAAGCACTTGCCTGCTCAGAACGTAAAATCATCTGGCCTAAAGCCTCGGACTCGTCAAGGATCCGGGCATATTCGAGCGTTGCAATCATGTTATCTCCCCCGGTCTTATATTAACACGAAAATGCGACCGTGGGAAATACTGTATCGACTTCATTCATCCAGCGATTTTGCCATACCCGCAAGAAGTCGAAGCATCTGCAGCTGATTTCCGATTCTTTCAACTCGTTGGGGAAACGTCTTTCCATAGAATACTTTAGCTTCCTTTTCAAGTTTCGAAAAACTTTCCGGATCACGCGACAGCTGCCGGTACCAGTCAGGGTGCATTCTCACATAACGAATGAGCTCCGGCTGTTCCCGCAGCCTGATTCTCGTATCTGAATCCATAATCCTTCCTCCTAGTCACGGAATACATGAAACAATTCACTATTCCCAGATTGATTCTTCACCGTATTTTTTTCGTTTTTCTGAAATAGTGCTACCATTTCTTGAAGAGAGCGGATCGTCTCACCAAAAGACTCAGCATGTTTGCGGATTTCAGCAGGGTCCGTTTTTTTTGCTAAATTCATAACTGTATCAAGAAAAGGCAAAGATTTTTCCGCTTTCTTTTCGGTATCTTTGGTTTCTTCTCCCTCTTCGAATTTCTTCCAATAAGGATCATTCTCTCCAAGTAATACCCAATTCTCGAAAAACTCCTGATATCCCCTTCCACTTTCCCTCGCAGCCCGGACCAAACCAGGACGTCTTTGAAGGAACTCCCTGAACTGCACGACCTGCGGATGTAGTTCTTGATCTGCCACGCACTCACCTCCGGACTATTTTTCTACCATTTATATGCAAAGCGATAACAAAAGATGAATATACAAAGAGGCTGTCACGGCGGACAGCCTCTTATCATTAAGGTTTCTGCAAAAAGTTCTGTGTATAGTAATACTTATAAACACCTGCTCCAAGATGTGTATAGCCATTATGCAGTAATGCTTCACGATGGCCTTTGGAATTAAGCCATCCTTCCATAGCCGCCGCAGCATCTGGATATTGAGCCGCGATATTTTCCCCGGCAGAAATATAGGTAAGGTGTTTTTCGGCAAGTCTTTCTTTAAGTCCAGTTCCATCCAGACCATAATGTGAGAAATAATTGTTGTCGGACATGTCCTTACTGTGCAAATAGGCAACTTCAGCTGTTTTTGTATCTGGTTTCAATACTCGCTTGCCATGTGACTGACGCATCACATTGGTAATATCCAGAATTTGCTTTTCCATTCCAGACTCTGCTTTCTCCCAATCGACCTCCGTCAGTTCTGGACGTTCCGGCAAATTACCACGATATTCAACTTCATAAGGACGCTGCTTTAACAGCACATTTGCATTCATAACTCTTACAGCTGACAACTGATCTGTGAATGTATCAAAATAATATTGAGCGAAAAGGGAATCGTTGATTTTCATCAGCGGCCACATCTTCATATCCTTATCTTTCAATCTGAACGTATAGGAGGACATCCCTTTCTCATACGTAACCCGTTTCTTGAAATGCAATTTGGAATTAGCTTCTGAATAAGAATCTCCGTATTTAACAGGATCCATTCCTATTCCTTTTCCAATAGCGTAAAGAGTCTGAACGACTCCATTTTCAACACCAAATTGAATATAGCTGTTGTTTTTATTTTTATACACCCACCACTTATAACCATAAGCGCTTAAGTCCTTTCGCAGTGGCTTACCATAAGCCTTCAATAGGTCTGAATCCTTCTTGCCTATCCATTTATAAAGATCACCCTTTAACGGGATTGTTCCTGCACCTGTTTGAAGGTTCTTCTCAGAATTTGTATTCGTTATTATTTTTTCAGCTCTGTTCATTGTTTCTTTTTTCTCTGCATTATTGCTCGTTAAGATGGAATAAGCTGCAAAAATAACTAAAAATATTAAAAGCAGATTGCGTATCTTTCGCATATCGCATTCCTTTCTGCCAAGGCACCGCCTTATTTTCTTTTAGAACATTATAACCGTTATTGAGGAAAATAGAACAGAAATATGAGTCTTTTAAGCTGGTAAGAAGGTGTTATTCTGAAATCATTGCAACTTCTGTCAATTCATACTATTATATGGAGTGAGAGGCTAATTTTGCGAGGTGTATAATTAATGAAGATTGAGAATTCCGTGGTAGATGGTGCAATTGTAGAACTGCGTCCGCTTGACCACCTGATGGGCAAACATGGTTTCATCCGTGCAGGCCAATGGGATTATGAACGCGTTACATATGATTTCAAAATCGGCTCCAATGAAAAGAACATTACATACTACATCCGCATCCAGGGCCGCGCAATTGAAGGCGATGTCGATCGCCGTGATGCAATCATTAAACTTATGACACCATTGCTAGGCAAACATTATTATCCCCATGGTATTGAATATGGACCAGACGAAGAGTTTCCTCAATCTCTTGTAGAACGGGCCCAGGGGCTTGTGGACAAAATACAAGAAGAAATAGAAGCATATAAAGCCCATGTCTAATGGAACAGACCAGCTGAAGTAAGCTGGTCTGTTTACTTTTACAAGCTGTTAAAAAGTGTCAGTTCATGCTATATTCTTTAAGAAAAACCGTTAACTGAAGGGAGCCAGCCGATCGTCTTGTTACGTAAAATATCCAAACGCCAATGGACGCTCATATTCATGTTCGCCATTGCAATTATTGCGCTTTATTTCATACTCCCTGTATCCATTCCACTAATTGCTGGTCTTATAACAGCACTTGCTCTTAACCCGCTCGTAAAGTTGCTGCAACGCCGGGCGAGATTAAGCAGACAGCATGCCGTTTTGATTGTTTTCCTTCTATTTCTCTTCCTTGTAGGAACAGCTGGTACATATATAATCATTACGACTCTAACACAAATTGTTCATTTGATTGATGATATGCCAAAATACATCAACGACTTAAATGTCATTTACGGCAAGCTTGAAGAAGAACTGCAGCAATACGCCCAAAATTTGCCTCCAGAATTTGTTCGGCAAGTGACAAGCGGTCTGCAAGATAATCTTACAACAATCGGAAATGCAGCTAAGGATAAACTAACGCTTGATAATATTGCTCAACTTTTTGTTAAAGTTCCTCAATATTTGATCAGTATTCTTGTTTATTTGATTGCCTTGTTCTTATTTATGCTGGAACTTCCTATAATTAAGGCTCGCATTTATGCAATGCTGACAGAAGAAACTGCGGCTAAAGTGACATTCATGAACAAACGACTCGGAAGTGTTGTTCTTGGCTTTATCAAGGCACAAGTACTTGTAAGTTTCTTCATTTTGGGCGCCTCGCTGATCGGATTATTTCTGATTGTTCCAGAAGTTGCATTCATCATGTCGCTCATTATATGGATTATCGATATCATTCCGATAATCGGTTCCATTATCATACTTGGACCGTGGTTTATTTTCACCTTCCTTTCAGGCGATACAGTCCTCGGCACCAAACTTGCAATATTGGCGGTAATCCTGCTTGCTATTAGACGTATTCTTGAACCTAAGTTCATGGGACAACATATAGGACTCTCTCCACTTGCAACTCTAGTCTCAATGTTCATCGGTCTGAAGCTTCTTGGCATATTTGGATTTATATTAGGACCTTTACTCGTCATCGCATTCAAATCAGCTAAAGAAGCCGGAATTATTAAATGGAATGTAAAAGTTTAACTAGCGGTTGCGGTAAATATGCATATAAACCAAAAAAGCAGGAGCGGTTGCTCCTGCTTTTTCATGTTCCAAGAATTGCTTTTATAAGACTTGTTGTTTCGCCGCCTTTATAAAATACATAAAGAAGCAAATAAACAGCGACACCTGTAATCGCAGTAAAAAACCAGACAATACTTGTTATCGGCCCCATTTTTCGATGTCGGTCAATTCTTCGTTTGAACGCAAGAACGAGCGTTACGACACCAAGAATAGCCCCTCCTGTTGCCAATGTGATATGAAAAATCAGAAAAATTGTATAGTATGTCTTGATATTGTCAGGTCCCCCGAAGCTTGTGTTCCCAACGAAGATAGTTCTCGAAAGATAAATGATAAAGAATAACAAAGCACTGATCGAAGCAGCGATCATTGTATTCTTATGTGCTTTGTACTTTCCCTTCGCAATCTGAATCCAACCAATCGCAACAAGGATCCCGCTCAAAACAATAAATGATGTACTAAGAGTTGGCAGAATAGGCATATGTCAGTTTCCTTTCAGGTGTCAAATAGTATATTTTGTGTCTTGAATGTCCGCATCTGACCAGTCGGCAGGTAACGGATCCACTTTCAGACTTTCTCTCGTGAACCATCCGAAGAAGATTCTCGCCATGAGGAAAATATACACTCCTTCCTGCATGATTTTCATAATAATCCCACCAAGCTGCTGATCCTCCATTGTCGACATAGATGAGAACATTTCAGGTCCTGAGATTGCGAATTGGAGATTGCCAAGCACATCTCCAGGAACACAAAGCGCAAGCGCCTGCATCCAAGCTCCATTTTGGCTGTATGCATCAAATAGAGGATGTGATGCAAAAATGATTAGCACGCATGCCGGAGTGAACAATACACCATTTCCAGCAATATAGGCGAGCTTTAAAAGTGGATGAATATCATCTTTCTCATTTAATGGATTAAGCAACGGCCACCAAACAATAAATGATGCAATGAATAGCACAATCGCAAAAGAAGTATGTGCTACTTGCGCTGTCTTTGAAAAATTAAAGATAGCGGGAATATGATAAAGAGAAAACAGTCCATTAAATAGGAGGATCGCGATTAAAGGCTTTGTCAGTACGTTCAGCATTGGCTCAATAAGACGGTTCTTCACTATTTTGCGCCAAATCCATTCTGGAATACCTTTAATAAAAAATATTGGGACAACAAGAAGAAAAATAGCGAGCTGAGCCATATGAAACGTCAGCATAATATGCGTTAGAAGGTCAATAGGAGAACCTTTGACTATGTAAAGCAAAGCGATGGCCGAATAAAAGAACAATTGTTGCTTACGTGTCGGCTTAGAAACTCCATTGACAAACTTATGTCGTAAAGGTCCAGTAATCAAAAAATAGGCCAGAGCAAGTCCAATAAGAAATGCCATATAATATGGACTCCATAAAGCTCTGAACCCAAAAATCTGCAGATTAAGCCACATTGCTGATTTCACCTCACAATTAATGCTTTCCTGTACAGTATAGTATATTTGCCAACTCTTTACATCAATTCATCATGACAAATTAAGGAATTTGCTGAATGATGTGAAAAATACTGTAGTTATAACTACCTTTCGGGAATATTGCCTAGGAAATGATTTCCCTAAAGTACTGAATAAATAACAAAAAGGCTGCCCATAAGCCCTTTAAAGACTTACAGGACAACCTTTCCCTAAATTACCACCAAGTGATGACGCCAAGACCAGCCAATGTAAGCAGTGCGGCCCAGACCCCTCCGTAAATCATGATGGCAGGCATCTCATGATCTTTGTCCTTCAGATGCATAAAATAGTAGAACTGGAAGCCTACTTGTACAACAGCAAGGACGAATAGCAACGGCAAAGCGTACATTTTGCTCATATTGCCAGTACCGACGACAATAAACGCAATAACCGTAAAGAAAATCATCAACGCGAAAGAAATGATCTGCTTTTTCATTTCATCTTTGTTCTTCTGTTTCTGATAAGTGCTCATTTTGTTATTTGTGAGATCCGGCATGGTTTAGCCCACCTTTCCCATCAGATAAACGACTGTAAAGATGAATACCCAAACAACATCAATAAAATGCCAGTATAGACTGAACGTATTGAACTTGGGTGCATTATACAGGTTCAAACCACGCTTGGCATTGCGGATCATCAGTGAAATAAGCCAACAAATACCGAATATAACGTGGCCTCCATGGAAGCCTACAAGCGTAAAGAAAGCTGATCCAAAAGCAGAGGAACGGAATGTGAATTTGTACTCTGTAATATAGTGCGCAAACTCATAAAATTCACAAGCAAGGAAGCCAAGACCGAGAACAGCCGTGATCGCAAGCCAGAGCTGCATTTGCTTATAATTATTGTTCTTCATGTGATACATCGCGTATACACTTGTCAAAGAACTTGTAAGAAGCAGCATTGTCATAAGGAAGACAAGGCCCAGACCGTACAATTCTTGCGTATCCGGTCCATCATTTGTAGAATTTTTCAATGCAAGATATGTTCCGAAAAGACTCGCAAACAGTACTGTCTCTCCGCCAAGGAAAAACCAAAGTCCTAGAAATTTGTTTTTCCCTTCAAGCGTTGCTTTTTCAGGTTCTGCAGGCATCACTTCAGGGTTCAATGTGTGTTCATGACTCATTTTCAGTCAACCTCCCCTTCAAGATCTTCTTTCTTGATATAGTAGCCGAGGTCATCCTTGAATGAGCGAACTGCCATGCAGCCAATTGCAAAGGCCATGCCGATATACAACGGCAGCAATGCCAGTTTGTGATCTGTTTGATAAATAAAGCCAAAACCTGCTACAAAAAAGCCGACTGAGATAAGGAACGGCAAAATCGTATTACTTGGCATATGAACATCAGCAAGAGGCTCTGCAGGAGGAATTTTTCCATTCCCCTCCATTTTTTCGATCCAGAGCGGATCTAAACCCCGAATAAGAGGCAATTGCTTGAAATTATAATATTTCGGCGGTGAAGAAATTGCCCATTCAAGCGTACGTCCATCCCATGGATCGGCAGGTGCTTTTGGCCCTCTAGCTGTAATAATTACATTAATGAGGAACAGAATAACACCAACAGACATAAAGAATGCACCTATTGTACTAATCAAGTTCCCTAGATCAAGATCCTGATCCTTCAAGAACACCCAATATCGTCTTGGCATCCCCATAAGACCAAGGAAATGCTGGATGAAGAATGTCAGATGGAAGCCAATGAAGAACAGCCAGAAGGTAATCTTACCGAGTCCTTCATGCAAAATTCGTCCAAACATTTTAGGCCACCAGTAATGCAGTCCCGAGAAGATCCCGAAAACAGTACCACCAACAATGACATAGTGGAAGTGTGCAACTACGAAGTACGTGTCATGGTACTGGAAATCTGCTACTGCAGAACCGAGCATGACACCTGTCATACCACCAATTGTAAAGGAAGGGATAAAACCTAATGCCCAAAGCATTGCTGCAGTGATTTTGATACTGCCTCCCCACATTGTTGCAAGCCAGTTAAAGATTTTAATTCCTGTAGGCACGGCAATTGCCATTGTACCAATTGCAAAGATTGAGTTCGCAACAGGTCCAAGTCCTACCGTAAACATATGGTGTGCCCAAACCATGAAGCCAAGGAAGGCAATGAGCATAGTAGCAAATACCATTGCTGTGTAACCAAAGAGACGTTTTTTAGAGAATGTGGAGAACACATCACTAAACAGTCCGAACACTGGAAGAATTAGAATATATACTTCCGGGTGTCCAAAAATCCAGAACAAATGCTGCCAGATGACCGTGTTACCACCCATTGCCACATCAAAGAACGCAGAACCGAACATGCGATCAAACATTAGTAAGAACAATGCTACTGTTAGGGCTGGGAAAGCAAACAGAATCAGAACACTTGTAATAAAAGATGCCCAAGTAAATAGTGGCATTCTCATATAAGTCATTCCTGGGGCTCTCATATTGATCACCGTTACGAGGAAGTTAATGCCCCCCATAAGCGTTCCAGCCCCTGCTATCTGCAATCCAATTACATAGAAGTCGATTCCATGTCCGGGTGATGTCATCGCGAACGATGCGTAGGATGTCCATCCTCCATCAGGAGCGCCACCAAGGAACCAGCTGCAGTTCAGCAAAATTCCACCCAGCATGAACAGCCAGAATCCTAGTGAGTTCAAGAATGGAAAAGCTACATCTCGTGCTCCAATTTGTAATGGAAGCACGGCATTCATAAGTGCCAATATAATCGGCATTGCTGCAAGGAAAATCATTGTCGTTCCATGCATTGTAATCATTTCGTTATACAAACCGGCACTGATAAAGTCGTTCATTGGCTTGATCAGCTGTATACGGATAATGACAGCTTCAAGACCACCAAGCAGGAAGAACAACCCACCGCCTATCAGATAGAGATGGGCGATTTTCTTATGGTCAATTGTCGTCATGTAATCCCATATTACAGCGCCAACACTTCTTTTTTGAGTCGCTGCTGTACTCACGTTATGTTACCTCCCCTTTGATTCCCTGAATGGAACTTTTCTTTATTTGGAAACAGTTTCAGGTGTTACAGAAGAAGGTTTTAATTGCATGAGATATTCAGCAATCTTTCCTGCTTCCTCTTCCGTTACTTTCGGATATTTTCCAGTCATTTTGTTTCCAGGTTTCTCTTTTTCCGGATCGACAATCCATTTAACGAGATTCTCTTTTGTCGGTTCAAGAATACCAGCATATTTTTCTCGGTTTCCGAAGTCAGTCAGATTAGGACCTGTTGCAACCGGAGATGGCCCAATCGCATGACAGGCAATACAGCTTTTCTCTTCAAAAAGCTTTTGTCCTTCCTGTGCAACTTGAGTGTCCGGTTTGAACTTTTTAGGGTCAAAGTTTTGCATGTCTTTTACCCATTGCTTGTATTTATCCGGGCTGACTGCCACCACTTTGAAATCCATCAGAGAGTGAGACGGACCGCAAAATTCAGCACATTTCCCCCAATAAACTCCTTCTTCGTTCGCTTCAATATACATCGTGTTCTCGTTCTCAGGGTTGACATCGAGCTTACCTGATATGCTTGGAATCCAGAACGAGTGTGTCACATCGTTCGAAAGGAGATGGACGTACACCTTTTCACCAGTTGGAATATAAAGATCCTGACTCGTTTGAATCTTTTCTCCTTTGTAATCAAAATGCCACCAGTACTGGTTTCCTTTTACATCAATATTAATATGATCCTTTGCTTTTGAATCATCAGCTAGCTCGAAGGTATAGACAACTGTCGGAACAGCCATGACCAATACAAGGATGATTGGGATGACAGTCCAGACAATTTCTAATGTCTTGTTGCCTTCCACTTGCTCTGGTATGTAATCTTCCTGACCTTTTTTCCTGCGGTACCTTACCAGGACAACCACAAAAAGAATAATAACAATTAAGAATACTAGGGTCATGACAGCTGTAGTCAGGATAATCAGATCCATAGATTTCTGAGCGCCGACCCCTTTTGGGACAAGTGCTGTCAAATTCTCCTTGCCGCAGCCCGCAAGTATTAAAGCGGTTACAGCTAAAAGAAATGCAGTTTTCATTTTGCCAAATGCACTTCTCATAAAATGTCTACCTCTCTTTCTATTTGTTTTTCCTTTATATTGTGAAATATTAAGGACACTGGATTCTTGCCTAGACTGTAGCAATGAACATTGCTACTACCAGGACAGTAAGGTAGTTCAATGAATAGAAGAAAATAAGATTGGCCCATTTAAGTTCGTTTTTCATAATGAACCCTGCTAGCCCGGTAATCAGCCAGCCAGTATTTAATACTGTCATTATGGAAACAAAAGCTGTTCCAAGTTCTGCCATGTAGAACGGCAGCGGAAGCAGACAAGCTATATAGACAACAATCTGTCGTTTTGCAAAAGCAAAACCATATACAGCGGGAAGCATTGGAATGCCGGCAGCCTTATACTCTTCATTCTTCTTCATAGCAAGGGCCAAAAAATGCGGTGTCTGCCATATAAACATGATCAGAAAAAGTACGACAGCTACCACATGAGGCTTCGAGTCTACAGCCGCCCAGCCAATAAGCGGTGGAACAGCTCCAGAAAGACTGCCAACAGCTGTGTTCAAAGTATATCGGCGTTTCGTCCAAATTGTGTAAAGGACTACGTATGCAAACCAACCGGTAAGTGCAATGATTGCAGCTGCAGTAGAGGCAAGAAGCAATATACCAATTCCGAGGATTGTGGAACCGGTTCCAATAATGAGCGTAGCCGGCAAAGCAATCTGCCCTGTTGCCGTTGGGCGTTCCTTTGTCCTTTCCATTACAGGGTCGATATCTGAATCAAACCAATTGTTGAGTATGCATCCCCCAGCTATGACAAGCCCGCTGCCAAACATAGTATAAATTAATATATTCCAGTTCGCCCAAAAGCTTGCATCGGAAAAATGCAGTGCCAACCAGTAACCTGCGAAAACCATCATGAGATTAGAATTAATTATGCCTGTTTTCACAAATGCCTTTATATCAGCTATTGTTAGTCTGCTGTTTTTGGACAGAACATGATGCCCGCTATCGGATTGGCCAGGGACTGCCTCCAATCTTTCCAACTGAGATCCCCCCTTCTCTTGTCACATTCATGTAGAATCATCTTTGCAATTTTATTATGGCAGACTGGCAATATTGCCAGCATTAAACATATTGTACCATGTTCTTGCAAGACAATCTATTCAGCTTTTTTAGAATTGTACGCGCTTTCCAAAAGTTTGGTCACTTTATTGAATGCGCTTGCAAAAACAGGAATCACCTCCAAGTGCCGATGTATTTCGACCTATGTTGACAATTGCAATAAAGAGTTAATGTGTTAAGATAGATTTAAATCTAATGATAAATTAAAAGTACCAAATAAAGAGCATTTTGACAAATTCAATAAATTAACAGAAGCGAGGCTCTCCTAATGTTAAGAAAACTAAAAGTAACTTCTGTTGTTGCAACAATTGGGATGACACTTATTCTCATGGGTGGTGCCCTTGTCACAAAAACAGGTTCTGCGGACGGCTGCGGCAGAAGTTGGCCTCTTTGCAATGGCAAATTCATGCCTACGAACGTTACTCCCGAACTATTAATCGAGCTAAGCCATAGACTTGTTTCCGGAGTGGTATCCATCGCAGTTTTGCTGCTTTGCTTCTGGACGTGGAAACAGTTGCCGCATATTCGTGAAGCACGCTTTCTTTCACTCATTTCAATATCTTTTCTACTTGTCCAAGCACTGATTGGAGCAGCAGCAGTAATGTGGGGACAGTCAAAATTCATCTTAGCAGCACATTTTGGAATTTCTTTAATATCTTTTGCTTCGGTTTTTCTTTTGACTTTGCTTATTTTTGAAGTGGATAAGAAATTTGACGCTTCGAAGCTGATCATACGCAAATCTCATAGAATTGAGATTTACTGTTTAATGGCCTACACACTCATCGCTGTATATACAGGAGCGCTCGTACGTCATGCTAAAGCAAACCTTGTATGTGGCGGATGGCCATTTTGTAATAATGCAGCTCCATTTGCTTTTAACTCTTACAATCATCTGCAATGGATACAAATGGGTCATCGGCTTGCTGCGCTTCTATTGTTTATATGGACATTATCCTTCTATATTAGAGTAAGGCGTACTTATCAGAATCAAATGACAATGAAACGCGGTTGGCAAATTACATTCCTACTTATTTGTATGCAAGTCGTTTTTGGAGCACTAATCATCTTCTCACAGCTTAATCTTGGGATAGCTCTTATGCATGCACTCGTTATTTCATGTTATTTCGGTATGATCAGCTATTTCGTACTTCTTTCTGAAAGAAGCGCATATTATGAGAAAAAAGCAAATGCTCCTCAATATGAAGAAGCTCAGCAAGCATAATTTTGCTGAGCTTCTATATTTTTTTATCTAAGAATTTCAAAAGACCCGCTCTTCATCAACATGAAGAGCGGGTCTTTTTATATTATTCGAACTCGATTAGCAAATCATTAACTGTAATGGCATCAGCATTTTTAACGTGAATATCTTTAACAACACCTTCATATGGTGCTTGTACAGTTGTTTCCATCTTCATGGCTTCTGTGATCAACAAATAGTCGCCTTGTTTGACTTTATCGCCTTTTTCAACTAGAACTTTAACAACTGTTCCTGGCATTGTTGCAGCGATATGCTTGTCATTTGTCGGATCAGCTTTGACTTTAGCTACGACATTAGACTTGATGCTTGCATCTTTCACTTCAATTTCACGAGGCTGACCGTTCAACTCGAAGAATACTACACGCGTTGCATCGGAGCGTGCTTCGGAAATGGAGATGAGCTTGATGATAAGCGTCTTCCCTTTCTCGATTTCTACTTCGATTTCTTCGCCAAGCTTCATGCCATAGAAGAATGAAGGAGTATCCACTGTGGAAATGTCACCAAAGATCTTCGTGTTAGCGATATAGTCTTTGAACACTTTAGGATACAAAGCATAGGCAATCAAATCAAATTCAGTTGGTTCAGTCTCCATGATTTTCTCAAGTTCAACTTTGAGTTCATCGAAGTTAATCGGCTCAAGAAGTTCTCCAGGACGAACAGTAATTGCTTCTTTGCTCTTCAAGACGATTCTCTGAAGCTTTTCAGGGAAGCCTTGGTAAGGTTGGCCGATATAACCTTGGAAGAATTCAACAACTGAATCCGGGAAGTCAATGGACATACCTTTTTCGTATACATCTTCTTCAGTCAAGTTGTTTTGTACCATGAACAATGCCATGTCACCAACAATTTTGGAAGATGGAGTTACTTTAACGATATCGCCGAACATGTCATTAACACGGCGGAACATAGTCTTGACTTCATCCCAGCGATCGCCAAGTCCAACACCTTTAGCTTGCTGTTGCAAGTTGCTGTACTGACCACCTGGCATTTCGTGGAAGTAAACTTCCGTATGTGGAGCTTTCATTCCACTTTCGAATTCCTGGTAATATTCACGAACATCTTCCCAATAACCGGCAAGTTCGTTGAAACCATTAATATCAGCTTTCAACTTGCGATCTTTGCCTTCAAGTGCATAGTATAGAGACTGCGCGCTAGGCTGTGAAGTTGAACCTGACATTGGTCCGTTTGCAATGTCAAGAATGTCAACTCCTGCATCAATCGCACGAGAGTACATCATGACACCATTACCGCTTGTATCATGGGAATGCAAGTGAATTGGAAGATCAACTGCATCTTTCAAAGCTGTAATAAGCTGGTATGCTGCTTCAGGCTTGAGCAACCCGGCCATATCTTTCAAACCAAGGATGTGGGCGCCTGCTTTTTCAAGCTCTTTCGCCATTGTTACATAGTAGTCGACATCGTACTTTGTACGTCCTTTATCAAGGATATCGCCAGTGTAGCAAAGTGCAACTTCGGCAATCTTATTGCTTTCACGAACAGCATTGATTGCAGGAATCATTCCTTGAAGCCAGTTCAAGCTGTCAAAAATACGGAATACGTCGATGCCTGTTTCAGCACTCTTTTCAACAAACTTCTTGATAAGGTTATCTGGGTAGTTCTTATATCCTACCGCGTTGCTTGCACGCAACAACATTTGGAATAGAACGTTCGGCATTTTCTTGCGCATTTCAATCAGGCGCTTCCAAGGATCTTCTAGAAGGAAACGATAGGAAACGTCAAATGTAGCACCGCCCCACATTTCAACTGAGAATAGATCAGGAAGAAGTTTTGCAGTTGGTTCCGCAATAGCTAGAAGGTCTTTAGAACGTACACGAGTCGCTAGCAATGACTGGTGAGCGTCACGGAATGTCGTATCAGTAAGAAGAACATCGCTCTCGCTTTTTACCCATTTCGCAACTGCTTCAGGACCTTCCTTGTCTAGAAGCTGCTTGGCACCTTCACGGATTTCCTTGCCGGAAGTCTGTGGGAATCGCGGCTTGTCAAATACCGGTTTCTTCGCTTTTTCAATACCCGGGAAGCCATTGACAGTAGTTGTACCAAGATAGTTCAAGATCTTAGTAGCTCTGTCGCGGGACTTAGGATATTCGAACAACTCAGGTGTCTGATCAATAAATGTTGTATTGTATTGACCTGTAAGGAACTTCTCATGTGTTACAACATTCTCGATGAACGGAATATTTGTCTTAATTCCGCGAATACGGAACTCTTTCAAGTTACGCAGCATCTTCTGTGCAGCCTGCTCGAATGTAAGACCCCATGTAGATAATTTAACTAGCAAAGAATCGTAGTGTGGGGAAATTACAGAACCTTGGAAACCATTTCCTGCGTCAAGACGTACACCAAAACCGCCACCCGAACGGTAAGCAAGAATGCGTCCTGTATCAGGCATGAATCCGTTAAGTGGATCTTCAGTCGTTACACGGGACTGAATCGCATAACCATTTGTTGTAATTTTGTCCTGTTCAGGAATACCGATTGACTTACCATGCAAGTTCTCGCCTTGAGCAACTTTCAACTGTGTCTGAACAATATCGAAACCAGTGATCATTTCAGTGATTGTATGCTCAACCTGAACACGTGGGTTTACTTCAATGAAGTAGAAATCATTTTCACTTACAAGGAATTCAACAGTACCTGCGTTGATATAGTCGACATTTTTCATCAACTTTACCGCAGCATTGTTAATGCGATCACGCAAGTCTTCAGATAGTGAAATACTTGGAGCAATTTCAACTACCTTCTGGTGACGGCGCTGAACTGAACAGTCACGTTCAAATAGGTGTATAACATTTCCATGCTTATCACCAATAATCTGAACTTCAATATGCTTAATGTTTTCTAGCAACTTCTCAACATATACTTCATCATCGCCGAAGGCAGCCTTCGCTTCACCTTTCGCACGGTCATAAGCTTCGGAAATTTCATCAGCACTGCGAACAACACGCATACCGCGTCCGCCGCCACCCAATGATGCTTTAATCATAAGTGGGTAACCGTGCTTCTCACCGAATTCCTTAGCTTCTTCAAGTGATTCTACAGGACCGTCACTACCTGGAATTACAGGAAGACCAGCTTTGATTGCCTGTTCACGTGCTTTTACTTTGTCCCCGAACATATCAAGGTGTGTGCTTGTAGGACCAATGAAGATGATGCCTTCTTCTTCACAGCGGCGAGCAAACTGGATATTCTCTGAAAGGAAACCATAGCCAGGGTGAATTGCATCTACATCGACACTTTTCGCAAGTTCAATGATGCCTTCAATATCAAGGTAAGCATCAATCGGCTTCTTGCCTTCACCAATCAGATAAGCCTCATCCGCTTTATAGCGATGATAAGACCCAGAATCTTCTTTTGAGTAGATTGCAACGGTACGGATGTTTAGCTCAGTGCATGCACGGAAAACACGGATTGCAATCTCGCCTCGGTTTGCTACTAGTACCTTTTTGATTTCTCTTGTTTCAGCCATGATTTTCCTCCTCTATTATGTAATACTTTTTCAGCTGAATGCTGCTCACCGATTTCCAATTTCATCGGCTTTCCTTCTTCTCTTCTTACAGATCTGGCGATGTTGTTCAAAATACCCATCGATAACAAGAGGACGAGCAATGATGAACCACCATAACTGACGAATGGCAGCGGCACACCTGTAATCGGTAAAAGTCCGCTGATGGCACCAAGGTTGATAAACGCTTGTATAGCTACCATCGAAGTGATGCCTATCGCTAGAAGAGAGCCAAAACTGTCGTTAGATCTTCTGGCAAAATGCAAGCCCCTTAATATAATTAGAGCAAGCAGCCCAAAGACGATAATAAGGCCAAACACTCCAAGCTCTTCGACAATAACCGCCATAATGAAATCGGTATGGGCTTCCATCAGATAGCCAAGTTTCTGAATACTCTGACCTAAGCCCGTACCCGTCAGCCCTCCACCGCTGATAGCCAAGTATGACTGAATCAGGTGGTAGCCACCCGTATCAGGTGCATCAAATGGCTTGAATGCTCCAGTAAAACGAGCAATTCGGACATCAGTCACCATAAACGGAATCGCTACAGCAAGGAGAATGCCAATCACTGTACCAAGGAAGGCAAGATGTCGAATACGGATCCCTGAACTGAAAATGACAGTACAGGCAATGAGCAGAATGATTGCTGCCGTACCTAAATCCGGCTGGGCAACGATGAAAAGCAGGATGAATACCATGAATACCAATGGAGGTACAACCGCTTTTGCAAATTGGTCAATATAGGCTTGTTTTTTGGAATATATGTACGAGAGATACAAAATCAAACCTAATTTGGCAAATTCCGCAGGCTGAAGGCTCACGGGGCCAAATGAATACCAAGATCTTGCATTATTTCTCGTTTCCCCAAAAATCAAAACACCAGCTAATAATACAATAACAACTAACATGAGCATTTTCATCATTTTTTGATAATTTCTGTACGGGAAGAAGCTGGTGAAAATCATTCCCGCAAGACCCAGTATGAACCACTGGAGCTGCTTCATGAGGTAGTACGTGCTCGCTTGACCTTCAACAATGGATGTAACCATGCTGGAACTGTAGATCATGACCATGCCGAAAGCTGCGAGAAGAAGAGGTGCGAACACCAAAATAAAATCAAATTCTTTCAATTTTCGGATCATAACCTACTCCTTAATCAGGCAGGCGATACGTTTAAAACAGAATTTTTTATTAGTATAACACATTACCCGAAATAGTGTAACATAATGTGCTTCAGATTTTTCTGTTTTATCTTGCCATTTACGACAGTGCGTATACGCACAAAAGACGACGGCTTTATTGAAGATAAAAAAACCTTGCCGTCAGTCCGCAGGCAAAGTTCAGTATCCCCACCCACTCGAATTCCTCATTAGAGAGAGTGCTGTGCTGCTTCATGCAGTATATTAAGCTGTTTCTCAAGGTTATCGAGAATTTCCTTGCCTTTACTTTCTTCGACAAGTCCGAGCCTTACAGCAAAGTCGATTTCCCTTGAAAGTCCATACATTTGAGTATCAAGCACCTCTTCATACAGAGGGCATTGAGGCATAGTCAAGTTCTCAATCTGAACTTCAATCAATCTCAGGATTTTTTCGGCATCTGCCATAAGAAGGGCGCAGGCTTTTTCACGATGTTTTTCAGTTGCCTCGGTTATCATTCTTATCCCTCCACTGTAAGACTTCCTTATATAATATATTAGCTTGTGAAAAGATAAAAAGCAAACAAAATCAGTGTCTAGGAGCAAATGCGGATTACTATAATGATAGTCAGAGAGAATTTTGATACGATAGGAAAAACAGTCTGAAAAAACGGAGGAAATTACAATGATCGTCCTTATAAAAGGAAGTGTAAAATATGACATCACATTAGATCCTTCAGTATGGATTTTTGATGATCGAAAGCTGTCATTAGAGGATTATTTAAAAAATGATCCTAGCAAAAGCGGATTAGACTCCGAATCCCGTAATAGCAAATCACCAACCGAAAGAAGTTCTCGCAAAAGTACGCTTAGCGTTTCAGAAACAGGAAGCTATGTCATGGAGCTGAAGTTTTTTATTGAACGTGCTGAGCCATTTGAAGAGGCACAATCTGCACAATTAAAAGCAGCTGATGGCACTTCACTTGCCTTGTTGTCAATGACAGAGCTTAGAAACAGTGTCCTGCTCTTTTCAATTGACGGCAAACAAATAAAAGATAAAGGTCCAGTCTATTTATTCACTGAACCAAAAGGCATCCCGGTCAAAGGATTTGCAAGTATTGTCATTAATTAAAAAAGAAAAGCCGGCAATATTTATTTTGCCGACTTTCCTTTAGACTTCAGTTTATATTCTTTCTCTTTCAACTCGTTATAATATTGTACACCGAATTGTGAGCCTTCAGAGACCATCTTGGCGTTTTCAAGTTGCGCATGACTTTTCTCGCCTGTCTGATCAGGTATGCCAGCATCCTCAATCGTCTCTTCCAGATGCAAGTCATCGCCTTTTTCAAGTTTTGTTCTTGCAATTTTATCAAAGTGGTTCGACCGTGCCCTTTTTTTCTGATATACAATGCCTGCTCCAGCTAAAGTCGCGATTGACAGCAGTAGCCTTTTTTTCATGAACGTTTTCTCCTTCCAAAAACCATGGACTTAAAAATTGATTAATTATTGTGTCAATCACAAGTTTCCCCAAGCTGACGCTAAACAAACATGGATACGGTTCAATTATGATGTATAATGGTTGTTGTATGTGCATGTCATACATCTTAAAAACCTTTATGATATAATGAAATTCATTCTAGATTTCAGGAAGTGAACAATATGAAAGCCACTTGCATTTTGTGCAATAAAATAGATGATATTGACTTCGATTCTCTTCAAGCTAAAAATCTCCGTAACCGCCAAGAAAGATTGCATATGTGTGAGGAATGCAGAGAACGGATCAGCAAACGGACTGAAGAGCGGCTTGCAACGGGAAATTTTAGATTATTTCATCACAAAAAGAAAAAACGACAGCTTATTAAATAAAGCGAACACCACATGCTACCATGTGGTGTTCGCTTTTTTAAGCTTCGTTTCCTTTTGCAGAGCGTTCCTTATGAAGGCGGTATCTGTACATCCCTAATATAAGAGATATGATGATAAGGCTCTCTGTAATCGGCAATTTCATAATGCTAAAGACTGCAAGGATAAAGTTTCCAACAGCTAGAAGCAGGTAAACAATGATACTTTTTTGCCAAGGCAATTCCCTCGCAAAACCAAGCTTATACGCAATTGCTGCAAAAATAAGATTTAAAACATAATATGTCCAGAAAACTTGACCTGGAAATGTGTTGACGACCCAATCATATAGAAAGTTCATAGAAAACTCCCACCCTGTCGATACTATACCTCCTATCATACAAGAAGAAGTTAGTTCGAGCCAGACCATTTTTCGCAATTATCAATTCTTTTCAGGGTACGAGCTTTTGACCACAATTTGGACAGAATTTTGATCCAGTCGTTTTCTCCCCGCAATTCGGACAGAAGTTCGGCATTTTACCAGATGGATCTACATTCTGAACTTGCTCATCTGAATCTTTTTGGTTCTTCCCCTTCTCGTTTTTGTTCATATTGTCCATCATTTCCTTAGCAACGTTCATACCCATCATCATACCAGCCATGTCTGAAGCCGCTCCACCCTGCATCTTGCCTGAAGCCATGCCATTTGTAAGCTCGATCTGCTGGTATTTGCCTAAATCGGAAACCATTCCGTGTGAGGCATTTTTCGTAATCATATCTTGAATCTCTTTCGGATAGTTGAAGCTCATAATCGTGAAGTTCGTAATAGACAACCCGCTATCAATAACCTGCATGTCAAGATCTTCACGAATGCCTGATGCAATTTCACCCGCATTTGCCTGCAAATTGAACATGTCATGCCCTTCTCGGGAAATCCATTTCATAAGCAGCTGATCAAGGACAGCCGTAATTCTAATTTTGACATCTTCAACGAGATAGCTTTGCTTAATCCCGGCAATCTTGTCGATAAGCGCAACATAATCGGAAACCTTGAATTCGAATGTGCCGTTTGCACGGATCGGCATGCCTCCTGGCAGTTGCTCTGTAGGGATATTTATGGCATTCTTCGTGCCCCATTTTACGACAAACGTCTTTGTGTTAACGAATAGCACTTCCGCTCTCATCCCGCTATTAAATCCAAATTTAACGCCCTTTAATGTAGATAGAAAGGGAACAATTTGAGACTCAATATCATAACTACCTTCTTTCTCGAAAATCCCTTCGATCTTGCCGTCTCTTAGAAAAACAGCATCTTGACCCATCTGTATAATCAGCTTGCTGCCTCTCTTAATTTCACGTTCTTGCCATTTCCAAAAAATCATATCCTGTCTGAATTCTTCCCACTCTACTACATCTGCAAATTGATTTTTGAAAAAACCCATAGTTCTAACCCCTCTCTTAGAATCTGCGTCCGCCTCCACTATGTGATGGACCGCCTCCAGACATTCCACCGCCGCCAAAATTATTATTATCATTAGATTCAGGTTTGCGAACCCGAGTAACCGTTGTCGTAATGTATCTGTCTTCCTTGCCAAGCAGCTTCGATTGACCGGCATCTCTGTACGTCGCGCCAGAAACCGTCACTTTACCACCTATGTCCCGAAGCATTATCCACAATACAATCCCTGCAACACTGCAAGCAATCAGCAGTTGAAACCATGTTTTGAACAATATGCTTTCTGGATTCAATCCAAAACGTATTCCAGAATATTCATAAGCTAAATCGAGATATTTCTCAAATCCTTTAGCATATTCATCTTCAGCTAAGTACGGTACAATTTTGTCCAGAAGTGTGTTGATTCGATTGTTGTTCAAACTCTTCTCCGCTTTTTTATAGCCGCCAATATACAGGTCCTTCTTCCCGGGAACATCGTCGATATAACTTAGGATGGCAGCATTACCCTTAGCTTTTAATACTTCTGAATAGAAATCTTCCATAATTATTTGTGCTTTTTGGCTCCCCACTTGTTCACGAACATGAGTGACTATATAGAAATCAATCTTCCGCTTGCTGCTGTATTCTGCCGCACTGTCTTCCAACTTCTGCTTCTCCGCACTGGATAATAAGTTACCATAGTCAAAGACCCTCTGTTTGGCAGCTTCAGCTTTGTTGCCGAATGGGAGAACAACTAAAAAGACGAGCATGAGCACTAGGAACGCAGCGAATTTTTGGGAATAACTCACCATAAAGGACCTCCTGCAGCGAGCACAAAGGCTTTCCAAGCAATAAAAATTCCTCCTGCAATACTGGAAAACCATGCGGCTACTTTCCCTTTGCTAATTGGTGGCTTGCCGACGACTTTTCCAGTCTGCCCATTCATGGCAAACGTATGAACAGACTGGTTGTAATCGTAGTAAACCATCCAGACGGGCATGAGTGCATATGAAGCCCGTTTCGGCTTTGTATTAACTTGTTGCTCCATTGGAACAACTGTAGAGTAACCGTTCATTGTCGATCTGACAAATGAGTTGATATAAGGGTCGATTTTTATTTTCAATCGTGAAAATAACTCTTTATCGTCAAAATTGTATTTTTCGGCCACATACCCGGTTAAATATGGCATTTTGAACTCTTTCAAACCTTGATAATGAAAAGGTTCCAGCTTATCCATCAACTGATCGTTCATTTTCTCCGATGCATCAGTTGGAACTCGATTATAGTGCAATTCCACATCGCGCATCAGTTCAAAATGATCTGTTTCTGTGTAAATATAATCGCCACTTGTATATGTACGGACTCGTGTTGCCTTAGCGTGTACTTTAGCCCTAGTCTCTGTGTCATACAACCAGAACGGAACGTAGATGCCAGTTATATTCTTGATTCTGTCTGCAGTCATGAATCCTTTTGGAGTAAGTCTCCCGTTCCGGCACCATTTTCTAAATGCCTCCTGGGCCTTCTCTTTGGTAATGGCAAAAGGAATGACCTCATGAGGTGCCAGTTTGCCGGCCAATCTATCAGCAAGTACTACTGGGGCTCCACAAAAATCACAATTCGTCGCTGTTGTGTCCGAATCAGTTATAATCTCTGCACCGCAATTTTCACAATGGTATTCATTGACTTCCTCGTTGCTGAACTCCTTAATCTTGTTTTCTTCTGGGAATGTTTCGATATTTTCCTGTCTGCCGCAGCTGGGGCAAGATAGTGTTCCGCTATCAGCGTCGAATTCCATATCACTCCCACAGTTCGGACATTTGTACTGAACGAGCATTCAGATTCCCCCTCGCCTAAAAACAGCCGCCGTATATATACAGCGGCTGTCAGTAAATATGATGTTTTACTCTTTATCTTCTGCGAGCTGGCGTTTTAGTGCTTCCAGTTCATCTTCCACCGGATTCTTATCGTCATCATATTTTGCAGTTAAATCTTTAATGTCATCAGTATCATCACGGTTCAGCTCTGCCATCGCATTTGCTTCATCAAGCGAACGATTTACACGTTCTTCCATTCTGCTGAAGGCCCCCATCGTATCACTCGCTCCGCTTGCTGAGGATCCAAGATTATTAATACGCTGCTGTGTCTTTGCTACTGCAGCTTTGCTCTTGATCAGTTGACGGCGTGATTCCAACTGGCCAATATCTTTAACAAGCTTATCGTGCATCTCACGCATCTGCTTTGCATTCGTGCTCGCGAGCTCATAGGCACTTTGCAATTCCTGTTGCTTTGTCGTATACACATTTTTCCGTTCAAGGAATTTGCGTGCATCGTCTTCATTGCCTGCCTGCAAAGCTTTTACAGCATACTTCTGCATTTTATCAATCTCAGCCGTACATTCATCCAATTCACGCTTTGATCTTTGTTCCTCAGCCATGACGGACGCTGTTTCAGCTTTGACCTTTCCGAGATCACTGTTCAAATCACGCAAATACTGGTCTACCATCTTTGCCGGGTCCTCTGCTTTATCAAGAAGAGAATTGATATTACTGGACATAATCGTAGTAAATCGCTTTAGGATACTCATCTAATCTTCCTTTTCACTTCCGCCTAGGCGGATTTTTTGTGTCAATCTCCCTATTTTTTTCCTTCTAAAATAAAATCGTTGACGATACGGCCATGAATTTTTTTATTGCAAACGAGTATGGAATTCTTCTTCAGAATATCAACATGCTCTCCGAATACATTTGTTGTGACACCGCCAACTTCATTAACAATGATGATGCCTGCAGCAATATCCCATGGAGACAACTGTATAGTCATATAACCATCGACAATTCCCTCCGCAACATAGGCAAATTCAAGTGCCGCTGAACCATATGTACGTGTTGCACGGACAGTACGGATTAATTCCTCCATCTTCTCAACTTGTACAACCGGATTCGGAATCAGCCATTTATTATTCATTGCCAAGACTGAGCGTTCAAGCATAGCACCTTCACGCAGCTGTGGAAGACGTTCTTCATTTTTGAAGGCGCCTTCACCTTTTTTTGCACTGTAAAGACAATCCCCCATGACATCATAAATCAAACCGATTTCGCCGATCCCGTCATGATAAATACCAGCTGATATCGCAAAATTCCGACGTTGGTGAATAAAATTAGTCGTCCCGTCAATCGGGTCAATGAGCCATACTGTACCTTTCATTGAATTTAAATTATCGCCAAATCCTTCTTCACTAATCAAATGATGATCCGGATAGAGCTCTCGAATTTTGCCGGCCAGGAATCTTTCTGTCTCTTCATCCACTGTTGTTACAAGGTCCTGTGGATTGGACTTTATGGAAATAACGAGCGGATCACGCATCTGTTTTCGTATTCTTGCACCAGCTTCTAGAATCCACTCTTTCGCTTGTTCGTAAAGACTGTTCCGTATTTCAGCTTTCATGATTTGTCCCCCACGAAAAATAATATGTATATACAGTTTAACAAAAGGATTAAATTCCGTCACTTTCATTGAACGGATGAGAAAACACGAATGGATACAACACACAAAAAATGACCTCAATATACATCTTTCATATATTGAGACCATTCATGTTATCAAGTTGCTACTGGGTAATTTTTTGCAGTTCAGCATGCAATTGTACCAATTTTTCTTTGGAAAGGATTTGCTGAGTTTTGTCTTTTGCTTGCATCGCATCATAAAGTGTAAGGAGTTCGTAGTCAATTTCCATCTTGATGACTGGAAGTTTCTTTTCGGCTTCTTTTTTTCTCAATGCATCCATTACGTAGTTCATGTTTCTCATCCTTTCATTTATCCTTTGTATTATATATATGGCAATCCTTTCGAGATTGTTCAACAATATTCTGTGTATTCTCGATGTTGGTATATTCATACCCTGTTTACTTTCTGCTTTAAACCTTGTACAGGCGTCTGTCACCGCTTGACTGGAAAGCCTCCTTACTGAATAATCATCTTATAGAGAATGCATTTAAACATAGAAGGAGACATACAAATGGACTTTAATGGATTTCATAAAACTGACTTTGACACATTCTTGATAGACGGTCTTGAAGAGCGAATGGAAGCAATCCAGACGCGTATTCAGCCAAAATTCCGAGAAATCGGATCTGAGCTGGAAGATCATCTGTCAGCTCAACTTGGCAATGAAATGTTTCTTCATATTGCCAAACACGCCCGCAGGACTGTCAATCCCCCAAAAGATACGTGGCTCGCAGTAGCCGATAACAAACGTGGATATAAAAAGCACCCTCATTTTCAGGTTGGCCTCTTTGACGATCATGTATTCATCTGGCTTGCACTCATTTATGAATTGGATTTTAAATCGGAAATTGCCAGTAAATTCCTTGAGCATTATGACGAACTAAAAGCTTTGCCTGACCATTATGCCGTATCTCTTGATCATATGAAAAACAGCTCTTTCACCGTGGCCGAACTTGAACAGAAGGACCTTGAGCGCTTCCGAGATGTCAAAAAGGCTGAGTTTCTCGTTGGACTGCATTTGAAGCCTGGAGATCCGATACTTGAAGATGGAGAGAAATTCATGAACATCACAAAGAAGACAATAGACTCGCTCATTCCGTTCTATAAACTCGCTTTAAGCGCCCGTCATGCATAATTAAAAAAAACAGCCAAAGGCTAATATAGCCCTGGCTGTTTTTTTTCATCTGTTGCATCTGATTTTATCCTGTGTACTATTCTTGGCTTCTTTTAGAACGCGATAAGCAGAGTATCCGGAGCTTTTCTGAAAATCTGCATAGAAACGCTTCTCTTCACTTTTTGCTGGAACTATTTGCTTAAATCGTTCATAAGCAAGAAGCAGGTCTGTCCGTTTCACTTGTCCTTCATATGCCATTTCAATCATATTGAAAAAATTGACAACATCGATAATTTCCTGCCTTGACCAAGATTCATCAAGCGGGTAGTGGTAACTCAAAACATTCCCCTCCTTTTCGAAAATCGATTTACGGATGGTACCCTTTGATTTTTTTAGGGTCTACAAAACCATATCCTTTATCCCGAAGCCCTTTTATAATACCTTCGAGAGCATCATTCGTCCATTCGCGGTCATGCATGAGCAAATTCGCTCCATCATTCAGTTCTGGCGCATTAACCATAATTTTTTGAATGGTATCTTTCGTCATATACTCATTATTCCAATCATATCCGTATGTCCAGTTCATTAATGTCAAATCTTCATCGGCAGCTACTTTCTTAGAATTATCTGTATTCTGCCCAAACGGAGCCCTGAAAAATGAAGGGCGCTTCCCAATCGCATCTTCTACCATTTGATCGACATCCGTGATTTCTTTTTTCTGCCTTGCATTTGACTGTTCTGGGAGGCTGTTATGGCTATATGTATGATTGCCAATAACAAAGCCCATGTCATGTATCTTCTTCAAATCATTCTTGCCTTTTTCAGAATCAATAAAATGTCCATTGACAAAGAAGATCGCAGGTACATTCATTTTCTTTAATTTTATTGCCATTTCAACAGCATGTTTATCTGGAGCATCATCAATTGTTACGAGAACAACTTTTGAAGGAGCATCACCTATAGGCTCAATAGACCAGTTTTTTTCATTGAGCTTATACTCTGGCTTAATTGCCTGAGCTTGCTCTTCTTTTTGCTTTTTACCGTTCTCGGACGACTTGCTCGTTTCTATAGATCTTTTTTTATCTGTTTCTGTTGTACTTTCTTTTTTATCATTGTCCGGCTGTTTGGAGCTATTGTTATCTCCACAGCCAGCGGCGATAAAGATCATGGCAATTACTATAAGCAGCATTGTAAATTTTTTCATCACGTCACCCCTAAATACAGACTTCAATTCTGTTTTCCCATTCTTGAAACAAATTATTCAGCACCGACAAAAAGACTGTACCCGCTATCGGTGTACAGTCTTTTCAAAATATTTACTGCTTAATCATATGAATTGGCTTGTCAATGGCAAGCTCTGCAGCTTCCATGACCATTTCGCCAAGACTAGGATGCGCATGAATTGTAAGTGCGATATCTTCAGCAGTCATGCCGGATTCAACAGCAAGCCCGATTTCTCCGATGATGTCACTTGCACTTGCACCGGCAACTTGGCCGCCAATTACAACGCCATCTTCTTCACGGACAATTAGCTTAACAAATCCGTCTGTCTCGTTCAATGCAAGAGCGCGTCCGTTAACAGCATACGGGAAGCGGCCTGGTTTAATTGCAATGCCAGCTTCTTTAGCACTCGCTTCTGTGTGACCAACTGAAGCAAGTTCAGGGTCTGTGAAGCAAACTGCCGGAATTGCGATGTAATCCACTTCGCTCTTCTCACCAGCGATTGCTTCAGCTGCTACTTTTGCTTCGTAGGAAGCTTTGTGTGCAAGCTGAAGACCTGGAACGATATCACCGATTGCATAAATATTCGGGATATTCGTACGGCACTGCTTGTCAACCTGGATAAGTCCTCTTTCAGTGAACTCGATGCCGATTTCTTCGAGACCGATTTCCTTAGTGTTCGGACGGCGGCCAACTGTTACAAGTACATAATCTGCATCTACTGTAACTTCTTCGCCTTTTACTTCATAAGTAACTTTTACGCCATCAGCTGATTCTTCAACACCTTTAGCAAGTGCCTTTGTAACAACTGTAACGTTCTTCTGCTTCAAACGGCGCTTGACAAGAGCAGTCATTGATTTCTCAAATCCACCAAGGATATCTTTGCCGCCTTCAACGATTGTAACTTCAGAACCAAGGTTTGCATAAGCTGTACCAAGCTCTGTACCTATGTATCCGCCACCGATCACGACAAGCTTTTTAGGAATCTCTTTAAGATTCAAAGCGCCGCTTGAATCAAGAACTCGTGATGAGAACTTGAATGTCGGAATTTCGATAGGTGTAGAACCAGTTGCAATGATGCAATTATTGAAAGTGTATGTCTGAGAGTTCTTCTCATCCATTACTTTAACTGTGTTTTTATCAACGAAGTAAACTTCGCCTCTTACGATGTCGACATTGTTGCCTGTAAGCAACTGTTCAACACCACCAGTAAGTTTGTTTACAACGCCAGACTTCCATTCCTGTACTTTTGTGAAATCAACTTTCACATTTTCACTAGAAATGCCAAGTTCAGCATCGCCACCAGCGTGAACTGCTGCATGACCAGCCTGTATAAGTGCTTTAGAAGGAATACATCCAACGTTCAAGCATACACCACCGAGATGTGCCTTATCAACGATTGTTACCTTTTGACCAAGCTGTGCAGCGCGGATAGCTGCTACGTAACCTCCAGGACCTGCTCCAACTACGAGAAGATCTGTTTCTACCGGGAAATCTCCTACTACCATATTCTACCCCTCCATCATAATTAGTTGTGGATCATTCAGCAATCTCTTTATTTGATTCAGCGCAGACTGTGCTGTCGCGCCGTCGACAATACGGTGGTCGAAGCTGAGTGAAAGAGCGAGGACCGGAGCTGCAACAATTTCCCCGTTGCGGACTATCGGCTTTTCAGCAATGCGGCCAATGCCAAGAATCGCTGCTTCAGGATAGTTGATCACTGGTGTGAACCACTGTCCGCCAGCAGAACCAATATTGGAAATGGTGCATGATGCGTGCTTCATCTCTTCCGATGCAAGTATACCATCGCGTGCTTTTTCTGCCAATATGCTAATTTCTCTGGAAATTTCAAAAATTGACTTTGTTTCGGCATTTTTTACAACTGGAACGAGCAATCCTTTATCCGTATCAGCTGCTATTCCGATGTTGTAATAGTGCTTATAGACAATTTCATCAGTCTCATCATCAACAGATGCATTAAGAATTGGATATTTCTTCAAAGTTGAAACGAGAGCCTTCACTACATATGGCAAATATGTGAGTTTGATATCTTGAGCTGCAGCCGTTTCTTTGAACTTTTTGCGGTGAGCAACAAGTTCAGTCACATCTACATCGTCCATCAAAGTAACATGAGGGGCTTTAGCTTTGGAATTGACCATTGCTTTAGCGATCACTTTGCGAATCGGGCTCATTTTCTCACGTGTTTCCGCTAGTGGACCTGTAATTGTTTGTGACTGCTGTGGAGCTGTTTCTGGAGTCTCTCCAGTTTCTTGCAATGGAATATCTTCAGAAACTTCCTGTTTAGCAGTGTCCCCGTTCAAATAAGCTTCGACATCTTCTTTTAGGATGCGGCCATTTTTACCAGTACCAGTAACACCAGAAAGTGCTACATCATTATCACGTGCAAACTTGCGGACTGAAGGCATCGCAATTACATTAGCGCTCTTCTCCCCAGAATCTGCAACAGAGCGTGATTCATTTTCTTTAGCTGGCTGTTTCGCCTCTTCAGAAGCTGGAGCTTTTTCTTCTTCCGCTTTCGGCTGTTCAACCTCTTCGTCTTCGTAGCCTTCAGCATCAATGCTCACTAGTGAATCACCAACAACAGCCACTTGACCTTCCTTGACATGAATTGTCTTTACCGTTCCATCAACCGGAGAAGGGATTTCGACAACTGCTTTATCATTTTGCACTTCACAAAGTACATCGTCTTCTTTAACTTCTTTGCCTTCCTCGATGAACCATTTGACGATTTCTCCTTCGTGAATACCTTCACCGATGTCCGGCAGTTTAAATGTAAATGCCATATTTTTGTACCTCCCGTCTTTCTGTTTTAGAAATTGACTACCTGTTGCACTTTTTCTTTGATGTCTTCATGATTTGGAAGCCACACTTCTTCAGCCTCAGAGAAAGCATATACAGTATCAGGCGCAGTAACACGAAGAACCGGTGCTTCCAAATGCAAAATAGCCCGCTCCTGGATTTCTGCAACGACATTCGCTGCTATTCCTGCTTGCTTTTGTGCTTCTTGAACAACAATTGCACGGTTCGTTTTCTTTACAGATTCAAGAATTGTATCGTAATCCACAGGAGAGACAGTGCGCAAATCGATCAATTCAACACTAATGCCTTCCTTCTCCAACTCTTCCGCTGCTTTAAGTGACGAATGTACCATTGCTCCGTAAGAGATAACTGTTACATCAGTTCCTTCACGTTTAACTGCCGCTTTCCCCAATTCAATTGTATAAGCTTCTTCAGGAACTTCTTCTCTGAACGAGCGGTACAATTTCATATGTTCAAGGAAAATAACCGGATCATTGTCCCGAATCGAAGCAATGAGCAAACCTTTCGCTTCATAAGGGGTTGAAGGAATGACAACTTTAAGACCAGGCTGCTGAGCAACAAGCCCTTCAAGGGAATCTGCATGAAGTTCTGGTGTATGTACACCGCCTCCGAAAGGCGCTCTAACAGTGATTGGCTGACTGTATGTACCACCTGAACGATAGCGCATTCTTGCCATCTGCCCACTTACAGAGTCCATTACTTCATAAAGGAACCCGAAGAACTGAATTTCCGGCACTGGACGGAAGCCTTGTAAAGCAAGACCGATTGCCATACCGCCAATTGCAGATTCCGCTAGAGGCGAGTCAAAAACACGTTCTTCACCAAATTTCTCCTGAAGACCTTCAGTTGCGCGGAATACACCGCCATTTCTTCCGACATCTTCTCCAAAGACTAGGACGTTTTCATCGTTTTCAAGTTCTGTGCGGAGTGCATCAGTAATTGCTTGAAGCATTGTAAGTTGAGCCATTTCACTTCGACTCCTTTTCTTTGTATTGTTTCATCTGTTCCTGCAAGTTCGAAGGAAGCTCTTCAAACATATTATCAATTAGATCTGTTACTTTTTGTTTAGGGTATTGATCAGCCTTTTTGATCGCTTCTTTGATCTCTTCCTTAGCCTTTTCCATTACTGCCTCTTCTTCTTCAGCAGTCCATAGGTTTTTCTTCTCGAGGAAGGCGCGGAAACGTACAATTGGGTCTTTCTTTTCCCATTCTTTATCCAATTCCTCTGTACGATAACGTGTCGGATCGTCACCTGCAAGTGTGTGCGGACCATAACGGTAAGTAAGTGTCTCGATAAGTGACGGACCTTCCCCATTGATTGCGCGCTCACGTGCATATTTAGTAACTGCATAAACTGCTAGTGGATCCATACCATCAACTAGATAACCTTCGATACCAGCAGCTACAGCCTTCTGGGCGAGTGTTTTCGCGTTTGTTTGAAGCTCAACTGGTACAGAAATCGCAAAGCGGTTATTTTGAACAAAGAAAATTGCTGGCGCTTTATAAGCCCCGGCAACGTTGATTCCTTCATAGAAATCACCTTGAGACGTTCCGCCATCACCTGTATATGTAACGGCTACTGATTTCTTGCCGCGTTTTTTCATACCGAGAGCAACGCCTGCAGCCTGTACATACTGAGCCCCGATAATGATCTGAGGACTAAGCGCATTAACACCTTCAGGCATCTGATTGCCATGGAAATGACCGCGTGAGAACAAGAATGCCTGATAAAGTGGCAAACCATGCCAAATAATTTGTGGAACATCTCTGTAACCAGGAAGTATAAAGTCTTCTTTCTCAAGTGCGAACTGGCTAGCGAGCTGAGAAGCTTCCTGTCCCGCTGTAGGTGCATAGAAGCCGAGGCGCCCCTGTCTGTTCAATGCGACACAACGTTGGTCAAGTACTCTCGTATAAACCATGCGGCGCATAAGTTCCTTAAGATCTTCATCGGAAAGATCAGGCATGTCCGCTTCATTCACAACATTGCCTTCCTCATCCAGAATCTGGATCATTTCAAATTGATTTTCGATGCTTTCTAGAACGTTTTTCAATCCATTCACCCATCCCTTCGTTTGCTATGCATAGATGTGTTCTAAAATGAACAATCCTGTGCTGTACCTTATTTGCAAATGATTAATAATTTGTATGTATATTTGAATCAGTCCACATTTAAAGGCGGTTATAAAACTGTTATACTCTTTTCAGCAGAGCAAATGGTACAATATTCAATCTAGTTAAAGTGTACTCATATTCCTCTGTTTGGTCAATTACTTTGTTTAGATTTTTTACGCAAAACGCTTGCCATCGCTGGTTTTGTCACCTTTCCGCGAAGCCTGTTACATAAACCATACTTGTCGCTGTATCACTTTAACATAGCAAGAGGGCAGACTCTTCCTTTAAGAGTCTGCCCTGTATGAACACATTACTTCTTATAACTGACATCAAGGTCCGTTGTTTTATAGAATGCTTTTTTAAAGTCGTTATACTTTTCCGTTTGCACGTTAAATGATTTGTTTGCCTGAACGAGCTTGTCATAGCTTTTATTTACTTTTTCAATTACGTTTTTCACCTGGTCATGTGTTGCATCTTTTTTTGCCAGCAGACTGTACATTTCTTTTTCATCAGCGAGTGATCTTTTATAAGCCTTATTCAATTTACCATAAAGCTTGTAACGTTCCATCATCGCTTTATGCATTGCTTTTGCCTTCACTTTTTCTTTTTTTGTTTTAAGTTTATCAATTTGACCCTCAATTTTCTGGAAATTTTCTTTGGAGTCATTCATGATCTCTTTTTCCTCTTTGACGAGGACGCGACGTTTGTCAATATTTGATTTTGCATCATTTGACAGTTTTTTAATTTCCTTCATCTTATGGTCATCAAGACTGATTAATTTATCGTAGCTTTGTTTTTCCTTCTTTTCCAAACTAATGATTTTATCCTGCACATCAGCAGCCTTTTTCTCAATACCTACGGATTCTTCCATGTTTTTATGCATTTTTTCCGCAGGAGATCCCCCACAAGCCGCAAGAAACACTATTAATATAGTGCCTACGAATCCGTATCCAAGTATTAGTTTCTTCATATATGTATCCCTCCCAAAACCTACCATGTCTTTTACCCCATATTTGAAATTTCTAACCAGTATCATACATGGTTCAAAAACCATTGCCAAACAGAGGATGTGATGTCTGCACTTATAATGTGGTAAAATACACGTATGACATGCCGTAATAAACAGGAGTGAATTAAATAAATGATCACAATGAAAGAAATTGTACGAGAAGGACATCCGTCACTGCGGAAACGCTCGGAAGAAGTACAGTTGCCACCTACAGCTGAGGAAAAGAAAATACTTAAGGAAATGCTTGAGTTTCTAATAAATAGCCAAGACGATGAAATTGCCGCTAAATGTAATTTGCGCCCAGGAGTTGGATTGGCAGCCCCTCAGCTTGGAATCAATAAAAGGATGATGGCTGTACATTTCGAGGATTTTGATGGAAAGCTGTACAGTTACGGTTTATATAACCCAAAAATTGTTAGTCATTCTGTTGAACTGGTCTATCTGCAAGCTGGTGAAGGATGCCTTTCAGTTGATCGTCCCGTGGAAGGCTTTGTCCCTCGTCCAGCGAGGATAACAGTAAAAGCTGTGGACATGGATGGCAATGAAGTGAAGCTGCGCCTGCGCAACTATGCCGCGATTGTTTTCCAGCATGAAATCGACCACTTGAATGGTATTATGTTCTATGACCATATCAATAAGGAAAACCCTTTTACCATTCCCGACAATTCCAAAGCAATAGAATAGGAAGAGACTACAGTCTCTTCCTATTTTTCATTATATAAGCCCAAAATGTCGCAGCCCCTTAGCGACACCATCCTGTTCTACGTGGTCCGTAATGTGATCTGCGGCTTTTTTTAATTCCGCAACAGCATTCTCCATTGCAATGCCGACACCAGCAAACTGCAGCATCTCTACATCATTTGGTCCGTCTCCAAATGCATACGTATTCCTTTGGCTGATACCTGCAGCATCCAGGAGCTTGCCAATGCCTACAGCCTTGGATCCGCCTCCCGGGAGAACATCGCAGGCAAATTGATGCCATCTGATAAATCTGGAGCGGTCTTCTATACAGCGCATCCCCTCTTCTGACGATTCATCACAGAACAAGAGAGCTTGAAAAATTTTATTACCTATATGGAATTTCGGGTCTGTTTCCGGATAATCAAATCTTAACCTTTGGAGTCCTTCAAAAACATGCGGGTGTTCTGCAACTGTTGCCTTCATTTCCTCTGCTGTCATGAAAATCATTGGATAACCTGCTGCTTCCGCTTTTTCGTGCAAGCGCAAAACCTCATCCTCGATTATTTCATTTTCGTAAATGACTTCACCTTTATAAACAACGTATTGACCACTAAAACAGACGTACGAGTCTATCCCTAATTCGTTACATATATCGTCAAACAAAAAAGCTGGTCTTCCTGTTGCCACAGCAACCTCAATACCTCTCTTCTTCAAATCGGTGATCGCCTGTTTTGCTGAAGCCGGGATGCGCTTCTCCTTGTCCACAAGCGTTCCGTCAATATCAAACAAGACCATTTCCTTGCTCATTCCAGAATCCGCCCCTTTACAAAGTCACACACAAGCAGCTGTTTCGTATATAATTTCTTCTCACGTCTACAATAGAAATGAATTATTTCATGCAAAACATACATTTTTATTTAATTATTACACAAATCGTATTATACTATAGATAAGTAGGATTGGGCCGGTATTCTGTTTGTTTTGACGCTTTTCTCATCATTCTTCGGGAAGGAGATGGCTTCCACATGTTGAGGCGTCTTAAAGAAAAGCTGAAGAAACGTCTAAAGGATTTGTTGGGAAGAAAGCGAGTACCAACAACATACAGCAGTGATAACCGTTAATATTAAAGTCGGTTTCCATTAGGACAGTCCCAGATTGATGGTTTCTGTCCGCTTGCAAAGGTGCGGAAAAGCGTTTTGCTTTTATATAAATTAACTGCAGAGTGGATGGCTTAGAGCCATTCGTATTTGTCTGCAAAAAATTAGGAGAGATGAAATGGTATACAAAGTATTATTCCAGGAGTCTTCGCTTGAAGCTCCTATTCGTGAAAGAACAAAAAGTCTATATGTTGAGGCGGATTCCGTACGTGAAGTGCGCCGTAAACTGGCAGATCGCGATTACAACATTGAACTCGTACAGCCGCTCGACGAAGCGCATCTTGCCTACGAACAAGAATCCGAAAAATATGAATTGGAGCGGTTGTAGAATATGAAATTTGTAAAAAATGACCAAGCTGCCGTTTTCGCTCTTGGCGGCCTTTCAGAAATCGGCAAAAACACTTATGGCGTTCAGTTCCAGGATGAAATTATTCTTATTGATGCCGGTGTAAAATTCCCAGAAGATGATTTGCTCGGAATCGACTATGTCATCCCGGATTACACTTACATTGTACAAAATAAGGACAAAATCAAAGGCTTGTTCATAACACATGGACACGAAGATCATATCGGCGGAATCCCTTTCCTTCTACGCCAGGTGAACATTCCAATCTATAGTGGCAAATTGGCACTTGGACTAATCCGAAACAAGCTTGAAGAGCATGGTCTATTGCGTAACGCAAAGCTGATTCCTATTGAAGAAGATGATGTAATCAAGTTCCGCAAAACATCTGTCAGCTTCTTCCGTACAACACATAGTATCCCGGACTCCTATGGTATCGTAGTTAAAACACCACCAGGTAACATTGTTCATACAGGTGATTTCAAATTCGACTTTACACCTGTTGGAGAACCCGCGAACCTAGCTAAAATGGCCGAAATCGGAAAAGAAGGTGTGCTTTGCCTGCTTTCTGATAGTACAAACAGTGAAGTACCGGGCTTTACAATGTCTGAGCGAGTTGTTGGTGAAAGTATTAATGATATTTTCAGCAAAACTGATGGACGCTTGATTTTCGCAACATTTGCATCTAATATCTACCGTTTGCAGCAAGTTATCGAAAATGCTGTTAAATTCGGCCGTAAAGTAGCCGTTTTCGGTCGAAGCATGGAGTCAGCCATTACAATTGGACAGGAACTTGGCTATATCCAGGCTCCTAAAGACACATTCATTGAGCCAAATCAGATCAATCGCATGTCTGCTGATCAAATCTGCATACTATGCACTGGTTCACAGGGTGAGCCGATGGCTGCGCTTTCCCGCATCGCCAATGGCACACACCGTCATATTCAAATTATTCCTGGAGACACAGTTGTATTCTCTTCTTCTCCAATTCCAGGGAACACAGTTAGTGTCAGCCGTACTATTGACAAGCTTTCTAGAGCTGGAGCCGATGTCATTCATGGCCGTCTAAGCAATATTCATACTTCTGGTCACGGTAGCCAGGAAGAAATGAAGCTTATGCTCCGTTTGATTCAACCTAAATACTTCTTGCCTATACATGGTGAATATAGAATGCTTAAGCAGCATGCCAAGCTTGCTGAAGCATGCGATGTGCCTATGGAGAATTCATTCATTATGGATAACGGAGATGTCCTTGCGCTTGGTAAAGATCAAGCTACCATTTCTGGTAAAATCCCTTCTGGTACAGTCTATGTAGATGGTAAAGGTATTGGCGATATCGGCAATATTGTATTGCGTGACCGTCGCATCCTATCTGAAGAAGGACTTGTTATCGTCGTAGTCAGCATTAATATGAAGGAATTCAAGATTGCTTCAGGCCCTGATATCATTTCTCGTGGCTTCGTTTACATGCGTGAGTCAGAAGACTTGATTAACGAAGCACAGAAGCTCGTTTCTGATCATTTGAACCGGGTAATGGACCGCAGAACGACTCAATGGTCCGAAATTAAAAATGAAATTACCGATACGATTTCACCATTCTTGTATGAACGCACAAAGCGTCGCCCAATGGTACTTCCAATTATTATGGAAGTATAATAAAAAAGTGATGGAGCTGTAAAAGCTTCATCACTTTTTTTATTAGAATATACGGCGCGTCGTTTCAGCGAGATTCGGAAATTCAATCTTTTTATTTTTAAAGAAATTCTTCACTAGGAATTCAGAGTACTTAATCGCTTGCTGATAACCAATCTTTCCAGGCAGCGGAGCCTTATCTTCGATGACAGCATCAATTATTACCGGCTTCTTTGATAAAAATGCCTGTTGTACTGCTTGATCCAATTCCTCGATAGAATTAGCTCTGAAGCCATCTCCCCCACAACTTCTAGCAAAAGCCGCAAAGTCCACTTCACCTAGATCTGTCTCATAGTTCAAGTGTCCCTGACCCGCTTGCTCATATTTAATCATGCCGATTTTACTATTATTAAGTACAATGATTTTTATTGGTAACTCATATTTCACTGCAGTAATGAAATCATGCATGACCATCGCAAAACCTCCATCACCACAAATCGCTACTACTTGCCTGTCAGGATAAGCAAGTTGAGAGGCAATTGCTCCAGGTAGCCCACATCCCATTGTGGCCAGTCTTCCTGATACGAGAAAATCTTGATTCGTAAATGGGAAGTAACGTGTGGTCCAGACTGTCACGTTCCCTACATCACATGAAATGATTGCATGATCATCAACAACTTTATCAAGTACATTCATCACTTGTGGAGCCTGCATTGGTTTTCTGTTATCCATCTTTTCCCTCTCAATATGCTTAAACCAGGTTTCCATCTTTTTCTTATACTTCTCTAAGAATGTCCTATCTTGTTTAGCCTCAACTGTTGCTGTCAACAGGTCAAGTACAACCTTCGCGTCTCCACACAATCCTAAATCAACTGGATAAATCGTTCCGAGTTTGCTTTGGTCGATTTCAATCTGAATTGACTTAACCTTATCAGGGAGAAATTCTCTGTAAGGGAATGATGAACCTGCTATAATGAGTAAATCCGCTTCCATCATTGCTTCATATGCAGGTTTTGTACCAATTTGTCCATGCTGGCCAAGATTTAGCTCATGATAATCTGGTAAGATTCCTTTTCCCAGCAAAGCAAAACAGATCGGTGCCCCGATCCTCTCGGCAAATGATAGCAACTCTTCTTTCGCAGATCTAGTCCCTCTTCCTGCTAAGATTATTGGTTTCTTTGCTTCATTGATCATCTGGACAGCTCTAGCTAAGCTTTGCTCACCAGGCATGACTTTCGGTTGTGAAAATGCACGAGATGTAAGAGCTGGGGACACATTCTGTTTTTCTGCAAACAAGTCGTCCGGTACAATCAGTACAGAGACACCGCCCTTGCTGTAGGCCTTCTTAATAGCAATATTCAGCATATCGGGAAGTTGGGCACTTGATTGCGCTTGTTGACAATACACAGCTACATCTTGAAATACACGATCCAAATTCACCTCTTGGAAAGTTCCTGTTCCCATTTTATTACTTGCTACTTGGCCAACTATGGCAAGCACTGGAACACCGTCTTCTTTAGCATCATACAGACCATTAAGGAGGTGAATTGCGCCCGGCCCAGCAATTGACATACAGACGCCAAGCTTTCCAGTAAGTTTGGCATAAGAACTAGCCGCAAGCGCTCCAACTTCTTCATGTCTAATTTGAATATACTTTAAAGCATCCTGTCGTTCTCGTAGATCATCCATAAATTCATTAATGGAATCCCCTGGCATGCCATATATATGTTCAACTCCCCAATCAATCAGCTGATCAGCGAGAATCGCACCTGTCCTTTTTTCCACTATGAACAACTCCTTCTCTAATCGAAACACTCCTCTATACTATAGCCTTTTGTAAATAGCGAAAAACCTGTCCCAAATTAATTTGGGACAGGTTTTTATTGGAATAGAATTGAATTATAGATCTTCGTCATCATCATCATCTACGACAAGATGGCGTTCAAAGCGAGAAATATCATTGTCTGCTCCTATTACAATTAAAATGTCACTCTTCTGCAAAGCATCATCAGCGCTTGGTGAAACGTTGATCTCCTTGCCTCGCTTAATAGCAACAACGTTACAACCGTAATTGGCACGAATATCAAGATCGACAAGCGTTTTGCCAAGCATCCTTTCCCCCACTTTAACTTCAACAATACTGTGTTCATCAGATAGCTCTAAATAATCAAGGATGTTGTTGGAGATAATATTATGGGCAATTCTCTTACCCATATCCCGCTCCGGATGAACAACCTGATCTGCCCCTATCTTTTTGAGGATTTTCTCATGATAGTCATTCTGTGCTTTTACTGTGATTTTTTTAATACCAAGATCTGTTAAAATGACAGTCGTCAGAATACTCGCTTGAATATTGTCGCCAATGGCCACTATAACATGGTCTATATTTTTTATACCAAGCTCTTTCAGTGCCGCTTCATCAGTTGAGTCAGCGATTACTGCATAAGATGCAAAGTTCTTGAACTCATTCACTTTATCTTCATCTACATCAATAGCAAGCACATCCATGCCTTCCATGCTTAATTCCCGGCAAATGCTTCCTCCGAAACGGCCAAGCCCAATTACGGCAAATTCGCGCTTCATCCTTTTTCCTCCATTGCAGCTCATTTGGTTTTCTCATTCTAACATAATGGGCTTACAGTTGCGAGAAGTATCGTCATCGTAAAATCATCTGTCTTTCTTGATTTTCCATACGACTTATTGTTAATGTAGTTTTAGCACATTTTTCGACAACGAGAGGAGCTCAAAATGCAAAAATTATTCAAACAACTGACAAAAAATGACGATAGCTGGGTTGCAGTATTTCTTTCTAATTCCCTTATAATTGTTGTATTAATTGTTCTTTTCCTTATATTACTGCCTGTTGGGAAGAAAATTATTAGTAAAGTCCTTACGAAAACCGGTAATTCAAAGAAAATTAAGCCAGGCAGGATTAAAACACTCGAGAAGCTTTTAAGCAATGTCTATTTCTATATTCTTTTCTTTATCCTTATCATAATGATATTCGATGTACTTAAAATTCCAATTGGACCACTGCTTGCTGGTGCTGGTGTCGTAGGTCTAGCAATAGGTTTTGGAGCCCAAGGGATTGTAAGTGATGTTGTAACAGGTTTCTTCATACTGCTTGAATGGCAGTTGGAAATCGATGACTACGTAACAATCGGTTCCGTAGATGGTATTGTAGAAGAAGTAGGATTAAGAACGACTAAAATTCGTTCATTTGATGGGACACTGAACTACATTCCGAACCGAAATATTACAAATGTTGCCAACCATTCGCGCGGGAATATGCGGGCTCTTGTCGACTTTACTGTGCCTCGTGACAAAGAAATCGACCGTGCTCTTGCAATCCTTGAAGATGTATGCGCACACTTCAGAAATGACATACGTTTCACAGACGGCCCTCATCTGCTCGGAGTCCAAAATCTCGATGCTTCAAACGCAGTGTTACGCATTGTTGGACAAACCGCCAGCGGCCAGCAATTCCAATGTGAAAGAGACATCCGGAAACAAATTCAGCTTGCCTTTGAAAAAGAACAGCAACAATCCAAAGACCAAAATGAAGAAGGATAATGCCCAAATTAGGCATTATCCTTCTTTTCTGCTATTGCTTCATAAAACGCACGGTTGACACGTTTTAGTATCGCTCTTCTCGTAAGTATACCTTCAAAGTACCCTTCTTCATCCTGAATACAAACAAATGGATGGTCGATAACAAGTTTAAGCCCTTTCATGAAAGAATCTTCTTTACTTAGATTCGGCAATTCCTCATCCATAATCTCTTGCACTTTTATCTCAGAGAGTCTTTCCATTTCAAAACGCTCAAGACCCATTACTTGATTCAAAATCATTGTCTTGCTGATCAGGCCAGCCAGTTTATATGAAGTATCCAGCACAGGAACAGCAGAGTATCCGGATTTGACCAGGACGAGCAAAGCATGTTCCAAAGGATTATTCAGTTGGACATGGGCCACCTTTTCTCCGGGAATCATCAGCTCACCAACTTTTGGTGCCTGTGAGAGCTGATCGTGAATCATGGTCATTTGTTCCGCCCCTTTTGGTAAATCTTCTATTTCTTTATACGCTCTTTATATTATGAGCACATTTACAGTTTAGCATAAAGACCGGAATTTATCCCAATTCAAAATGAGGATTTCATTACTTTTTATAATGCTTCTAACGTGATGTATGTAACCGCTTTTCGTGTTATACTCATAGAATAGTATTATTGGTTTATAGAAAGGTTGGCACGATGAACAGAAGAACTTTTCTGAAAAAGACATTTGGCAGTTTACTTGCTTTTGCAGGGGCTTCTGGTGGTACATATTATTATGCACGCGATATTGAGCCGGCTATGCTTGCAATTCGTCGGGAAACCATTTCATCTGGCAGACTGCCAGCCCAATTCGACAACTATCGCATTGTTCAATTTTCAGATACGCATATTGGATTTCAATATACAGTGAAACAGCTGCGACAATTGGCAATAGAAGTAAACGAACTGCAACCAGATCTTATTGTATTTACTGGTGACCTTGTTGATCGTCCTGACCTTTATAACTGGAATGATCAGTTGATTGATGCGCTTCGTACCTTTGATGCAAAAGATAAATTATGGATCTACGGCAATCATGACCATGGCGGGAATGGTACTACTATATTGAAAAATCTGATGAACAAGGCTGGGTTTACCCTCCTGTTGAATGAACACCAGATAATCAATAGAGGAAATGCAGCAATCACGATAGCAGGCATAGATGATATGAGCCTTGGCCGTCCAGATATTGATGCAGCGCTCCACAACGCTCCTTCAGAGCACTTCACCATTCTACTCTCGCATGCACCGGATTTCGCTGATATAGCAAGATCATATCCTGTAGATTTGCAGCTTTCGGGACACAGCCATGGAGGACAGATTCGTTTACCTTTCCTTGGAAGCCTTTATACACCTTCCTATGCGACCAAGTACATCCGAGGAAAATACGATTTCAATGATCGCAGCCGTAACTTGGATCTTTATGTGAATAGTGGCATTGGCACAACCCGTCTCCCATACAGATTTCTTTGCAAGCCTGAAGTCCATTGCTATACGCTTAGCAACAAAGTTTGACCATAAGCCGCTGTCGATATTATAAGTGGCGGCTTAGTTCTTATTGCAAACACTGATAATTTGGTATAGGCTTGTCCTAGCCTGAAATCGGGAGGTAACCAGATTTGATTTCTACGGAAGAATTGGCAAAAGCGCTCTACACGATCAACCGCCATGCGAAGACAGCTCCAGAACCGCAACATCTCTACTATTTAAAGAAATCCGCAATTGAAAAACTGCTTAAAGAAAACAAAGCGAAAAAAATTGGACTTCATTTTTCAGAAAATCCAAAAATGAGTAGTCAGCATTCTACTCTGCTTATAAAAGTTGCCCAGTATTACTTCCATATACCGCCAACCAAGGAGGATTTCAAAAAACTGAAGCACCTTGGAGAGCAAGACCAGAACTATCGGAATCCCCAAACGAAAATGCCTCTTTCGGAAGCGAAGCGAATTATTTCCAAATATATTGGATTGCAACCGAAACGGAATGACGCTTCTGTACAAACTTCAACATACTCCAGCTATACGCCTTCTTCTCTTGGCAAACTCGATTGGCGGAACGGCACTCCAAATTATCGTACAAAAAGATAAAAGGCAGTCAGGTTTATTGACCTGACTGCCTTCCTTTATAATAATTAGCTGCCTGTGCTCTCCTCCCTGTTCGTCCTCCGATTAAACGAATGAGACCAAGAGCAAGACCAAAACATGCGAAATATTGTAGTGGCAAACGAATATCGAACCTCTGGACAAGATTCGGAGCTACTAGCATACATGAATACAAAACACCAACACAAAAAGACCCGCTCGCCAAATAGGCAAGGAGACGCGTTGCACCGGCCTGCACAATCCACTTAGCTAGTGGAAGCAAAAGTATGTATATAAAAGTGAATAAAAAAAGGCACAAAATCATTGGCCATAATACTTCTATTTCAAATGAGAAAACATCCATGTGAAAACCTCCCAATCCATATGTGAGAGTAGTTTCACCAATAATTTCCTCATTTAAACATCCTTTTTATTACCTTGATCAATTGTTCAAGGCTTTTCCAAAGAATACCAACCTGTATCTTCCAGTCTTCGATATTCATTCAATAAACAGTCGAGTTCCTGACTAAGTCTAACTGCTTCATCGTCTGAGAATCCTTTCTCAATGGCTATTTCAGTCATCTCATGGCGCAATAGCTCAATCTTCCGTTGCAAATATACTTTGGAATACATACCCGCGCCCCCTTTGCTTTAAGATGCTTCATTGCCGTTCGGAAAGAGGCTACAATAAAAATGTATGTAGTAGCCAAAAATCTTTCAACTGCTTTTTATTGCAGTGCATTTAAATGATAACCCCATTATAGAACGAATGTTCCAAAAAGTAAACTACTATTTAAAACTTTTGACAAATTTTATTAAAAAAACCGGCAAAATGCCGGCTTTCTTAATGTTCCTTATCAAATACACAATACCCGATGTTTAAAGCGAGAATTAAAAAGCAAATTATGCCAAAAGCTGTTTCCCACATTACCTTTAGCCCTCCTCTATAATAAAGCGTTTTCACTTCCATCATATCAACAATTTTCAAAAAAATGAAGTACCGGCGACTTTGACCCAATTCTTATTTTGAATATGGGCTATTGACCAGACAATTAACAGCCCTTCTCATACATTATAGTGTACTACAAAACAACGGAGGTGCTGTATATGTTCTTTGGTGGAAATTGTGGTTGTGGATATACTCAGGTTGAAAGCTATCCTGCTTGTGGTGGCGGTATCGGCAACTTCGCTTTGATCGTTGTATTGTTCATTCTTCTGATCATTGTCGGAGCGGCCTACTACTGCTAAACAAAAAGGTTCCCGTCTAAGTGATGGGAACCTTTTTTTTGTTATCCAATAATCATTCTTTCTTTCGGATACTGGAATTTTTCATTCTCTTTACGGTCATTTTTGAACATGAATAGGAACGTGACAACTCCTACACGTCCGACAAACATGAGGAACATGAGTACAAGCTTGCTGAAAGTACTGAGATCAGGGGTAATACCTAATGACAGTCCGACTGTACCGAAGGCCGATGTCACATCAAATAGTATCTGCATCATTGAAAACGGCTCAATGCTCATAAGAATAATTAGTGATACGAAAACAAATGCAAGTGCCATCAGAGTAACTGTAACAGCTTTCTGCAAGTCTTCTTCAAAAATAGTCCTTTTAAAAAGCCTGATACTGCGTCCTCCTCGAGCATATGTAATGATAAAAATCACAACAAGCGCGAAAGTAGTTGTTCGAATTCCACCGCCTGCACTACTCGGTGATGCACCAATAAACATAAGGAAGGACATGAAAAGCTGGTTTTCTTGAGACAACTGAGAAACATCCATCGTATTAAGACCTGCACTTCTCGTTGTTACAGACTGAAATAAGGCATAAAACAAACTTTCATGCCAAGACTTCCCTTTGAAAAACTGATTGGCATCCAACAAATAAATTCCGATTGCTCCTGCAACAATTAAACTGAAAAAAGTAATCGATGTAACCTTTGCAAACAGACTAAATCGAAAATGACGTCTTGAATCATTTCGGGAAAAAATAAAGGTTTTCAATTCAATCAATACAGGAAAACCAATTGCTCCAAAAATGATAAGAATCATTGTAACGAACTGAACAAAATAGTCATGCGCAAATGGCTGCAAAGAACTACCATTTAAATCAAACCCGCCATTTGTAATTGCGCTAATAGTAGCGAAAAGTCCGTGATAATATGCGGTACCCGGATCTGGATAATACTTGAGAAAATATGTACCAAGAATAAGAAAGCCCAGAAACTCAATCGTAAGCAGCACAATTACAATCTGCTCAATTAGCTTAACTGCTCCTTCGAACTTCGTCTGATTTTGATCCGTCATAATCAGCCTGCGTTCTTTTAAGCCAATTTTCTTACCAAGAAAAAGCCAAATAAACGTTCCAAGCGCCATGACTCCTACCGCTCCAAGCTGCAAAATAATCATAAGTATGAATACACCTGGAACACTCAGAGTATCTCCGATAGAAATTGTGCTAAGACCGGTTACACTTAGTGCACTGACAGCAGTAAACATGATGTCAATGAATGCGACATGCACACCCTCTTTGTAAGCAAAAGGTAGAGAGAGCAATATAGTCGAAAAAATAACTGCTGCCAAATAAAATAATAGCAGCAGACGTACTGGTGAAAGTGCATTTTTCCACTGATAAAAGGGACGACGCTGTTTAATCATTCCAAAACTCCTTGCAATCTGCTTTCGTCAGACAGTCTGCTTAAAATAGCCGACTTTGAAACTTAAGATACGCCGTTTCCGGATAAAAAGCAAGGGCTCTTTGTTTAAATAGAAGATTTTAGTTTTTCAAGCAATTGATCTCCCTGATAACCTTGGTCAATCAGCTCTTTCAGTTTCTTTTCTATTCTCTCCTTGCGTTCATCAACAATTTTCCCTCGAAACAAAACATTTATTTCTTTTCCCAACTCGTTCATGCCAATGATCTCAGCAATCATAGTTGCCGGCTCATTATGTTCACTCGTAATTTTGACCTCTATCATTACTTTTCCCTGTTCCTTTAAGTTTATGAAGTAGGAATTATAATCTTTATCAATATAAGCTTCAACTATCCAACCATGATTTTCGTCTTCCCTATTGATAATGAGACCGTCAATCAGTTCAATATCCACACGGTTAAGCTCATTAGATGCTTCTTCAAGAATAGCGAGTGATTTCAAATAAAAAGTTTTCATTCATTTCTTCCTTTATATGATTTTAACCGCCAATATAAGACATTTCTATTTTCTTTCGCGGCTGTTCCAGACTGCTGCGTTCATCAGAATAACGGTCCGTCCGTCTCCCCCAGAGAGCAGCAAGATCATCTTCAAGTTCTTCTCCTGCCAGGCCGCTGCGGATTTTAGATTTGATATCATATCCTTCCGAAGCGAATAAACAAGTATATAATTTGCCGTCTGCTGAAAGTCTAATCCTTGTACAAGTACCACAAAAAGAATCGGTTACCGAAGAAATGACACCGACTTCTCCTCCACCATCTTTATAACGGAAACGTGAAGCGACTTCTCCATAATAATTTCGTTCAGCAGGTTCAAGCGGAAGCTCTTCATTGATTTTGTCTACAATTTCTTTTTTGGATACAACATTTTTCATATCCCAACCATTATGATTTCCGACATCCATGAATTCAATAAAACGAAGAATCACATTCTTACCATGAAAATAACGAGCCATCGGAAGAATTTGATTCTCATTCATGCCTTTTTTGACAACCATATTCACTTTGACATCAAGCCCAGCATCAATTGCCGCGTCAATCCCCTTTAACACAGGCTTCGCGACGACACCTCTTCCGTTAATTTCCTTAAAAACATTATCATCAATCGCGTCGAGACTAATATTAACACGCTGAAGTCCTGCTTCTTTAAGTTCTTTAGCACGTTTCACTAGCAATATGCCATTCGTTGTCAACGCAATATCTTCTATACCTTCTATTGCAGTGAGACTAGCAACCAATTTTCCCAAATCCTTGCGTAATAACGGCTCACCACCGGTCAATCTCAACTTCGTTACGCCAAGTTTGGCAAATCCTGATGCCAAATCAGAAATTTCTTCAAAGCTGAGTAATTCCTCTTCAGGAAGAAAAGCATAGTCATCACCAAATATTTCTTTCGGCATGCAATACGTACAGCGTAAATTGCATTTATCTATAACAGAAATGCGCAAATCTCTAAGCGTTCTGCCGAATCGATCTGTCACATGCTTTTGATTTGCAGTCATTTTTATCATCCTTTATCTATATTTGAAACTCTGCTTGTCCCCTTGTCTCTTCAAGCAGAAGCACCTGCACTAAATCTCCTACCTTGAATCCGCGTGTTCCCCCTGGAAGTACCATTAAAGCATTTGTATTACCAAGAGAGCTGACTGCGTTCGATTTATCCAAGCCTGCAAGATGTACTTCTAGTCCATCAGGTCCGTACTCAATATTGGAACGGACGAAACGAGTAAACGGATTCGGCTTTGGAAAATCCTCTTTTAGCACTGCTTTCGCCTTTATATGATAGCAACTGTTGTTAAAAAGAGCTTTTTGGATAATTGGCCGTGCAAAAAGTTCAAATCCCACATAGCAAGCCGACGGATTTCCTGACAAACCAAACAAAAATTTACCATCTTTCACAGCAACAGTTGTTACACTTCCAGGACGCATACCAATTTTATTGAACAGCACTTCTGCACCGAGTCTCTTATAAATCTCAGGCATTAAATCAAAATCGCCAACAGAAACTCCGCCTGTTGTGATTACCATATCTGTCTCATGAAATGCTTGTTCAATCATTTTGTAGCTTGATTCCAATTCATCTTGAAGCTTCCCATAATATTTGCAATCGGCTCCTGCGCGCTTAGCCTGAGCACCGACCATATAACCATTTGAATTGCGAATTTTTCCTGGCTGAAGCGGTTCATCAATATCAAGTAGTTCCGTTCCGGTTGCAATGATGGCGACGAGCGGCTTCTTAGCCACTTTCACTTCATTGTAGCCAAATGTAGCAAGCAGCGCTTCAACTCCAGGATTTACATAGGCACCTTTTTCGGCAAGTATGGCACCTTCATCCAGCTCAGAGCCTGCTGTCATAATGTTTTGTCCCGCTTCCATCCTACGCTTCATTTCCATATATTGCTTTCCGTTTTCTTGGAAATCCTTGCATACTTCTAGCATAGCAACACAATCGGCTCCTTCAGGAATCATCGCACCTGTCATAATACGGGTTGCTTGTCCAGATTCAAGAGTAATTGTTGGTAATTCACCTGCCCCGATTCTTTCCATCACTTCAAAACAAATTGGGTTCTCTTTTGAAGCATCCTTTGTATCAGAAGCTTTGAATGCAAATCCGTCATATGGAGACTTATCAAAAGTAGGTACTTGATTTGTCGCGATAAGCGGCTCTGCAAGACGACGACCCCCAACATCAGAAAAATTCACTAATTCTATTTTTCCCGGTTGTGCATGCAACATCACTTTTTCAACCGCTTCGCATACCGGAATGGGTTTTCTGGCTTGCATCAATTACCAACTCCTTTTCCCTTTTAATCTATACCTCAAACAAACGAATACGTTCCTTGTCTTTAGTGTCATACTAGAGCAATAGCACCTCGTTTTCAAGAAAACAAGTTCTTTATTGATCCCTGTTTAAGCTATTTATCAAGCGGGTATACATTCTCTGCAGAACGATAACAAAAAGAATTAATCAGAGGTGCAAAAATCATGCAGGAAATCGCTTCACATACAATTAAGATCCAGAAAAAACTTATGACAAAGGATCTTCTTGAAATTCATACATTCGCAATTCATCGTGACATTAACATTTTCTTGTATCATCAAGAAGCAATGGCTGATGCTCGGGACCTTCCTAAATTGCTATCATTCTTCATGATCGATCCACATGATGAAGTATTATTAATTATCGAAGGTAATCATGCTGAACAAGTTTATCCAAAACTAATTCCTCTATTTAGTGAATCAAAACAGATTGCTTAATTAGGAAAAATCACGCCGGTTTCAAACCGCGCGTGATTTTTTTATGCCTATAGATGCATAATTCCATGCAACAAATAAAGAATATAAAGAGAAAATCTTAAAGAAAGTGTGATAAGCGATGAAACTAAAAGTTATGTCAGCACTGCTTCTTTTCTCACTAATACTCCTCACCGCTTGCGGCAACGGGGCAACAAAAGCGGATTTGCGAAACAGTGCTCCTGATAAGCCGGATCAAACAATTTCCATCAAAGCAAAAGGAAAACTTTCCGGCTATAAGGAGATTAAAACAGTTCATGCAATTAATAGCTCGGACACTCTGTTTGTCGCTTTCGATGTACACCATCACCATAGCTTCACGGTCGAACAAATTAAAAATCAGGCAAGGAAAGATCTGACGAAAATGTTTCCCGGCAGAAAAATTGAAATTTCTAGTGACACCAAACTGGTTACAGAAACTGCCAAAGCCGAGCAGGAACTGAGAAAGAGCGGCAGCAACATAGATATTAAGCAGAAAATTGAGTGGCTGACAAAGCTTTCACGTAAAAAAACGTAAAGGAATGAACGACTGTGGCAGAAAGCAAGAAACAAACGAAAGAAATCGAAAACTATAAAAAAATACAAGACAAACATGAAGTGAAAAAACCTGTTTTTAAAAATTGTCTTAAAGCCTTTCTGATAGGTGGTATTATTTGTCTTATTGGACAATGCATAACGGCATTTTATATCCATTTCTTCGACTTCACCGAAGAGACAGCTGGAAACCCAACGGTAGCGACACTGATCTTCCTGACCATGCTGGCGACAGGTTTCGGTGTGTATGACAGACTTGCTCAAATTGCTGGAGCGGGAACAGCTGTCCCTGTAACAGGTTTTGGGAATGCGGTTATTAGTTCGGCGATTGAGCATCGGACTGAAGGCTATGTGCTTGGTGTTGGTTCGAATATGCTGAAGCTCGCCGGTCCAGTTATCGTTTATGGTGTGTTCTCTGCGTTTATTATCGGACTGATCAAAGCCATATTTCTTAAGCTGGGAGGAATGTAAATGCTCACTGGAAAACGTACATGGCTTTTCAAAAATAACCCTGTCATTCTCTCTGCAGCAGCTGTAGGAGGACCAGATGAAGCAGCCGGAAACATTGCAGCTGACTTTGACCTCCTTCATGACGACATGTGGCTTGAGCAGGCTTCTTTTGAAAAGGCTCAAACGATGATGATGGAACAAGCATGTGATATTGCCTTGAAGAAAGCTAATATTAATGAAAAAAATGTGAACTTTTTTGTCAGCGGAGATTTGACGAATCAGATTACCCCAACGACTTTCGCGGCAAGAACTTTGGAGATCCCCTATTTTGGACTTTTCAGTGCCTGTGCGCTTACGACAGAGAGCCTTGCGCTATCTGCTTTTTTGATTAACGGACAAGGTGCGGATTATGTGCTCAGCGGCACGTCAAGTCATAACTCTGCGGCCGAGCGTCAGTTCCGCTATCCGACTGAATACGGTGGACAAAAGCCCCCGACTGCCCAGCATACAGTTACCGGTGCAGGTTGCGTGCTTCTAGCCAAACAAGGTAAAGGGCCAAGTGTTACTTCAGCAACCATTGGCAAGGTAATCGATATGGGGATCACAGACCCTTTCAATATGGGCGGTGCAATGGCTCCAGCAGCAGTTGATACGATTGTAACCCACCTAAAAGAACGCAATGTCGACGCTTCCTATTATGATTTAATCGTAACAGGCGATCTAGGAAAAATCGGACATGGCATATCCATGGAATTGTTAGGCAAGCAGGGCATTAAACTGAATGATTCCAATTATAAAGACTGCGGTATGACAATTTATAAAGATGACCAGCAAGTACAAGCTGGAGGAAGTGGACCGGCTTGTGCAGCTGTTACCACTTACGGTCATTTCATGAAAAAAATATTCAGCGGTAAATTGAATCGCGTTCTGCTCGTTGCAACAGGAGCGCTTCACTCCCCTCTTAGCATGAATCAGAATGACTCGATTCCTGTAATTGCACATGCAGTTTCCATTGAGAATGGATGTGAACAAGCATGATATTTCTCTGGGCTTTCATTATCGGAGGTCTAATATGTGTAATCGGGCAAATTATGTTTGATGTGTTCAAAATGACACCTGCCCATACATTAACGACCCTTGTTGTATTGGGTGCTATACTTGATGGTCTTGGCCTGTATGAGCCGCTAATCAGTTTTGCCGGAGCGGGAGCAACTGTTCCAATCACAAGTTTTGGTAATTCACTTGTACACGGAGCGATGGAGGAAATGCAACAGCATGGAATCATCGGTGTACTAACCGGAATCTTTGAAGTAACAAGTGCAGGTATCTCGGCAGCTATTGTCTTTGGTGTTATTGCGGCTCTTATTTTTAAACCAAAAGGAAACTGATTTATGAATCAACCCGAAAAGCGGTGTTTCTCCGTTTTTCGGGTTTTATAATTTCCAACAGTTGGACATGCTAATCTAAGAATGCTCTTTTGAACGGAGGCAGCGCATGTTTCGCAAACCTAACAAGAAAACACAAAACCAAGATCTTAAAGATCAAAAGATACCGAAGAAGCTGGAGCAAACTCGCCAACTCATCAAGAAGCTATTCCACGTTCCTACGAATGCGGATATAGTCATTCGCGACTTGAACATCGGCAGTACGCCGGCCTTCTTGCTGTTTATCAGTTCAATCAGTAATACGAAGTCAATTGAGGACAGTATTATCAAACCTCTATTAAGCATTAATAGCGTAGATAAAAGCATGGGAAATATAATAGACAGTGCTTCCATTACTGAGGTTGAAACGATTCATGATGCTATCCAAAATGTTAATAGAGGCAATACTGTTGTCTTTATCGACGGATCAACAATTGCATATAAATTGGATACTACAAAATTCGAAGCACGTTCAATTGAAAAGCCTGCAAATGAAATTACTCTAACAGGTCCAAAAGAAGGGTTTAACGAAACGGCCTCGACTAATATCAACCTAATTCGAAAAAGGGTGCAAAATGAAAATCTTGTTTTCGAAAACGTTACTATATCTGCTAGAGGAAACAATCAGTTGTTCATCTCATACATCAGCGATATCGCCAACACAGAAACAATAGACAAAATACGAAAAAAAATAAAAAACCTGGACCCCGCACTGCTGCAAAATCTTTCTATTCTTGAAGAATATATAGACGAACATCCTTACTCTCTATTCCCAACATTGCTGCACACTGAGCGTCCGGATAGAGCTGCCGCCTTTCTGAATGATGGACATGTTATTCTTCTTATGGAAGGTACCCCCGCTGTGCTCGTTCTTCCAGCTACGTTCTGGTCGTTCATCCATTCACCTGATGATCAGTATTTAAGATTTATATTTGGGAATTTCATACGTATTCTAAGGGCGATTTCTATTTTTGTAACGATATTCACTTCCGCTATATATGTTGCTGTGACCAACTTCCATTCAAGTATGATACCTCCTGACCTTCTCTTCGCCATTGCTTCCACACGGGAAAAAGTTCCCTTTCCAGCTTTGGTTGAAGTGTTAATAATGGAACTTGCTTTCGAATTAATTCGTGAGGCTGGACTTCGCGTTCCAGCACCGATTGGACCTACAATTGGTATTGTTGGTGCTCTAATTCTTGGCCAGTCGGCTGTTCAGGCGAATATAGTCAGTCCCATTGTAGTAATTGTCGTTGCCTTAAGTGGTCTGAGTTCTTTTGTCGTTGGAGATATTAGTATGAACTTCGCTATACGTTCCACACGTCTTTTATTCATACTTGCAGCGGGGTTATTCGGCATTTTTGGCATGGCGGCTGTCTTCGCAGTCGGAATGTTTTATATGGTTTCAATTAGATCCTTCGGTGTGCCCTACCTTGCTCCGTTCACACCTGTATATGCATCATCAAAAAATGTCTTGTTCCGCAGAAGAATTACCAAAGAGAAGTACCGTCCTGAATATCTGGATCCAAAAGATTTAACGAAGAAATAGAGGGATGCCTGTGAAGCCCACCAATGTAATCGGCCTAAGAGAGTTTGTTTCAATGGGAGCTATTATAGTCGGGTTGAAGCTGACTGACGATACACCCGTTGTATATTATAAAAGTTTAGCCAATTCAGCGTGGATGGCTCCACTCATAAGTGGTGTAATTGTCGGTGTCCTAATTTATTTGACAATGAACACTCTAGATAGGTATGAAGGCCAAAATCTTATAGATGTCATTTATATTGGCTTCGGGAAAATAATTGGTTGGATTGTCGTAATGTATTTGTTTATTTCACTGTATTTAAGCCTAATAATTGACTCAGCTATATATTCTGACCTGATTTCCACGATGTATTTCATTAATACTCCCGTAGTCGCAATCTATGGCTTGATCGTTATCCTTTGCAGTATCGGGGCAATGATGGGAATCGGGGCAATTAGCTCTCTTGCTTGGTCCATAATCGTTTATCTTAAGTTTTTTTTATTCATAGCTTTAGTATTAGCATTTGGGCACGGACAGACGAGCTTTATCTATCCATTATTTGGTTACGGTGAATGGGATGTCATTAAAGAGAGTATAAGCAGTATTTCTTTGTTAGATGAATTTTTCTATTTTTGTATATTTGCTACCTTGCTTCCTACTAAGAAAGATTTCCGCAAAGGTATGTGGATTATGCTCATAATGGTAACTATTGAAATTACCCTCTCCATGATTGCCTTTATAACAGTGTTTGATTATAAGTCGGCACAACTGCTTAATTACCCATGGCATGAAGTTATACGATATATTTCCCTTGGTTTCATTAAGAACGTCGAGTCTTTATTCTTTCCTTTCTGGCTGATTGGACTAATAATTCGATTTTCTTTTTATTTCTATGTTACTGCCTACCTATTGGGAAGGCTTTTTAAGATTAATAAATTCCAGTTAATCGTTCCTATCTTAGCTGTATTAACGGTCTTTATAGGTATGATTCCGGAACAGCCTTCATTTGCCTTACCGGAATTGCGTAAATCCTTTATTAATCTTCTCTCTCTCCCGACAATATCAATTACAATTCTCCTTTGGGGCGTTGTAAAGTTCAAGAAAAGGAGGGAAACTAAGCGTGACAATTAAAAAATGTTTACTGCTTCTGCTCTCCCTTCTTCTACTTACTGGATGCTGGGATAGCCAAGAAATTGAAAAACGTTCTTATATTGTAGGCATTGGCTTGGACAAAGGTGAAAATAATCTGATTAAAGTGACCTATTTATCACCGAATCCTGAGTTCGGTGCACAAATACAGGGTGGTGGCGCTTCAAGTAGCCCGAGAGAGTTCGTTACAATGGAAGCAAATGATTTTGTTTCGTCAAAGAACAGGTTCAGTACAGTAATGGCAAAAACTGTTACGTATGATCAGCTTCAATTCATTATCGTATCTGAAAAATTGGCACGTGATAAAAAATTCATTCGATATATTTATGATGCTCAAAAAGATGTACAAATTCGGCGTGATGTTCAACTAATCGTAACAGATGAAACCCCCGAAAAATATTTTGAGCAAACAAAGCCAAAGATGGAAGCACGTGTTCATAAATATTTTAATTTGATCATTGCTAACATACAACAAACCGGACTTGCTCCCAGACCTTCCGAGCTACTGCAATATTACCGTATAACCGAGTCAGGTTCTGATCTATATCTCAGTCTTTACACAACTATCGAAGAAGACAAGACATTTGATGGTGGAGTTGAAAACAGAATTTTGGCTGGAGAACTTCCTTTTCAAGGAGATACAAATAGAACTGAATTTGGTGGAGCAGCCGTTTTTAAAAACGGAAGAATGATTGAAAAAATAACTGGTGATGAAGTACGTATAGCCAATTTACTTGGAATGGAACCTGCAGCTGAGAATATAATCGCTTCATATCCTGATCCTTTCTCTAAAAAGAACCAACTGGCTGTCAAAATTAATAAAAGTAAAAAAACAAAAGTAAGAATGAATTTAAAAGCAGAGAAACCTATTATCGAGGTCACTGTTTCTCTAATTCTTGAGATATTGTCTGACCACACTCTAACGAGTTATCAAGAGAAGAAAAATCGTGATAAATTAGAGAGATCATTGCAAAACGAAATAAAAAAGGAGTTTCTCACTTTTATAAAGCGTACCCAGAATGAGTTCAAGGCACAACCATTCGGTTGGTCATTGGAAGCCCGTAAAAAGTTCCTTACTCTTCAGCAATATGATGACTATAAATTTTCTAAGAAATATCCTGACATGGAAGTAAGAGTTAATGTAGAAACACGCATTACAGACTATGGAAGACAAAAGAACATTCCAAAGATAAGAGGGATTAATAAATAAATGGGATATATAATTTATCTATTTATGTTCTTTACACTAATATATAGTATTGTAATTTCAATTTATTATTGGAAAAAGGGAGAAAAAATCGGAATCATACCGGTTTTAATTTTCACTATAATGGCTCTAATAGCACCTTTTTTCTCAGTTTTAAAACTATACTAAAAAAGGGTCTGCCTCAATATTGAGGCAGACCCTTTTTTATTCGATTTCTAACACAAGCTTGCCAAACTGATGATTGGTATGCAATTTTTCAAATGCCACTTCTGCTTCATCAATTGGCAATACACCATCAATTTCAGGATGGATATTATACTTTTCCATCAATTCAAGCATATCTCTCAGTTCCTCCCGAGAACCCATTGTCGACCCAATTATTTCTTGCTGATTGTAGAAAAATGTACGGAGATCGAATTCTACCTTGTCTTCAGTCGTAGCACCGAATACGACAATTCTGCCGCCTTTTTTCAATACAGCGAGCGATTTATTAAATGTTGCCCTTCCAACACTGTCAATTACGAGGTCAATCTTCTCATCTGCAAGTTCCTGCTCCCAATCAGCATGCGTGTCAATTGCCAAGTCGGCTCCTATGGCAAGGGCCCGTTCCCGCTTTTCCTTGCTTCTGGAAGATACGATGACTCTAGCTCCAATTTTCTTTGCAAACTGAATGAGGAAAGTAGCAACTCCGCTCCCGGCACCGGGAATTAATACGGTTTCACCTCTTTGTAGTCTTCCTTTCGTGAACATTGCTCGATAGCCCGTTGTACCTGCAAGCGCAACAACAGCCGCTTCTTTCATTGTAAGATGTTCTGGAATCTTTTCAATTTGATCAGCGGATAATACAATTTTTTCAGCAAAGGTACCGTGATCCGGCATACCGAGAATATCAAATTCTGCTGGTGGAGCCGGGCTGTTCTTCTTCCAACGAAGTGAAGGATTGATTAGTACTTCATCACCTTGCTTCAAATCAGATACACCAAACCCAACAGTTTCAATTACCCCAGCTCCGTCAGAACCAAGAATGAGCGGACTATCCGGATTATCTCCTCTGCGTCCAGGAATATAAAGGTCACGGCGATTTAAACCAGCATATTTTATGCGGACAACGACTTCTCCTTCACCTGCTTGAGGCTCAGGCATTTCCTTAATGTTACATCCATTCTTGTCATGAACATAGGCTTTCATGCTAATCACTTTCCTCTCTAAACTCTCTCCTTATATCTTAGCAAAGGTATTGTTGAACGAGAAAGAAAAGACTTCCGGCTCTTTGCCGAAAGTCTTCCTTCATCCATCATTTATTAATTTTTGCGGCTCATCCCTTTAAGGAAATTGAGCAGCATTGTTAAGCTATGGTTCACTTCCGGATCCTTTAACGCACGAAGCAAACCTACATAAGAAGTACGTTCCTCTTCTCTTGTATTAACCATTGAATCAAGCCCATTATTGATTCGTTTTGTAAAATCCTCCATCTGATCAATATTGAGGTCACCTAATAGGAAGAACATTTGTCCCAAATTGTGGAGAGCCCCTTCATACTGCGGTTTGTTGATTTCCTGTGAGAAATTTTTTACGATTTCTTTTCGATGATTGACCATTGCCGACCCAGCCATAAGAAAATCACTGTTGTGCAATGACGCAAGCATATTAATACCGTCTAATATAGCATCCTTATTCGCACTGACAGCTTTCCTAACCTCATCAACATTATGGTCGATTACCTTCTCTTCGGATATTTGCATCCTTTTTACTTTTCTTATTGGTTCAGCCATCTTTTCTCACCTTGCTTCCCGGGAAAGTATAGTCGTCTCGCTCCCATTTCTTATGAACGCGTACAGACTGTTGAGGCTGACGGTTCCCGTTTCGATGGTTCCAGTCCGGAATTGGAGACTTGCCCTGTTTTGTCAAGACGACCATTCTTGCTTTAATTTCTTTATAAGCAGGTGTATTCGTGTCCTTGTCAACAGAGTTGTCAGTCAAGAAGTTGACTGCAGATTTACCGTTATCATTAAACGGCACGAACAATTCCTTTCCATGCACCCTGTCAGTAATGGTGACAATACCAGTACCTTCGCCTGCTTCAGAAATGAGTTTAATTGTCGCACCTTCCTTAATACCACGTTCATCAGCCAATTCTTGTGAGATTTCAATAAATGAGTTTGGCTGTTCATGTGCAAGTCCTGGTACTTTATAAGTCATATTGCCTTCATGGAAGTGTTCAAGAAGGCGTCCATTGTTAATATGAAGATCATATTCTTCATCAGTATCGTAATGATTCTCATAGTCAAGAGCGTATAGTTTCGCCTTGCCATCTGGGAAGTGGAAACCTTCTGTATAAAGCAACGGCGTATCAGTACCATCTGCGTTTACTGGCCATTGCAAACTATTATAGCCTTCCAGCAAGTCATAGCTGACGCCACGGAACAATGGTGTGAGTGATGCTGCTTCATCCATGATTTCAGAAGGATGTGTATAGCCCCAATCGAAGCCCATTTCTTTGGCTAGTTCTGTAATGATCTGCCAGTCAGGCTTTGATTCACCGAGCGGTTCCATAGCTTTATAAAGACGCTGGATTCGTCTCTCAGTATTTGTAAATGTACCGTCTTTTTCGAGACTTGGTGACGCAGGGAACACGACATCCGCATATTCTGCAGTTGCAGTTAGGAATAAGTCCTGCACAACGAAGAAATCCAGCTTTTTGAACGCGTCTGTCACATAGTTGATATTCGCATCAACGATTGCTGTATCTTCACCTTTTACGTACATTGAATGCACCTTGCCATCATGGATACCAACAATTAATTCGTGGTTATCCATTCCTTTTTTCTTCGGTAAATCAACATCCCATGCTGTCTCATACTTCTTGCGAATCGTATCATCTTCAACACTCTCATACCCAGGGAATACGTTTGGCATACTTCCGAAGTCACTCGCTCCTTGTACGTTGTTATGACCTCGGAGCGGATAAGCTCCCGTACCTTCACGCATGTAATTTCCTGTAACGAGAAGCAAGTTTGAGATTGCTGTACTTGTATCACTGCCGATCTGGTGTTGCGTCACACCCATTGCCCAACAGATGGCGAGCTTGTCCACACTCGTAATTTCTTTTGCGATGCCAATCAAATCTTCTTTGGAAAGGCCTGTTACTTCCTCCGCATAATCTAAAGTGAATTTATCAAGGCTCTTGTAATATTTATCGAAATCATTTACCCATTTATCAATGAATTCCTTATGATGCCAGCCTTGATCAATGATATATTTGGCAACTGCTGATAACCAGACGAGATCTGTCCCTGGCTTTGGTCGGAAGAATTTATCTGCCCTTTCAGCCATTTCATGCTTACGCAAGTCAAATACATAAAGCTTCTGACCAAATAGTTTATGGCTTCTCTTAATCCTTGAAGCGAGTACAGGATGCGCATCAGCAGTGTTTGAGCCTACGATGATGACCATTTCCGCCTTACCTATATCTTCAATGGATCCAGAGTCACCACCATAGCCAACAGTACGGAATAAACCTTGTGTCGCCGGAGACTGACAGTAGCGTGAACAGTTGTCCACATTGTTCGTCCCGATGACTTGGCGTGCGAATTTCTGCATCAGATAGGATTCCTCGTTTGTTGCTTTGGAAGACGCAATGAAACCGAGTGCATCTGGTCCGTGTGCCTTTCTAATTTCGTTGAAGCGCTTAGCCGTATAGCTTAATGCCTCTTCCCATTCGACCTCAACGAATTGATCTCCCTTACGAATTAGCGGCTTTGTAAGACGTTCTTCGGCATTCACATAATCCCAGCCGAACTTTCCTTTTACACATGAGCTGATGCCGTTTGCTGGTGAATCATGTTGCGGCTGCACCTTAAGAACTTTGCGGCCCTTCGTCCATACATCGAATGTGCAGCCGACGCCGCAATATGTACAGACGGTTTTTGTCTTTTCAATTCTATCTTTACGCATTTCTGCTTCTGAATCTGAAATGGCGAATAGAGGTCCATATCCAGTTTCCGCTTTTTTCGTAATATCAATCATGGAACGGAGCAGACCCGGTTCAACATCTGTCATATAGCCAGCTTCTCCAAGCATGTTCTTTTCCATTAGAGCGTTACATGGACAAACTGTTACACATTGCCCGCATGATACACACGAGGACTGATCAATTGGTACATCATTATCCCATACGACACGCGGCTGTTCACGGTCCCAGTCAATGAGCAGCGTTTCATTGACCTCAACATCCTGACACACTTCGACACAGCGACCGCATAATATACACTGATCTGGGTCGTAACGGTAGAAGGACCCGGAGTGATCCTGTTCATAACCTTTGGATTTATAAGAATAAGACTGGTGTTCAAGACCGAAGTCTTTCATCGTATTATGAATTTCACAGCTTCCATTGTTATAATCACATACCGTGCAATATAATTCATGCTTCTCAAGAATACGGTCAAGAGCCTCTTTCTGTGCGTCTCGTACCTCATCAAGATTCGTGTTGACTTGCATTGCAGTCTCGATTGTCGTTCCACATGCACGTACAATTTCTCCATCAACTTCGACCATACATGTATCACATGTCTGAATGGGCCCAAGTGATTCGTTGTAACAAATATGAGGAATGTTAACTTCCTCAGAAAGTATAAAATCCAGTAAGTTCTGGCCTGGCTTTGCCAAGTATTCTGTGCCGTTCAGAGTTATGACGACATGCTCCTGCAAAGTAATTTCCCCCCATCTATTTTCCTACAAGGAGATTAGTCCCCTCCTAGTCCACTATTACGTGCTTACCCTTATGTTTCTTATGTAAAACAGCAACTCTGCACAAATTTGACAAGATTTGCAGAGTTGCGGATACCAATTTATGTGAACAGAAGGATTGCTGCAATCGTACTGGCAATTAATCCGAGCATAACCGGAATGAAATTCTTCCTAGCGAGATCAACTGCAGAAACCCCGCAGAAGCCTGCGATTGCAATGAGGGATGACCAAGCAATAATTGTCCCGCCTCCTGTCCAGATTGCTCCCATTTGACCGATTGCTGCGAGTACTGAAGTATCAAAATCACCTATTTGCAAAGATTGGGCAAGTGCTCCTGTAAGTGGCAGACCTGAGAAACCAGAACCATCCAATCCCGTTATTATCCCAATAAGCAGAATGCCGAATGCAGCAACAATTGTTCCGCCTGGCAAATAAGCTTGGGCTGCTCCTGCCAAATCAAATAACAATGAAGGCACATTTTTTTCTATTCCGAGAATCACACCTGCATAGTCTCCGCTCCCAAGGAAGAAGAACCCCGCAATCGGTATGACAGGACCCATTGCTTTAAAGGCAAATACAAATCCTTCAGTAATATGATTGGAAACGTAATCAAGCGCATGTGATTTTCCGTAAGAAAGGCTTGCAAGCAACAAAAGTATGACAGCTGCGCCTCCTATGAATGCTGCTCCATCTCCACCTTCAAAACCGCTCATTCTCCCTGATGAGAACTTTTGAACTAGCATATAACCGACGATAGTGAGAAGTGAGAGTGGGACAAGGATGGCAAATAATCTTCTCCATTTCTCTACATGACGGCTCTTTGCTGCATGTTTTGTTTCTGCAGGAATTTCGAGTTGCTTTACAGCTATTTCGTTAAGCTCATCATTCGGCTTGCGGATTTCTTTTCGATAGAAGATGTAGGCTGCCCCAATCGCTACAAATCCTGTAATAAGTGACAGCACCAGTCCCACATCTGCGACCTCTGTTACTGAAGTTCCTGCCGTTTTTGCAGATAAGGCTGGCGCGACTTGAACGATATAATCTGAAGAAAGTGCCATACCCTGTCCCGCCAATGCTACAGCCACTGCAGCGAGCATCGGCGGCAGCCCAGCTCTTGCGGCCGCCGGAACGAGTAGTGCACAAATAAGCGGTACAGCAGGTGTCGGCCAGAAAAATAGAGAAATTACATACGTTACGCCGATGAGTATGAAGAATGATAAATGTCCATTCCTCATAAATCTACTAATAGGTCGAACCATCAGGCGGTCAGATCCAAGATCACGCAGTGCATGGAGTAAAGCCAACATGAATGTAATGATCAGAAAGATATTGAACAATTCTGTTGCAGCTGTCATATTCGCCTGAAAAATGGCAGTGAATCCTTTAATCAAACTACCGGTATGAACGATTCCGATGATAAAAGTTCCAAGCAATGCCGGCATGACAATGCTCTTTCTCCGAATCATCGCGTAAATAATAAGCAGCGTAAAACCGCCATAAAGATAATGCGATGCGGTCAAATCCATTTCTATTGCTCCCTTCTAAACTGCGTTATGCTACAACATATGCGGAGGTTTTTTTTCAGGTGAGCATGTTTAATCACTTGATAGTCGGGAATGTCCTGTACAACAACCCAATCAGGAGGAAATAATCTTGAAACCATTTATCAGAGAATATACAAACGATGAGAAACTAGAAAATGATATCCAATCGCTTAAGGACAGTTCTGTCGATGCGGAAAATATCTATGTGATTTCACATGATGATGACCGGACGAATCGCATTGCAAAAAATGCCGGAGCAAACACAATTGGCATGAAGGAAATGAAGATGGGCAGCGCCATTAGCAATGTGTTCAAGAAAAAAGGTGATGAGCTCCGTACAAAATTGAAGGATATAGGCTTCTCTCAAGAAGATGCAGAAAACTATGAGGAAAAAATGGATGAAGGGAAAGTTCTGCTGATCGTTACAAATACAGACAATCCTGAGCGTTATTTGGTATAAATATTTAATAAAAAACGTTCTCCACAACAAAGTGGAGAACGTTTTTTTACTTACACTTTAAATTTTGAAATAGCATCTTGCAGTTCTAGTGCACGTTCAGAAGATGAATGGCTTGCTGATGCGATTTCTTCAAGAGTTGCTGTCTGCTCTTCAGTCGCAGCGGCTACATTTTCAAAATCTCTTCTTGCTTCCTGGGCAAGATAGTCTACATCATCAATAATATCGACAATATGCTTGACACCTGAGGACAGGTCTTGAATAGATGAAGAGAATTCATTCATCTGCCCTGATACGCGAGATACAATATCTGAAATTGCATGAAAAGCTTCTCCGGCTGTGCCAACAGCAGCCGATCCTTTCTGTACTTCAGTCGTCCCTTCACGGATGGAAGCGACTGCCTCCTCTGTATCGACTTGGACTTCACGAATTAATTCTGCAATTTCTCCTGCAGCTGCATTTGACTGTTCAGCCAGCTTCTTCACTTCGTTTGCAACAACCGTAAAGCTTTTACCACTTTCTCCGGCTCGCGAAGCTTCTATTGAAGCATTAAGAGCAAGGAGATTGGTCTGTCCTGAAATTTCTGAAATGGTATCAACAATTTGTCCAATTGCACTTGAACGTTCACCAAGGCGAGAAATAATTTGTGCTGTCGCATGCACCTTTTCATTAATTGTTTCCATTTGTTCCTGAGCTGATTCTACAGATTCTTCACCGCTTTTGGCCTTTTCAACAGCGATAGCCGATTGACGGGCAACTGCATCAGATTCATCTGAAATCATCTCAAATGTAGTAGACATCTTACTAATTGTACCGCTCGCTTCACTTGTACGATTAATTTGCTGCATGATACCTGTATTAACTGAATCAACAGTTTCGGCAACAACTTGAGCTGCCTGAGCTGTCTGATCCGTGCTGACATTAAGTTGTTCTGAAGTAGCTGCAACTTGCTGTGCATTTTCCTGTACGACGCCAATGAATTCACTTACCTGATCCAGCATTTCATTCATGTCTTCCGCTACTTTTCCAAGTTCATCATTGGAATCAATTGTAATCCTCTGAGTCAAGTCTCCTTCAGCGATTTTATTAATTACGTCAGACATAACCGGAATATTCTTAAGCATATGACGTAGTAGGAAATAAGTGAGCAGTACGAGCAATATAAGAGCAATAATAAAGATTACTGCTACTTTTACCGTCATACTATGAAGCGGAGCGTATACTTCATTTTGATCCAGAACTGTCGCAACTGACCAACCGGCTGATTTTACTGGTTCATATCCAACGTAATAGTCCTTATTTTTACCACTGATCTCCATCAGTCCGTCTGCACCGGATTTCATCTTTTCAGACAGTTTCCTCCAGTCACTTCCTGCATCAGCCAATGGTTTAAGAACGTGCTTGTTATCTGGATGATAAATAACATTGCCATCCGGTGCTGTAAGAATGCCATATCCGGAATTACCAATCTTATATTGCTCCATGATGGATGGAAGGGAATCGAGGAATAGATCAGCGGCAACAATACCTACTTCCTTCCCATCAACTTCAACAACTTTCATTACACTCATGATAACTTTACCAAAAACCTGATCCATGTATGGTTCTGTGTAGTAGAGACCCTTTGCATTATGTACGGATTCGTACCACGGTCGTTCTTTCAACTCAAAATCTGAATCAGATAACACATTTCCAGTTCCTGTAAGAAAATTACCCTTTTCACTCGCCACCCAGACCATTGCTACTTCTGGATTCATTTCTTTAACGGTCTCAAGCGCTTTGTTCATATCCTTATAATTTCGGTTTTGCAAAGCATCTTTTCGTCCTTTTGTACTATCAAGGTAACGAAGTACAGACTGATCAGAAGTAAGCTGATTAACAACCTGTCCCTTCTGAGCAAAGAATTGATCGATTTTAGCGGCAACAGCTCTGCTCTGTGCTCCCATTTCGCTTTCAATCTGTTGCTTAATCATGTTCTTTGTATACAGATTGATTAATATGCCTGTTATCGCAAGTACTACTGCAATTGAAATGCAGAGTATAAATGACACTTTTCTTGAAATACTTTGGCGTTTCATATATAATTTCCCCTTCCATAATTTTCGAATGGGAATATTATATCATTTACTAATCAATAAGTCCTACACATTTTTATGTTTTAATAATCAAAATACATACGTATTTCTGTATATTGCATCGTTCGTTTTCCAATATATTATAAAGGTTATATAAGGTAAGATAATAATAAGGGAGGCTTTTAGATGATTGTTTATTATGATAGCCATTGCAAGCTCTGCACACGTACAGCAGCTGTCTGGAAAAAGCTTGACTGGCGACACAAGCTAATTTTTCAATCTTTTCGAGAGCAGAACAATTATCCACCTGAGATGGAGAAGGAAATCCATATTAAAAAAAATGGAAAATGGAAAAAAGGCTACCCAGCCGTCATCGCCATTTCAAAGACATTGCCGCTTTTTTGGCCTGCAGTCCCTTTTCTTTATATAGGAAAATGGCTCGGCATAGGCAGCATTATTTATAAAACGATCGCTAAAAACAGATCCTTTTTCCCGGTCGGTCAATGTGAAGATGGTAAATGCAATCTTCCTCCTAAAAAATAATTACTTTGCCTGAGCACCTTCAGCTGTTTGGATCGTAATATGCATTTTTCCATTGTTCGCTGAAGCCCTAATAAGGATCGGCTCATTATAAGAATTAACAAATACGAAGTCAGGCCCATTCCAGCTTACAGTCGCATCTTTTCCTGGAGGTACATAAGAAACATCCCGACTATGCATGTAACGTTCTATAATTTTAATTCCTTGCAAATTTACCGCATTGAAAAGAGTAGACGAAACTTGGCAAATACCGCCTCCAATGTCTTCGGCGAATTCCCCTTTAATAATTACAGGGGCGCGTTCATATCCTCTCTCTTCTGTCCTCTCTCCAACAACTTTGTTGAAGGAAAACTGTTCTCCAGGAAAGACGACATGACTGTCAATTGCTTTGGCTGCAAGCTTGATGTTTAAAGTTCTTTCCTTGTTACGGTCTGGAAAATAAGTCGTATAAGAGCCAATTTTCTGACCCTGTATTTCAGATAAGATTTCTGCTGTGACACGAGGGTGAACAGCCTTTGTAGGAATTTTAAATGAATCCTCTCTTCCTTCCATCAAAAATTCAAGGTACTGTCTTTTAAATCCTTGCCTGTCAAGCTCTCTACCTGTCTTTTCCGGTAAAATAACATTGCCTTCGCCCAATTTGGCATTCTCAGGAGCCTGATATACTTCTTCATTCAATTTGGCAGCAAGCTCGTCAATTTTCCTCGTATTGATAAACAGCGGATCTTCCAAGAAGTGATAAGCTTCCTCTCGCTGGATCTGTTGAACGGGTTTTCCTTTTTCATTAAAAATTGTTAATTCTTCAGGCGGAAAATGAGTGAACTGGAAGGCTGTTTGTATAGCAATAAGGAACTTAAACATGAATAAAGCCCTCCTTTCGCATGTAGTATGCGGAGAGAGCCTTTTCTCATACATATAAAAAAGACGCCCTTCTCATTGAGAAAGAGCGCCCGAACGCTTAGCGAAAATCTCTGGATTCTTCTGCACAGCGTGTTGCGATTGCATATCCGAAAATTGCACTTACCGCTACAAGCAGCACACCAATCAGACCGTTTTTCACTTGGTCGTCCTCCTTTTTTAGCTCAGTTTAAAATAGACGGAATTTCCCTTTTTTGAGAATTAGCTTAGGACCGCCAATAATATAAAGTGAGCGATTGTCGATAATCTGTTTCATGTAAACCGCTTTTCTGCCATACAATTTCGTACCTTCGAAGATAGTGCCCATTGCATCCTTCTTACCTAGAGATGCTACAGTACCCTTATTATCGAATACGAAATCCTGAAGTGGTTCACCATAAAGAAGTGCTTTAATATTCGCAGCAGCTGTATCCGCTTCTTGAATTGCAATTTGTGCAGTTGGCGGATAAGGACGGCCTGTCTCTTCGTTCATAACCCATGAGCAGTCACCGAGGATGAATACATGATCAGAGCTTGGATCACGCAAGTCACTGTTCACATTCACTTTACCACGGAACAATTCGAATCCTGAGTTGCCAAGGACCGAGTTTCCAGTTACGCCACCAGTCCAGACAACTGTGCCAGCTTTAATAAGTTCGTCATCATTGACGATAAAACCTTCTTCTGTACATTCGGAAATTTTAGCACCGAGACGGAATTCGACACCGCGATCTTCCAATGACTTTTTACCGTATGCCACAAGTTCTTCATCGAAACCAGGAAGGATCGTTGGTCCAGCTTCCACGTTGATGATACGGACTTTGCTGCGATCGATATCGTATTTCTTGCAAAGCTCCGGAACACGTTCAGAAAGCTCTCCAACGAATTCAATACCTGTGAAACCGCCGCCTCCAACTAGAATTGCTAGGCTCGCGTCATCTTTCTCAGGAGAATTGTTGTATCTTGAGAACTGATACTCAATATGATCGCGGATTTGACGGCTAGAATCGATGTCTTCAATGGCAAAGGCATTTTCTTTCATACCTTTGATACCGAATGTGTTCGATTCGAAACCGAGAGCGAATACTAGAATATCATAATCAAGTTCGCCGTTTTCCAATTCCACACGCTGGTTATCCTTATCCACTTTTACAACCGCATCGTATACGAGACGCACTCTGTTCGGATTGATTACATCTGAAATCATGACGCGCGCCTGGTTCGGATTGATCGTACCAGCTGCGACTTCATGAAGCCAAGTGGATTCATAATGATAATTATGCTTATTGACGAGCACAATTTCTGCTTCTTCAGCTGACAAAAGCTGAGTCAGACGTTTTGTCGTTACCATTCCCGCATAACCGGCACCAAGCACGACAATTTTCGGTTTAGTGTACATATGTAGCCCTCCTTGTTTCATGCAACGCACATTTCATAAAAAAACGCTTATCTGTAGCGTTTTTTAAATTTTCACAACATAGAACATCATACCAAAACATCCAGCGTTTTTCTATCATTTCAGGCTTTATCAACTAAAAATACTTTAATGCCTTATGATTTACATGATAGTACTCTAGAAGAAGTACTTCAAGCATAAAGAATTTGCGCTTAAATCATTCTTCTCGGTTTATAGAATTCTTCAAAAACAATTTTAAAACTTAATCACTACACTTTTCCACCCACAATTATGTAAATATGAAGAGAAAGTGATATTAAAAAAATGAGTTCATTCCTTATGACTTCTCTCATTGCCACCAATATAAGTGATTTCTTGTCAGAAATAGCAGCACGAAACAACTTGATAATACTACGTAGTTGATAAATATAAGTTGTTGTAAAACAGAAGTTTAATGGTCTCCATGTATCTGCCTAATTAAATTAGAGCAGCCGTCCCTGTATTTTCAATCAGATTAAGAATAACCAAAAAAGCCCAGTGCTTGGCACTAGGCTTGATAATATAGTTTAGCAGTTGCGTTTCTTGTCGATTTGAAGAGCAGTTAACGTAGTCGGACCTGGCAAGAATACATCGTCTCTATTGACCGTTACTGTTACAGTGTATTTTACATTCTTCGCAGATTCAAAGTTTTTATCTACATGTGAAAATGGTTCAATAGAAAGATCATCATCGCCTTCACCATCTTGATTTAATTCAATACGTGAGTGATAAATTTCTTCTCCTGTCATAAAGTTATTGCCCTTAATAATTCTAATATCTGTCACAGTGTTACCAATAAATTCATCATTATCAAGAGCTACAACGCCATTCAACCACACTAGATCACCTGCTTTGACTTCTTCCATAGTAACTTCGGCAACTGGAAATGCGATATTTCTTGGCAGACGTACAAAGTTTTCTTGATACACATTCCTTGGTTTCTTCTGATCATATTCAAAATCCACTACATCCGCAAAAACTTTCCTATGCTTTTTGTGTTCATCTTTTTTATGATCGTCCTTCTTATGATCATCCTTCTTATGATCATCCTTCTTATCGTCTTTCTTATGGTGCTTGTATTCATGCATGTGATAGTGCTTATGCTCATGCTTCTTAACTGGGTGTTTCTTCTTCTCTTTTTTCTTCATGCATTTGCAGTAGTACACTTCTTCGTCTTTGTCCTTATCCTTGCCGTGATCGTGATCATCACATTCATGATGTTTCTTGTGACATTTACACTTATCATGATGTTTTCCATACTCTTCATACTCATCGAATTCATGGTACTTACTCATATTTTCCATCTCCCTTTTCTTTTTAATAAAACGTTCCATTTCTCTCATTTCGAACTCTTCATAACTCGAGAACTTTTTTTCTTTCATCTCCCTCACCTCCTGCTTTCATTACATGCAGCAAACGCTTTTCTGAACAGGTCAATTGTTTATTCATTCGGTAAATATACTCTTGTCCAATAGACTGAAATCTAGTTTCTGATCGCTTCTTTTATATAAGGAAAAAATCAATAAAAAAAGACCGGTTTTCACCGGTCAATTTGATTCATGGGGGTGGGCCGCCAGTACTTGACTGGCATGCTGCATTGTATGAAACCTAGCTAATATCGACTCGTCCACTTGCTCATTTTCAGTAAATCTTCTTAAATACAGACTCCTGTACAAGCAATTTGAAGATTGCTTCAATATGTTGTTACAAGTCCAATAGATAAAGGAGTGAAATGGAAATGACAAATAAAGAGTATTGCCATGAACAATGTGTTTGCAGAACAGTAAGAAAGATTATAGAAGCTCAAGATAAAGTTACAAAGAGAAATAAACATTGTTCAACGGGCTGTGAAAAATCAATTCGGGATTTGCTTAAAACAAGCAGACCTAGTCGAAATGAAGCGACAACTATTCCTTTTGTCCTCTATTGTAAAGGAACATGCAAACCATTCATTGTTGAAACAATCGAACATGCCTCCATGAAATGCTTCGATCAGAAGTGGTATCGCTGCGTGAAGAGTCCGTTTTTAAAAGCTAAAAAAATCATTCTTGGCAGTAAATGTTGTGCCGTTGTTGAAATCCTTCTTCCTTGTAACGCTAATGGCATGTCACTTCACAATAAAGGGAACGAGCTTAGTGAATTTCTCTGTGAAAAAAGCCCATTTAAAACGATTCGTTTCCGCGAAACCGGTATTTGTATGACAGTAGATCTTGAAGATTTCACAGCAATTCGCTGTCTAGCCGCCACAAAGCCACTCCCGCCAGAGTCTACTTCTTTCCATGATATGTCTTCAGTCTGAATGTTAAATCAATCAGGCACAACATGTATCGACAGTACTGCTGTATGTTAGAATAGATAAAGGAAAAGGATCACAATCTAATTGCATTCATTTTTATAAGAAGGTGTCTTACATGCAGCAAGAATATACGATTGAAGAACTGCTTGAGCTAAGAGAGAGTGGAAAATATGCTCTAGTCGATGTACGTTCTCCGAAAGAATTTCAGGAAGCGAGTATTCCGGGCGCAATCAATATCCCTGTGTTTTCGAATGAAGAACGCTCAGAGATCGGTACACTATATAAACAGGAAAGCCCCGAGGCCGCGAAACAGCGCGGCCTGGAAATATTCTCTGACAAGCTGCCAAGGTTCATTAATGACTTCCAAAAATTAAATAAGCCTGTAGCAGTCTTCTGCTGGCGTGGTGGCATGAGATCGAAAACCGCGACTACAGTGCTGGATCTTATGGGTGTTAAAGCCGGAAGACTGAAAGGCGGCATCCGTTCCTACCGTCAATACGTCGTGAAAACGATGGAATCATATAACTTGAAATCCGATTTGATTGTTTTAAACGGATATACAGGTACAGGGAAAACAAAACTTCTTCATCAGCTTCTAGATAAAGGTTATCCTGTAATTGACTTGGAACAAATGGCGGGACATCGGGGGTCAATTTTTGGACAAATTGGTCTCTTGCCAAACAACCAAAAAAAGTTCGACTCCCTTCTTCTTCAGGATCTGGAGAAATATAAAGATAAAAAACATATCATTATTGAAGGTGAGAGCAAGCGAATTGGAAAAGTTGTACTCCCTGAATTCTTCTATAGCAAAAAAGAATCCGGAACTCAATTCTTCCTTCATTTGCCTATTGACGTACGTGTTGCAAACATAATGGAGGATTATAAACCCGAAGAAAGTCCTGAACAGTTCCTTGAAGCATTCCAATTCATAAAGCGGAACATTCATTCACCAATCGCTAATGAAATTCAGAAATTGCTTGAAGGAAAACAGTTTCCAAAAGCAATAGCATTGCTTCTGGAATATTACTATGATTCCCGTTATGAGCATGCCATCACACAATCAGAAGGTGAAACAGTCCATATTCATGCTGAATCGATGGAAGACGCATTCCAGCAACTACGCTCCAATCTGAAAAACATTAAATTTTGACATAGAAAAACTCCGTCAGCTAATAATCGCCGATGGGGTTTTTCATTAGCCATTCTCTGCCTTTTGCTCATGATCCTGGTCATCATCTTCAAGCTGATTCCAGTTATAGACATGTTCCAAAATTAAGACAAGGATAATGCCGACAAGAAGTCCATTAGCAGCTACCGGTCTAAGGAAATCAGGCATTGTAGAAAAATACTGGCTCGGCAAAGTCATAATTACAACACCGACAAAAACCGGTATTGCCACTCTGTACACATTCAATGAATTTGATGAGACATTTTTGATGAAACTGCGGTGTGAATTGAATAGCTGAACATACGCTACGAATAATACTGCACTTCCAACACTTAACGGCATCGTCGCAAAGAAATGGCCAGCTGGTGGAATAATACCTACTAAAAAGAACAAGAACCCACCAATAATATAGGGCAGACGATCAACAATTTTCGTCTGCTGCAGAAATCCGATTGAGGAGACGAAAGGTGCATAAGGGACAAGTCCCAACAGACCGGCAATCCCCTGAAACAGACCAGATATTGTGAGTGAACGGCGATATTGTCCTTTCGTCGTTTCATTACCATACATATCGTCTGTACCTTTAAGAGCACCAAACGTATTTGCCAAGTTCAAAAGCCCAGCAATCACAGCTGTTACAATTACCCCCGTATTCCATTTCGGATTGCCAAGCGGGAATACTTTCACAGAGATTCCACTTGTATGAGACATCGATTTTGTATGAAAAATAAGCGCATAACCTATCCAACCAACGATGATTCCAACGAGCAATGCGTAACTTCGAAATCGTTTTGGAGCCTTAATACTCACAATAATGACAAGAGCTGACAAGACAATGGAAAAAAGCGTAGTCTTCAAATCAATGCTTGCATCTGTCGATTTTCCAAATGGCAAACCAAGCATCCCTTTCAGGAAAATCTGAATGAGCTGAAAGCCAAATAGAAGCATAAAGACTCCCATAACCGCATCATTAAAGAGCTTGGCAATATAGGGACCAATCCCTAAAAGACCGATAACAATAGTTAATGCAGCAGAAATAAAAATCCCAACGGCAAGACTTCCTCCAAGTGTTTTGAGTGACATGCCCGAAGCAGAAGTTGTTACAACGAGCGTCAGAATGATACCCCACCAGAGACCCGACTGTCCTTCCATGATCGCTCTTTCATGACCAATCCATGCTTGGGCTACACAGGCAATACCTGTAATAATGAAACTGAGTTGCAGCAAGGAACCGATTTTATCATGATCCAGATGAAAGGCCTGTCCGACAGTTAGGGGAATAACGACAATATTGGCAAAAATGAAGAACAGCCACTGCACACCTCCCGCCCATACACTCGTTTTTTTCAAACTGGTCCAATCCATAATATCCGCTCACCTCCAGTTGCGTTCAAAAGACACTACCAGCTAAGCGCCAAACCATCACCGCGCGGGTCTGCTCCAGCGCTGTAAACCCCTGTCTCCTGGTTGATAACAATGCCCTGAGCATGCCCCATCGTCTGTGAATAGTCACTTACTCTATCAATATCATGACCTCTTTGACCAAGCATGGCGATAATTGGATCAGATATCCGGTTTTCAAGTTTAAGCGTACGACTTTCACTTCCCCACATTCTTCCATATAGCCAGCGTGGTGCTTCAATCGCCTGTTGAATGTTGTAACCAAAATCAATAACGCGTGTAATCATTGCACACTGTGTTTGCGGCTGGCCTTCTCCTCCCATCGTGCCAAGCAACATATAAGGTTTTTCATTTTTCATGACCATTCCAGGAATAAGTGTATGGAAAGGACGCGTATCAGGCCGTAAAGTATTCGGATGCTCATCGTCCAAACTAAATGAAGCACCGCGATTTTCCAACAGGAATCCGCAGCCATCCGGCATGAAGGCTGAACCGAACTCATGATATATACTTTGAATTAGAGAAATTGAGTTGCCTGCTTCATCTGTCACACATGTGAACGTCGTGTCTTTGTTCGTTGCAATTGTCGGGAGCTTCTCAAGATTATCTGTGTCAAACGCTTCTTCCCAGGAATAATGGGAAGCAATTTTTTTAGAAAAATCCTTGGATAGTAATTCATTGTACGGAATATCTTTATATAACGGCGAAGCTATCCACTTATCTCTGTAGTGGTAATTTAATTTTGCTGCTTCAGCCATCAGATGGAAGTAATCGGGTGTGCCATCTCCGATCTCTGTTAAATCATATTGTTCAATCATATTCAGCATCATAAGCGCCGCAATTCCTTGAGTGTTTGGCTTAACTTCATACACTTCATAGCCGCGATACGTTGTGGAGATTGGTTCTTCCCAGGTGGATGAATGTTTTTCAAGGTCTTCCTTCGTTAGCAGACCGCCGTGTTTCTCCATCGATGCAACAATCTTGTCCGCAATTTCACCCTCATAAAAAGCGTCCCGGCCATTTTTAGCAATCTGTTCAAGAGACCATGCAAGATCCGGCTGTACGAGTACATCACTGTCTTGCAGAGGCACGCTATCTTTCAGAAACACTTTGGCACAGTTTGCATTTTCCTCTAGGACTTCTTGTTTTGATTCAATATATCTGCTGAATTTCCCGCTTACAGGAAACCCTTTTTTTGCATAGTTTATTGCTGTTGCAAACAACTGCTCCCATTTAAGCCGTCCGTATCGCTGATGCAGCTTCCACCAAGCATCGACTGTACCAGGGACAGTATTGGCCGCTAGGGGTCCTCTCGACGGGATTTCATCCAATCCCCGATCTGCATATGCTTGCTTTGTAACATATACTCCAGAGCGGCCACTGCCATCGATTGCTTTCACTTCCTGTTCATTCTTATCCCAGACGAGAGCGAACAAATCACCTCCAAGTCCGGCCATATGTGGATAAACTACACATAATGTTACATTGCAGGCAATCGCTGCTTCAACGGCATGTCCGCCATCCATGAGAATATTTTTTCCTGCTTGTGTTGCTAGATAATGCGGTGAGGCTATTGCTCCATGCATCCCTTTAGCAACCGGTCTTCCGGTTCTCAAGTAGCCGTATTCTGTCCCGCGCTTCATAATTAACCCCCTCCTATTGCTTCAGAATGAAATTGAATATTTAGTCATTATTAAACTCAATTCCCAAAGATTTTTTTCACAAAACGCTCATACTCCAGTAATACATCCCAATCTCTTTCATATTCTGAAGGTTTATCGCTAACAAAAACAGGTAATTAGCAGGAATAACAAACATATCCTTATAGACAAGACTGATTAATAATACTTAGAAGATCATTGATAGCATTTGGGCAATGCCAAATAAATCCTGTGCAGCAAGATATGCTGCATTTAATGATCTGAAGGGAGTTTTGCCATTATGCTAGATAAACAAATTTTGCGCATCCCGGGTCCTACACCAATCCCTCCACGGGTGGAACATGCATTGGGACAGCCAATGATCGGACATCGAAATCCACAAATGGGTGAGCTGCATGCCCGTCTTAAACCAAAACTGGCAAAGATATTTGGCACAAAAAAAGATGTCATGATTCTTTCTTCAAGTGGTACTGGAGCAATGGAAACAGCAGCAGTGAATCTGTGTAAATCCGGGGATGAAGTCATCGTCGTTGTAACTGGGGCATTTGGAGAACGTTTTGCTGATATTTGTGATGCTCATGGTCTTACAACATATCGTTTGGAAATGAATTGGGGAACAGCTTGTACTCCCGAAAAATTGAAAGCGTTTTTACGGGAACATCCAAGTGTAAAAGCTGTCTTTATGACATATTGTGAAACGTCCACAAGTGTTTTGAACCCGATTAAGGAGCTGACAGATACTGTACGCTCAGAGTCTGATGCACTTGTTGCAGTAGATGGTGTGTCATGCATTGCGGGAGTCGAAGCGAATATGGATGATTGGGGCGTTGACATCTACGTAACCGGTTCACAAAAGGCTTTCATGCTACCACCTGGTCTTGCTTTTGTCGCTGCATCCGAACGAGCAAGAGAAGCTTTCAAGAAAAATGATCACTCCCGCTTCTATTTCGATTTGAACAAATATGCTGAGAAAATCGAAAATAATTCAACACCATTCACTCCTCCTGTTTCCCTTCTATTCGGATTGGATGAAGCATTAAATATGATGATGGAAGAAGGACTCGAGAACGTATTCAAAAGACACCGTCTTATGAGCAATATGACAAGGTCTGCGATAGAGGCACTTGGCATTCCTCTCCTTACAGAGAATAAATATGCCTCCCCTACTGTCACAGCTGTAAAACCCGAACAAGTCGACGCCGAAAAGGTCCGCAAAATTCTCATACAAGACTTCAAGATTTATGTAGCAGGCGGACCAAAGCATCTCAAAGGGAAAATTTTCCGAATTGGCCATATGGGTTACTGTTCCCCGGCTGATGTGTTTGAGTATATCGCAGCCTTGGAAGTCGCATTCAAAAAAGCAGGCGCGAATATTGAACTTGGCGCTGGAACAAAAGCTGCACAAGAAATCTTCTTAAATGCTTAATATTGAGGGAGGGATTTACTTGAACTATAAAATTCTCGTAACAGATTCTTTAAACGAAGACGGACTTCAACCTCTCTTGTCAGACAACAAAATGGAAGTGGAAATCAGTACAAACCTTTCAGATGATGAATTAGCAGAGAAAATAAAAGATGCGGACGCCTTACTCGTCCGTAGCCAAACAGAAGTAACACGCTCATTGTTAGAGAAGGCGAAGAACTTAAAAATCATTGGCCGTGCCGGTGTTGGAGTCGATAATATAGACCTTGATGCAGCTACGGAAAATGGCATCCTTGTAGTCAATGCACCTGGAGGTAATACGAATTCAGCAGCAGAACATACTATGGCGATGCTCATGTCCCTTGCACGCAATATCCCACAAGCATACAGTTCTCTTCAAAAAAGAGAATGGGAACGCAAAAAGTATATGGGAATCGAAATAAAAGGTAAAACTCTTGGCATTATCGGTTTTGGTAAAATAGGTGCTGAAGTTGCACACAGAGCAAAAGGTCAGCGAATGGAAATCATTGCATATGATCCTTTCATGACGAAAGAGAAGGCTGACAAACTTGGTATTAAGTGCGGTTCTGTCGATGATATATTGAGAAATGCAGATTTTATTACTGTACACACGCCACTCATCAAGCAGACAAGACATATGCTGAACAAGGATGCCTTTGCCAAGATGAAAGATGGTGTCCGCATTCTTAATTGTGCACGTGGCGGAATTATTGAAGAATGTGCTTTGTTAGAAGCAATCAAATCAGGAAAAGTCGCAGGAGCCGCACTCGATGTGTTCGAGAATGAACCGCCATTCGATAGTCCTTTGCTCGAACTGCCGCAAGTTATTACGACACCACACCTCGGTGGCAGCACTGTTGAAGCTCAAGAGAATGTTGCTACAGACATTAGTCACGATGTCATCAAATTCTTCAATGGTGATGTTGTTTTGCATCCTGTCAATTTACCAGCAATGGATAAGGAAACGATGCATCGATTATCTCCTTACTTTGAACTTGCGGAGAAACTTGGAGAATGGCTTAGCCAACTGGCAGCGGAGGGAATCCGAGAAATCCGCCTGACCGCTTTTGGGAAGATTGCTGAAGGAGATTTGTCTCCCCTTACACGCCATGCGGCAAAGGGACTGCTGCAAAACTTCATTGATGAAGAAGTAAATGATGTAAATGCACTATTCCTCGCAGGACAAAGAGATATTGCGATTCAAGAAACAAAATCAACACATTCAAGGGAAAAATCAAATTTGCTTGCTGTTGAAGTTGTTTCGAACGATGGTGTACATTCCATTTCCGGTACTGTCCTAGAAGGTATTGGCCCCCGTATTGTCAAAATTGACGGATACAATGCCGATCTTGCGCCCGAAGGTCATATTCTATTTATCCGCCATCATGATAAACCAGGGGCAATTGGACGCATGGGCAGTCTGCTCGGTGACCACGATATCAATATTGCTACAATGCAAGTTGACCGCCGCGGTCAAGGCGGCGAAGCGATTATGCTGCTATCGGTTGACAAGCATCCAGACGATGAAGCATTGGAAAAGTTGCGTGCTTTACCGAATATAGAAAAAGTGTATCCAATTGATTTCAACTAAAAAAGCTTGGGAGCATTTGTGCTCCCAAGCTTTTTTATTCCAATCCTTTTAACAGATCCAACAGTTCTCCAAGTCGGGAAATTGTGGCATCAGGCTTTGCACCATCAGTAGGTTTACACTCATGGTTGATCCATACTGCATAAATGCCCATTTCATTAGCTCCGATAATATCTGTAAGCATATTATCTCCCACCATCCAAACCTCATTTGGCTTAAGATCAACTTCTTGGAGTGCTTTTTCAAACATTTTTCGGTCAGGTTTTCCTTTGCCTATATCTCCTGATATGATAATTGCTTTGAAAAACGGCCTTAGTTCAGGTGTTAATTCGAGTTTTTTCTGCTGCAGGCTCGGTGATCCATTCGTAAGCAGAACAAGTTCATATTCACCTTGCAGCTTTTCTAGCACATCAAGTGTTTCCTCATACAAATAAGGGTGTTTTTTCCTCGCTTCCGGAAAAGCTTCCGAGAGTGTTTCAGCAAATTCCATATCGTGAATGCCACAAGCTTTTAACCCCTCATACCAAGCTGCTTTTCGATAATGCGGCATAAGCTTTTTCATTAATTGGAACGCATCCCCAGCGTCATCGAAGTCCCCCCACATCCCCTCAAATGGATTGATGCCAATATTTTTGGTATGAGGATATGTTTCATAAGAGGCATAGAGCTCACTCGCCGCTCTTCTAGTCTCTATTTCCAACTTTTTTTTCGGGATGCCATACTTTGTTTCTGCCAGCTTGCATGTTTCCTCGAATGCTTTGGCAATGCTTTGCTTATCCCAAAGAAGTGTATCATCCAAATCAAAAAAAATCGCCTTGGGCCTCATTCCGTCCCCTCCCGTACTCGTCTTTCCATCATTCTACCATAAAGTATCCAATAGACTCTTCACACAACAATTCAGATTGCATTGCATATGCTGAAAACAAAAATTGAAAACGAGGTGGTCTCATTGTCTAATGAGAATAGAAGAGAACGTGGGAGAATGGATTTTCAGCCGCTTCACAATGTAATGAAACAAATTGATTCGTTTTTCCACCAATCGCGCAACCGGTTTAAAACTGTCGTCAATGCGCATGAAATACCAGCAACAGTAAAAGAAACTGAAAGAGGTTATGAAATCACTGCTCAACTTGCAGGATATAGCCGAGAACAGATTCGAATGCAAGTTATTGGCAACCAGTTGCATATTACTGCTTTGAAGAACAATACAAGTACCTCTGATGACAATAAATTGAAGAAAGTAATTACTCTCCCTTTTCTTATTTCCGAAAAAGATGTACGCGCTTCCCATAAGGACGGTTTGCTTAAAGTATTGATTCCAAAGAAAAAGATCGGCAAAGATCAATTTGAAATGGAATAAAAAAATTGGGGCACCCAGCCATATTCATGGCATAGGGGCCCCTTTCTATTTGATAAACCTCGAGATAAGCGGGCTCACCTGTCCATACATCTTTTGTAATTGATTCGAAACAGCCATCAGTTTATCCAAATCCCATTGGCCATCCTCTTTCTTTAATTGCTCAATAATAGATGATTTCTTCTCCACATTTTCTTCCTGTACTCTCTGATTTCCAGGTCTTGAGAATCTTTCTTCTCGTCCTCTTTGATTCCCCAGACGCGGCAATATACCATTTCTGCGTGGAGCCGGTGTCATAGGCTGAATTGGTCTTCTTGATTGGAATGGTGTTTTTTGCGGCTGCATACGGCTGTTTCCTCGATTCATTTGTCGTCGTCCAGTTCCAGAAGGCCTCTGATTCATTCTTCTCTCAGGAAACATTCACAACCCTCCATGAAGATGCATTTGCTAATAGCATATTCCAGTTCTTAGAAGACGTTTAGGCTTGTAGCTGATTAGCAAATACTGGAGAGTGAGGCAACCAAGATGAAAATGATTCGAACAGAAAAATGGATTGATAAAGACCCCGCACCACTCGCTGTTTGCCAATTTCTCGAACCTTACTTCAAGGGACATTCGGCAGAAGCGATCTGCGACCACCTTGTCAGGCATGGGATGTACAGAGACCCGGAAAAAGCTGTATCTGCCATAGTCAAATTTGAGAATAGTAATACTTGGCGTTTAATTAGTAATGAGGCAAATAAACTGAAAGAAAAATGGAACGGTCACGACTTGCCAATTTTTATTTTACCCGCAGATGAAGATAACACAGTTCTGCGTGATAAATTAAAAGGCCGATCTGGCATTGCATTCAAGGACAAATTACTGCTATTTATTACTCCCCAAGCTAAAAAGAAAGACTTACAGACATTACTGGCCCACGAATATCATCACGTTATTCGTCTCAACAGCCTAGATAAAAAGGAAAATATATTTACTCTTCTAGACTCCATTGTGATGGAAGGTCTTGCCGAGAACGCAGTCCGGGAGCTTTATGGTGAAAAACGCACAGCTTATTGGACAAGTCTGTACAATAATAAAGAGATCAATCGGATTTGGAAAAATTTCATTCGACCGAATTTGCAAATTCCCAAAACAGAAGAAAAGCATCATCGACTACTACACGGTCATGGCAAGCTTCCTGAAATGGCAGGTTACTGTTGCGGCTATGTGCTCGTTAAGAAATACATGGAGAAGCATAAAGTTGAGAGTGCTGATCTATTTGATATCTCTTCTAATGAGATTTTGGATAATGTCCATTAACAAAAATACGAAAAGGAGCTGGCATTGTGTGAGCCAACTCCTTTTTAATCTCTACCAGAAAAGTGCCGTAGCCAACGCAAAGCCGGCAATCGCTCCAAGGGCAACACGGCCCCATCCGTAACCGTAGCCGTACCCGTAACCATAACCCGGACCATAGTAATAGCCGCTTCCAAAGCCGCCAATACCTCTTCCAGCGTTCACCGGACGCAAATAAACGTAGTTGCGGTCTACACGTTCAATAATTCCTCTATGAACTTTACCGCCTTTCTCTCTAATTACAACCGGTTTTCCTTTATGTCGGTTGCACAATTGATAATATTGAGCACTCATCTGTTCACCCCCATCCTTCAGTGACACTAAGACATCTTATGAGTAGGCAGGCGATACGTATAGCATAACAGCCCGGATAAAGACAATTGTTCATTCTAAAAATGGTAATGTCCTGTTTTTCATTCTTGGGCTGGCGACCATCGCAAGTTAGGATGATATGCATATATTGTTATCAAACAACGAGGAGGTGTTGTATTCATGAGTGAAGTAGTTAAGGGAGGATACGGCGGAGGTTTCGCTCTGCTTGTTGTATTGTTCATCCTTTTGATCATCGTTGGAGCAGCTTATATATATTAAAAAAAGTCGGCGAATTAATTTTCGCCGACTTCTATCTTTTCACCTATAAAAAAGAAAATGCAGTAAATACCTTATTAGGTAATCACTGCACCTGTGACATATAATTTCGATATGCAATTACTAAAGCTATAACCGAAGATACAAGAAGAAGGATTGATGCTCCAGTACCCACAATACTCCCTATCAATGCCCATCTCGACGCAAAGAACTCTTCAAACATCAAATGTCCCCACCTTTGCGAGAAGTATATTTAACATATCCTATGGGAATACAGTGAAGCCCGTTCAGGCAAATTATAGAAGGAAGAACAACACTAAGCAGACTGCCAAAACGATTAGTAAATCACTGGAAGTAATAGCAAGCTGCGACATGCTTGCTGGAAAAAACGGATAGAAGATTCCATTAATGCCAGCATGTTTTTTAATTTCTTTATGTAACATAAGAATTTTCTCTCCAAGTGCCTGACACTCGTCTAGATTTCGCACATACATTCTTTTTACTGCAGCCAGTTCACCATTGTCTTTACCATAATGCTCGTCCTCCATGACTTGGACAGTAAATGCCTTAGCACCTTTTGCACTATTAATGAATTGTTGGAGTTTGTCTTCATCGTCAATTTTACGGTTCCTATCCGCTCCTACAACTAGAAGTCTCCCCGTTTCTTCAAGATCATTAATTGCACGTGCACGATCTTTCTTATCCTTATATTTCCCCAAGTTAATCCCCCTCCCAAAACAAAGTTCCAGCTATATTATAACTCAATCAGATAACGATGTAAGCGCTTTTTTACACACATGGGCCTACACTCAAATTACCTACCTTATACTCAGATAATTATATAGCCTTTTTACTATATTCTGTTATAATATGAGTCTAAACATCTATATTTCTGTATAATTACTTCCTTGTTATTCATATGCTTTTAAGAGTTCTTAATACCAATTGAAAGTTCAAGATAAAAAAGTAGGTGCCGAATATGTCTAAAAAAGTTATGCCGACTCCATTTTGGCAAGGTCAGTCCTTCGAAATTCAGACAGAGGATAAAAAGATATTCTACACACAATTTGCTGGCGAAAAAAATGGCGAGCTTTATATCCAGCGACCACAAGATAAAAAAAATATGTATATGAATATTTTACGTGGCGTCCCTGTAGTTGTCTTCTTTTTTGATATTGAAGAAGAAGGTCTATTTACATTCAAAACAAATATTTATATACTGCCTGACGGAATAGCCTATCTCGAAAAACCAGATCCCGAACAAATTGAAAAAGCTCAACGTAGACGTTTTTTCCGGGTCAAAATTGGAGTACCTATGACACTGGAACTGCCCGACCAGAAAACTTCCAGTAATACAATTGAACTATTCACTCATAATATAAGTGGCGGTGGTGTCGCATTCCTGCACCCGAAGAAAATTACCGAGACAGGTGATAAAGTATCCGGCATTTTACAATTAAAGACACCGAATTTCCAGTCTGATGTGCGTTTTGATGCAAAAGTTATAAGCATTGTCAAAACGGAACATGATGTTTTCCGCATTGCCCTTGAATTCTTAAAAATGAAAGAACCTGAACGAGCTGACATCATTAAATTCTGCATGTTCAAACAAGTTGAATTGCGCAATAAACTTAAAAATGACCGCATGTGATGAGACACATACGGTCATTTTTATATTTTATGTTTTTGCTGCGTTTGCTGCTCGTTTCAAATGAATGCTTGTAAATAAAATCAACCCGATCAGCAACAATTGAGGCAAAATCGTCTCCAGTGTCGGATAGATACCAAGCCAATTGATAAATGGTACATAATCAGCGACATGTACTGAAAAAATACCCGCAACCTGCAATGCATGAACACTTGCACCAACCATTTTAAAGGCCAAAATATAAATAAGCCAGGCAGCAATAGCGAAAAATGGTCGAAGCGGTATTCGCGAGCTAAATCGGATGATTACAAGAGCCAGTAAAGCTAGGATGACGAGGGCAGTCCCGATTCCGATTAACAGCTCTTTTAATTCAATTGCCGGAGCCATGCCGATGTAAAAGATAACTGTCTCAGCTCCCTCTCTAAAAATAGCGAGAAAACTCAAACTTGCCATCGAAAGCAAACTTCCTGTTGCAATCGCTTTGCCCATATTTCTTTCAAAATAAGCATTCCAGTTCAAGATATTTGAACGCTTGTGGAGCCAGGCACCAATGGAGAGCATCATGATGACTGCAGCAAGGCCGATTGTCCCTTCAAGTGTCTCTCGATTTTGGGCCCCACCAGCATTTGCGAAGAAGATAACCATCACAACTGCAAGGGCAAGACTTGCAATAATCCCAGCCCCTGCTCCTCCCCAAATCCATCTCTTTCCTTCACCATTATTCGCTCGCTTCAAAAATGCTATAAGTCCGGCAACGATTAGTATTGCTTCTATCCCCTCACGGAGCAAAATAAGCATTGCATCAACGAAATTATAAGATGTATTTGAAGAAAGGATTTTCAGACGGTCATGCAGGTCGCTGATTATGACAGATGCTTTATTATAATCAGGTTTTTCCGATTGTAATTTGCCGATTGCTGCTGGGATTTTATTTTCAACATCATTATATAATGATGGGTCTTTAATCCGAACTTCTCCTTCTACTGTAGGCCAAATTCGAATAATTTCCTGCAGCGGTTTGACAGCATTTACAGCTTTTTCATCTTTTATGGAAGTTTGAGATTGTTCAAGTAACTTTACTACATCATTAAGAGAAGACTTCTCCTTGGATTTCTCCTCTTTTTTTCCTTCCATAAAGCCTTTTACAGCTTCGATAAAACCATCATTACCTGTTTTGATTTGAGCCATGTTCACTGGTTTCTGCTCGAAACCAATGCGCATCATAGATAAATTCGTTTCAATTGCTCCATAAGAAGCAACACTGTCGGTACGAACAATCGCTTCATTTGCCGTCCAAGTTTTATTCAATTGATCATAAGCTGCTTTTGCACGATTCAAATCATTTTCATCAAGAGCCTTATCCAGTCGATCTGTAATAGGAAGAAGAACACCGAGTTTAGCCCGTTCTTTATTTTTATCTACAGGATGCAACGCTTCATCATAGGCTCGAACGGCATGTGAAGCTTCCTGCAGCGTGTTTTGGATTTTAGACCAGTCGTTTCGTTTCTCCACTTGCTCTTCAAGCATATTTGCTTTTTCTTTAATGGATGTGACTTCTTTCTCGTACTTATCTGTTGGTTTAATCTGTTCAGCAAATACAGAGAATTGTGCAGCTGAATCCTCAATGCCGCTCCAATCTTTTTGTTTCGCATGCATAATTGCTTCACCAATAGCTGCGTAACCGTCGTCAGCATTTGCAGCTCCCTGCTCGGCCGCAACATTCGATACACTCATGAAAGTGAAAACAATGCATAATAAGATCAATATCTTTTTCATTTTCTTACCCCCTTGCCGGCTCTTAGCTGAATAGTGTCTCACCAATCCAGCCACCCTTTCTGATGCCTGGCAAACAGGCAAAAATCGCACTGCCTCGGTGTGTAATATACTCATTCAATTTATCAGATTGTCCAAGCCTTTTTTGAACTGGGATGAATTGCTTGCTAGGAAAACGCTGGAAACACATAAAGAACAATCCTGCGTCCAAAGTACCTGTATTTGCTGCCATGCCAGATGAATAAGAGAAAGAGCGCCGATATAACGGTTGATCACCCTTCCCATGAGCCTGGCGGGCATGAGCATTAACTGGGATTACAAAGTTGCCCGCTTCATCCTTCCGGTCCAACCCAAGATCGGAAAATTCTTTTTCCTTACCTAGCGGCGCCCCAGTTATTCGATGCCGTCCAAACGTTTTCTCTTGCTCACCCAAGGCAGTTCTATCCCATACTTCAATATGCATTTGGATTCTTCTTACAACAAGGTAGCTTCCGCCTGTAAGCCAATTAGGACCATCTCCTGATTGTACCCAGACGTGTTTATCAAAGTCCATTTTTTTCTCAGGTGAAAGATTGACTGTTTCATCTTTGAACCCGAACAAATTTCTTGGCGTTTCATTTTTAGTATGTGGATTGTTTTTACCCTGGAATCCTTCCTGGCTCCATTTGAGTATCGCTTTACCCCTAGCGATTCGGACAAGATTCCGGATCGCATGGAAATTCACCTGTGCATCGTCGCTGCATACTTGAACGCATAAATCTCCATCACACCAATCTTTATCGAGCGCATCGAGTGAAAAGGCCGGCAACTTTTTGAGTTCTTGAGGAAGTTTATGTGCAATGCCAAAACGGTTTTTACCATTCTTTTTAAAGAGAGTCGGTCCCACGCCAAATGTCAGTGTCAGATTAGCTGTATCAAGTGCTGCTGCCTCACCTGTATCTTCAGGTGGCAAATAAACGCTATTCTGCGTTCCTCCGATCATTTCTCCTGATGCCATCGCAGCTGCTGCTTTCGTCCAATCTTTAAGCATTTCAATAAGCTCTGCACGGCTTTCTGTCTTAACATCGAATGAAGCGAAATAAAGCAATGCCGGTTTTGTTGTAGCGATGCCTGCCTGATGTTTTCCATAGAAAGGAATGGTGTTTTTATTTGCTTTGGCAGAATTGGAAGCGGATTCTCTCGCAGAGATTACACCGCCTAACCCACTCGCACCGATAATAACACCAAGACTGCCGATTCCTGCTGATTTTAATATCGTCCTTCTGGAATACGTCTTTTCAGGTTCAATGTTTTGATCTTGACCGGTTTCATTGCTTTTCATCTTTATCCCTCCAATGCAATGCCAATTTGGGAAAGTGGTTCTGCCAATTCGTTCACAGCACGGCTTAGTTCCTGAACTTCATCCTTTTTAAGTTTTGTGTAAGAAACATAGCCATCTCCGTCTTTATGCTTTTCCAAAAGTCCATATAAATTATCGAATCGCTTATCAATCGTTTTTGCGAGCTTCTCATCCTTCTTCTCAACAGTCGGCTTGAAAAGCTTAAATATTTCTTTTGCTCCGTCAACGTTTGCCACGAAATCATACAAGTCCGTATGAGAATAACGATCTTCTTCACCGGTAATCTTCGATGTAGACACTTCGTTAAGCAAATCGACAGCACCTGTAACTAGAACATCCGCGGTAATGTCTACTGTTTCAACTTTACTTCTCAGTACGTGAACGTCTTTCTTCAGCTGATCTGCATAATCCTTTACACCATCAGCAGAATTATCAACCCATAGCCCTTTCTCAATCCTATGATATCCAGTCCAATCTTCTTTCGGGACATCCCCTTCTCTTGCATCAATCTTCGGATCAAGATCAGCGAATGATTCAGCTATCGGTTCAGAGCGTTCATAATGCATTCTTGCCGGAGCATATAGTTTCTTCGCCTTTTCAACGTCTCCTGCTTTTACAGCATCTGTGAAAGCTGTCGTTTTTTCAACAAATTGGTCGAGTTCGTTGATTGCATACTCGCGGTATTCTGTCACAATACGCTTTTGTTCTTTTGCTGACATGCCAGATTGTGCTTCTTCTTTTTCTTTCGATTGGTTATTTTTTTCGTTTTCCTGAGTACATCCAAAAAGTAACGTCCCAGTCAAAGTTAAAATAGATAGGATCTTGATATTTTTATTCATAAGAAGGCCACCTTCCGAGTCATTTTCAATGATTATCGTTCTCAATTATAAAGGGAATCTCAGCTAGATTACAATCTATTTTTGAATTTTCCAGAAAAAAACGGCATTCTTCTAAATCACAGAAGTTGTTCAATCCATTTTTCTACAGTCTTATAAAAGTTGAAAATACTATGTTTCCAGAGTTTCCAAATAAAAAGTCGAGAAGCAATATGCTTCTCGACTAATCCCTAACGATTTTTACTTCTTACTTGATTACAAATTTTGTTCTTGAACAGCCTTCCTTCGTTTTCTTAACTTCCAATGTTGCCGGAAACATTGCTTTTAGTTCATGTACATGGGAAATGACCCCAATCATGCGGCCTGTTTTTTGAAGTCCAATAAGAGCGTCTATCGCTTTATGAAGAGATTCTTCATCAAGAGATCCGAAACCTTCATCGATGAACATCGTCTCAATGGAAACATTCCCTTGAAAACTCTGTATGACATCGGACATACCAAGTGCTAGACATAGAGAAGCATTAAATTTCTCTCCACCAGACAAAGTCTTTACATCCCGAGTTTGGCCAGTATAAGAATCATAAACATCTAGTCCCAGTCCACTTGCCTTACCGCGAGCTTCCTGACGATTACTATGAACGAGACGGAACTGGCCATTTGATAGTTCATGCAGACGTTCATTTGCGGCTTCTATGATTTGCTCCAAATATTCTATTTGCAAATAGCGTTCAAATGAAATCTTCCTTGGATTCTGTCCACGTAGTGTCTCATAGAGGTCAGTGATGATCGCACGTTCTCGTTCAATTTTATCAATTGCGTCACCCGTATCTGCAAGCTGCTGTTGCAGCAGTATTGCTGTCTGCAAATATTGTTTAGAATGATTGAGGTGTTGAAGTGCCCCTTCATATGCGTTCTTTAATTCCTGGATTTCTTCCCTCATCATATCTAAAGGAGTCCTTTGTTTGCCTTTCAATTTGCCAGAGAGCTCACTTATTCTCATTTGAAGAGAGTGCAAATGCTGGTTGAATGATTCCAGTCGGGCTTGACCTTGTTCTCTATCAACCGAATTCATTTTAGCCTTTTTATAACTCTCTTCAGAATCGAATCCTTTTTGCTCAAGAGAAACCGCAAATTGTAATTCAGCTTGTTTAAATCTTTTTTCAGCTTCCTCTTTATTAGCGAGAGCATTCCTTTTTTCAACTACCTGGCCTGCAAGCTCGGATTTAGCTTTTTCAGAATCTTGCATTGCTTTTTCGTAGGTTTGCTTCATATGGGAATACTTCTGCTCAACTTTAGAAAGCTCCTGTTCCAGCTTGCCATGATCGCGGAGGTTTTCAGGAATTCGTGTCAACTTATCTTCATATACACGGAGAGAAGATTCATAAACTGATTTAAACTTGTAAAACTCGCTTTCCAAATGAGCACACTGTTCTGTATGTTTTCGGCTTTCTAGTACCGTATGTTCATGTTTCTTTCTCTCTTCTAAAAGTTTCGTTCTTTGTTTTTCAAGTTTTGTAATTTCTAAGGAAAGCTGCTTTCCTTCTGTTACAGTCTCGTTATACGTATCCCTTGCTTTTGTGCAGTCAATACCTCTTTGTTCGAGTAAAACACCCAACCGTTTCTTCTCAGAGTTCGTGTTGTTTAAAGTCGCTTCTGCAGAACGAAAAGCATTTTCTTTCTGCTCTAACAAAAGTTTTTCTCTATTAAGTACGTCACGGCTGATTGCTGTTTCCGTTGAGACTGCTTTTTGAGGATGTTCAATACTGCCGCATACCGGGCAAGATTCCCCCTCATGTAAATGTTCTGCAAGCAAGGAAGCTTGACCATTAAGCCATTCATTTTCAACTTTTTTATAGCTTTTATAGAACTCTTTATACTCAATTTCTTCCCTCTGTACCAACTTCAAACTTTCTTCATACTTTTGTTGCAACGTCAAGTAATCAGAGAGCAGTTTACATATTTCACGCAGGTCGTTGCGCATTGCAATCTTTTCAGGAAGCTGATCGACTGCTTGTTCGAGTTCCTTAATGTATTTGTCAGCTTGAAGAAGCTGTTCATTTTTTGATATAAGTGCTTCTCTTTCTTTCTGCAAATTAAGTGAAGTCGCTTCTTGTTTTTTATGTGCCAGATCCCGTTCGTGGGCTGCAGCATTCAACTGTTCAAATATTGGCAGCAGATTTTGCAAATTAATTAATTCTTTTTGGCACTGCTGACGTTCATCTTCTTTGGCTATCTCATCTGTTAAACGTTTTTCAGCAACTTCCAGCCCTTCTTGCGCCTTCAGGAAACGATCATGTACTTGATTGGCAAAAGTTCTCTTATAATCAAGATCTTGCTGTAGCTGATTCCTTTGCTGTTCCTGCCACTCTATTTCTGCCGCTTTTCCAGCTTGTACAAGCCTCTCTTCAAGTTCTTTATATTGAGTTGATCGGGCTTCAAGTTCGGTGACTTCATTTTGTTTGCTCGCCATTTCATCGAATAATTTATTAACCTGTTCAGCTTCATAAAAAAGCTGCTGTTTCATTTCATGTTCTGTATAAACTTTTTCATACTCAAGCTTCTCTGTTTCGATCCGATCTTTATAGTACTCTATTTCCTGGCCAATACCTGCGCTAATATGCTCCATATGTTTATATTCTGCAGCGAGAGCAGCTGTCAAAGTTGAATCTTCTCTTTGTGGCAACGAAGTGGAAATGGAATGAATAAAATGTTCCTGATCCCGCTTCACCTGATCAAATGCCTTGTCTGTACGCTGCCTTTTTTCTTTGATAATTTCATTGAGATGATTGTATTTGGAAGTCTTGAATAATTGCCGTAAAATACTCTGCTTATTCTCTGCATCGGACGTGAGCAGCTTGCGAAATTCTCCTTGCGGCAGCATGACAATCTGTTTGAACTGTTTTTCTGTCAGTCCAATGATATCTTCAACTTTTTTATCGATCTCCGAAACTATTTGCCTGTCAACTGCAGGGATTTCTTTTTCATCTCTGATCTCAAAGAATTCATACCGCTCACCCGTTTTTGTTTTGTTCCCCAGCTTGACGTGGCCAGGCTGGCGCAGAATCCGATAAGTCCTGCCTCCAAGTTCAAAAAGGAGCTCTGCTGAAGTATGAACCTCATCATCGGCAAAGTCGCTTCGCATCAGGCGGCTTTCCCCTCTATCAGAACCGCTTGCACTTCCAAAAAGAGCAAAACAAATTCCATCAAATATAGTTGTTTTGCCCGCTCCTGTATTACCTGAGATAACATAAAGTCTGTTATCCCCAAGCTCTCGAAAATCAATTATTTCTGTATTTTTATACGGCCCGAATGCCGTCAGTTTCAATGTTAATGGTCTCATTTCGATTCAGCCCCCGCCTTGCGTACCATAACCGTTTCTCTTTCTTCATGAAGCCACTCATCGAGAATCTCTTTAAATAGATCCACAGTTCTGTCTGAAGGTTCATTTCCTTGCACTTCCTTATAAAAAGCTTCGAATCTCTCCATATCGGACATTTCGCTTCTTTTCTTAGCTGAGACCGTTTTGTCACCATTTGCCGAAGTGCTTAAATTGACTCTTTCAACATGCAAACAATTTGGATAGACAGAGCGAATCCTTTCCATTGGTGAAAGAATTGGCATTTCATCAAGCAGTCTGACAAAAACGTAGTCATCACAAATTGGTTGTTTCAGCAGATCATCCATTTTAGCTTCAACAATACGCAGATCACGGCGCGCTTCAAGCAATCTCTTTTCGACTTCTGTGTTTCCATCACCATCAATTTCAACAACGTAATAGCCTTTTTTATGTGTAGCTTCGGATGCTGAGTATTTAAGTATTGAGCCTGCATATCGAATTGTTTCATTTAATACATGATGTGCTTGGTGCAGGTGGCCGAGAGCCGTATAGTTGAAATCAACAAAATGGTGAGCACTTACATGCTCAGCTCCGCCTACAGAAAGGGGACGTTCTGAATCACTAGTATTTTCTTCCGGCTCTCCATGTGGCGTTACAAAAGCATGCCCTACGAAAACATTGCGCGCTTTATCTGACATGGAAGAATAAATCGTCTCACAGATCTTTTTCATTGCATCATCATGAGTACGAATTTCTTCATCTTCAAAGGCAGCTCTGACAACACTAGGATCACAATAAGGAACAAGATGAAAATGAACTTCACCGAATTCGTCCTTCATCACTACTGGCTCTCTCTCTTTTTGGAACTGACCGACGATATGGAAACCATTCTGCTCCATGATTGTACTGCCAAAATGGAGCCTGCTTGGACTGTCATGATTTCCTGCAACGGCAATAACAGGTATTTTCAAATCCAATACAATTTTGTCGAGCACTTCATTCAGAAGTTGCACAGCCTCTGTCGGAGGCACTGCCCTGTCATAGAGGTCACCAGCAATAATAATTGCATCAGGACGTTCATTTGCAGCATCCTCTACGAAACGATCCAATATGTAACGTTGGTCTTCTGTCATATAAAGACCCTGAACAAGTTTGCCAAGATGCCAATCTGCTGTATGAAAAAATTTCATTTGTATTACCTCTCTTTTTTATTAATAGCAAGGAAATTTAGATGAAGTGTTTGAAAGAATTATAATAGATCTAAGGAGGAAATTGCTGAGGATGAATCTATCATAGCAGATACACAAAATCGGAGCAAGCGTTCGTACTATTCTGATTATAGTTTGTTTTTGGTTCATGCCTATGTTATGCTATGGCTGATTAATGAATAAACTATCAAGCTACTAGGGGTGCCCACTATAAAGGCTGAGAGGATACATCCAACCCTTAAGAACCTGATCTGGCTCATACCAGCGGAGGGAAGTAGATGCGGATTTAATTCCGTTCAATTTCGCATACCCTCAAAAGCCGGTTTCAGCTGAAACCGGCTTTTTTATATGAATATGAAAGGATTTTGCCATTTGAAAAGAGTAAATGTAATGGCAGCCCTTGCTGCTCTTATCGCAATCGGTACACTCTGCTCTCAGTTTCTCTGGTTCCCTGCCGGCATTGCAAAAGCATATCCAGTCCAGCATGCAGTGAATGTCATCGCCGCCATCCTGTTCGGCCCCGGTCCTGCTGTTTTGGCAGCTTTCGTAATGGCCCTTGTACGCAATATGCTTGGAATTGGTTCTCTGCTCGCTTTTCCAGGAGGAATGATTGGCGCTTTATTCGCGGGTATCCTGTTCCGATTAAGCGGCCGTCCTTCTTTTGCAGCCATAGGAGAAATTATTGGAACAGGTATTGTTGCCTCATTAGTTGCTATTCCATTCGCGAAATTTTTTATGCATACATCTTTTGGTGTTTTTTTCTTCATGCCATCTTTTCTTATAAGCAGTATTTCTGGAGCGATAATCGGGCTCTTTCTTACTGTCAGACTTCGAAAAAATGTTTTTTCTACAAGTAGACTGACCCAATTCAAAAAGAGGTGAATTTGAATGAAAAACGTAAATTGTACATTAACAATTGCAGGTACTGACCCAACTGGCGGTGCTGGGATTCAAGCAGATTTAAAAACCTTTCAGGAATTAAGAACGTACGGCATGACCGTCATTACTTCTGTTTTGGCTCAGAATACAACTGGTGTACAAAAAGTACTCCACCAGCCAATTGATTTGATTGAAAGTCAGATTAACTCTGTTATCTCTGATATTCCTGTCGATGCTTTCAAAACAGGCATGATTGCCAACCTGGAAATGATGGAACTCCTTGAGAGGAAAATTCCTGAAATCGGTGTTCCCTATGTGATGGACCCTGTAATGGTCGCTACAAGCGGTGATTCATTGATCCATGAAGATGCACGTACTTTCCTCCGTGACAGACTTATGCCCTTCGCTAAAATTGTAACACCAAACATTCCAGAAGCAGAGAGTCTTATAGGCGTTGAAATAAAAACTCTTGATGATATGAAAGATGCAGCGGCAGCAATTGTAAGCCGTTATGGAGCACAATCAGCTCTCGTCAAAGGCGGGCACTTAAATGATCAGGCGGCAGATGTACTGTTTGATGGCAAAACAATGCACACTTTCACTTCCGAAAGAATCAACACGAAAAACACTCACGGTACAGGTTGCACCCTCTCTGCGGCGATAACAGCATATCTTGCAAAAGGCCTTTCACTATATGAGGCGGTAGAACTGTCGAAAAAATATATTACAGAAGCCATTCGTTATTCCTTTAATATCGGTAAAGGCAATGGGCCGACGAATCATTGGGCTCCTCGGATTGAAGGTTGAAGATCATGGAACAGAAAATACTCGATCAAGTACGAGCTCATACACCTCTAATTCATCATCTAACAAATCAAGTCGTAATGAATTTTAGTGCCAATGGCCTTCTCTCTTTTGGAGGCACGCCCATAATGGCGAAGTACATTGAATCTGCACCAGAAATCACAACAAAATCCAATGCTGTCCTGCTCAATATGGGTACGCTAACCCGTATAGACATAGAAACATATGTGAAGACAGGCCAAACTGCAAATGAATTAGGGATACCTGTAGTCTTTGATCCCGTTGGAATTGCTGGTTCAGTATTCAATAAAGAAGCAGGAAAAACAATACTAGATAATGTAAAAATGGATGTTATTAAAGGCAATGCCGGAGAGATGGCATATCTTGCCGATATTCCTTGGCAAACACGCGGAGTAGATGCTATTGGCAGTGGCGATGCGGAAAAAGTAGCACTTACTGTTGCCAAGAAATATGGAACAGCAGCAGTTGTAACTGGAGAGATCGACTATATTGCTGTGGGGAAAGATACTTTTAAGAACCGTACAGGCCACCCTCTTTTGGAAAAAATAACGGGCGGTGGTTGTCTGTTAGGTTCCATTATTGCAGCCTGCCTTACTGTTAAAGCAGATACAATTAAAAAAATTGGCACTGCTGTTGCTTTTTACGGTTTGGCAGCTCAACATGCTGCAAATCACCCTCAAGTGCATGGTCCCGGTACATTCCTTCCATATTTTATAGACGCACTTTCATATGATATTCTTGATATGAAGGAGGGATTCTCTAATGATATTTGACAGAAAACAGCTCCGCAAATATTTTGTCATGGGAAGCCAGAACTGTGTACGGGCACCAGGCATGTTACTAGAAGAAGCTGCCCGTTCAGGGATTACCGCATTTCAATTCCGCGAAAAAGGTCCTGGTTCAGTTTTTGGTGGTGACAAAATAAGACTTGGCAAAAGATTTCGTGATATATGTAAACGTTATAATATCCCTTTTATTATCAACGACGATATTGAACTCATTGATTTCCTTGAAGCAGATGGCATCCATCTTGGTCAGCAGGATGCAAAAGCTGATGAGATTCGTGCCAAATATCCAGACTTAATTATCGGTCTCTCTGTCTCCAATATGGAAGAAGCGAAATCACCTCAAATTGAATACGCCGACTATCTCGGTGCAGGTCCTGTATTCTGGACTGCGACAAAGGTAGATGCAAAGCAGGCAACAGGTGTTGAATGGATCGAGCAGCTCCGCGTCCTTTATCCTGACAAACCGATTGTCGGTATCGGTGGTATTAAGCCGGAGAATGCCCAGTCCGTTCTTGAGGCCGGCGCAGACGGTGTTGCTATCATCTCAGCGATTACCCGCTCTAAAAATGTACAAGAAACCATTGATCAACTCTAAAAATAAATTAATCCCTCACTCCAATTGGAATGAGGGGTTTATTTATTTACGCTTCTTTTTGTCCACGTTAAATACACTTTCCTCTGCAAATTCTACTGTGTCACCGTTACGATCATGTTTATTCTTATTATTCTGCTTACCCTTATCTTTGTTACGGTTCTTGTTCTGTTCAGACATTATTTCACCCCTTTTACTGTATTTTGTCCCTCTTACTCCTTCTTCATCCTCATGCATGATTTTTTTCTCAATTGAACATGATAAGAATGCATTTCATGACAGAAAGGGGTCATACAAATGGGTGAACCAACACAATTTAGAGCGGGTCAAAAAGCTCCTAAAAATGGGCTCTATGTAGAAATCGGAGAGACTGGCACAAGCGTACAAAATCCGCAAATGTTGAAGATGGAGACAGGTGACAAGTTTCCCGAGACGAGAAATCAGAACCGTGTCTGGACTTATGAAAAGAACTAAGAAGAGTAAGGAGGGGCAGCTATTACTGAGCTGTCCCTCCTTACTTTTGTTCTAATTCCAATGTACTGAACATTTCTTCTCCGCGCAAAGCCTGCCCCGCAAGCTGATCTGCCTCCCTATTGCCTTTTCTTGATATTGCCTCATAATGGGGCTCAAAACCAAGCTGTTCAAGCTTCGCATCAATTCTATCAGCCCATTCAGATAATGTTTCTTCATAAACAGGCCACTCACCATTGAGTTGATGAATGACAACTTTTGAGTCTCCAATAATATTCACTTCTATATGACGTGCTCCCATATACTCCAGTTCTTTAAGAGCTAGGTGAAGTGCGGCATATTCAGCTTCATTATTAGATGACAGTTCATCTACAAGCGCATTTTTTCGAATTCGATACGATTTTCCATTTTGCTTATAATAAATGGCACAACCAAGCCCTGCACGACCAGATTCGATATCATATCCGCCATCAAAGTAGATGGTAATGTCATGTGGCTCTTCCTCAATTCCTTCTAGAAGTTTTTTCAGCTCTTTCAAGTTCCACTCCTGCTCTTTGTTGTCAACAAACAATATATTACTGATCCGCCCTGTTTTTTGCATATCTTCCACCATCACAATAGCCTCCCCAGCTGGCAATGGTTCTGAAACGAAAGTAGTCACTACATTTTTTGGAGTACTATAAAGCATCTGTATTTTTACTTGCATGTATTGTTGCCCTCCTTTGTATCCAATTAAAGTATTCCCCTCTTGAATTTCAACTAGACAAAAAAAGACTTTACGTAAAATGAAAGCGACTGGCTTTTACTGCCAGTCGCTGAATATACTTCATATGATTTAACATTATTCGACGTAACAGATTAACGGCGATTATTGCTGTTCCTGTTTGTCGGATTTGTTATTTGCATCCTTCTTCTCATGATCATTCATGAGGCCGCTTGCTGAATTCTTGAATTCACGAAGCGTTTCACCTGCCGCTTTACCAATCTCCGGTAATTTTTTCGGCCCGAAAATAATGAGCGCCATAACAAGAATAAGAATCAAACCGGGAATTCCAATGTTTCCAATACCCATGTTGTTTGCACCTCACTTCAAAATGATCTAGCTTGTATCCATTATACATGAAATGGGCGTAACATGTCCGCCTACCTAAAATTTATTTGAATTTTTTGTAATAGATAAGATATTAATTGGTATGAACTATTTTTTTAACATCTAAAATTATAGTATCAAACAACTTTCCATCACAATAGAGAAGCATGGCCCAGTTGCCCGCTTTCGGCAACTCTACGTTTGATGGCAAATGGGCATCCGCTCCATCGTTTTCTCCCGCAACAGGCTCGGTCCAACCGCCAGTTAGAACTTTGCTAACTGTATTTGAATATTTTTCATAACCGATCACTGTCAGGTCAACATCTTTTACACCCCATAGAAGCCACATCCATTTTGGCGTATTATTGATTGGCGAAGCATCCGCTCCAAGAATTGCTGCTTTCCCCTTATTACCAATCAAATCACCACCATCAATATATGTTGCCTTCTTGGACCAATCGATATCTTGAAAATCACTCATTTTTACAAACCCTGGGATATCGTTTGGAATCTTAATTGTATTTTTGCTTTTTACTTCCTCTCTAAAATCTTCATTTTCCTCAATTAAATTATCATCTGTTCCTTTACATCCAGCAAATATTATCAACAGCATAATTGCTAGAAAGGAAAGAATTCCATTTTTCCTCAGCATATTCATTCCCCTGCTTTTCTTTATATTCAAAGTAAAATTCCAATATCTTTTGGACAGTTGATTTATTTTCCTTTCTGTAGACACTCAATCCTTATGAATATTATATACATAATATTCAATTATTTGTAAGAAATTATTATTTAAAGACAAAAGTTAATTGAGTGTTCCCTCATCTACTCTTTCTTTTTTTCATTTTCAGAACATCACCCTTTACTCACATATAAAATTTTCCCATTAAGTTACTAATTCAATAGTACTAATAGCTAAAAACTTATTTCCTTTAGCCATAGCATGCTTTATATTTATAAAAAAAGGAGGTAAGCGATGTGATTTCAAGACTTAAACTATTCGCTAAAAGATTAAAGCAGGAATTATACGTCCTGTTCTTATCATATAAGGATGATAGAACTCACTGGTTTGCAAAAGTTTTTGTTATTTGTGTAGTTGCCTATGCTTTTAGTCCAATAGATTTGATCCCAGATTTCATTCCAGTCCTAGGTTATTTAGATGATTTAATCATCGTTCCACTTGGTATTTCGATATCACTTAAGATAATTCCCTCCAATGTTCTAGAAGAGAATAGAGAAAAAGCAGAAGATCTAAGAAGAAAAGGAAAACCAAAAAATTGGCTTATGGGCAGTTTGTTTATACTAATCTGGCTTCTGTTTGCAGTTTGGATTGGTAAAATTGTTATGAAATATCTTTTATAAGGAAGCTTGAATAAAGCCATCGATTCAGAAAGATATTATTTATAAGGATAGAAAAATAGAGATCATCGTATATTATTTTTGATCAACTACTTTTTAACTCGCCGACAAGCAATCCATTACATATTATTGTTTGATATATAGACAAAATAAAAAACCCCATCATAACTAAAATGTTTGAAGGGGATTTCGTGATTATTCTTACCGGGTTCATCCCAGCGACCGTTACTTGTAAAGTAGCGTAAAGTCATTTCTAAAATTCTTATGTTGTTTAAACAGATAATATTTTTATTTTCAGTAACCACTTTTTTTTCTGATTAAATTAAATTTAATTAAATCAGTATTGATATATTCTGTTGAATAAATGATTGGTTTATCATCTTCGTCAAAATTCACTACATTACACTTAAGAAGTGAATTTGTTTGTCTGGATTCGAAATATCTCTCCAGATCAGGAATCTCACTAGTAGTTGTTGTAAGCAACTCGACCTTATCCCAAATTATTTTACGATTCATATGTTTTTTTACCAGTTCTGCCTGTGGAAGGGACATATTAGTTTTATTGATTTTTCCGACAAACAGAGCAGTAGGAATGCGGTCTATACAATATATTGCTGCGTGTTTGTCCGCGAAAAAAATTTTATCTATAATAATTATTTCGGAATTTACGGGAATATCAAGTTCCAAAGATTCATTACTTGTAGCACCTCTGACTGTGATTTGTCTTATTTCAGTTTCCACCTTGTATCCACTTTTAATAATCACCTTACGGAAATCTTCAATTGGACTAAAGTTGACTTGGATTTGTATCGCCTCTGTATTGACAAATGTACCTTTGCCTTGTTTCCTAAAGATTGTCCCCTCTGCTGCCAATTGTGCCAATGCACTCCTAACAGTAATTCTGCTGACCCCCAATCGTTTAGCTAATTCTTCCTCCCTAGGTAGTTTATTTGATTTCCCAAGATCAAGTGAATGAATATACTCCATAATGGCTTTCTCAGTGGCAACAGCTAAGTCAATTGGTTTTATTTTTTTCATTTAGAACTACCTCCTTTGTCAAAATTAGGTTCTCTTGTGAAACAAGTTGTTAATTCAATTAATTGTATTTAGTTTAATCATATTACTCTATAAATATTTCGCTTTAATTGGTATAGAACCCTGTTAAATTACTTTACTCCTTATATATAAAGAAAATCATATAATACGGGGGTTGAAATCTGGTTTATACCTTATTTGTTTCTTGTGGGCATTAAATTATGTGTCATTTATCCCCTTGCTAATCATACCTTGTAACAGGTAATACCTTTTACCAAAATCAAAACGAGGGGTGATGAGCTTGGGAAAGAATAATTTGAATAAGAAAGATGTGATTAATGAAAAATTACCAGTACAAACCTTGGGTATATTGGGTTTCCAACATGTTCTTGTAATGTATTCCGGAGCGGTAATAGTACCGTTAATACTTGGTGCTGCAATTAACCTGTCAGCAGCTGATATTGCGTTTCTAATATCAGCAGATCTATTTACTTGCGGGATTGCAACCTTACTGCAAGTTGTTGGTTTTGGAAAATTTATCGGGATTCGATTACCAATTATAATGGGTGCTGCTGTAATTACACTGCCTGCCATGATTATGGTTGCTGGTAGCGAAGGGCTTCCTGCTATGTATGGAGCTATCCTGATCTCAGGTACCTTTATATTCTTCCTTTCATTCTTCGTAGTAAAGCTTATAAAGTTTTTTCCAAAACTTGTTAGCGGTTGCCTTGTTACAATTGTAGGTTTATCACTAACTCCAATCGCATTACAAGATATGGCTGGCGGCCAGGGGTCCCCTTCTTTTGGAGAGCCGAAAAACTACTTACTAGCCACCTTTGTATTATTGATCATTCTCCTTGTTAATAAGTTCTTTAAAGGTTTCTTTAAAGCCATAGCAATTCTGATAGGGCTTATCGTTGGGACGATTATTGGCGGCTTTATGGGAATGGTTGATTTAACAGCTGTAGGTGACTCCCCTTGGTTCAGGGTTATTACCCCCTTCTACTTTGGGATGCCTAAATTTACGTTAACAGGCGCTTTAACTATGAGTATATTTGCAACTGTAGCCATAGTAGAATCTGTAGGTATGTATAGACTTGTAGAAGATTTATGTGAGACAAAGATTAGTACGAAAGATATTTCTAAAGGGGTTCGCGCTGAAGGAATTGCCCAAGTACTAGGGGCGGTTTTTAATGGATTTCCTTATGTAACCTTCTCAGAAAATGCAGGTATCATGACGATTACGGGAGTGAGAAGTCGTTACGTCGTAATTTCAGCATCATTGTTCCTAATTATACTAGGCGTTATCCCTAAGTTTTCAGCTTTGGCCACTATTGTACCTTCCCCTGTACTTGGAGGAGCGATGCTTGCATTGTTTGGAATGATCGGAGCTACAGGTGTAAAAATGATTGGTGAAGTTGATTTGTCTAATACTAATAATTTACTAGTTGTAGCTTGTAGTATTGGTTCAGGTCTCGGAGTTGAAGCAGTACCAGGATTATTCAGTAAAATGCCTGAAATTATAGAGACACTATTGGGAAATGGAATTTTCACAGGTACATTTATAGCAATTCTCCTTAATTTGCTATTCAATTACCGTGAAATATTCTCGAAGTCCTTTCCCACAAATTCCAAAATAGTTCAGAGTACAGATTCATAAAATCTCAATTTTTCGGCTTTAAATAAAGGTATTACCTAATACTAATATTTTTGAGAAAGGGAGTAATAGTATGAATAATCACTTACAGCTTTTGGAGCGCTGTGTTGAGTTATCTAAACAAGCAAGAAAAAATGGTAATACACCATTTGGTGCACTTATTACAGGACCAAGTGGCGAAGTAATTATAGAACAGGAAAATATAGAGATCACAGAATCCAACTGTGCCGGGCATGCAGAAACACAAGCGATGATTCAGGCCTCTAAGAAATACGATAAACAATTTTTAAATAAATGCACACTATACTCAACTGCAGAGCCATGTGCAATGTGTGCTGGTTCAGCTTATTGGGGTAATATTGGCAAAATAGTATACGGTATTACTGAAAAACGATTACTAGAATTGACGGGTAATAATGTGCAAAATCCAACCTTTGATTTACCATGCCGCGAAGTTTTTGCAAGAGGACAAAAGAAAATAGAGGTTTTAGGTCCATTTCCTGAAATTGAAGAGCTTGTCATTGAAGCACATAAAGGATTCTGGTGATTTTCGGTAAATAGTTACGAATAACGCTAATTATGTATGTGGGCAAAACTGATATAGGTCAAATACAATATGATCAAAGTTCACAACTTTAGAGTAAAATATAGATGTAATACTACACTCCCCCTCTGTCACGGATTTTAATTTTAGTGACAGGGGGCTTTCAAAGTCAATGCCCTTATTTTCAAAAGTCTTATTGAGATACTCACAGATATATTTTCAATTCAAATAACAATTGCGCTGTAAATATAGAGAAGGGTGTATTAAATCAATACCGTTATTGAAATCGAAACACCTCAATCACATTTTAATAGAAAAATCAATACGCTAGGAAACAGAAAAAGAACCCAAACTCCTTAATACTAAAGGAATTTAGGCTCTTCTCACTCGATGATTCCTACTTGGCTCGAACCAGCGACCTCTACCCTGTCAAAGGCGTGACGTCAATTATCGTTAGTGTTTTATTGTTACCGACAATAGCTGCAAGTCCTTTTGCAACAAGGGATTTGTGGCTTTTATTGTTGAGTTGTAATTTTAAATGTTAGTTTGTTATTTAGCGTTTCATATATTAATGCCCACGATGATGCCAGTATTATTTGAGCTTGTTTAAATAAAAATTACTTCAACCTTTTTTAAAATTGATCGTATAATAGCTCAAATTCCTTTACAGTAGAATGAAAGTCTTCATCGTTTAGTTCTTCTAGATTCCTTTTAATAAATTTCACAAAAGACTGCCCTTTAAATATATAAGAACTGTCTCCCTCTCCTATTCTTTCGACTTCTGAAAACTTGTCGAAGCTTTCTATTTTTCCAATATAACCATTTAATTTTTCCTCTGCGTTTTCGCCCAAGTTTTTTGTAATTACACTACGCTGAAGCTCTATAAATTTGCTTATAACTATTTTAATAAAATCTTTAGGGAAAAGATCTTCCAATTCACCTTTAATAGTATCGTTAGGTTGCATAAATATTCTAGACTTGTTAACAAAGGTATTTTTCCTAATATCTTCTGCTATCTTAATACCCTTAGAATCGTTATCAAGAATAATTATTAGGTCCTTATTTAATACCTGTTTTAAAGCTATGATATTCTGAAGCGCATTATCAGCGCCTTCAATAGTATAAAAGGTGAAGTCAGACTTGTTTTTATTTAGTCTATCATATATGTAGGAGTGTAGAATGACTTCACTCATCCCTTCTACAGCAACAATATTCTTATTCAGGAACAAAGTATCACTCAAATCCAGACCTAGTACATCTCTAATTTTTTTAAAGTTTTCCAAGCCGAGATTCTTATTGTCAACATAGGATCCAGTGTTCTTATCTCTATCAATATAATTTACAGCATCTAAATCTAAATCCTTCATAAAAATTGTGGAATGTGAAGAGATTATAACTTGATGATCTTCACTAAAGCTTTTTAGTAATTCAAGCATTTTCTTTTGTGACTTAACATGTAAGTTTCCTTCTGGTTCGTCAATTAACAGTATATAGTGACTTATTTTCTTCTTAATCTTAAATAAATTTATTAAACAAATTAATAATGCCACTCTTTGAACACCAGTACTTTTATTTTCCAACTCCGAGGTATCAGCATACTCATCAATTACGTAAATCGAGTCTTCTTTGAAATATATTGAATTACCCATCCCCATAACTTCACTAAAGTCTATGTTAATTTGAGTATCAAGTATAGTTTTGCTGTTCTTATCTAAATTATTGTACTCCTCAAAAACGAGTTTTATAAAATCACTATACTCTTTTTGAATATCAATAAATATTAAATGCCAATCACCCAACTTATTTAAGAAATCATTAAAACTTACTTTTGAACCAGCGTAATAAGCTTCATTATTCTTCATGTAATTACCTTGGGATGTTTCAATGACAAATTCTGGTGCCATTTGATTAGTATTATTAATTTTCGAATAATCACTTTGAGAAAATTTACAGTCATCTACAAAGATGCGTTGTAGAAGCTTTAAAATATTTGATTTACCCGTGTTATTTTTCCCAATGATTAGATTAAATCCTGGTTTGAATTCAATTTTGACATTCTTCAAAGACCTGAAATTTTGTGCCTTCATAGATTTTATATACATCTTTGCCTCCGTTACATTTGATTCTTTCCGTTAACGAAAATTTAATATTGCATTTTTCTTATTAAAAGGTTTTGTTTATTTTAAAAAGAATAAATCCCTTTTGAGTCAGAGCTACCACCTCTGTCAAAACGCTTTCGTTTCAGTAGTTCGACATGAAAAATTACTTAAAAGCATAACCGTGGGAACGCCCTTAAATCACGATAAATAACAGATAAGGTTAGTTGAGCCAATGCAGAAAATCAACGTAGCAATCATTAGGCAAGGTCTTTACTGCTGTTTTCAGACTGAATTGCTAGTCTTAGAGAAGTGGGAACGACTTCTTGCAGTAAAAGTACGGAAGTGTTTCGATTGGCTAAGGTCAATGATGCTTATCATTATGTATGTGGGCGAAACTGCATATGCTTATTTAAGCTAATGATAAGTTGAAGAAACTCAGGTATAAAACAGCAGCATCATCGAGGTTCCCAGCTTTGCACTTAAGCATATATTCCAAACCGCCAATCAGTGATTGTAAATTATACAAAATTACCATAAATGATAAAAATTACATAACTGTGAATATAATAAACATTATAGCATTTCGCATCTTGTTCCGTATAACAAAGTATCTATTTAGGTACTCTAGGGTTCCGAATCCTCTTGAACTAAAGAATTTACAGCTTTTATTATGGATTTGTAACTTTGAGGATTTATTATTATTGGCTTTTCGTTTCATATTCTTGCCGTATAATTGCTTAACTACTAGAGTATGCAGCAACTAGCTCGGCTCCGATTGGATAGTATTTTATTTAGAGAATAGCATCCGTTAAACAAATCATGCCACGCCCCGCTTACAATATTATAAAACACTATAAATGGAAACAGAAAAAGAGCTCAAACCCCTTACAAATAAAGGATTTCAAGCTCTTCTCACTCGATGATTCCTACTGGGCTCGAACCAGCGACCTCTACCCTGTCAAGGTAGCGCTCTCCCAGCTGAGCTAAGGAATCGCATGGGATATGTATTACAGTTAATAATATACATGAGATTTAAAATGAAGTCAACAATTCTTTAATATATTTAGCTATTCATTTCATATTTAAATTAAGTACCGAATTTCCCCAGAATCTTAACCAAAATAGGAAATCCGGTACTCTTATTACTTACTTAATTTAATCCGAGTCTGGTCCAGCACCTTTCAAATAGCTTTCAAAGTCTTCACTAGGGAGTGGTTTACTGAAGAAGTAGCCTTGCCCCTGAGCACAACCATCTTCCAATAGAACCCCAAGCTGGTCACTGCTTTCAATCCCCTCTGCAATAACTCCGATTCCAAGTGTTTTGGCGACAGCAAGAACCGCTTGAACGATTGCCTGGCTTTCTTTGTTCTGATCGATGTCTTGGATAAATGAAGCATCTATTTTCAAAGTATCTACCGGCAGATTTTTAATATAGCTGAACGAGCTGTATCCGGTTCCAAAGTCATCAATGGAAATTTGAATGCCGAGGTCTCTCAGCTCTTGTAATACGCCGGAAGCATGGTCCACATTGGTAAAAATACTCTCAGTCACTTCCAGTTCGAGCCATTTAGGATTCATCCCTGTATCGGCAAGGACATCCTTTATCCTCTGAACAATAGCTGGATGCATGACCTGGTATGGTGAAAGGTTTACGGAAACGACTATCGGTTCGTAGCCTTTGTCCTGCCATTTCTTATTCTGTTCGCAGCTGTGTCTAAGAACCCATTCCCCGAGCTTCATAATCAGACCACAATCTTCGGCAAGCGGTATGAACTTGTTCGGTGGAATAAGACCGAGCTCCGGGTGCTTCCAGCGAACGAGCGCTTCCATACCGATCAATTTATTTGAAGCCAAATCCATCTTAGGCTGATAATCAATATGGAATTGATCATGCTCAATTGCTTTTTGCATTTCATTTTCCATCAGAATAATTTCAAGTGACTTGCGCTCCATCTTCTCATCAAATATTGCATATCCATTTCGTCCGCGTTCTTTAACTGTATACAATGCTGTATCAGCTTTTTTCAGTAAATCATCTGCATCTATACTATGTTCGGGATATAGAGCGATTCCCATGCTGCAGGACGGTGTATAGCGCTGGCCATCAATCTCTAATGGTTTCTGAAAATCACTGTGGATGCGTTTCGCCATCTGATGCAAGACAGTCAGGCTTGGCACATCACGTAACAGTACTGTGAACTCATCTCCACCGAATCGGGCTACGACGTCCGAATCACGAATTGATTTTTTCATTCTGGCAGCCACTTCCGCCAGCAGATAATCTCCATTCTCATGTCCCCAAGAGTCGTTAATATGCTTGAAATTATCAAGGTCGATGAATACGACCGCAAATTTCGTATGGGACTCATTTGCCTCATGGACTTCTTTTCTTAAAGTATTCATGTACATACGTCTATTTGGAAGGTCTGTAAGCGTGTCATGATATGCGAGGTGATAGATCATCTTTTCTGAGTTTTTACGCTCTGTCACATCTCGCATAATAAGAACAAAATCTCTTATTCCTTCCTCTGTTTTTACAGGGTTAATTCTCGTATCCATGACATGATAAATATTGCTGCTTGATTTAATTCGAATCTCAATGTGAGAAGTTTTTTTCTTCATTGCGGCGAGCAGGATTAGCTCTGCACATAACATCTTGTGATCTTCTTCATGAATCCAATCAAGGAGATTCCCAGTCAAATCATTGGCAACTCTTGTACCGAGCAGTTCACCATGCGAAGGGGACAAATAACGAATATTTCCTTCTTTATCGATGACAGAAATCAGATCTCCGGAATTCTCAGTAATGAGCCTGTATTTCTCTTCACTCTCCCGAATTTTCTCTTCCATTTCCTTACGCTTGGTTATATCATTGCGAATTGCAACATACTGATAAGGTTTTCCTTTCTCATTCAAGTAAGGAACTATCGTTGTATCCACCCAATAAAGCGTTCCATCTTTCGCCCTGTTTCTAATTTCCCCTCTCCATATATGACCCTTTCCAATTGTTGCCCACATCTCTTTAAAGAAGCCTTTTTCGTGATAACCGGAATTGACAAGGCTATGATCCTTTCCAAGAAGTTCATCACGTTTGTATTTAGATATCTTGCAGAAATGATCGTTTACATACTTAATTCTGCCTCGCTGATCTGTAATTGCAACAATAGAAGACTGATCCAGTGCATATTTAATATCTTGCAAATCTTTAAGCAGACTCTGTATCGATTGTTCACTCTCTTTTTGATGTTGCAATCCTTGTACGTCGGTGTCAGATGTTGTGCTCAATTTTGCAACCCCCCTGAGATTCCTCGCCGAATCCGAAACATCATGCAAATGACAGGAATGGCGCCGAGCCAGGCCCTGACCTGTACAATCTATGAAGCTCCGCCATTTCTGCGGAGAAAGTCGTTTATTTTTATCTATAATTAAATAGTATTTCCTTCCAGTTATCACGTCAATGAAAAATTACCTAAAATAGGATACGTTTTTATTAATTAAGTCATAAGATTTTTGAACAATCAAAAATGCAAGTATAATAGGAAGATAAATTAGTTTGAATTCATGAAGGGATTGCATTGCAACATGAAATTGATTCTTACTTACTTAAAACCATACCGCCTGCCTGCTTTGCTTGCTCTTATTCTCACCATTGCGGAAATGGGAATCGACCTTGTTCTCCCTGTAATGCTCGCAAAGATGATTAATGAAGGTGTCCTGCACCAGGATTTGTCCATTGTCATGTATTGGGGGACGATCATGATTGGCATATCCCTTATAGCATTTCTAGCAGGACTTGCTAATTCTTTTTATGGCTCTTTCGCCGCCATTCGTTTCAGCTCTGATTTACGAACAGACCTTTTTAATAAAGTCCAAAATTTTTCATATAGGAATATGGCACGTTTCCCTGCGTCTGCTCTTGTCACAAGGTTCACCAATGATATCCGGCAAATTCAAAATACATTGTTCATGGGCATGCGAATCATGGCAAAGGCTCCTCTGACAATAATCGGTTCAATCATTATGGCCTTTCTATTAGATGCAAAAATTGCTGTTGTTTTCTTAATTACAGTCCCAGCCGCTCTCATTTTTCTATTTTGGGTACTAAAAAAAGCTGGAGAACGCTTCAATACTGTTCAGGAAAATGTCGATGAAGTGAACCAGGTCATGCAGGAGAATTTATCCGGTATGAAGTTGATTAGAGCTTTCGTACGCAGAAAGCATGAAGAAAAGCGCTTTAAAGCGGCAAATAGAAAACTTGCAGATGAAACAAGGAATACTTTTCGGTTTGTTGAGGCTTCAATGCCTCTTCTGCTCGTTATCATGAATGCCACATTACTATTTATTCTTTGGTTCGGGCATCGTGAGTCAGTTGCTGGCAATTCTTCAATCGGAGATGTCGTAGCAATCATCAATTATGCATTGCGAATTTCAATTATGGTCTCCACTTTCACCTTCATTACACTTGCAATTTCCCGGGCTAAAGCTTCAGTGAACAGAGTAGATGCTGTTCTGTCAGCAGATGACCAGAAACCGTTAATAGCTGGGCTATCCAAAAAAATCCCTCTTACTGGCTCAATTGAGTTTAATGATGTCTCCTTTGCATACCCGGACAAACCGCAAAAAGTCTTGAACCGCATTTCTTTTAAGATAAAAACTGGTGAACGGATCGCCATTATGGGTACGACTGGAACTGGTAAAACAACTTTATTCGAACTGATTCCCCGCCTATTTGACCCGGATGAAGGTGTTATCTCGATTGATGGAAGTCCGGTAACAGAATATGATCTGACACATTTGCGTAAATCAATCGGCTTTGTTCCTCAGGAAGCGATGCTCTTCAGTGGAACAATTCGCGAGAACATCCTTTTTGGTAAAGAGAATGCTACAGATGAAGAAATGGAACAGGCAGCAAAAGACGCTCAGATTCATGACTTGATCTCTAACCTCGAATCTGGCTATGAAACCGTTATTGGGCAGCGTGGGGTGAATCTTTCCGGTGGACAGAAGCAGCGTATCTCCATTGCCAGAGCTCTGATTGCCAAGCCTCTCATTCTTATGCTTGATGATAGTACAAGCGCTCTTGATACCACTACAGAATCCAAATTGCTAAAAGCTCTGGATAAGTATGAATGTACGACTTTATTGATCACCCAAAAAATTCGAACAGCCAAAAATGCGGATCGTGTCATGCTGCTTGATGGCGGAAAGGCAGTCGGTCTTGCTCCACATAAGGAACTGCTTGCTCAATCCGGTCTGTATCAGTCAATTTTAGAATCTCAAGCGGAAGGAGGAGCTTTGCGTGAACGTCAAACAATGGACTGAGCCTTTCCAACAAAAGAAAATTACACTTAAAGACGTCAAAGGCAAGGACAAAAAGCGAGCCAAAGATGCAAAAGGAACAATTAAGCGTCTCTGGTCCTATTTTGGCAAGGAAAAACGAATGCTCATCATCGTTATTTTCATGGTTTTGCTAAGCACAGTATTCAGTTTGCTTGGACCGTACCTCGTTGGACGTGGAATTGACAAGTATATTAGCGGCGGCATGTCAAAAGGGCTTGGCCTGTTGATCGGTACATTAGCTTTCGTTTATATCTTGCTTGCTCTTGCCACCTTCTTACAGAATTACTGGATGGTCGGCATCGGCCAGAACATTGTCTATAAGCTTAGGCAGCAGCTTTTCGAACAATTTCACAGGCTTCCAATTAGCTATTATGACAAAAGGAAACAAGGGGACCTCATGAGTCGCGTCACGAATGATATTGACAATGTTAATAGTACATTGAATCAATCAGTCATTCAGATTTTCTCAAGTGTACTTACACTCTGCGGAACAATAGTCGTTATGCTAATGCTGAGCCCTCTCCTAACTGTAGTCACCATGATTGTCGTTCCATTGCTCTTCATCGGAACGAAATGGATTACGAATCGTACTGGCCCTTTATATAAACTGCAACAAAAGGACCTTGGAGAAATGAATGGCTTTGTCGACGAAACATTCAATGGTCAGAAAATAGTCCGTCTATTTTCTCAGGAAGCACGATTTGCAGAAGATTTCAGAAACCATAATGAAGCTTTACAACAATCAGGCTTTTGGGCACAGGCAATTTCCGGCTTGATTCCTAAAGTAATGAATACGCTGAACTTTTTAAGCTTCGCTCTTATCGCTTTATTTGGCGGCTGGCTTGCAGTTAAAGGTACAATTACAGTTGGTGTTATTGTCATTTTCATTGAATACGCCCGCCAGTTCACAAGGCCGCTTAATGATCTTGCCAATCAGTTCAATGTCGTCCTGTCTGCTGTTGCTGGAGCCGAACGGGTCTTTCAAGTCCTTGATGAGCAACCTGAGGATCTTAAGGAAGATGAAGGCAAAGAATTGAAAAAGACAAATGGCCATTTTGCTTTTAACAATGTAGGCTTTGCATATGATGAAAGAAGCATTTTAAAAGACATTAATTTTGAAGTACTTCCCGGTCAGACAGTTGCTTTTGTCGGACATACCGGAGCAGGTAAAACGACAATTGCAAACTTGATCGCCCGCTTTTACGATTACGACTCAGGCAGCATAAAACTAGATGGAATAGAACTGAATTCCATCCGCCGTACAAGCTTGCGACAACATATGGCGATTGTGCTTCAAGATACATTCCTATTCAAAGGCTCTATTCGAGAAAATATCCGTTATGGGAAGTTAGATGCGACAAACGAGGAAGTTATAGCTGCGTCGAAACAAGCGAACGCACATAATTTTATCAGCTCCTTACCGAATGGCTATGACACGATGCTTGACCAATCCGGCAGCGGCATCAGTCAGGGACAGAAACAGCTTTTGGCAATTGCACGAGCATTTCTGAAGGAACCAGAAATCCTTATACTCGATGAGGCGACAAGTAATATAGATACAATCACGGAGATGCATATCCAACAAGCCTTAAAGGAACTGATGAGGAATCGTACAAGCTTCGTTATTGCCCATCGCCTGAACACAGTTGAAGAGGCTGACCAAATTATTGTTTTAGAACACGGACAGATTATTGAACAAGGAACACATGCCCAACTGATTTCACAAAAAGGAAAATATGCATCACTTTATGTTTAAAATGTTTAGCATTTGAATATTTTGGGAATAGATGGAAAGCTCGTTTTGCACTTCTATAGAGATTATATTTGGTCAGTTACAGAGTCATGTTCTGATATAATGAAACATAGAATAAAAAAGTCCACTTCCTTATATTCACATAATGCCATAGCGGCAATATTCAAAATATACGTTGTACATCCGCAAGAATATTTGTATAATTTGAGAACAGGAGGTTTTATCATGAAATTCGGTATTGCCATTTTTCCATCCAAATCCGTACAGGACGAAGCCAATTCGTACAGAAAGCGGTACGATCCCCACTATTCGCTGATTCCTCCGCATATTACTTTGAAAACACCTTTCGAAGCCGAAGAAGAGCTTATTAAGGAATTATCGACTGAACTGAGATACATTGCGAAGGACACGAAACCATTCACAGTCTATATCAATAAGGTCAGCTCCTTTGCACCAGTCACAAATACGATCTATTTCAAAGTGGAACCTATCCAATCACTCATCGACTTGAACAGTCATATGCATGAAGGAATTTTCCCTGCTCAAGGTAAACACTCCTTCGTCCCGCATATTACAATTGCCCAAAATTTGACAGATGATGAATTCTCCGATGTTTTCAGCAGCCTGCGCATGAAAAAAATCCAGTTCCAAGACAAAGTTGACCGTTTCCATCTCCTTTATCAACTTGAAAATGGATCTTGGACAGTGTACGACTCCTTCGTTCTCGGGAACTGAACTAAATAAAAACAGCCGACTCCATATCATGGTGTCGGCTGTTTTTATTATGTATGCTTTGCAATCGATGGGAGATGACTAAAGCATAGGAATCTGAGTAATTCACGGAGGGATCAACTCTATGCAGTTTTATTTATCAATGATATATGAAATGGTTTTCGGATTTTTTGCTCTGCTCATTTTTGCTAAAATCATGGGTAAAACGCAAATCTCCCAGATTACGACCTTTGACTTTATTTCCGCACTCGTATTAGGTGACCTTATAGGAAATGCACTCTTCGATAAGAATACAGGAATTATCGAAATAGCGCTTGTCATTTTCATCTGGAGCGTTCTTATGTATGGTACCGAAATGATTACCCAGAAGTTCAACCGTTCCCGCTCTTTCCTAGAAGGAAGACCGGCAATCATTATCCAACGTGGAGAACTTATTAGAGATTCCATGCGCAAAAATAAGCTCGATATTAACCAGCTTCAGCATTTACTTCGAGCAAAAAATGCATTTACGGTGTCCGAGGTTCATTCGGCTATCCTTGAAACGGATGGAACGTTATCTGTCCTGAAGAAGTCCGACTTCCAAATGGCAGATAGGCAAGATCACAATCTTGTTCCAAAACCAGTCCGTCTTCCGATGACCCTTGTGATTGATGGAGCAATCATTCATGACAATCTCAATGAAATGGGTCGTAATGAAAAATGGCTGATGCAAAAATTGAAAGAGCAAGGATTCACGCGAGTTAAAGATGTATTTTATGCTGAATGGACTCCCGATCAAAAATTATTGGCTCAAGACGGTAAAGGATTGAACAAAGATGAATCAGACCATGCCGCTGAATAACTGCCCTTTTCCGGTTACCGCAGCTACAGCAGCATTGTTATAGTAAGATGGCTCATACTGGCCGAAAGTGTATGGATTGCGTTTTTCTGAAGATTCCAATCTATGTTCATTCCTAACTTTCGTTTCGGAGTCATATGTTTCTTCATATTGGGTTTCCAAAACGACTTTAAAAGGCTTTTCTATATGGATTGGATCTCTCTTTTCAGCAGTAACCCTTTTCTGATAGTCAGCATACTGGTAATTTGTAACTGGTGCAATATAGCCCATTGTCTCCGCCTCCTCATTTCTGGATGTTTGTTTCTTCTTAATTAATGATTCGGAACTAATAATGGATATTTGGCCGTCTGAATAGGAAAAGTCAGATTTTTTTGGCTTTTCCTTTTATTATATGCATAGATCTAACACATCTCTCCTTTTTCATCATTCCCAATTCTCTTTTTTTCAAAACCAGCTTTTGCCCACACAGTTAAACTGCGCGTTCATAAATTGTTAGGGACATGAAAGTCAAATTGAGAAATTGAAAGGGGAATGATTCATGGGTTGTGGAGAAAACGTCAAACCTGAACATTTGGGGGAAAATTGTGTTAGTCGTATTCTAAGAGAGATTGTTGCAGCTCAAAATGATGTAGTAAATAACGATTGCTGTGACACGAGCTGTGAACAGTCCATCAGTGACTTGCTTGGTGAAACTGAGCCAGGTAACGATTTGGACACAGTACCTGTTATCCTTTACTGCAAAGGGACTTGTAAACCGTTTAAAGGTTATGGAGTCGGCCAGCATCATCACCATGGGCACGATAAATTGACTCGAGCTATCGGCAGCTTCTTCTTTAAAGTAAAAAAGGTAACGAATGATAACTGTGCCGTGCTTGAATTGCTCGCTTCACATGGCTGCCACAAACCTGACACAGAAGTTGGCCATGAAAACGAAGAAGGAAAATGTAAAGATGATCCTAAGACACCTGCTTGTCAGCCAACGGACCATCTTCAGGCAACAGGACTCTGCCTGACAGTTGATCTTAATTGCTTCTGCCATGTTACTTGCTTGCCTGCCATCCAGGCAAACTGCTAACAACTAATAAAGCGGCCCGCCATGATGGGCGGGCCGCTTCCTATTTTAAAAACCAAGCAGTCTAATACTTGTAATTTCTTCAAATGGAATCAGTTCCGGATTTGCTTTACGCTTTTTACGCAAATGTACAATTTCATTCTCAAACTTTTCAATAACCCCTAAATGAGTCTGTTCTGAAGTACGTAATTCACATTTAAGCACAGGAACTAGCGGGGGTTTATTAAGAAAATAGTTAATTTTTCCTCGGAGATCAAGTTCATTGAACGGCAAATGGACAAACTCAGGGCTGGTATTTTTCTGTACGTTCTGTTTCTTATCACTTTGTTCCTGTTCCTTTTGTTCACTAACTACTGCTTCCGCCTCAACTTTCTTTTCATTCTGAGGCTCTGTTACTTTTTCTTCCTCTTCTGCCTTGCTCAATTCATATTCTGTCGCCGGACGCTTTCGTCCTTTTTGACTTGCCAGCAGCTGTTCATGGAATGCATTTCGCTTCTTTCCGGTTCCTCGGCTTCCCTTAGAAGAATTTGAATCGCTTCCGAGTGAAGATGGCTGAGCATTATCTTTTCTTGAAGGACTACGGTAAGTAGTTTGCATTTCCGCCTTCGGTTCACGGATACCTGGCTGTTCAATATACAACAGAGGTTTCTTTGCATAACGGCTTTCTCCCATGGCGATGCACTCCTTTTAATTTCGGGTCTGGTTAAGTATATGATTAAGGGGTATCATATGTGCATTCGCCCAATATGGCATTGAATTTGAAAAGGTTAGGAGGAAACAGCATTGAAGTATGATTTTATTGGAGATATACACGGTTGCTATGAGGAACTCTGCGATCTATTCCAGCATCTTGGCTATGAAAAGACAGATGAAATATATATTCATCCGGATGGTCGAATCCCGGTTTTCATTGGAGATCTTACCGACCGCGGACCGGACTCTTTTTCTGTAATTAAGCTTGCTTATGAGATGGTTGTCAGACATGAAAAAGCTAAATATGTGCCCGGCAACCATTGTGATAAGCTGTATCGTTACTTTCGTGGCAACAATGTGAAGCTTATGCATGGTCTTGAGACGACTGTTGCCGAATTAAAGGATTTACCTTCCAAGGAGCAGCAAAAAATCGCTCGGATGTTCATCGCTCTTTATACGAAGGCTCCGCTTTACTTACATCTTAAAGATGTACAGGCAGTTGCTGCTCACGCTGGCATAAAAGAATCCTATATTGGCAGATCTGATAAGAAGGTCAAATCGTTTGTACTATATGGAGATACGACAGGTGAATTCCATCCTGATGGACGGCCCGTCCGCCGGGATTGGGCACAAAAATATCACGGTTCTTACTGGATCGTATATGGTCATACACCAGTGAAAGAACCGCGATTCCTTAATCATACAGTCAATATTGATACGGGCTGTGTATTTGGCAACAAGCTTACTGCCTTTCGGTTGCCGGAAGAAACAACCATTTCTGTACCCTCCCGTCAAGCTTATGACGAAACGAGATTCAATTCATTTCCCGAATGAGGAGTTGAATGTCCTCCGGCAAGTCAGAACTGAAATGGAGATCCTCTCCTGTAACAGGATGGGAAAAGCTCAGGTGCTCACAATGGAGTGCCTGTCTTTTTATGTATTCAGTTCCTCCCCCATATAAGGTATCACCGGCAAGAGGATGTCCAATGTGAGAGAAGTGTACCCGAATCTGATGGGTTCTCCCAGTCTCCAGTTTTACAGAAAGTAGAGATAAATGATTATTCGACCGCAATACTTTGTAATGTGTGACAGCCTCTTGCCCCTCATTATTAACGGCACGTTCGATAATCGACCCTTCTTTCCGTCCAATCGGTAAATCGATTGTCGAGGCCTCTTCTTCAAAATGGCCTTCAACAACAGCTTCATACGTACGCGATATTTGCCCAGCCTTTTGAGAGACGGATAATAAAGAATGAATATACCGATTTTTCGCGACAAGAACAAGGCCTGACGTATCTTTATCAAGCCTTGTTACAACATGAACAGTACTGTTCAAACCTTGCTTATCGTAATGGGCAAGCAGCGCATTGGCAACCGTTCCGGATGGATGTTGCCTTGAAGGAATAACAGCCATTCCAGGCAGCTTGTCCACTATAAGAAGATAATCATCCTCGAACTTAATTGAAAGCGGGATTGGCTCCGCTAGAAGTGTATGCCCCCTCTCTTCGGACAAAAGGATGCACTCCACTTTATCACCAGATGAGACTAGACCACTAAGCGGATAATCAAGTCCATTTACAAGTACTTTTCCACCTTCAGCTTTCATTGCTTTTAACAATCGTCTGGAGAAGCCCTTATTTTCTCGCAAGTAATTTTTCAGAACTTCGCCATCTGCTTCTTGTTCCACAATCCAAACCGTCCGCATATTAATCGTCCATTCTTGTTCTGTCGCCTTCTCTAACAAATGAATCACGAACTCGATTCCAGAACGGGAAAGGACGGAAACGAGCAAAACGGATTTTTTCCTTGGCGACACGACACTGAATGGATTTCACATTCGTATATGTCTCCGTGAAGTGATCAATAGCAAGAAGAAAACTTCTATCTACAATTGGTCTAAGAACACATGTATGATGCTTAGGCAAAATCATTGGAGAACCGATTGTCCTGAAGACCCGGTTGTTGATCGAAGCCATTTCCGTAATTTGAACAGCTTCAATAGAAGGGTGCAATATTGCTCCTCCTAGTGCTTTATTATATGCAGTACTTCCTGATGGCGTAGAGATGCAGAGACCATCTCCTCTAAATGTCTCGAAGTGCTCTCCCTTGATTTCGACATCAAATACGACCGAACCCTCTGCTGTTTTGATTGTCGCTTCGTTCAAAGCAAGATAACGATCTTCCTCGCCACCTGTCTTGGAGCGAATAATTACTTCTAGGATTGGATACTCAACGACTTGGAAAGGTGTCTTAGCAATCTCAATGATCAACTTTTCCACCTCATCCAGCATCCAGTCAGCATAGAAACCAAGATGCCCCGTATGTACCCCGATAAATGCCGTCTCGCTAAGACGGTGCATATAGCGGTGAAACGCTTCCAGAAAGGTTCCGTCTCCTCCGATGGAAATGACGAGATCAGGCTCTTCCTCACTGTACTCCAAATCAAAATCAGTCAAATATTGCTTCATCGTTGCCTTGATATTGTTGGAGCGATGGTCTCCTCTGGAAACAATATCGAATTTCACTGTATGGTCCCCCTTTGGTCATGCCATGGTACGCGATGACCGAACGTATCAGAATTCATCAATAATTTGATGCGCTTCTTGTATTTCATGTTTGATTTTGGACATTTCTTCATCGAGTTTGTATGCAGCCTCGGCGGCTTTGCGTAATCTTTCCTTAATGTGCGCCGGTATGCTGCCTTTGTATTTGTAATTCAAAGAGTGTTCATTGGAAGCCCAGAAATTCATCGCCAGTGTCCGGATTTGGATTTCGGCAATGACAATCTTCAATCCATGTATCGTTTCAACAGGATATTCAATAATCAGATGATAGGAACGATAGCCGCTTTCCTTATGTGTTCTGATATAGTCTCTTTCTTCAATAATACTCAAGTCTTTGCGTTCCCGAATCATATCGACAACTGTATAGATATCATCGACAAATTGACAGACGACGCGCAGTCCTGCTATATCCTGAAGTTCGCTTTCAATTCCAGTGAAATTATTAGGGTCAAGATTCTTTCCTGCTGCTTTTTCAAGAATGCTTTTTACTGGCTTGATTCTTCCAGTAATGAATTCGATTGGAGAATGTCGCGATTCACTCTGAAATTGACCGCGCATTGCTTTTAGTTTCACTTTAAGTTCTGCAATCGCTTGAGCATAGGGAGCAAGATTTGTTTCCCAATTCACCATAAAAACACCACCTGCAACTTGCATCTGTACAATGTAAACGCATGTACTCTTATCATAACACAGGTAGAGGTTATTCTTTGCATATTTAATCTGCTTGGGCGATAATACGAAAAAAACGACGGAGGTCCATAATGGCACAAGAAATTGAAATTGAATTTAAAAACCTGCTAAGTAAAGAAGAGTATACGAAGCTTCGAGCAGGCCTCCCCTTCCACAGTGCAAGTATGACCCAAACGAATCATTATTTTGATACAGAAGCATTTAACCTTAAGCAGAAGGGATCCGCTTTAAGAATCCGGGAGAAAAATGACCGATTTACCCTGACTCTGAAAGAACCCCACCCAGATGGTTTGCTGGAAACACATGACACCCTCACTGATGAAGAAGCTGCATCCTGGATTGAAGGAAGCCCTCTTCCTAAAGAAAATGTCGGAGAGCAACTTGAACAACTTGGAGTTAATGAAGCAGATCTGAAATTGTTCGGTTCTCTTACAACAGAACGTCTGGAGACAAAAAGTAATGGAGTACTGCTTGTTCTTGACTACAGTACTTATAATGGAGAAAACGATTACGAATTGGAAATCGAAGCCATGGATCGTAAATCCGGACAGGCTGCAATGGAGGAAGTATTACAGGAATTCTCCATACCTAGACGGAAAACACCAAATAAAATTGAACGGTTCTATAACAGTATGAAAAAGAAATAAATAGTCGGTTTCAAACTTTCTTGCAAACAGAATATTTGCCGGAAAATGACCGCATTGCTACAATAATATTTATAAAGTTGAGGTGCTTGAATATGTCGGATGCAATTAGTTTATACGAAGCGATCGGCGGAGCAGCAACAATGGACAAGCTTATCCCAGCCTTTTACGAAAGGGTTGGCAGCCACCCGGCATTGACTCCAATTTTTCCGGAGGATCTTACAGAGGTTGCCCGTAAGCAGTATATGTTCATGACTCAATTTCTTGGCGGACCCCCTTTATATTCAGAAGAAAGAGGCCATCCGCGGCTAAGACGCCGGCATCTCCCCTTCGAGATTACACCTGAACGAAAGGATGCCTGGCTTGAATGTATGAAAGCTGCAATGGATGAGGCTGACATTGAAGAACCGCATTTTTCATTCATGCTTGAACGGTTGACAATGACTGCCCACCATATGATGAATACGCCATAATTGTGGAAAGGAGAATCGGTGTGAGTAGGAAGCGTAACAGATTCGAGTCTTGCGGCCCGGTTCAAACTACACACTCGGATAGTTGTCAGTATTTTGATTTCTTTCAGAAACCTGTTGAAATATTTGTCTTTATTGATCCGCTATGCGCAGAGTGCTGGTCACTTGATCCCATTCTTAAAAAACTTACAATGCAGTACGGACGTTTTTTCACAATTCAGCCGATCATCAGCAGCAAGCTGGATTCACTGAATTTGGAAGCACAGAAAAAACCTGAAGACTTAAAACGGGATTGGGAACGAACTGCCAAGCGGACAGGTATGAGTTGTGATGGAGATCTTTGGGTCGAGAATCCTATTTCCTCTCCATGGGTTGCTTCTCTTGCAATCAAAGCTGCAGGACTTCAAGGCAAAAGAGCAGGAAGGATTTTCCTTAGACGTTTGCAGGAAGCTGCTTTCCTTTACAAACAGAATGTTTCCGATGAATCGGTTATCGTTGAATGTGCGGAAGAAGTCGGTCTGGATATAGAAGAATTCAAGGACGACCTTTATTCTGTCTCAGCTCGCAAAGCATTGCAATGCGATTTGAAACTCACACGGGAAATGGATGTCGATACATTCCCTTCTCTAGTCTTCTTTAACCAAGCAGATGACAATGAAGACGGAATAAAGATCTCAGGATTGCATTCATACCATATTTACGTACTTGTTCTAAAAGAAATCTTGCAGCGAAACCCTTTGCCTTCAGCAAATCTGCCACTGGAGGAATTTCTCAGTTTTTATAAAATAGTTGGCACATATGAAATTGCCTTTGTTTACGATTGGACATTGGAAAAAGCAGAAAGAGAAATGATGAAACTCCAACTAAGAAGAAAAGTTCGTAAAATCCCCGCGAAACACGGGAATTTCTGGAAATATATTAAATAGAGAAGCGTATTGGCAAACTGCCATACGCTTTTTTTTGTTTCCTAAGTATTTTTACATTCATATAAGATTTCAGGAACTTCTCTTCATAAAGGAACTGCATATCATATGTAAAAAATAAGGATATACGGGGTATGTATATCCTTTGCTTGACCTTCCATAGGAAGAAGCCATCACCATTTATTAAACATAGGGGTGTCTTAGTTTTATTTTACAATCATGTGATTACATGAACAAGTGGTCCTAAAGCTTGTCCATATTTTTGTCAATTCTGATTCACAATGCTGTCACATATGCTAATTTCAAGTGATTTGAAGGGAGATATTGCATGTGGCTAAATGGTTACCAATGTTGTCTATGTTGTTTACTTTATTTGCATTTTGTCTTAACGTCCTCGCCATGATGCGCCTGATTTCATTATTGCTGACACTTCCACTTCTGTTTATTGCAATTTTTATGATGTTTTATACCTTTTTCAATCGGCATGTGTACAGAGGTTGGACAAGATAAAAAAAGACGGTGTGCCTAGAGCACACCGTCTTAAACTGTTATTCAGCAAGAAGCTTTTCCATTTCATTTAGTTTTTCTTCAAAGACGTCAAGTGCATCAAGGATTGGCTGCTTGGAATCCATATCTACACCAGCTTTTTTCAAAACTTCAATAGGGTAATCACTACTTCCTGCTTTTAAGAAATCAAGATAGTGATCGACTGCCCCTTCTTTTCCAGTTAGAATACCGTGTGAAAGAGCTGCTGCCGCAGAGAATCCAGTAGCATACTGATACACATAGTAGTTGTAATAGAAATGTGGAATCCTTGCCCATTCCAAACCGATTTCTTCATCAGAAACAACATCATCACCAAAGTATTTTTTGTTCAGATTATAATAAATCTCACTGAGTGAATCAGCAGTAAGTGCTTCACCATTTTGCATACGCATATGAATATCATGCTCAAATTCAGCAAACATTGTCTGACGGAAAACAGTGCCGCGGAAACCTTCAAGATAATGATTCAGCAGATACAGTTTTTCATTCTTATCTTCGAGATTATTGATCATATATTCACTTAGCAAGTTCTCATTCGTTGTTGACGCAACTTCTGCAACAAAAATCGAATAGTTTCCATAACGATAAGGCTGGTTTTTACGCGTATAATAGCTATGCACTGAATGTCCAAGTTCATGGACAAGTGTAAACAGGTCATTCACTTTATCCTGCCAGTTCAGCAAAATATACGGATTTGTACTGTAAGAGCCGGAAGAATATGCACCGCTCCGCTTACCTTTATTCTCATGGACATCAATCCAACGATTTGAAAAAGCTTCTTCGAGAATGCGTTTATAGTCTTCTCCAAGTGGCTGCAGACCGTCCAGCACGTATTGTTTCGCCTGTTCATAATCTATTTTCATATCAGCATTTTTAACAAGCGGTGTGTACATATCATACATATGCAACTCATCAAGACCGAGTACCTTTTTGCGCAGTTTGATATAGCGATGCAGGAGTGGCAGGCGCTCATTTACAGCTTCCACCAAATTGTCATATACAGATTCAGGGATATTGTTGCCATCCAATGCGGATTGTCTAGCTGAATCGTATTTACGTACTTTTGCATAGAAATTATCCTTTTTTACAGTTCCCGATAATGTGGAAGCAAATGTATTTCGGTATTTCCCGTACGTCTCATACATTGCCTTAAAAGCCGCTTTACGTACATCACGATCCTTCGATTCAAGGAATCCTACATAACGTCCATGAGTCAATTCTACCTCTTCCCCGTTTTCATTTTTAATGACAGGGAATTGCAGGTCGGCATTATTTAACATTCCAAATGTCGTCTCAGCCGATCCAAGTGGTTCAGACGCCAACGCGAGCAAACTTTCTTCCTTTTCAGAAAGAATATGTGCCTTTTGGCGAGTAATCTCATCCAATGTAAGTTTATAACCTTTCAGATCATTATTTTCTTTAATGAAATGTTCAATTTTATCTGTATCAATTGCAATAATTTCCGGCACGATGAAGCTCATCGCACTGCCCGCCTCGGTGAGCAATGATTCAGCCTTCTGGTTCATCCCCTGATAGAAGCTGTTTGCCGTATCCTGATCATACCGCATATGAGCGTATGTATATAGGCGCCCAAGTCTATTGGAGAGCTCATCCTGAAGCTTAAATAGCGAAACGAGTTCTTGTGCCGATTCTCCGAGCTTGCCTCGATACGCTTCGACTTTTGGAATGTCTTTTTGGAGCTCTTTAAAAGATTTTTCCCAGTCTTCATCCGTTGCAAAAATATCTTCCAGCTTCCATGTATCTTCAACCTTAAGTTCCTCACGTTTTGGCAGTTCTTTTACTGAGTTTTTTGCCATTATTTCTTTCCTCCTTAAAATAGGCCTGCAATGCAACAAAAATCGGACTGTTGCACACTTGCAGGCTGGTTGAATTTCCCTGTCTATAGTATAGCTGAATTTGCAGGAATCATGCTCTTCTTTTGATTCGGCATCTTCTGCAACTGCAGCCACTTCTGCATAATCAGAGAGTCCTCATGCAATGAATGTTCCACATTTCTGTGTAAATCAATCCGCTTTTCACAAGTGATTGTGCCATCGGGATATATATTCAGATATCCTAGATGGGACAGTTGCATCACATAATCGACAACAGGATCGATGCCTTCTTGCAGAATAGGCAGATTATCATTGACCACCACGAAACGGCTCATACTCGACTTGATTGAATTTAAGGATAATGCTTGTCGATTAAAAGCAGGTCTAATTATCTCCATGACAAGTCTCGCCTGCCAGTGAAAAGTAGGCAATCTCATTTCATTCGCATTTCTTACTGGCAAACCGATACATGCTGGAAGCGTACTAACGTGCCAACCATGTGAATAAAGCCACTGATGAAATCTCATTTCTTCACCGTAGCATCTGCGACTTGCTGACTTTCGAAATGATTCTTTTTCATTTTCCCAGCATTGGGCAATTTGTTCCGATTTAAAATGGAAAGGCTGGAAGAGATCTTTAAAATTAATTCTTTTTATATGGCTGAATTGGATTGTGCCAAACGCTTTTCTTTTATTCGCGAACAGAGGGTTATGAAAGATTGCGAAATGTATCGTTCCGGGGCAATAAAAGTAGAGATATTCGTCTGGGGTTTTCTTATAACGATGGAGAAAATATTGAGAAAAATAATCAAGTGACAATGAGGTACTTCCAAGACGTTTCAGCCGATTTCCGCCAAGAATCCAAATTTGTTCAAGGCCTGCCTGATCGTAATCGTCCATTCTGCTGCGAATCTCCTCTTGGGTAATCTGAGCACATTGATACTCAATTACGATTCGGCGGTCACCTATCTTTAAGAGAATGTCAGGACGGCGCTTCACTTCTTCCAAAAATGCTTCCAAAGAAACATCCAGATTCTGATTTGCAAGCCAATTGAACAGCTGCCATTTACCATTTTCATGATAACCGCCCTCTCCTCCTCCACAATTACTAGTAGCAAAGTGGGCAAAATGCGGAATCACCCGTCTTCCAGCCTTCAGGATGACTGGCTTTTTGCACTCGGGACAGTAAAAGGAATGCCTCTCCTTCTTTAAATAATTAAGGCTCTCCATATTAAGAGCAGCTGGAATGATACTTTGGCCAGATTCATCTATTGCCTGTAGCATTCTGATCACCTCATGGATATTATTCCACCAAGGCACACCGAACTCCTTTTCTTAAACTAAAATTGATTTTTATTAAGTTGCAGAGTAACAAAATGAAGATTCATAAAGAAATTTTGAAGAGAAAATAAAAAAGATACCTCCTGCAAGGTATCTTTTTTCAGGCAGAGAAATACATTTGTACTTGTGAGAGTGATCTTTCATCAAAGATGACTTTTCCGTATTCCTCAAGCAGATGAATTGTCATATCCGAGTCATCGCCAAATTCGAATAGCTGGCTAATCAAGTCTTCTTGTTTGTCGTCACTCATCGTTTCTGGGAATTCTACATATAGGAAATACTTATCTTTGAAAGCAAACAATTTCGTAATAAGATTCTGCTCATCTTCTTTAAAGTAATGGCTCAATTGGATGACATCTTCAAAGTCAATGAACTGGGCAATCAACGAAAGACTTCCCTCTTCGCTCCCATCTTCCATTTCGTGCCTGTTGCCAAACTTTTCTTCAAGAATGTTCTCGATTTTTTCATCTACAGTCATTTCATCTGCTGCGCCATGCTCAATCGGAAGCTCAATATCTTCGCCATTATTGCTTAGCTGAGCTTTTGTAACCGTGATTTCCAAACCTTTATCCATTGCCTGAACCTGTATCCAAAGTGGTCCATCAACATTAAAATCTTCCTTGTAATTCACTTCATCCATCATCTGCCAGAAAAGCTGTTCACTCCGCTCTCTGTCATACCAGATCTCTTCACGTTCAAACCCACGATCTTCAATATCAATATAAGATATATAGAATTTAACTGTATTTTCATTAATTCTCTCTATTTCCATGATCGCTCTCTCCCCTCTGTAGGAATCTGCTCATGCGCCTGAATAACCGGCCTGCCGCAACAAAACTTTCGGAATCATTCCGGTTGCTTGCAGAGAGCCGCGGCCAGCGGGATATGCGACCGCCTGGATTGCATGCATGTTGCTGTACAAATATATACCCTTCATTGTTACCGGTTAATCAATATTCGGCTGTAGGAGCTTATGATAATATATGCAAAATTCAGTCAGCCCCTGAATTTCAAATGCCTAGCAAAATAAAACTTGTATTTGGTCTATCATTCTATATCATTTCAGCCCGCTTGTCACGTTTTTGAAACGGAATATGCTAAAAACGCAGGGTTAATAAAACCCTGCGTTACATTTGTTAAAATATGTTGTTTTTTCGGGTTAGTTGACCATTTTCTGCGCTTCACGCAACTGGAATGTACGTACAGTTCTCGGCAAGAATCTGCGGATTTCGTCTTCATTGTATCCCACTTGAAGACGCTTCTCATCAAGAATGATCGGTCTACGCAACAAGCCAGGGTTTTGCTGAATCAAATTATAAAGATTCTTCAGCGGCAAGTGCTCAATATCAATATTCAGCTTTTGGAAAACCTTTGAGCGTGTTGAAATAATTTCATCTGTACCGTCTTCTGTCATTCGCAGAATTTCTTTGATTTCATCAAGCGAAAGTGGTTCTGAGAAGATGTTCCGTTCTGTGAATGGAATTTCGTGCTCCTCGAGCCATGCTTTTGCTTTTCTGCATGAAGTACAGCTTGGTGAGGTATAAAGTGTTACCATGTAACTTCACTCCTCGTTTGGATTAAGTATCGTACTGCGTATGAGAAACCAAATTCAGATTAAAATTATTTTAATCTAGCCCCTATGTATATTATACTACAATTGTCAAGGGATAGGTAGAGTATGGACTAAATTTACATTAACTTAATCTGTTTGTCATCTTTAGATAAATTCGCTACGTTGTTATAATAACCCTTTTTTTAAATGTTAAAACCTTTTTATTTAAATTTTTTTTTAAAAAAAGACATCCCATTTAGGAATGTCTAATCGAGCGGCGTATAGTCGACACCTTTTGTATATTTGTTTCCGGCATTCCATATGAGAAATTCATTGACCCCATTCTCATTTAAAGCTTTGATCTGTGCCTCCACTTCGGCCTTCCCGTATTGAGTCGGGCTTGATCCACCATATAGCCATGGAGCTTCGAAATCCTGAATCCATGGTCTTGAGACCGGAGGATTCTTCAACTTCTTTAAAATACTGTTCTCTACCTTAGTATACTCATTCACGAGCCTGTAAGGTTCTTTGTCAGGCATATCAATCCCAAAATAGCTCGTCCAATGACTTGGATAGATCATTGAAGAAATAACATCAACATTTTCACTAATCTTAGAAAAATTCTGTCCGATTCCCGGTGTTTCAGGTATTGTTGCCGCATATCCAAAAATATCAACAGCAACATCTACATCATAAGGAGATAATTCTTTTTTAGCATATTTCACAAAATCTGTAACAGCTTGTACCCTTCTTTTGACAGGATCCAAATTTGAATTCTCATAATCGCCTAGTGAGTATTCCAATTCCTCGTCTTTATTCTCAAATCCTTCAGGAAAACGTACATAGTCAAACTGGATTTCCTGAAAACCAAGCTCTGCTGCCATTTTGGCAACTTTAACATTGTACTCCCAGACTTCTTTATTAAATGGATTGACAAAGGATTCTCCTTTGCCGTTACTCCATACTTCGCCGTTTTCCTTAAAGGAATATTCAGGATGCTTCTTCGCAAATACGGAGTCTTTGAATACAACGACACGAGCAATTGGATAAATGCCCTTTTTCTCTAATGTCTTTAGCATTTGCCTTGGATCTTTAATGAAATCGTCTGAGGCCCAATTGAATTTCTCATCTTCCGGCTTGAAGGTGAGCTTTCCATAGTCCTCTTTCACATCGATTACCATTGCATTGAGGTCGCTTTTGTCTACGAGGTTAAGCAATTCCTTGAAACGCTCTCCACCTGCCGAAGGCCCTGTTACGTAAATTCCTCTGACTGCATGGGGATAATCGAACGAGAGGCCCGAATCGAACTTAAAACGTTTTAATGGTTTATGTATATCATAAGGTTTGACGTCGACGGCTCGTAACGTATGAGCACTCGCCGTCATCTCAGCAGCACTTACTTCCCCTGTTACAAAAGATGCCGCCATGATTCCCAAAGTGACACTTGCTGACAAGATTCCTTTTCGCAATCTTCAACCTCCTGCATAATTCAAGTTATTCTTCTATTATATAACAATTATTGCTTAGATGAACATTCCCTTTACAGCTTTGTGACAAACACACTTTCTAATTCATTTGTGTCCGCTTGCTTTCGCTCTTTTTGCTAGTATATAATAGTATGAACATAATCATGCAATCATTCCCCTGCTTATCTTTTTGTATAATCTCAGGGATTTTTCTTTTTTGTTGCAAAATTGGAGGCTTACAGTATGGAAACGATTTTCTCAGGAATTCAACCGAGCGGCACGCCGACGATCGGCAATTATCTCGGTGCATTGAAACAATTCGTCCAGCTGCAAAATGATTATAATTGTTATTTCTGCATTGTTGATGAACATGCCATTACAGTGCCGCAAGATAGACTTAAATTGCGCGAAAATATCCGTTCCCTTGCAGCTCTTTATGTAGCATGCGGGCTCGATCCGGAACAGGCGACGCTTTTCATTCAATCCGAAGTGCCAGCACATGCGCAGCTCGGTTGGATGCTTCAGTCAATCAGCTATATGGGTGAATTGGAACGAATGACACAATTCAAAGACAAATCAGCAGGGAAAGAAGCGATTTCCTCCGCCTTGTTTACATACCCTTCCCTTATGGCTGCTGATATTCTTCTTTATAATGCTGATATTGTTCCTGTCGGTGAAGACCAGAAGCAGCATCTTGAGTTGACACGTGATTTGGCTCAGCGTTTCAACAACAGATTCAATGACATCTTTACTATTCCGGACATCCGTATGCCGGAAGTCGGTGCTCGAATCATGTCACTGCAGGAACCGACAAAGAAAATGAGCAAATCTGATGAAAATGAAAAAGGCTTCATTTCTATGTTAGATACACCTAAACAGATCGAAAAGAAAATTAAGAGTGCGGTTACTGATTCTGAAGGTGTTGTCAAGTTTGATAAAGTAAATAAGCCTGGTGTCTCAAACTTGCTTACGATCCATGCCAGCTGTTCCGGAGAATCTATCGAAGAGCTGGAGAAGCGTTTTGCCGGACAAGGCTATGGCGACTTCAAACAAAGCACAGCGAATGCTGTTCTTAGTGTACTTCAGCCGATTCAGGAGAAACATGCAGAGCTTATGCAGTCAGAAGAGCTTGATGACATTCTTGACAGTGGTGCGGAAAAAGCGAATCAAGCAGCAAACAAAACACTTGCAAAAGCAATGAAAGCAATGGGACTTGGACGTGTTAAAAAACGCAAATAAAAAATGGCGGCTTCTAATCGAAGCCGCCATTTTTTATTTCATTGAGTTTTCTTCTTCTCCAACTTCCAATTCCCACATTTTTTCAAGAAAGGCTTGCCCTTTTACCATTTTGCGGCATAACTCTTCCTGGCGTTTGCCCCATCCATTAGAAACACCATTGTACAATTTCTGCCATATCTCTTCTTCACTGGCATCAAGGGCCATATGATAGCTTTTTGGATCCCATTCAGTCAGCCAGTAGCGAAGCTCATCAGGATTTTCTGTGTTTTTAAGCTGATCTAGTGCAATCATAAGCAGTTGTTTCATCTGACGTTCTTTTCTTGTTAGCCCCGTGACCATATGAGGAGGCATAGACAACATATGATATTCCTTTTTGTAATCACCTTTTCTATATCCGAAAGATTCAGGTGAACGTTTCTCAATCATGCTGAAAACAAGCTGTTCCTGACGGGGGATCAGACGACTTTTTCTAACTGGAATCTGATAACCAATTGTATCAAATACGAGAACTTCCTGTCCGTTAGTTATGACTGCTGCATACTCAAGTGTTTCTCTCACTTGCCCTTTTCTAGCGTAACCTTTCTTGTGAATCTTTTGCAATAGACACTTTGGCAACTCGTGCATATCATTCTCAATATAGGTGAACAGCTCATCTGTTATGTAAAGGAGCGGCACCTGATCAAGCATATCAATTGTATCTTCCTTGCGCCATTCATGAAAATGACAAACACTATACGCATTTTCTTCGCCTTCGAACCAGTTCACCCATACATCATGCATGTACAACATAAGACAACCCTACCCTCTTTGTTCGTGATGGTTTAGGTACATTATCACCATCAGGCAACGTATCTATTCCTCGTGCCGTGAACTTTCATCAGGATAGAGTAGAACTGCTATTGTCATGAGCAGCAAGCCTGCCGGGAAAAAGTAGCACTCAATCCGCCCGGAAATGAAAATACCATATTCCGTCCAAGAGATACCTGCTGGCAAAAAATTCGTATATGCAATTAAAGTGACGCCACCTGATACACAGAGGCCGAAACCAATCAGAAAAAGAAATATACAGCCCATGAAAACACCACCTGAAGGACTTGTCCAATATTACAATGCTATGATGCCTGGCAGTGAATCATACATTAAAAAAGGCTGTCTGTATAAACAGACAGCCTTCAAGATTCTATTCGTACTTCTTAAACAACAAAGATACGTTATGTCCACCAAAACCGAGTGAGTTGCTCAAAACAACATCAAGCTTTTGTTTGCGCGCCTCGTTTGGAACGTAATCAAGATCACACTCTGGATCTGGAGTATCATAATTGATTGTTGGCGGAATAATGCCATCTTCAATTGCTTTTGCGGAAATGACAGCTTCGATGCCGCCTGCCGCTCCAAGCAAGTGCCCGGTCATTGATTTAGTTGATGAAACTGCAAGCTTGTATGCATAATCACCAAATACAGTTTTAATCGCCATTGTTTCGTATTTATCATTCAAGTTCGTGCTTGTCCCGTGAGCATTGATGTAATCAACCTGCTCAGGGCTGATTCCACCGTCTGAAAGTGCTTGGTTCATTGCACGAGCAGCACCTTCTCCGCCTTCTGCAGGAGCTGTAATATGATAAGCATCTCCTGTTGCACCATAACCGATGATTTCAGCATAAATATGAGCTCCGCGCTTAAGTGCATCATCAAGTTTTTCAAGAACGAGAATCCCCGCTCCTTCGCCCATAACAAAACCATCACGGTTCAAATCAAAAGGTCGGCTCGCTTTCGATGGATTTTCATTGAAAGTAAGTGCCTTTGCTGTGGAGAAACCAGCGAATGCCATGTTTGTCAAAGGTGCTTCTGTACCGCCTGCAATCATGCAATCTACATCACCGCGCTGAATCGCTTTGAAAGCATCCCCAATTGAATTCGCACCTGAAGCACATGCTGTTACTGAGCAAGAATTAATACCCTTTGCTCCTAGCTGGATAGAGACTTGCCCTGCAGCCATATCCGGAATCATCATCGGTACGAAGAATGGGCTGACTCGACGATAGCCCTTTTCCATGAAATTCTGGTGCTGTGTTTCCAAAGTCTGCATTCCACCGATACCAGAACCAATCCATACGCCAATACGGTCAGCATTAGAGTCATCAATGACTAGTTTTGCATCCTCAACAGCCATCTTCGCAGCTGCCACAGCATACTGAGTGAACAAATCCATACGCTTCGCATCTTTTTTATCCATATAAAGCGTTGGATCGAAGTCTTTTACTTCAGCAGCAGCGCTAACTGGAAAATCTTCACGATTTATACGAGTTACGTAATCGATTCCCGATTTGCCTTCCTGCAAATTATTCCATAATGTTTTTGCATCATTGCCAAGCGGTGTAATAGCACCGATTCCTGTAATTACTACTCTGTTTTTTTCCATGAATGTTCCTCCTGAATCTTATGATTACCGGCCCCAACGCATAGCGAGGGATCCCCATGTCAATCCTCCGCCAAAACCGACAAGAATGATTAGATCTCCATCTTTAATGTTGCCTTTTTCCACTTCTTCAGCAAGAGCGATTGGAACTGATGCTGCCGATGTATTTCCATATCTCCTAATCGATTGTGCCATTTTTTCTTCCGGAATTCCAATTCTCTGACGTGCCGCTTCCATGATACGGATATTCGCTTGATGCGGAACGAGAAAATCGACTTCTTCCTTTCCGAGTCCGGCTTTATCGATAACTTTTTCTACAGAGTCAGGCATCTGTCTAACTGCAAATTTGAATACTTCCCGGCCGTTCTGAACGAGGTAGCCTCTATCACTTTCATACAAGTGCTTGCCACCGGTTCCGTTCGCTCCAAGATCAAAGGAAAGAATTCCTTTTCCATCAGAAACTTCACCCATTACAGCAGCACCGGCTCCGTCACCGAAGAGAATGCATGTATTGCGATCTTCCCAATCCGTAATTTTTGTAAGTTTTTCTGTACCAATGATCAGAATCTTACTATATGTTTTCGCAGCAATGAACTGGTAAGCTGTCACAGCAGCATAGAGAAACCCTGAGCATGCTGCATTGATATCCATTGCTGATGCGCCAAAAGCTCCAAGGCGGTCCTGGAGAATACATGCAATTGACGGTGTAGAAGATTCACCAGTTATGGAAGCAACGAGAATCATGTCCAACTCTTCAGCTTTCACTTCTGCATTTTCCAATGCCTGGACTGCTGCATCATATGCCATGTCTGCTGCTGTCACATCGTCTGCTGCAATTCGACGTTCTTTGATACCTGTCCTCGTTTGAATCCATTCATCATTCGTTTCTACAATTTTCTCTAAATCTTTATTGGTCAATATCTTTGGCGGTACGTAATAACCTGTACCGAGCAATCCGACTCCCATTTATACATCCCCTTAGAACTATTCTATATAAATTACATTGTATTAGAGTGCATATTAAGACTTGGTACTAATTTTAATGTATTTATTTTGAACTTGCAATCATAATCGTTTCTCTCTTTGTTTATATATACAGGTGGCGAAATCGGTTAAAATGGTCTTTCACTTTCATCAGTTTTTCTTCAGGAGCCAGTTCTGATAATGATACCGCTACACCGGAACAATCGAGTGGAACTCTTTTTGAGTGCCTTGAAATAAACTGTACATGCCCGTTAGGAAGATTCCCGTTCAATGATTGTCTAAGAAAATCTGAAAGTTCACATGTATACACTAATTCTGATTCGCAGCCATTGTACAGATGATCTCCATCTAACGGCATCCATTCCCCGATTAGAAAAGGGCAACTGATGTGCCATTTTCTTTCGTTTGCCAGCACGGTAAGTGATGGTTCTTCTGAACATTCGGTCTCAATTAAAATCCGGGCATCGGGATTTTCAATAAAATCATCAGAGTGGAAGCGGCTGTTACGTCCAAGGAACATTGCCAGATGATCTTCCCCCTCATTTCTCGGCATGTTTTGGCTACATACTGTCCATCCATGCTCTAGAAAGTCATTCGCTATATGATAGCCAACCCAGCTGTAGCAATTGTCAATATAAATATTCATCAAGCCCACCCTTTCAATAACCGCTTTCGATTTAACTTCAATCGTGGTAAACTCATATTTAGTCAGACATTTCAAATGAGGTGTTTTAGATGAGATATATTATGACACTGATCTGGGGAATAGCCATTGGCAGTGCCATCTCTTACATGCTGACCGCTATGGGCGGACAGGAGTTCAGTTTTGTACTGATGTTTGCAATGGTAGCTGTCATTTCACTCACTGTCTTCATTGTCGGTGAAGGTATTCTCGGTGACAGCAGCAAGTCAGAAACTTTGTAAATTATATGTTAAGAAACTAAAACAATCCTTGCCTTTTTTCTCATAAAAGGCAAGGATTGTTTTAGTTAGTACCATGGCAATAAACTCAGTGCAACAGCCCAGCAAGAGGAAGTATCAGCCTGCTGTCCACAGCCATACCAACCTGGCGAATATCCTTAGCCGAAAGGATTGTAATAGGGTATTGGGGGCCCCAGCCGAACGGTCTGTTATCTGCGGTATCATTACGCATCTCGTCTTCAGCTGGTCCATAAGGCAGAGCAAGGTACACATTTCATCGTCAAAACCAGTTACGACCCCATTAAACATGGAGCCACCTTTCATCTCCGCTAATACATAAACATGCATATGCCGGCTGTATAAATCGTACATTTATTGATGATTGTATTTCACGCCTCAGTTCCCCTTTTACAAGAGCATCCTATGAAAGTGCCCAGAAAAGGTGACATTGGCAAACGAAGCAGAAAAGGAAGTGTCTAATATGGAATCAATTTCTGATCTTTGGATCCTGATCAAATTCCTGGTACTTGGTGCCATTCAAGGTTTTACAGAACCAATCCCAATTTCATCAAGTGGCCATATCGTGATTTTCAAAAAAATATTCGGTGTCAATATCGAAGGCCTAAGCTTCGAAATTCTTGTGAACTTCGCATCGCTAATTGCAGTGTTGATTATTTATCGACAGGATATTCTGCGCCTTGCTGCAGGTTTTCTTCGATACATTTTTACACGCAACAAGGCGGACAAGTCCAATTTTCGGTTCGTGCTATTTTTAGCTTTGGCGACCATTCCAACCGGTGTCTTCGGAATACTTCTTGAAGACTACATAAGCGCTCGACTTGCAGGGGTTACAATCGTAGGAGTGACTCTGCTCATTACGGGAGTTGCGTTATGGACGATTCGTAATCTGCGCGGCCGCAAAAATGACGGTGACCTGAAAGCAAAAGATGCAATTATAATCGGACTGGCCCAAACGATCGCCTTAATTCCAGGAATCAGCCGTTCAGGAGCAACAATTGTTGCTGCCATGCTGCTTGGAATGAAACAGGAAACTGCACTTCGTTTTTCCTTCCTGCTGTACATTCCAGTAAGTCTCGGTGTTACGATTCTTTCAGCTAAAGACATTGTAAATGATCCGAACTTCAGCATACTGGCAATTCCGTATGCTATAGCTTTTGCTGCTTCTCTCATTGCTTCTTATTTTGCATTGAGATGGTTTATGAATGTGATGGCAAAAGGAAATTTAAAATACTTCTCATATTACTGCTTTATTGCCGGAATTCTCGTTATTATTTTCCTCTAATCAAAAAACACCCGATGAATATTCCCGCTTAATATGCGAGAACATCTACGGGTGTTTTTTTCTATTTCTTAACCACCGCTTACAGGCGGGATAAAGGCAACGACATCACCAGAATTAAGTACTGCAGAGCCTGGTGCGTATTCTTCATTAATTGCTGTCATAGCCTTGTCAAGACTTGGCAAGTTCAGCTTAACTAAATACTTCTCACACATTTCCTCAACAGTCATTCCGATAGCATCGACTTGCATACTGGCCATTCCGGCTTCCTCTTTTAAACCAGCAAAAAACAAGACTTCAATCACTTCCAGCCGACTCCTTCCCTGGTTCTCCAGCGACTTTTTCCAGCTGGTCACCGAGCCATTCTGTTCCATCTTCCCAATTCTCTCGTTTCCAAATCGGTACCATTTCCTTAATCCGCTCTATCGCATAACGACTCGCCTCAAAAGCATCCGCCCTGTGAGGTGTTGATACTGCAATAACAACTGCAATATCAGAAATGTCCAGTCTGCCTACTCTATGAGCAATTGCAGTTTTAGCATCCGGCCAGCGCTCATTTATCTCCTTGCCAATCTCAGCAAGCTTCTTCTCAGCCATTGGCACATAAGCCTCATACTCGAGAAAAAGTGTCCGTTTCCCTTTTGTGAATTCACGGGCGATCCCAATGAAAGTACTAACCGCTCCAGCTTCAGGACGTACGACCTTATTAATAACTTCACCCGAATCTATGGGCATATCAGAAATCCAAAATAATTTGTCCAACTTGTTCACCTGCTCATCAATAATTCCATTACGTCCTTACTATATTCCTCAAAGTTTTCCAAAGAGAATGCAAGTAACTCTTCATTGCTCAGACTCGGCCGTTGCCATCCGCCAGCACCAATCACATTATCTAACTGAAGCAGTTGCATATCTCCTTCTCCGCGCAACATTACAATCTTAGGATAATGTTCATTTTTAAATCCTTCAATCAAGATGAGATCGGCACCGAGCATTTTCTGCATTTCAATCATTTGCTCAAGGGTTAGGGGCATCGACTCAGAAAGAATGAGTTGCCATTCTCCATCTCCGACTACCGCAGAACAATCCGCTCCAGCTTTGAGGAATCGAGAGGAATCGGTGTTCTCCGATCGAGCAGGTTTGCCTCCATGCCCATGGTGCTTAATTGTCCCAGCTCGTATGCCGGATAATGCAAGCTGCTCAACAAGCCATTCCATTAATGTTGTCTTGCCGGAGTTCTTGTAACCGACAATTTGGAAAACAGGAATTTTACCTCTAACCATTTTCATACCCTTTCTTTCCATTTTAGAAACCTCTCTAATTAAAAAAGCCGGTTCACATATGGAACCAGCTTTTAAGTCAGATCAATCAGGAATGCCCAGTGCGATTTTTGCATAGCGGGACATCTTGTCCTTACCCCATGGCGGATTCCAGACAATCTCCACTTTCAATTCTTTGATTTCGGGAATATCCGCGAGCGCGCGTCGGATGTCAGCTTCAATATGGCCAGCAAGCGGGCAGCCCATTGATGTCAGTGTCATTGTCACTGTGCAGAAGCCCTCTTCATTAATAGAAACACCGTATACAAGACCAAGATTGACAATATCAATACCGAGTTCCGGGTCAATTACGTTTTCGAGAGCACCCATAATATTTTCTTCAAGTTCCTTACTCATGTACATCCTCCTTTTCAACCTTCAATGATTTAAACATAGTATTGCATATTTTGAAAAATTTTTCACCTTTTGTCTTTCGATATGAAAGAGCCGAACCAGTCTGCGGCCGCAAGCATAGCAGCCCTATTCACTTTATGTCCGACACCTGGTGCCTTCATAAAAGTAATTTCACCATTATCTGGATAGTATTCCTTCGCCTTTTCATAAAACTCTTTCGCAAATGAAAATGGGATGACCGAATCTTTTTCTCCATGCCAGATGAACAGTGGACGTCTGTTAAGCTTCTCAAGTTGACCAGACAAATCAAATGGCAAAATCATTTGGTGTGCCGCCTCGAGTTCGGAATCTGCAATCCTCGCCCCCTCTTTTCGTACACGCTCACCAAGCAGTTCAGCATATGACCCAAGCATCGCAGTCCCCATCAAGAGGCCGGCTCCAGTAATGAAGTCATGTGCCACAAGAGCTGCTGCTGTTGTAATGCCTCCCATGCTTGTACCTGCCACAAAAAATTGTTTGTTCTCAATCAAATTTTGCTTTTGATAATAGTCGTAAATTAATTTCGTATCCTCAACGTTTTTCATTACGATATCCCAAAAAGCGAGACTTCGTTCAAAAGCATTGATTCCATTTTCACGAACACCATGGTGCAATGCATCCGGCAATATGACACGAAATCCTTTATTTGCAAGCATATATCCGATAGGCAGGCTGTGCTCACGCGCACTTTGGAAACCATGATGATAAACAAACAGCGGAAGCGGCTTACCGACATCAACGGAATTTTCAATCACGAGGCACGGGACTTCTTTAATTTCAATATCTTGAATGACGAGCATCGTAAAAATCCTTTCTGCTGTTAATGTTTTGTAAATTGCAGGATAATTGCTTCACCATTCATACCAAATCATTATACGAAACCTTATCAGAATGGTACAATCCATTTGTGAGGTGAGTAAATAGTGAAGTCCAGACATTTAATCGCACTTGATCTTGACGGTACGTTGCTTACAGATGAAAAAACAATCAGTAGTCAGACGAAACAAACGATCTTTGAAGCCAAGGAAGCAGGTCATGTCGTCGTCATTGCCACCGGCAGACCGCATCGGGCGAGTATTCAATATTATGAAGCATTAGGGCTTGAAACGCCAATGATCAATTTCAATGGCGCTCTCGTTCACAACCCCTTTGATAAACATTGGAAAATTTCCCATACACCATTACCTGTAGACACTGCATTGAAGATTGTTGATTCTTGTCATGAAGTGAATGTACGCAACATCCTTGCAGAAATCCAGGACAACGTCTACCTCGACCAGTATGACGAAGCAATCCTCGATATTTTCCGTTCTTCCCTCCCTGAAAGCATGAGGGAGAATGAACCGTTCTACATTGGTAATCTCAAGCAACAGCTGCAAGAAGATCCAACTTCAATATTAATCCACCCAAATATGGCAACTGTTGATGATTTGCGTTCAGAGTTGAATAATGAACATGCAGAACTTGTTGAACATCGCAATTGGGGAGCGCCATGGAATATTATTGAAATTGTTCGCAAAGGTATTAATAAAGCAGTCGGCCTTAAACAAGTTGCCGATTATTTCAACATACCTCGTGAGCAGATTATTGCCTTTGGCGACGAGGACAATGATCTTGAGATGATTGAATATGCTGGTGTAGGCGTAGCAATGGGCAATGCGATTGATGAGCTTAAGTCAATTGCCGGGCAGGTTACCCTGACAAATGAACAGGATGGCATCGGCATCTTTTTATCCGATTATCTCAGCTTAAAAGTAAGAACAACATGATTGCCGGCAATTTCCTTTCATACTTGATCAAGTACAACCCCATAATAGAAGTGAGCGCAAGGGAGAAACCCGAAAAAGCGTTCACTTCTTTTTTTGCCTCATCCAGCATGAAGCAATAAAAGAAGGTTTTCCAATAAAAAGGAGGCTTCATCATGGACAACATGTTTGATCAAGCACGTGAAATGATTACAAATCTGAATTCAAAAAACGGCAATGCAAATGATGCTGAAAAGCACGCTACACAAAAGGCAATTGAAGCAGCTTATTCAAATGCAACTGAAGAAGAAAAAGGTCATCTTCAGGAGCTTGAGCAGACATTGCAAAGCCGTGGTTTGCTGAACGATCAGTCAGACCAGTTTTCATAAGTCCGGCAGCCATCCAGGGATAGGTAGAAACAAGGCAATTGCCAATTCATTCAGGGGATGAAACGGGATTGCATCACCCCCCTCTTCCATTTGCAAGGAAGAGGGGTACATAGAGCTTTAGTATTCTTTCGGTTTCTGATATGATTGATTCAGCATGTAATGGGAGGTATCCAAATACAATGGGCGTAAGAGCTGAAGTAACTCCAAATCCAAACGCAATTAAATTTACTACGGACAAGCTCATTTTCCAGGGCGATGGCAGTATATCTGTGAAAGCTGGCGAAACGAGCGAACATGAAATTTTGAATGATCTTTTGAAAATTGAAGGTGTAGACAACGTTTTCGGCTATCAGAACTTTATTACTGTTAATAAAGACTTTGATATCGAATGGGATCAATTGACACCCGAAGTTGAGAAAGTATTCGAAGCTCACGGGTATTAAAAAATAAGGGACAGCCTCGGTTTAATCCGGCTGTCCCTTATTTCTTTATACTCACTGCTTTTTTAATTCAATTTTATCTTGTTCAATTGGAAAATAATTTTGATCTGTTGGTTTTCCTTTGTCATTTTTACTGTACATTCGTAAAATGACGACCTTGTCTGCATTAAGCTTATTGCGATCAAGTTTTAATTTGTAGGGCAAGTAAGCATGCGAGTGAGCCAGCTTTATTTCCTTCTCAGGCAGCAGTTCCTTGCCTTCTTGTGTTTCCACTTTGTAATAGAAAATGCCATTCTCCGCCTTTGCCTCACCTTTCACATAAATGTTTTCTTGATCTTTATTAAATTGGATGTCCTTAAACCCGGTTGGCACTAGCTCCTCTGTCTGAGGCTTAACAACCGTATCCTGCTCAGCTGCATCATCTGGCTCAGTCGCATTTTCTTTGTCACTGCAACCGTTCAGAATTGCACCAGTCAAAGCTATACATAGCAACCATTTTTTCATCCTTCTCTCCCCCATTTATATTGCTTTATCATCTTTTCTGAAGAAGCCGAATATGCCGGTTGTCTGTACTACGTTTGTGAAGGCATTTGGATCGACTTCACTAATAATTCGTTCCAAATCATATAGTTCATAACGTGTTATAACGAGATATAGCATGTTTTTGTCTTCGTTTGTATAGGCACCTTTTGCCGGCAAGATTGTAATTCCCCGTATCAGCTTTTCATGAATAGCGGACTTTAGTTCTTCAGCACGGTGGGTAATAATCATTGCCGTAACCTTTTCGTGGCGCGTATGAATCGCGTCAATGACTCGTGTTGAGACGTATAGCGTAACGAGTGTATATAGCGCATTCTCCGGCTTGTACAAGACCCCTGCAAGCAGAATGATCAAACCGTTCAATAGAAGAAAATAAGTCCCAATCGGCCTGTCCTTCATCCTTGAAAGAAGCATGGCGATAATATCCATTCCGCCTGTGGAAGCACCGACTTTAAGTGTTATGCCAATGCCAATTCCACTTACCACTCCACCAAACACTGCATTCAGAATAATATCGTGAGAAAGTTCCATTGTTGGAATGATCTCCAGGAACAATGTTAGAAACAGGACTGAAATAGAACTGTAAATAGTAAAACCCTTTCCTACTTTAAACCAGCCAAGAATGGCAATTGGAATATTGAGCAGCAGAACAAGAATACCTGTCGTAATATGAATTCCAACATAATCTTTAAAAATACTTGCAAGCAACTGGGCCGCACCTGTTACGCCACTCGCATAAATATTCGCATGAATCATGAAGAAATTAAGAGCTACTGCTCCAAACAGCGAACCGAGAATGACAACAGCAATTCTCCGTGCTTCAATAAAAAACATGATGTTTCCTCCTTGATGCTAAAGTCACTGGCTTATTAAACTTTGACTAAGCCTGCGATTCCTCATAAACTTATTGTTAAAACTTAATTGAAATGGACGGTGTCTCCTATGACAATTCGAATTCTTGCAGATTCTGCATGCGACCTGCCTCCTGAGCGTCTTGCCGGTTTACCTGTTGAAGTACTGCCACTAACCGTTCAGTATGATAATGCTGAATACAAAGATCAGGTGGATATCTCACCAGAGACAGTATATAGTGCCATGCGCAAAGGAGAAATCATTAAGACGGCACAGGTCTCATTGCAGACTTTCCTTACCATCTTCCAGGAAGCTGCCAAGGAGGATGAAACCCTAATCTACTTCGCCTTCTCATCTGGCCTTTCGGGTACTTTTTCCACTGCAAAGTTGGCTGAACAACAAACGAAAGAAAAATATCCTGAGGCAGATCTTCACATCATTGATACGAAATGCGCCTCTCTGGGCTACGGTCTTATCGTGTTAAAAGCCGGACAGATGGCTGCTGAAGGTATGGATGCCAGTGAAATCATTAAGCACGGGATTGATCAGTCTGCTCGGATGGAGCATATTTTCACCGTGGATGACTTGGAATTTCTGTACCGTGGCGGACGTGTATCTAAGACAGCCGCATTCATCGGTACTATGCTCAAAATCAAACCCCTTCTCGATATGGAGGATGGCAAGCTCGTCCCTCGGGAAAAAATCCGCGGAACGAAACGTGTCCTCGGCCGCATGGTCGAAGTAATGGAAGAACGCTCTCATAATCTTGAAGGACAAACAATCGCAATCAGTCATGGGGACTGCCGCGAAAGAGCCGAGCAGCTCGCGGAAATGATCCGGGACAAACACAATGTAAAAGACATTGTCATTGAAATGGTCGGCGCCGTAATCGGAGCTCATTCGGGCCCTGGTACTTTGGCTCTTTTCTTTTTGAAGGATTAACTCCATGTTTTACGGGTACATTCTTTAGTGATTCCAATAATGATGGAGGGCTATAGAATGACATCCGAGAACAAAAGCAAACAACTGGAAAACCATACTGAACAACTAAACAGTCAGCCTGGCATTGAAGCCAATATGGAAATTAAGCCAGAATACATCCGTGAAGGCTATAAGGGCAGTGACAAACTTAAAAATAAAGTAGCACTTATCTCTGGCGGTGACAGCGGAATTGGTCGCGCTGTAAGCATCTATTTTGCCAAAGAAGGTGCCGATGTTGCAATTATCCACCTTGAAGAAGAGATGGAAGACGCCAAAAAGACAAAACAGCTCGTCGAAGATGCTGGTTCCAAATGCCTTCTTATCCAAGGAGATATTGGTGATCCTTCCTTCTGTGATTCTGCCGTGGAGAAAACTGTTTCAGAACTCGGCAAGCTTGATATTCTGATCAATAATGCTGGTGAACAGCACCCGCAGGATAAATTCCTTGATGTGAAGCCTGATCAGATTGAACAGACATTCCGAACGAATATATTCGGAATGATGTACTTGACGAGAAGCGCTCTTCCACACTTGAAGTCAGGAAGTACAATTGTCAATACTACTTCAATTACAGCTTATAGAGGCAGTGAAGAACTGATTGATTATTCTTCCACAAAAGGCGCAATCACATCCTTCACACGTTCACTTTCCCAGGAGCTTGTCGAGAAAGGAATTCGAGTTAACGGTGTTGCTCCAGGACCGATTTGGACACCGCTCATTCCTTCAACATTCGATGAAGATAAAGTCCGTGAATTTGGAAAAAATGTACCGATGAAACGACCTGGCCAACCGATGGAACTTGCACCAGCTTATGTGTATCTCGCCAGCGAGGATTCAAGCTACGTCACTGGCCAAGTCATCCACGTAAACGGCGGAGCAATTGTAAATGGCTGACTTGAAGGAGGCACGCATCAAGATGCGTGCCTTTTTTGTTTGCGGCTTAATATGATAATTGCCCCAACGAAGACAACCATCACACCGATAATGAATATAATAAGTGCCCAGTTAATACCTTTGTCTTCACTTACCACATAGATTTCAGCTGTCTCACGAGGCAGCGTTAGCGTATAATCACTGTTTTCATCAGCACGGACAAGATTGTCCCCAATTAATCCTTTCAACTGCCTGCCTTCTTCTAAATCTTTAATGACTGCAGCATGGGATCGTTTATCATTATTGATTGCAACATAAATGATGTCTTTTTCATCCCAACGTTTGAACACATACATGCTATCCTTGTTCGAAATGAGTTCAAATTTTCCGGTTTGCAGAACTTTGAATTGCTTTCTTAACGCTCCAAGCCTTTCAAAATCCTCCTTCAAATCCGGATCCCCACTGTTAAAATTAACGAGCTGTTGCACTTCAGAAAGCTTCTTACCGTACATTGGCAGTTCAGAACCTTGGAAAATCATTGGTACTCCTGGTGCGGTGTACATATAGGCTAGCGCCAATCTCCAGGCTGTTGCAGCATTACGCCCATTCTCCCCCGCAATCTGGCCAAATCTTTCTTGTTCAGGTCCATCTATATGTAATATCGTATTTTCTTTAAATGCTTTATCCGGTAAATGTCCAGATAGCTTACCAAACGACTGATCAAACTGTCTGCTTACACTTTCATCCAGAACTGCATCAATCCCAGGTAAATCCTTTAGTGTTTTTCCAGCACCACTTGTGTTATCTGCTAAAATATAGGATTCTGGTTTTTTCTTTTTCATTTCTCGGGCGAATTCTTTAAGGAACTTTTGTGAAACTGAAGAGGCATCGTGAATGAGAAAACCATCCGCTCCGTCTTCAATCCATTGCCCACCTGCCATCTTTAACATTTGCGCTGCCTCTGGATTGTCCAAATCAAGAGCGAAAGTCTGGTCCTTCCATTTTTCTCTGCCTTTTGGTGTTTCCGCTTTGAACCAGATGCTCTTTTTTGGATCCTTTGCAATTGCATTTGATTTCGCTATGTAACTCGGAGCAAATTCCAGAATGACTTTAATATTTTTCTTATGTGCTTTTTCTACTAGATCTTTCCAATCCTGCTTATTTCCGAAATGCGGATCAATTTTTGTAAAATCCTCAGTCCAATACCCATGGTAGCCTCTTTTCGCATTCTTCATGATTGGCGACAGAATGATTGTTGTCATGCCAAGTGATTCAATTAAATCAAGCTTGTTTGTAACCCCTTTCAAATCACCGCCATGGAAATCATTCGGATCATTTACATTTGCATCTCCATCATTTGCAGGTGTGCCATTATTAAATCTGTCAACGAGTATGCGATATATCGTCTCATTCTGAATCCCACTTGCAGCTGCAGCTTCTGGTACTCCTGCAAGCAGTAGGATAGACATAGCAAAACCGGCTATATATTTTTTAAAAGACAATCTGCTCTCCCCCTAATTGCAAATCATGCTTACATTATTCATGCAAATCTTGGATGTTGCAACAAGAGATTGGAAAGATTGCTAATTTGTTCACGAAAAAACCATTCCGGCTTCTTGCTGGAATGGTTTTTTTCTTCAGACACCGAGTGGCAGGCGGCCGAATCCAAGAATAAGTGTAATAATCAAGGCAATGACAAGTTGAATCCATGGCCCTTTTGCAGATTTGCCTTTCCCTGTTTTCACAGCGATGAGCTCCATTGCAACGATGACCCACAGTCCAGCAAGTGCCTTGACGATAACTTCTGGCACAAGGGAAGATCCATATGCACTGAAATTATGCGTCAGCAAATATGTAAGGAGAGATCCGCCCGAATACAAAATCAGCAAATAATCAAGACGAAGAATCATATGCGCAATCTTGCCGCCTTTCATATTCCCTTTTCTGTAAAGAGCAATTGTAATGATTAGCAGAATAATCGCAAGTGCCCATGCAGTAATATGCAAGTGAGTTGTCATATTCATACTCCTTTCAATTCATATTTTAAAGAAATCAGCAATCTGATTTTCTCATATCTTATCATGCGCCCTTCTTTATTTCATGTAAAAGGGTTTCACGCCAGAAGATTTGTGAAATCGAACATGGTAGGCACAATCGTCATATAACACCATAAAGGAGGAATTTCCATGCATACAAGCGAAGAATTGATCGGTTTGGATCAGGAATTCGGAGCGAAGAACTATCACCCACTTCCTGTTGTAATCACAAAAGCGGAAGGTGTTTGGACTGAGGATCCCGAGGGCAACCGTTATATGGATTTCCTCAGCGCTTATTCCGCTGTCAATCAGGGTCATAGACACCCGAGAATTATCCAGGCACTGAAAGACCAGGCCGACAAAGTGACGCTTACATCACGTGCTTTTCACAATGCTTCTCTCTCCCTTTGGTATGATCGACTCTGCAAGCTCTGTAACAAAGGGATGGCTCTCCCGATGAATACAGGAGCGGAGGCTGTAGAAACAGCTATAAAAGCAGCAAGGCGCTGGGCATATGAAGTGAAGGGCGTTGAACCTGGCAAGGCAGAAATCATAGCATGCACGGATAACTTCCATGGGCGGACGATGGTGCCTGTATCGCTATCCTCCAATACAGAGAACAAACGGGGTTATGAACCTCTCTTGCCTGGATTTAAAGTGGTTCCGTATGGTGATCTCGAAGCCTTAAAAGAGGCTATCAATAAAAATACTGCGGCATTCCTCTTTGAACCGATTCAGGGTGAAGCTGGTGTCATTGTTCCTCCAGAAGGCTATGTTCGTGACGCCATTGAACTTTGCAAAGAAGAAAATATCCTCTCCATTGCAGATGAAATACAAGTTGGTCTAGGCCGTACTGGTAAACTGTTCGCCTGTGACTGGGAAGACGCTGTTCCTGACATGTATCTCCTTGGAAAAGCGCTCGGTGGCGGTGTAATGCCGATATCAGCTGTCGTATCCAGCAAAGAAATACTCGGCGTTTTCACCCCTGGTTCTCATGGGTCCACCTTTGGCGGCAATCCGCTCTCATGTGCAGTTTCCATTGCTGCTCTAGAGGTAATAGAAGATGAGCAGCTCCCTGATCGAGCTTTGGAATTAGGCCAATACTTGAAGGAAAAACTGTATGAAATCCGTAATTCTCATATTAAAGAAATCCGAGGAAAGGGTCTTATGATTGGTATGGAGTTTGATTGTGATGCGCGAGGCATATGTGAAGAGCTAATGAATCATGGTTTACTCGCAAAGGAAACACATGACAGTGTCATTCGATTCGCTCCGCCACTTACAATTACGAAAGATCAAATGGACTGGGCAATAGAGCGGATTTACGAAGTTCTAGATAATAAATAAGAAAAAGCCTGGAGAAGACTAAGTACATAATGTCTTCTCCAGGCTTTTTTGACAGTAAAACAAAAAAGACCGGCATCTAAAAAGATACCCGCCTTTGAATATTCATAGGATGAGCCACAATTGCCGTACTCTTTATACGAAGTTTTAAACCACCTTTTCACCAGGTGGGTGTTTGCAGAAACGTTCCTGTCTTCCGCCTCTCTTGCACGGCACGACATTCCAGTTTCAATCTTAAACTCCCGAACTAACCATTAGAGGTTAAAACTTAGTTGAATACGCACATCGCAGCTTATGTTTATATAATACTGCAAAACGAATCAAAAAACAATGGGCACGAAAAAAATAATATTTCCTACGATGTACTCCGACTAGTATAGTAACTCATAAATATCGTTCAATTGATTGAATCGAGTACGGTCCACGGCATCATTTGCATACCGCAATTCTTTGCGCACGAGGGCATTCAAATAGGAGATTTCTTCATCTGTCAGTTCTGTTATGAATGCACTCTCCGTCTCATAATCCTTCGCTTCAAGCTTGCGGAAAATGCTCTCGCAAAGAGGGTTATCCCTGTACATATCCATGGATTCCTTCAAATAGAGCAATGAGGATTCGATTGCCGCCACCTGCTTCCATTAGATTTTTGTGTTTTTTTTCTTCGCGCGGTCTTCCAATACCGACTTAGGGGAATGATCCTTCTCATCTTCTGTAAGACCTTGAGGATTCAGACTGCTTACGGTTCTTTTCTTTTTAATCTCTGGATTCTGTTCATTCATTCGGGCTCACCTCCTGCATGCTAGTTTGTCCCATCTACAGAAAATGCATCCCTTTTCCAACATTGAAAAGCCTCGGATTCTCCCGATTGGGATTCCGAGGCAATCTATTCTTTATAAAGATTGTTTGAGGAGCATCTGCTTGCTGAAAAAATAAAGGCATACTTCTTTCACTGGTATTTTCCAAATTTGTTCAATTGCAGTTTTATACAGTTCAAGTTGTGTCGCATAACGCTTCCACAATTTTTGTTCCAAAGCTGGTGTTATCTCGCCATGAATTTCGTCAGTTTTATAATCGAGAATAATCCAGGATCCGTCCTCTGCAGGTATGGCACAGTCGATAATCCCTTGTACAAGTACCCGCTCTTTTCCATCCCCAGTCCATTTCGCATAGACGTCCTCTGCAGGTAAGCTTAGACTGAAGGGAATTTCTCTTTGTACTTGAGTTGCACTCAGCATCATTTTTCCGATATCTGTTTGGAAAAACTGTTCGATTGCAGTATAATCCACCGCTTCGGCAGATTCTTCAGTAAGAATCTCTTTCGTGACAAGTTCCTCAGCGAAAGCCATGATTTCAGAAGTTGTCATATTGCGGTCAAGTGGGATATGCTGCATGACAGTATGAAGAGCGGTCCCTCTCTCTGCTGCCGACAGCTCCTTTTTTTCCTGCATGAATTTTGGACGTTTAGCAATTGGGGCCCGGAATGGCTTAACAAGTTGATCTCCTGAATATTCATCCCTGATTTCCCGCTGCCTTTTAATCTCTGTTACCGATTGTTTAGCCCGAGTGACTGCCGCCTCAGAGTACGGATATACGTAAGAAAGACGAGCGTCAACCCATTCTTTTTTCTCAGTATGTTCGGGAAGTGCTTTCCATTTTTTTATTTGATCTGTCAGCAATTCTTCGATATTTTCTTCTTCTTTTTCGATTTCAGACAGCTCGCTTGCATGCAGCACGGTCACTTTCCACTTGGAAGGATCCTGGCTGATTTCTCCTTGAACGGTAAGAGGAATTGCCTCATCCCCACCTCTTAATGCAAAGCCGTGCTCATGTCTCGCGAGCGCAGGAGCAACCCAGTCCATATAAGAATTCGCACTGGCTCGCAGATGTACTGGCAGCACCCATCCAGGCTCATCCAGCGCTTTCAGCCATTTTGTACGTTTTTTCTCGAAAGAATTGACATTACCAACCATGAGAAGCTTCTCTTTGGCACGTGTAAGAGCAACATATAAAACACGCATCTCTTCAGCAAGCATTTCCCGTTTCTTCAATTCATTCATTGCCTGATAGAATAGAGTTGGATAAATGATGCGCTTGCCCGGGTCGATGTATTTCATCGCAAAGCCCAAATCTTTATGCAATGAATGTTTCATACGCAAATCTTGCATATTGAATTGCTTATCCATAGCACCTACGATAACGACCGGGAATTCCAAGCCTTTACTCTTATGGATTGTCATGATGCGTACAACATCTTCCTGCTCACTGAGTGCACGAGCGGTACCAAGATCATCGCCACGTTCTTCCATTCTTTCTATAAAACGAAGGAAACGATAAAGTCCGCGGAATGATGTTCGTTCATAACTCCGTGCTCTATCATAAAGAGCCCGCAAATTCGCCTGACGCTGCCTCCCTCCCGGCATACCACCGGCAAAGTCATAGAAACCAGTCTCCCGGTAAATTTCCCAAATGAGATCGGCAAGCGCTCCCTGTTTCGCGCTCATCCTGAACTTGGATAGCTTCTCCATAAAGACAGATAGCTTAGCTGCGGTTTCATCATTTTCTAATTTCATATACTGGTGAACAGCATCGTAAAGAGCGTTTTTACGATCAGCAAGCCTGACACGTGCAAGTTCGTCCTCATTCAAACCAATGATTGGAGACTTCAATACAGAAGCAAGAGGTATATCTTGCCTTGGATTGTCAATGATCTTCAGTAAATTGATCATCACCTTGATTTCGATTGCTGCAAAGTATCCTGATGAAATCTCGGCATAGACAGGTATTCCAAGTTGCTTCAATTCGTCTGCAATCTGAGGCGCCCATGTCATTGAACGCAGCAGGATGACAATATCCCTATACTGCAGATCACGTTGCGAACCATTGCTTTTGTCCGTCACTTGAAGAGGAGGACTATCTTTATGACCAATCCATTCTTTAATACGCTCACCATAAGCACGGGCTTCCAGCTGGGCCTTTTCAAGATCGGCCAATGTTTCTTCTCCTGTCTCTTCTCCTGAAGTTGCAGCTTCTCCCTTTTCTCTGTCAATAATTACAAGCTCTGGAGATGGCTCCGGATATGGCATAACTTCGTACATTTTATTTGCATAAATCAGTTCTGCATCCTTGTCATAAGCAATTTCGCCGAGTTCTTCATCAAGAACTTGACGGAATATATAGTTGGCACCGATCAGTACCTCTTTACGGCTGCGGAAGTTACTTGCCAGGTCAATCCGTTTACCTGGATCTTCCATTTCGGCAAAGCGCTTGTACTTGCCTATAAAAAGTCCCGGCTCTGCATGGCGGAATCTGTAAATACTCTGCTTAACATCTCCAACCATGAACCTGTTGCCGGCACCTTCTTTATCACTGATCAGTGAAACAATCGTTTCTTGCACGAGATTGACGTCCTGATACTCATCAATAAGAACTTCTTTAAAGCGCGATTGGAATCCACGTGCTGTTTCGGATGGAATACGTTCTCCAGTCTGTTCATTTATTGTCGTTAAAACTCGTAAACAAAAATGTTCTAAATCAGAGAAGTCAACTAAAGCCTTTTCTCTCTTCTGCTCTTCAAATCTCTTTATGAACTGTTTCACGAGATCTGCAAGCTTGGCTACAACCGGAGCAAGAACGCGCATATCTTCAACTTGACGAGATAGCGATCGTGTAAACCACGAATCCTTCATGTCATTCCAGCGTTTTTTATAATCATCACGTAATTTTTTCGTCTTCGCCTTTTTATCTTCATTACAGTCTTTCGCATTTTTCAATGTTGCAAATTTAAATCCGTTCATAAACTGTTGAAGCGCATCCCAGTCCTCAATCAGTTGCTCGGCTTCCCGCAGCCCTTCTAGATCCTGTTCAATTGCAGAACAGTACTGATAAGGTCCATCTTTCTCTTCTGCAATACTCATTGCATGTCCAATTTCATCTCGTATCGCGTCAAATTGCAGCTTGATTTCCGCTTTCATGATATTCAGCCATGCCAAGTTTTCTTCCCTGAAATCTTCTGGAATATTGTACGGTTCACTCAAAGAATCGAGCCATTTATCAGGATCTGGACTCTGCATAGCAAATGTGAACAAATCCATTATGAGCTCTTCCACTTCAAGATCACTGCGGTCTCCGGAAAATCTGTCGATAACTGCAAAGAAAAGATTTCCCTCACCTGTTTCTTCTCCGTACCACTCCTCAAACAGCTCTTCAATGACGTCTTGTTTAATTAAATCGGCTTCCATCTCATCCGCTATTCGAAAAGCTGGGTCGATATTCAGCAAATATGCATGCTCTCGGATTACTTCCAGACAGAATGAATGCAGAGTGGAAATTGGCGCCCTTTGCAGAAGGGACAGTTGTTTTTTCAAATGGTTGGAAGCGGGATTCTCTTCTAGCGCTTTCTCCAAGGCTGCGCCAATCCGGTTGCGCATTTCCTGAGCAGCCGCATTTGTAAAGGTTACGACAAGAAGCTCATCAATATTGATTGGATCATCTGTATCAATCAGCTTCTGAATCATTCTCTCAACCAAGACAGCAGTTTTCCCCGAACCTGCCGCCGCTGCTACAAGAATATCGCTTCCTTTCGAGTAAATGGCATCTTCTTGTTCTTTCGTCCATTTAACCACGATTACCTCACTCCTCTCCTGTCAATTTTTGAAGCACTTGCTTTTCATTCATTTGCTGGAGTTTCCTGAATTCATTTGTACCAATTTGCGGATCGAATTGGCACACAGAACTGAATGGGCAAAACGTGCAGGCAACTTGATCCTTTAACTCATATGGATTCAAATGGATGCCACCTGATGTAATGTCCAGTCCTGCCTGACTCATCAGTTGATGAATATGACCTTCGAGCTGGTTGAAAGTCTCTTTCCCAGCAATACTTGAAGCCTTTGTGAAAGAACCAGATTTGGTCAGACCTGCGGGCACAATCGGGCTTGTCCCACTCTCCGTTGATTTATCCATGAGCCGGAAAACTTCCTGATCTGCAAGTAAAAGGCCATTCATTTTATACTTTTTGAAAAGTTCTTCTTCAAGCTTATCTTCGGAAAGTGCCTTTTCTCCGGAGATGAACGGATTGTGCACATGGAAATAGAGTACACCTGCAGGGGAAGCTTTGAGTCCAAGCCACGCTTCTGAAGATTGCAGTACGACATCAAGGTAAGCGAGCATCTGCAATGCCAAACCGTAATACACTTCGGTCAAGTTCAATTTCTTGGAGCTGGATTTATAATCAATGATGCGCAAATAAAGGTCGTTTCCAGAAATCGACTTATCTACCCTGTCAATGCGCCCACGCAAAATGAGCTCATAACCATTTGGCAACTGCATTGTGAGTGGCGGCAATTCTTCTTTCTCCCCAAAACCGACCTCAAGCCCTACCGGGGAAAACCCGCTCATCCTAGCCTGTTCACTAAGTACATAAGCCGCTCGAGCAATGACTTCTTTCAATTTGTGTTGAATATATTCATAGCGCTTCGAACTGTGTAAAATCTGGTGCTGAAGTATGGGAGCAAGACTTTTGACAGCTTTGTTCGCATAATTTCCAGCATCCGTTTTTGTAAGCTGTGAAAAGTCCTTGCCTTCTCCTTGAACCCATTCGGCAATCTTCTTGAGTGCCTCATGGAAAAGCTGCCCAATATCAGGTGCATCAAGCTTATACGTACGCCGCTCCTGCAGTCCAAGACCATACTGGGCAAAATGCTGGTAGGAACAGCGATGGTACATTTCAAGCCGGGACACACTTGCTTTTAAGCGTTTTGGATAAAGCTGTTGTACCGTTTCCTCCGCAAGATCTGTCGGCAAGTTATCATAATGCAAACTTTGTAAAATTGCATACGTTGTACTGTATTTCGGTGTATTTTCAATGTACCAATTAAGAACGTCCAACCAAATATTCTTCACTGGATAGTTCCTTTGTTTCCTCGCCAGCTGTGCAGTCAATGCTGCTCTTGTTTTGACAGGTGTTGTAATAAATCTCTCGGCATCATACAGTTCGTCGGGATCCTGCAGCAATATGCGCTCACTGCATGAAGGGAATAAACCTTCCAGGCGTCTTATAAGCTGTGAAGGCATCTTCGCCTTTCCTTCTTCATCGCTCAGCGGATAACTCACCCATAACCCTTCATGTGCAGAAGTGAATGCCAAATAGATATAAAACCAATCATCAAGAAGCTTGCGCCTGCTCGTTTCAGCGAGTCGAACACCACGTTTCAAGAGCAATTCACGCTCATCTTCACTAATCATCCCATCTGATGGCGGCTTCATTGGCCATGCTCCTTCATTAACGCCTAGCAGGAATGCATGCGATTTGCCGTTTATACGTGAACGATCGATTGTTCCGACAATGACCTGGTCCAAGCTTGGCGGCACGTGAGCAAATTTGAGAGACTCAAGACCTGCATCCAGTGTTTCACGGAAAGCCTTCAAAGAAATGGTTTCTTTGGCACCGAGCTCATCCATTTCATCAAACAGCTGAACCATGGCATCCCATACTTGATCCTGTTCACGGGCACGTTCAATTTCTCCATGATCATCATAATAGGTGCGCCACTTCTCCAACTGTTCCGGCACCTTAAGCCGCTCCAACAAGAAATAAACCGCTTCTGACTTTTCCCGGATCGTTTCAGCTTTCCTGATTTCTTCATCAAAATTACCAAGTGCAGCTGTGACTTGCCGTCGAAGCATATTGATCCGTTTCTGCATTTGTAATTCCTCATCTGTCTGTGCAGCCTCGTCGAAGCCGCGGAAACGCTGGAACTTCCAGTCACGCTTTGCTGACCACTGATCTCTGCTTCGAATACCGTATTCAAGGACGTAATTTTCCAACTCATCAATCGCGTCTTCATTTAATGGAAACTCTCCATCCCCCTCGGGAATGAAGCCTGTTTTCAACACCCTGAAAACTGCATCATGGCGCCAATTGTTCTCAACCATCTCAAGGGCAGAACGAATCAGTTCAATAAGCACATGATGGAGCATCGGTTTCTTTTCATCTATAAAAACAGGAATCCCATAATCATCAAAAATTGTATGAATGAGATCATGGTATGTGTCAGGCTCACGCATATAGATAACAATGTCTTTAAAGCGGCAATGCTTGTCACGAACAAGGTTCAGGATTTCCTGTGCCATCCCCTCCACTTCAGCACGCGGATGTACAGCTTCTGCAATTCTTATTGGAGCCTCTCCTCTATATTCAGGGAAAGGACGAGAATCAAAATTACGCTCTAAATGGAGAAATGCTGAGCTGTTGGCAAATTTCATATCTTTGCCATCCAAAATAACTGACGTCTCCTCACCAATCCCGTTCACTCCAGCTAGCTGCTTAAACTGCCAATAAGTTTCTTTTGTTTTAAAAAACAAATCAAGCTCAGACATCTCATTTTCTTCATAAAGATGCTCTGGGTCAGCCGTCAGCGCAATTGTGACACATTCACATTTATTCATAAGAGCTTCGACTACAGCCATTTCCTTCGGTGCGAATTGATAAAAGCCGTCCAAATAGATTTCTGCATCACGGAAAAATGAAGTTGTCCCAATTCTATCTCTTAACATATCTAGCTGGTCTTCTCCGTCCATATACTTGCCAGCAAGAGCCTTTGCAAGGTGCTCATATATGTAGGTGAGGTCGCCTAGTTTCTTCTGAAGAGAAATTTCTCTTGGTGTCTTATGCGTGAACTGGTCGATGTCCGTAATTTGCTCTTCCAGCATGCCTGGTGTAATATCATACCGTTTGAATTCGGTAATCATCCCTTCCAGCTGCTCCAGGAAACCTTGTTTTTCTATTGCCTTTTGGAAGACATTCCAGCCATCATCCTTTTCATCGATAATTTTTCTGAGCATCATCCGAATTCCGACAGGACTGATAAATTGCCTCGTCCCACCTCCTGTCTCCTGAAGCACACGCCATGCCAGACGGGAAAAGCTTACTACCTGAGCTCTAATACTGCCACCCAGTTCCGGGTCGCCGAACAGCTCTTGCTCCTGCTGGAATGTCATCTGTTCAGGGACAACATAAAAAATGGGTGGTCCCTGAGGGTTTTCAATCAGCTTTTGTTTAATTTCCTCAATAATATGCTCACTCTGCCCCGCTCCTGAACGACCAAGTACAAATCGAATGCCCATTTGAATCCCTCCCACTTAAAATCTCTATCTCATTTTAGTAAATGACTGCCTCTCCGGTACTTCCACAAATTCAGCCGAAAGCCAAATCAAACATTTGTTCTCATTGTACCATAAATTTAGAGAATGAAAATCGAACATATCCCATTAATTCATTCCCCCATAAGATACCAAAAAGGAGAGAAAAATGCTTCAAAATGTCGACAACAAATATTGTCCCTCTATTTTCTGAATCAGTGTTAGCAACTAAAAAATCCCGCTATTTTCTCATTTCCATAGAGAAAATAGCGGGATTATTGCTGATTGCCATACATTCGACGGTTTTTTGGATTCAGTCCAGTGTCTATTCACCTTGCCAACAATCTGTTCCTTCTCAACAAATCCAAATGCTCTTGAATCATAACTGTCCGGCCGGTTATCACCCATTACAAAGACTGCGTTTGGCGGTACAGTCTGCTTACCCGTCTTTTCTTTAAGTGTGAAATCCTCTGTGTATTGGCCAATCTGGTCATGAATCCGGTTCTTCAGGAAAGGCTCCTCAATCTGCTTGCCATCCACGAAAAGACTGTCATCACGAAATTCAATCGTTTCACCAGGAAGCGCAATGATTCGCTTTACAAAGTCCTCATTCTCATTCGCATGAAAAACGATGACATCAAAACGTTTTGCTTCGTGCAGATTATACGCAATCCGGTTAACCTCAAGCGTATTGCCATCATCAAAAGATGGTTCCATTGATTTCCCATCCACGATGTAATTTACAAAGAGAACGGCATGAACCATCATGCCTAGCATAATAGCGACCAACATGAGTGGAATAAGCCGGAGCAGTCGGTTTCTCATAGCTGTCTCCTCCAGGTCTTTTCTTTACTCATATTTTTCCCGAAAAAACCTCTTTTAATCACACTCTGTAAATTGGTGCTACATTTTGTTCCGGCGTTGCAGCCGCTTCTCAATCAATTTTCCAAACATCCAGAACAGAACTATACAGATGCCGACCACAATGGTCTTCACAGGATTCTCAGCAAACGAGAAAATGCTCGACCCAACGTAGGCAATAGAGAAAATCATAACCGACTTACCTAATAAGACAGCTAGAATGAATTGCTGAGTGCTGACCCGACTTAATCCGGCAACAATATTAATAATGGAAGACGGTGAGAATGGAAAGCATAAGAGCAGAAATAAAGGTCCAAAACCGTGGCGATCCACCCACTCTGTCACTTTATGGACCTGCTTATGATCCGCAATTTTTCGGACCCACTTCTTCCTGCCGAGTCTGCGAACAATAAGAAATACGAGGATTGATCCTAGGCTTGAACCAGCCCAGGAGAGAATGAACCCTTTCAGTAGACCATATGCTGCCGCATTCGCAAAGACAAATACGATGAGAGGCAGAAATGGTAAAAATGCTTCTGCAAATGGAAGAAGCAATCCTGGTAAAGGACCGAGGTTTTCATATTGATTCAGCAGATATTTTACTTGCTCCTCATACTGGCCTGAATCTTTTAAATTCTGTGTAAGAATGACAAAGGTTGCTTCATGCATGTGAGTCAGTTCTCCTTCAATTCGAACATTTGCCGCATACCCTATAGTATAAACCTTTTTACAGGAAAGAATATGCATAGACCCTTTCTTTCCCGAAAAAATTCCATTGCATTCATAACAAAAATCGGGCATCATAAAATAGAACAAACGTTCTTCATCTGAAGGAGTGTGTTTTAATGCGTTATTTAAAAGAAGATGAATTCAACCTTGCTTCACGCTTTCTATTCCTGTCAATGGCTATTACGGTTCTCGAACAGGACATGAAACATTTTGCGAATGGAGCATTTAAAATCAAAGAACCTTATCTTGATTTCATTGAAAAATTACTTGTTAAAGCAAAAAAAGAGAGGCGCGAACTAAGGAAATCGATGCATGAGAGGAAAATACGAGTATCGAGACTAAGTCAGAACGAGTCATTCTCATCTTATATGTTCATTTCAGGACGTAAAGAAGAACAGCGCAACTATTTCAATCCTGCAATCAGAAAACAGGTTGAAGCAATTATGAGAGAGCTTATATTACCGGGAGCCGTTCCGACGTCCCAAAAGAGCGTGGCAGACCTTGCAGGCGTTTATCAAGCAAATAGCGAAAATGAGCCGTTCGCTGCACCTGATTCATGATGGACCCTTGTGAAGCCTCAACGACGATACTCGTACCATTTTTGAAAGTAATCTCAGTATTTTGGTTAGGAAGAGAATGAAGTGTCTCAATATGTGAATGTGCGATCCAGGAACAGAGCGCGTTTGATGGAGAGGCTGTCGGGAAAAAATACATACCGCTTGCCGGATCGATTGAGATTGGAGCTTTGTGTGTGATGCCACAAATACTTCTCGTCCCTTCTTGGCGGCCTTTAAGACTCGCACCGAAGTAAGAACAGCTCTGATCAATAATATTCGTTGGCGTTCGGGAAACGACATATTCAGCATCCTGTTCAAGAACATATGCAGTCGTTCTGCCCTTCTCATCTTTTCTTGAAAGAATAGCAAGTGTAAGAGGATTTACTTCGTAGCTTGTTGCGTAGAGGTGATTTGTCAAATTGATTACATCCTTCCAAATATTAAAGTGGAAAGAAAGGGTCATCTTCAATCTAGCAAATTACCTTGTTTCCGAAAAGGCTGAATAGGCAAATATTTGTTCTTAAAAATGACAAAAAGGAAAAAGAGGGGGTTTGTCCCCCTCAAAATCAGTAAATTAGATTAATCAATTCTTCTTTTGTAATTTTTCCAAGATAATGTGGCACATCAATATCTGATAGTGCTTTCTCAATCGACTCACGCTCATGCTTGACTCCGACCAGCTTCTTCTCAACCTCTTCAATCGATCCGACACCGAAGAAATCACCATAAATTTTGCAGTTTTCGATGATGCCTCTTTTAACATCTAGACGTACATCAACAAGTCCTGATGGGAATTTATGTGAAGCCTGCTTGTTAAACGCTGGGGATTTACCAAAGTTCCAGTCCCAGTTTCTGTAACGCTCATCAGCAATAGCATTTACATTTTTCCAATCTTCTTCAGTCAAAACATATTGCGGTACATCTTCAACTTTTTCCACATCAAAGATATGGCGTAAAATCAATTCCTTAAATTCCTGCATTGTCATTTTTTCTTCCAGGAATTCCGATATATTCACTACTCTGCTACGAATTGATTTGATTCCTTTTGATTCGATTTTTTCCTTTTTCACATTAAGTGCAGACACAACATGTTCAATTTCTGAATCAAACATAAGTGTTCCGTGGCTGAACATACGTCCTTTTGTCGCAAATTGTGCATTACCGGAAATCTTGCGGCCATCTGCAAGCAGATCGTTGCGTCCTTTCAACTCAGCCGGAACCCCGATTGACTGAAGAGCCTCGACGACAGGTTTGGTGAACTTAGCAAAGTTATGGAAGCTATCTCCATCATCTTGTGTAATGAAGCTAAAGTTCAGATTGCCAAGATCATGGTAGACCGCTCCACCACCAGAGAGACGGCGAACGACTTTAATTCCTTTCGAATCAACATAATCCGTATTAATCTCCTCAATCGTGTTCTGGTTACGGCCAATGATGATAGATGGCTCATTTATGTAGAAAAGCAGGAAGGAATCCGTCTCACCGAAGTTCTCAAGTATGTATTCTTCCAGTGCCAGATTGATCCTTGGATCTGTAATACCTTTATTATCTATGAATTTCATTCATGTCATCCCCCATTGTTAATGCGTATCTTACATGATTTCATTTTATCCAAAACCGTCTGAACGTTCAATCAGATGTTGATCAAACAGTCAAATAACTACTCATTTTAACCGAATTGACATATTCTGCGGATATTGTCTCGTTTAACTTTTATACAATTTACAATATTAAGCATAAAAAACCCCGCTTTTGTTATAATACAGATATTGACTAATCTTAATTGTTATAATACAATGGTTGTTGTAAACAGATTTTGCCATTATCCCAAGGAGGCTTTTTCGAATGAACAACATTATTGAATTCTTCAAGAAACTGCCAAAGAGAAAATGTCGCAAATGCGGACATGAAATTAGGGAAAAGGCGGATTGCTACGTATCGCTCTGTGATGACTGCGATCATCCTGCCCGATAATATTCAAAATCGAGAGACTGCTGTCAGCAGTTGATTATATATGAGAAAGAGGCTCACCTTAATTGAGGTGAGCCTCTTTCTGTACTAATACAACTCATTTTCCAAGTGGATGAGTGCATTTGATGCAGCCTTTTCCCCTTGCTCAATGCAGTCTGGGATGCCAACACCTGCATAGGAACTTCCTGCAAGGAACACGCCAGGCAGGTTCGCTTCAAGACCAGCCTGAATCTTATTCATTCGCTCTACATGTCCGACCGTATACTGCGGACGTGCTTCCCGCCATCGGGTAATTACAGCGAATTCAGGATCTTTCTTGATTTTCATTGTTTTGTTCAAATCTTTAAGTACGATTTCCGTCAATTCCTCATCTGACAAATTGACAACTTCCTGATCATCAGGTTTTCCTACATAACAGCGGACGAGCGCTTTCCCCTCTGGTGTCGTCGTAGGCCATTTCTTATGTGTCCATGTACATGCTGTAATCCGTGTTTTGCTCTTACGCGCAACGACAAAACCGGTTCCATCTATATCCTTCCTGATGGCAGTCTTGTCAAAAGCGAGTGCCACATTCGCAGTCGAGGTGGACGGTATTTCATTCAATACCTTTAGAAAATCGTACTGGCTGAGCATTTTCGGTACTGCTTCATGTTCTGTCGCGATTACAACACGATCAGCCTTGAATACTTCGCCACTGCCAAGCAAAAGATTAAACCTGTTTTCTTTCTTTTCGATATGATCTATAGATTCATCTTTAAAAATGATTGCTCCAAGCTCCTTTTCCAGAGCTGTAATCATCGTTCCAAGACCATTCCTCAGAGATAGAAAAGCGCCTTCTTTTGCCTTTGGATTTTTCTGTTTCTTCGTATTGATTTCAGGCATTGTTGCTTGCAAACCTTTAACAAGACTTCCATGACGCTGTTCAAGTTCATGGAACTGCGGGAATGTTGCCATCAGGCTCATTTCATCAATATTGCCTGAATAGATGCCTGCCAGCAATGGTTCGATAAGCCGTTCAACAAATTCATCGCCGAATCTGTGGCGAAAAAAGGCACCTAGCGATTGGTCTCCTTCATGTTTGCTTTTAGGCAGAACCAAATCCATGCTGCCCCTTAACTTCCCCTTTGCAGAGAACAGAGAAGAGTTGAAATAAGGGCCTAATCTTGTCGGAATGCCACGATAAGAACCTTTCGGGATCTTATGTAATTTGCCGCCCGAGAGAACATACGATTGACCTGTGCCATTTCTTACAAGCTCTTCTTCAAGTCCTAGAGATTTGACAAGATCAACAGCCGGTCGCTTACGGGCGAGGAAAGAGTCGGCTCCCCGCTCAATTACAAAATCGCCATGATGCATTGTTTCAATTTTACCACCAAGTCGATTGCTGCCTTCAAAGAGTGCGATATCAATCGGCAATCCTTTTTCTTCTATCTTTTTCTTTAAAGAATAGGCGGCGGAAAGTCCAGTGATTCCGCCGCCTATAATGGCAATCTTCCTATTCATTACGCTTCACGCTGCAAGTGCTTGAGAACGACACCAGTAAGAATGTCGATAAATTCAGGCTGTGCGTTTGGCATTTCAGGTCGGTGATACTTCGCACCAAGTTCATCACAGACAACCTTGCACTCATAGTCATTATCATAGAGAACTTCAAGGTGATCTGCGACAAAGCCTACTGGAGTATAGACGAATGAGCGGTAACCTTTCTTATCGAACAACTCACGTGTCAAGTCCTGAACATCTGGTCCAAGCCATGGATCCGGTGTATTTCCTTCACTCTGCCAGCCTACTTCATAATTGTTGACTCCAGCTTCTTCAGCAATCAGTTTTGCAGTTTCATGAAGCTGATCTGCATATGGATCGCCGTACTGAAGAATTTTTTGTGGAAGACTGTGGGCTGATACGATCAGACAAGCTTTTTCACGTTCTTCTTCCGCCATCTTATCAAATGTATCTTTCACACGTGTTGACCAGTAGTGAATGAATTTAGGCTCATCATACCAGCTTTCTACAGATGTTACGGAGATGCCGTATTTATCAGCCTCTTCCTTCGCACGTCCGTTATATGACTTGATGGAGAAGGTTGAATAATGCGGTGCAAGGACGATTGTTACAGCTTCCTTGATACCAGCCTTGTTCATATCAGCAACTGCATCCTCAATGAATGGCGCAATATGCTTCAAACCGATGAACAATTCGAATTCAATTTCATCCTGTACTTCGTTAAGACGATTTTTCAGACCTTCAGCTTGGTCATCAGTAATCTTAGCAAGTGGAGAAATACCGCCAATTGCCTTATAACGGTCCTTCAGATCCTGAAGTGCTTCGTCAGACGGCTTGCGACCGTGACGAATATGTGTGTAGTAAGGCTCGATTTCTTCTTCTTTGTGTGGTGTGCCATATGCCATGACAAGCAGACCCATTTTTTTCTTTTCCATGTTAGTAGCACCTCTTAGTCTTCAGATTGAAATTTATCTTTTAGTATAGGAATGAATTAGCTCTGTGAGCCTTTTCAATGTTGCCGGTTCGATATCAGGTGTAACTCCGTGACCCAAATTGAATACATGATGGCCATCTTTCATGCTGGAATCAAGAATCGCTTTTGTGCGTGTTTCTATTGTGTCCCAGTCAGCAAGCAAAATCGCTGGATCCAGGTTCCCCTGAAGCACCTTCGTCACGCCCATCTCTCTAGCTTCCTCAATTGATGTACGCCAATCAAGGCCGATGACATCGACAGGAAGATCATTAAATTCCATAAGTAAGTGACTGGCGCCAAATCCGAATAGAATCAGTGGTACTCCTTCATTGCCGAGTTCATTGAAAATACGCGTCATAACAGGTTTTATGAAGATCCGGTAGTCACTAACATTCAAAGAACCAACCCATGAATCAAAAATCTGGATCGCCTTCGCTCCTGCTTCGACTTGCGCCTGAATATATGTAATCGTCATATCAGCAAGTTTGTCCATGAGCAGGAACCATGTTTCCGGATCCCGATACATCATTGCTTTCGTCTTGCTGTAATTCTTTGACGGCCCGCCTTCAATCATATAACTCGCCAATGTGAAAGGCGCTCCGCCAAACCCGATAAGCGGCACTTCAAGCTGTTCCTCAGTCAACAGACGAATTGTGTCAAGAACATAAGGAACATCTTCTCCAGGATTAATTGTGCCAAGTCTTTCGGCATCCTCTTTTGTACGGATTGGATTTGAAATAACCGGGCCAATGCCAGATTTAATCTCGACATCCACACCAATAGCTGGAAGCGGAGACATGATATCTTTGTAAAGGATTGCTGCATCTACATCATAATGCTCCACAGGAAGCCGGGTTACATATGCACACATTTCCGGCTGGTGTGTAATTTCAAATAGAGAGTGCTTTTTTTTCAGCTCACGGTATTCTTTCTGCGACCTTCCTGCCTGTCGCATAAACCAGACAGGTGTATACTCTGTCTCTTCCCCGCGGTAGGCGCGGATGATCACATCGTTTATCTTCTTCGCCAAATTGTTCACCCTTTTAAGTTATCCAATTTATATTTATAATGTCCTGAATCCACTATATCATTTTCACCGAAAAAAATATTGGGGCAAGGACCAATTGTCAATAATTATTCTTATTTAAAATCCAAGTTCAACACTTTTCGACCTTTCCCCTTCAAGCCTGGTCAATGGATCATATGGTACGACATAAAATGTACGCGACTTGAACAGATCTGCTTTTGACAGAACGAGTTCTTTCTTTCCCTTCGTCTCGCCAATAAGCTGAGCCTCCCCTTTTTTCTTCTCATAGACACGATAGACGACACGGTCATCTGATGTATCAGCCTGCCAAGAGATACGCGCCTTGACCAGTGTGGAACCTCCAAGGTTATACTTTACCCGGACATCATGAATCTCGGGTAAGTGTATCGGCTTCTGAAGCTCCTTTATCCCTTTCGGACGTTGGAACTTACTAGAAAGATTCTCTTCCTCATCTATCTGTGACAGAATAGACTTCGCAAGTTTTGTCGGATACTCACTGCCACCTGTCAGATAGTGATCAGCATCGCTCATATCATAACCCATCCAGATTGCAAGACTATATTCCGGTGTAACTCCTGCAAACCAGGCATCCTTTGTTTCACCAGACGCAAGCGGATGCTGAGTCGTGCCTGTTTTTCCCGCGAGAGCTTTGTCATACATTCCAGCCTGAGCTGTACCTTCCTGAACAGTCGATTCCATCATATCGACCATATTCCAGGCAACTTTTTTGCTAAATACTTTTGATGATTTTAATGGCTGTTTTCGTTCCACTTCATTGCCATCAGAATCCACCATATGAAGAATGGCATGTGGTTCAACGTACTTGCCTTCATGAATAAATGTCCTGTATGCTCCGGCAATCTGAATTGGTGATAGTCCTTTTTCAAGTCCTCCAAGGGCAATACCAAGCCCTTCTTCCTTAATATCGATATCCATCTTTTTTAAGTATTTTTTGGAGTTTGGAACTCCAATCTCATTCAACAACCAGACAGCAGGCGCATTCTTAGACTTGATGAGTGCCTCATACATTGTAACGGCATTCTCATAGATCCCGTCATAATTGGCAGCTGTGTAACCATTGTAAGTCCGTTTCTGATCTATGAGCAGAGAGTATGGATTGAATTTTCCTTTCATCATAGCAGGCCCATAAACAGCGAGCGGCTTCATCGTTGAACCCGGTTGGCGCAAGACATTTACCCTGTTTAAGTTACCAAGCTGATAATCTCTGCCACCTATTAGCGCCACCAGACTGCCATCCTTTTCATTCATCAAAGTCAGTGCACCCTGGACACCCTCTGTATTTCCTGAAAAATAAGCATCATCCTGGAATTTTTCATAGGCTGCTTTTTGTGCAGCAGGGTCGATGCTCGTCTTGATTTTGTAGCCGCCTCGTTTTAGCTCTTCAATTGACAAACCGTAGTCTGCTGCGGCTTCTTTCATGACATAGTCTGTAAAACTGTCGGCCCAGGCCATCGATTCTTTATTATTTTTCACAAGACCGAGTGTCTGACCTGATGCACGCAGCTCTTCCTTAGCTGACAAGTAACCTTCTTTGTACATTTGGGATATGACGAGATTGCGTCTTTCCTTAGCTCTTTCAGGATAATTGACCGGTGAATAGCCTGTCGGGCTCTTCACCATTCCGGCAAGCATCGCTGCCTCACTTGTAGTCAATTCCTGGGCACTTTTCCCAAAATAAACATGGGCAGCCTGCTCAACCCCATAAGCTCCTTGTCCAAAATAGACAGCATTCAAATATAGTTCAAGAATCTCATCTTTTGTCAGATGCTTGTCAAGATAGATAGCTGCCATCATTTCTTTCGTCTTGCGCATCCAAGTCTTATCTTGGCTAAGCGAAAGATTTTTCACGACTTGCTGAGTGATTGTACTTGCACCCTGCGCTTTTGAACCTGCAGCCAGATCATGCACAATCGCTCTCATGATTGAGCGAAAGTCGATTCCTCCGTGCTCCCGGAAACGCTGATCTTCAATCGCGATGAAAGCATTCGGTACATATGGAGGAACCTCCTCAATCGCGATTGGCTTTCGGTTTTCTTCATATAATTCCTTAATTGTTTCTCCGTCCTCTGTCTCAATAGTCGTAGTCGCGTTCAGGATTAGATCCTTCTCGTCAATTACGAGCCGTCCGCCAAAGAGAAGAAACGCATAGGCCATTCCAAACAGAAGAAGAAAAACAACTGCAGTATAAACAAATGTTCTTATTTTTTTATAGTTCCATAGCTTTTTCATAAGCCGTTTGAACATATTTTCTTTATGATCCATCTGCCACCTCGGCATCGCTGTTCCAATTAAACGCTAAGTAATGATTCCAATTCAATAATCATTATAATAATGTTTTTACGGGAATACAAACAGTGGGCATGCTAAGATGAATGAGAAATATCTGAATTGGGGGGAATCTTCGTGAACAGCTATATGACAAATGGAACTGAAAGCTATTTAAAAAGCTTGATGGTGAAACATCCGGAACTGAATTTTATCCTGATGGAAGAAGCTGATACTGCGGTACTTTATTATGAAGCGGAGAATGAGGAGATATTCGAATCAGGACGTTCCTATGAGCATGTAATTACAAGCGGTGAACTTGTTCAAAGAGGATACGTTGTTATTAATAACATTCCAGTAACAGAAGAAGGCCGCCCGATGTTCGAGGAACGCTTCCGTCAGCGTCAGCAGCAAGTCGAGAAAACTCCGGGATTCCAAGCATTCCGTCTGCTCCGACCTATATCCGGCAACACATATGCAGCATTCACCCAATGGCAATCAAAACAGGACTTTGAAAATTGGACTGAATCGGCAGAGTTCAAGCAGGCTCATGCCAATCGACCACCAAAACCACCTGCCTATTACGCCGACCGTCCTTATATAAAAAAATACACAGTAATTACGCAAGAAAAATAGAAAGCGGGCCTGAGCGGCCCACTTTCTATTTCTTTTCTGCATATTTTTTATATTCGTTTATAAAATTCTCATATTCTTTCTTTGTATGTTCACCAACAAGACGGTCCTCTTCCACTCCATCTTTATACTGAACAAGGGTAGGAGTTCCTTCAATGAAATACCTATCCCAATAGGCTTGTTGGTGAAATTCCCATAGATTCACTTTTTTCATATCCACATCCATCTTTTCTGCAAGTGGAACTAGAACTGGTGAAACTCTCTTGCAGTGTTCACAAGTAGAACTATAGAAATAAACGAGCATATCTTCCTTATTCTCAAGTTTTTTATCCAGATCAGTCGGTATGATTTGATTCTGATAAAGCGGATCATCCAGCTGGTCAATCGTTTCCTGTCTAAGCGTTTCCTTGCCATAAGGGTTGTTTGAATTCTCTATTTTCTCATTATTCTTGTGGTTGACGACGAGTACAAGTGCAACAAACAATACGATGATCGCCCCAAGTATGATAAGCAGCCGTTTCTTCATGCAACTCTCCCCTTTTTCTTATAAAGTACAATGGTCAAAATAAAAATAACAGCAAAGGCAACTGCCGCCATGAACGGAATTGTAATAAAGCCGAGATAATTCACATAAACCGCGTTACACGGTACGATGCCACATGCACCGCCTGCCTCATGAAAAGCCGGTACTTTTTGAATCATATAATGATATATAGCAACTAGCAGACCAATACCACTCATGATCATGCCGGGAATAAGCTGCTCTCTGCTCTTTCTCTTGCCAAAGGCATATGCCCCGTAGATTATGACGAGCGGATACATGAGAATACGCTGATACCAGCACATCTCACAAGGCGTATAGCCCATTATCTCCGAATAGAACAGACTGCCAAGCATGGCAACAAGCGCTTGGGCCCAGATAATCATAATTAAATTCTCTTCTTTTTTTGAATTCTCCATAAAAATACTCCCTTTATTACCGTTTGTTTACTGATAACTTCTTATAAAGCTTAATCCACACAATAAGGAACAGATACCCGAAGAAATATCCAGCCATAACATCCGTCAAATAATGCACATTAATCAAGTAGCGCCCAAGTCCGATAACAAGGATTATTATAGGAATGAGAATTTGCAAAACGGTTTGCAAAATGCGGCTTTTAATTTTCACTATCAAAAAATAAAGCAGCAACCCATAACAGATGAATGAAATCATCGCATGACCGGACGGAAAGCTTGTCCCTATAGCATCCAGACCGGGATTCAGGCTTGGTCTCTGGCGTTGTACAAGAGACTTAATCAATTCATTAAAAATCCAGCCAAAAAGCGTTCCGAATGCGAACATAACACCTGGCAGGACTCTTCGGTACATATATATGAGAACGATGGCCATCACGATTACGAATGGAATTAGAAATGACTTAGAGCCGAAGTGCGTCGACCATGTGAAGAATCGATAGTACGATGTGTTGCCAAACGCTGTAACAAAAGCTCTCGTCAACTTGTCGACTAAAGGCAACTCTCCAATCATCACATCATGAATCCATATACTGACCACTATGGCAATAATAATGAGCAACGTCCAATGAAATATCCTTTTCCTTTTCAATTTCTTCCCTCCCACTTTTACATTTTACTTGAACCGAACTAGTTTTGGAAATGAGGAGAGCGGGAAATAAATTTAGCAGACTAACAATGAAGGGTGATAGAAATGAACCAGGATATCCAGAATCTAATAGATGGACTAAACGTAGACCTTTCCCATGAGTACGGAGCAGCAATCCAATACTCATACAGTGCCGCCGTCGTTTCTGGTCTGTACCGCTCTGCTCTGAAGCCGTTTTTTGAGAAAGAGATTACAGACGAACTTGGACATGCAATGTATTTGTCAGAGAAAATTAAAGCATTGGGCGGCACGCCTACTACAGAATCGGCAAAAGTTCCACAAGTAACCGAAGTCCGAGACCTTCTTGAAGAAGCTCTCAAAGCGGAAAAAGAAACGATTGACCGATACGAAGAACGTAAGAAACAAGCAGCAGATCTTGGGCTTACAGAGCTCGTTGTGGAGCTGGAAGACATGATTGCTGATGAAACTCATCACAAAGAAGAAATTGAACGTCTGTTGGAAGATCATCGCATCTGATTACCGACCAACTGATACAACCCGAGACGAAGCTAATTCCAGCTTCGTCTCGGGTTTCTCTTTTCCCATAAGTTCCATCCGTGCTAAAATGTCAATAATATTCTGTATTCAAAAGGGGGCTTCCAAATGGTTCAATCAGCACTTTATGAGGAAATTGATAATCTGTATGCAGAGACAGTGGAGCGTCGCAGATTTTTGCACCAGCATCCGGAAGTTTCTTTTCACGAAACAAAAACAGCCCGGTACATATCTGATTTTTATGAAGATCTCGGCATCCCTTATAGGAATAACGTCGGTGGCAATGGCGTCTTGGCAACTCTTAAAGGTGGCAAGCCAGGTAAAACAATTGCCTTACGAGCCGATTTTGATGCCTTGCCGATTCAAGATGAAAAAGAAGTTCCTTATAAATCGACTGTCCCAGGCGTTATGCATGCTTGCGGACATGACGGTCACACAGCAGCACTTCTCTCAATCGCCAAAGCAGCAAAAAAGTTCCAAGAAGACATCCCTGGAACAATCGTATTTATCCACCAGCATGCTGAAGAGTTAGTGCCTGGGGGAGCGAAGCCAATGATTGATGCAGGCACCCTGGAGGATGTTGATGCTGTGTTTGGTACGCATCTGTGGGCTACAGAACCTCTTGGGAAGATCCAGACGACACCAGGTCCATTCATGGCTGGAGCTGACCGATTCACAATCACAGTACGAGGCAAAGGCGGTCACGGAGGCTATCCCCACGAAACAAAAGACGCTCTCGTCATCGGTGCGCAGGTGGTGATGGAACTTCAGCAGATTATCAGCCGAAAGCTGAATCCTCTATATACAGCCGTCATCACAGTCGGACAATTCAATGCAGGCCAAGCATTTAACATTATTGCAGAAACAGCTAAGATTACAGGTACTGTTCGGTATTTAAGAAAATCCGCACAAGAAATGATTATAACGAATATCAAGCGATTTCTTGACGGAGCTGCAAAGATGCATGATGTTGAGATTGATTTAGACTATGGTAAAGGCTATCCGCCACTTACAAATCATGTAGAAGAAGCCCATCTTGCTCTTGATGCATGTAAACATGTTCCTGGTGTTACAAATGTAGAAGTTTGCGAACCTAGTATGGCAGGTGAAGACTTTGCTTATTACATGAAAGAAAAGCCTGGCACCTACTTCTTCACTGGCGCAGCACCTGAAACGATTTACCCCCACCATCATCCAAAATTCGATATCGATGAGCGTGCCCTCCTAATAGCCGCAAAGTCACTCATTGCATGTTTCTTTGCCTATCAGGAAAAGCACGAAAATTAAGCTAAAGACACCTTGCACATTTAAATGCGCAAGGTGTCTTCTATTTCATCTTCTCTGCAGCGTAATAAAACAGGAACAGATAACTGAATAAAGCTCCTCCAACAAGAACAATAACGCTACCAAACCACAAAGTTTGTACAGCAAAGACAGCCGCAAAAAGGACGACTTGCAAGATTGCCATCCGGAAGAGAAGCTGCAGGACAGATTTTCTCCTCAACTCTTCGGAAAGCGGATAAATATCCAGCCAAAGAATTGTCCTATGGTGCTTGTACAACGGCACTAATTGGAAAATTGCCATGTAAAGGAACAACAATGCAAACATGAGCTTCATGATGAAATTCGGAATGAACCAGATTGCCAGTCCACCGAGTACAATAAGCCTCACGTACATTCCAAAATAATCACCGCTCCTCGCAATTGTCCTCCGGTATAGATAATCGAAGCTATTCTCCTTCTGGAAAGGAATTCTTCCAATAAGAGAGACGAGCCAATTACGTCGCTTCACTCGGTCTTTCAAATGCGGCACATCCGCAAACAGATTCGCAAAACGATAAAATGCCTGCATGCCGGCCTGCTCTTTCGCCACTAGATATTCCCAATTTAATCCTGCTTCTTTGCGAGCAAAAAAGATATCACTGACAATAAGAATTCCAAACAATAGAGTCGCTAGTCCAGCAAAAAGGATTTCTCCCTTTGCAAGCATCCAGAATACCATGAAATCAAGCATAGCCCGTATGACTGTTTCACTTCTTCTATATGATTGTGAACGAATTTGTCTAAGCTGCCATGCCGCGAATAGATTCCAAATTTTGAAAATAACGAGCACTATGATGATTAGCAGATAAGTCCTGCCAGTCGCATCCGGCCTGCTTGCAAAATAAAGCGGCCCTAAAGCTGCTGCTGCAACAATTGACAAATACAACTGAGAAACAAAACTGTACAGCAGCGCTCTGTTGAAGTATGGTTTCATCTTCTGCTCAGATGCAAGCAGGAAAACGAGATCGGCCTCCTTCAGCAATGTTCTTACCGGGCTGAAGACCAAAACCACAGCGAAAACAAAACCGATGACGGCAGCCGCCGGAAAATCAGCTGGCAACTTGTCCAGCCATGTCTTGTAATAATAAGCAAGTGCCGATACGAAGAACAGCATTGCAAAAGCAATATGACCATTGAATATGTAACGCAAATAACGGCTCAGCTCGCGCATATGACGGCTAAAACGTTTTGCAAATAGTTCCCGAGCGTTAAATTCAAACATGGCCCGCATCCTTTGTCAGCTGGACATAAAGATCATCAAGTGCAGCGCCCGGCATTTGAAACTGCTTCTGCAATTCAGCCAAAGTGCCATGCGCTTTGATTCTCCCTTCATGAATGATGACGAATCGGTCACAGTATCGCTCTGCCGTTGCAAGAATGTGGGTAGACATGAGCACTCCTGCCCCCTTTTCTTTCATCGATTCCATCAACTCGAGATAAGCTTGGATTCCAAGCGGATCAAGGCCGACAAAAGGTTCATCAACAATGTATAGCGCCGGCTCAACGAGAAAGGCGCACATGATCATCACTTTTTGACGCATTCCTTTGGAAAAATGAACCGGGAACCATTTCAACCTGCCTTCCATTCGAAAAGTCTTTAAAAGTGGTGTCATCCGTTGTTCAAACTGTTCTTCAGATAGTCCGTAACTTTGAGCTGTTAGACGCAAGTGTTCATAAAGTGTCAATTCTTCATACAGTATTGGCATCTCCGGAATATAGGAAAGCTCTTGACGATAGCCTTCCGGATCTTCCGAAAAAGATTTGCCGTTAATACGTATCAGGCCCGTCTTCGGCTGCATCAGACCGATAATATGTTTAATTGTTGTACTCTTTCCCGCACCGTTTAATCCAATCATCCCGATAATCTCACCAGGCTCTACAGTAAATGAAATACCATGCAGGACATTTTTATGCGTATATCCTCCAGCAAGGTCTGCAACTTCAAGCAATGCTGCCAATAATTCCGCCTCCATTATTTTCGATTCATCCTGATAAAATTTTATCATTTCACCGCTTCTTTTCCAAAGTAAACTCTTCCACCCTTTTCGACAAGCCTCCAGATGGCGCATCCCTTTACATAACGAAAGCCCAAACGTACAATAAAAGTAAGCATTCCTCACTTAATGAGAAGACAGGAGAGATTATTTAATGAGCCATGATGACTGCATTTTTTGCAAAATTACAAAAGGGGAAATCCCTTCCGCGAAGGTATATGAAGACGAAAAAGTATACGCCTTCCTTGACTTGAGCCAAGTGACAAAGGGCCATACACTTGTCATCCCAAAGGAACACGCTAAAAATATTTACGAAATTTCTTCCGAATCCGCTGGTGAATTGTTCAGTCGTGTACCGAAAATTGCCAATGCCATTAAAGAGACATACGGCGCAATCGGCATGAATGTGCTCAACAATAATGAAGCACCTGCCGATCAATCTGTCTTCCATATTCACCTTCACCTCATCCCACGTTATGGCAAGGGAGACGGATATTCTTCGAACTGGACGACACATGGCGATAATTATAGCCAGGAAGATTTGCAGAAAATCGCTGGAGAAATTTCTTCATCAATCAAGTAAACTCAGAAACTGAAAAGGCTATTTTCAGACTTTAGCATCTTTTTCTTTAGTCACGAATTTGGTATAATGAATATAACATTCCGCAGCTGGCCTAGATGGCACAGTTGGGAATGAAAGCTGAGCAGAGTGGAGATGAGCAACATGAAATTGAATATTCGAGTTTTGGTAATGCTAGCCTTGCTAATTGGGATTGGAACAGTGCTTCATGCGGTTATGCCGCCTATCTTTGGTGTAAAACCCGACATGCTTCTTGCAATGATGTTTTTGGGGATTATCATGTTCCCGCGTCCGCAGTATGTGCTTCTCATAGCACTGCTTGCAGGTGCCATGTCAGCATTGACAACACAGGTTCCAGGCGGACAGATTGCCAATATGATAGATAAACCGATTACAGCATTTGCGTTTCTCGGCCTTTACCTCATCATTAGAAAAATGGTTCGCGGACCAATTGCCGCTCCTGTTCTTACAGCAGTCGGCACAATGATCAGTGGATCTATTTTTGTATCTGTCGTCGTATTCATTCTTGCTTCCATTCCGGTTGGATTCACCGCATTGTTTGTCGGTGTGGTCCTCCCTGCGACACTTGTGAATACGGTTGTAATGATTGTCCTGTACCCTGTTGTCCAGTCAATCATGAAGCGTTCCCGTCTATCAACAGCAGCTTGATTTTAGCATTCCAAAGTGAAAATCCTCTGGCAGTTTGCCAGGGGGTTTTCCTGCCTATGAATCATATTTCACGATTGACAGCATATCATCAGGGAAATGATAATTATAGCAATGAACAAAGGAGCGATCATATGGCTAATGCAAAATCACTCGCACTTGGTGTCCTGGTCGGCAGTGCCGCCGGAGCGCTCGCCACGTTGCTGAGCACACCTTCTTCTGGAAGAGACGTCCGTTTCCGTGTAAAACAGCAAGGCCTTGAATGGAAAGAGCTTGCCGACAGCGTGAAACTTGACGGCTTGCGTCTCAAACGACAGATTGCCGAGACTTCCAAAGAAGGCGCGGCTCTCATGAACAATCTTACTAAAGAAATGAAAAAATCCGTAGAAGAATGGAAACATGCTGTCGCACCGCATCAGCAAAATATCCATGAGTATCTCGAACAAATCGAGGCATCTTTGCGCGACTTGGAAGATAAAGTAAATAAAAAATAAAAAATGTCCGGCTAGTCTCAGTCTAGCCGGACATTTTTTATTCAACGCCATCTAAGGCCTCGTTTTTCCGATTTCTTAATTATTCCTATGAATTCTTCCATAAGCTCTGTATAGAGGCCTTGCCTCTTCAATGCAAGCATTGCCTGGTCCGGATGCAACTTTAAATTCAGCATCCCGGCAAAATGAATGAGCAAACACGTATAGTCGAGGAGGCCTTCCTCCTTCTGCTGAATGTAGCGGCAATTCAATTCCTCCAGCAGATGGAACAATTCATTATATTCCGGCTCGGTCAGTCCCTTGTTGATTACAAGTTTTGTAAATGGATATTCATCAGCACTGATAAGGTCGGAAATCAGATGCAGATGGAATGATAATGTATTGATTGGAAGCCCTCCTTTCAACGCGTTAAGTACATATTCCTCATTATATATTTAATTCCTTTAAAAAAGTTAAAAAGACTGTTGATTTTTTCAATAAAAGATACTATGATTTTCTATCATAACGATGAAATAAGTTAATTTTGGAGGGACCTAAGGTGAATTGCTGGAAGAGTGTCAACATGAATAAAGAATATGGCCAGGAACGCCGTTATTTTGTATCGTTTCTGCTTGGTTTGTTCATGTTCATACTGCTTTACGTACCGATTTCCATTTTTCATCACAAAGCGTTTACGAATGACGGGGCATTCTTCCCATTCGCTGTAATCTTTCTCCTGATGCCAACAATATACTCATTGCTGCATCTTGTTCCATGCATTTTGCTCGGAAAACAGATTCGCATTGTTCAACGCTGGAAGCTGAAAATATTTCCTGTTTTTTACTTTTGTACAAAAAACCATTTGTCAAAACCTGTATCTATGCTCACTGCCCTGTCACCGACAATTCTTTTCACTGTGCCAGGTCTGATTTCAAGCCTTGTATTAAAAGATTTCTACGTCTATACGCTTATACTGACGGCAGCCAATATCGGACTTTCACTTAAAGATTTTATCTATACTGGGCATTTGCTACGCGCTCCGAAGCGCTCTATGGTCGCCAACCGGACATGTGGCATGGATATTTTGATTGAGCAGGATACACAATGATGACAGCGGGCCAAAAAGCCTGCTGTCTTTTTATTTTAATGAAGGCCTTTGAACCAGATATGTCGGAATAGCTCGTATCTTTGTAGAGGATTTGACTATGTTTTCCCCCATCATATATGTTATATTAAGTCTTGTCCGCAAACATTAAAACTGGGAGTGTTCATAGATGAAGAAATTAGCAATTGCGCTGACACTGTCCGCCAGTATTTTTGGTCTGGCTGCATGCAGCAATGATTCAGGTTCAGGAAAAGGAGATCCGGAAACGATCGCTACTTCCAAAGCCGGTGACATCAAAAAAGAAGATTTCTATAACGAAATGAAACAACGCAGCGGTAATGATGTGCTGAAGGAAATGGTTACAGCTAAAGTCCTTGAAGACAAGTACAAAGTAACTGACAAGCAAGTAAATGATGAACTTCAGAAGATTAAAGATCAGCTTGGCGATGGCTATAAGCAAGCTCTTCAGCAACAAGGCTTCACTGAGAAGCAGCTGAAGGAAAACTTGCGCCTGAACCTTCTTCAGGAACAAGCTGTCACAGAAGATATCAAAGTGAAAGATGCTGATATCAAGAAGCAGTATGATCGCATGAAGACTGAACTTAAAGCAAGCCACATTCTTGTCGACGATAAGAAAACAGCTGAAAAAGTGAAAAAAGAATTGGATGCAGGTGGCGACTTCGCCGAATTGGCTAAGAAATATTCAAAAGATGATGCCAACAAGGACAAGGGTGGCGAACTTGGCTGGTTCTCTGCCAAAGATAATATGGACGAGGCATTCCTTAATGCAGCCTATAAAATGAAAAAAGGCGAGGTTTCAGATCCGGTCCAGTCCAGCTTCGGCTACCACATCATCAAGCTTGAAGACAAGCGTGAAAACAAAGATGTAGAATCCTATGACAAGGCGAAGAAAGACATTCGCCGTGAACTGGCTATGAAGAAGATTGATCCTGTGAAAGCTCAGGAGAAGCTAGATAAACTTGTTAAAGAAGCTGATGTAAAGATCAAAGTCAAAGACTTGAAAGATGCTCTTAAACAGGACGATAGCCAACAGACCATTCCACAAGGTTAATTAATCAAAAAGTCCGCGAAGCATAAGAATGCTTCGCGGACTTTTTCTATCCTCTATTGTGTTTCTCCGGCATGTCCATGCTGTGAGCGTGCTGCCCGCTCTGCTTCCATTCGTTCAATAAAGATATTGCCCTCTTTTTCAATAAACTGATTTTCGAGTTGCCGTTCTGCACGCATTGCTCGGAAGGCCATAACACCAGAGAAAAAAATTAAACCGATCGCCGCAAAGACCCATATTGGAATACCTGCTATCATGATAATGCCTCCTTTGGCTTGTCTATTGCCATTGTATGAGGCTGATCAGTCATTCATGCATCCAATTCAGTTTTTACTGAAAAAGCAGGTTTGTAAAAACTGCGCTGTTCCAATGAAAAAATTCGTTCTGTAAACTCTCCAGGTGCCGTATTTTCAAGAACTCGGCCAAGCATATTCAAACGAGCATCCATCAGATCAATGAGATGAAGGATTTCTGCCTCACGTATCATTGGAGGCTTCGGGCTTCCCCACTCTGCCTTGCCATGATGACTTAATACCATATGCTGAAGCACGAGTACTTCTTCGCCTTCAATTTGTAATTCGCGTGCCATCTGTGCGATTTCCTCGACCATGATAGAAATATGCCCAAGTAGTTTTCCTTCAGTTGTATAACTCGTCGAGATGACACCAGACAATTCACGCAACTTCCCAATATCATGCAGAATGATACCTGCATATAGAAGATCACGATCAATTTCCGGATGTAAATCATGCACTCCTTTTGCAAGTCCAAGCATGCCAACAATATGATGTGCTAAACCTGAAGTGTATTCATGGTGATTACGGGAGGCAGCCGGATACAAGAACAAATTTTCTTCGTACTTCTTCACAAAGGCACGTACAATCCGTTGCAGATTCGGATTCTTCATTTCAAAAATGGCTTCCATGATTCTGTCTTTCAATTCCTCAACAGCCACTGGCGCCTTTTCGATAAAATCTGCAATATGTACCCCATCAGTCGGTTGCGCAGGGCGAATTGCATTGATCCGCATTTGGGCCTTACCGCGGAACTGACCAATTTCTCCATTAACAAGGACAATGGATTCAGGCAACAACAGCTGCTCGTCCTCTTTCGTTGAGTCCCATAATTTTGCTTCCATTTCTCCTGTCTGGTCACCAAATACAAGTGTAAGAAATGGCTTACCACCACTCGTTGTTCCTTTCTTCACATCTTTAATAAGAGCAAATCCCTCAAATATTTCCCCAACCTTTTGTTTACCGATTGCCATTAATATTCTCTCCTTCCCGCTAAACGAGTTAGAACTGTTGAACCATTCCCTTTTCGCTAAAATAAAATCTTTTCACCAATAATCTAAAAGAACCCGCAGATGAAAGATCCGCGGGTTTACTAACAATTATTTAACTGTGCTATACAATTCTTCAAGCGGCTTTGTGATAATCTGGCTGATTTCCCCAATGACAAGATTCAAGCGCTGTTCTTCTTCCATTAGTCTGGAGATTGCAGCGTGTTGTTGTACCAGCTCCACAATTTGTGTCGCTCTCTGGACTTCCTCTTCAGTAATTTCTTGCCCGCTCATTTGTTTCTCCTGAAGAGCAATTTGTGTATCTCGGAAGTTCTCGAACATCTGCCTTGCAGATGAATCATTCATAACTGCTTCATATGCTGTTTTCAAATTACTGAATTCATTGCTGTTTCTGATTGCCTTTTCCAAATCATAAGCAGCATCATACAAGTTCGTCATAATCATGCCTCCTGTTCGTTCATGTCGTGAATAACTATATCAAAGACATGACACTCTGTATACTATTTGAGTTACATGAAAAGAGTGCTTCTAATATTTATTATGTAGAGAAATTTTATTTTCGTTTATAGGAAAAATTTATTTTCATTTATCTTCTTTATGTAAAAATTAAAAAGAGGGAGCTTAAAAACTCCCTCTTTTAGCCATTCTATATTCAGTTGTTATTGCTGGCCGTAGCCGCGCATTTGCTCTTGAGCTGTACGGACAAGACGCTTAGTGATCTCTCCACCGACAGAACCGTTTGCACGAGAAGTAGTTTCTCCACCAAGGTTCACGCCGAACTCCTGAGCGATTTCGTATTTCATTTGGTCAAGTGCCTCCTGTACGCCAGGTACAAGAAGTTCGTTTGAGTTGTTGTTGTTAGCCATGTTGTTCACCTCCTGTACCTATATTGTGTACCGTTTTCCGAAGTTCACTCATTTTTTTTGAAAAAATTTTTACTAATGAAAAATCCGCCTGCTTCATGCAGACGGATAGTTGATATTTACGCTTTTGGAGAAACCATTTCTTCAGGACGCACTAGACGGTCAAATTCCGCTTCATCCAGGATACCAAGTGAAGCAGCAGCCTCTTTCAATGTAGTTTCATCCGCATATGCTTTCTTTGCAATTGCCGCAGCCTTCTCATAACCAATATGAGGATTCAGAGCAGTAACAAGCATTAAGGAGCCTTCAAGATGGTCCTTAATTTGTTTTTCATTCGGTTCAATGCCGCGAACACAGCGTTCTTCAAATGATAACATCCCATCGGCTAGAAGCCGACATGATTGCAGGAAATTATAGGCGATAACCGGTTTGTACACATTCAATTCGAAATTCCCTTGGCTTGCTGCCAATCCTATTGCAGTATCATTGCCCATTACTTGAACGGAAACCATCGTCAAAGCTTCACACTGTGTAGGATTCACTTTTCCGGGCATGATGGAGCTCCCCGGCTCATTCGTAGGAATTAAAATTTCACCTAGGCCGCTTCTTGGTCCACTTGCAAGCCACCTGACATCATTAGCGATTTTCATCAGATCGGCAGCCAGTGCCTTCAAAGCCCCATGTGCATACACAGCTTCATCATAGCTAGTGAGTGAGTGGAATTTATTCTTTGCTGACTTGAAAGGAAGCTTCGTTGCATCTGCTATTTCTCGACAGACCTTCTCAGCAAAGTCTGGATGCGCATTTAGTCCAGTTCCGACAGCAGTCCCTCCAATTGCAAGCTCATACAGTTCCTCTGTAGCGCTTGATATCATGCTTTTACACTTCTCTAGCATAGCTTGCCAGCCACTCATTTCCTGGCCTAGTGTGATTGGCGTTGCATCTTGCAAATGCGTACGGCCAATTTTAACAATTCCCTCGAATTTACTCACTTTAGCGGCAATTGTCTCGTGTAAAATTTCAGTTGCTGGCAGGACCTTTTCCTTTAAATGAAGGACAAATGCAATATGCATTGCAGTCGGATATGTATCATTGGAGCTTTGTGATTTATTTACATCATCATTCGGATGAAGGCGCAATTCACTTCCCTGCTGTTCCAGCCACTCATTTCCTTTTCGGGCAATGACCTCATTTATATTCATGTTCGATTGTGTGCCACTTCCAGTCTGCCAAACCACAAGCGGAAAATGGTCATCAAGTTCACCATTTATAACAGAATCTGCCGCATAGACAATTGCATCTCTCTTTTCATCCTCCAATTTGCCAAGCTCAGCATTTGCTTTGGCACAGCTTTTCTTCAAAATAGCAAAAGCTCGAATGATTTCTTGCGGCATTTTTTCAGTTCCAATTGGAAAATTATCTTTACTGCGCTGTGTTTGTGCTCCCCACAATTTCTCTTGTGGAACTTTTACTTCGCCAAGTGTATCCTTTTCAATTCTCCATTCCATAACAAATTCCCCCTCTATCCTTTTCAATAGTAAAAAGCCCCGCCAATTCGACAGGACTTTTAACCTTTATTATATTCTACTTATATTCTCTATATTTTTCACTTAATTCCATAAATGAGTCTCGATCTCCGCTGATCAACGCTTCATCAATCATGCCTTCAAGACGAGCCTTGTTCCACGATTGGCATAATTCATCGAGAATAAGGCGAGCTGTTAATTTCATCTCAAAAGGGATTTCACGAATAGCTTTAAGCGGTTCGCCTACATAACAAACTAACTGGTAACTGGTCAACTGCTTCTTCATCGGATATTCCCCCTTGTCTTTTAATTATTATGCATAATTTTTAGAATAATTGCAAGGGTTAGAATATTTTTTTAATCATTTTCTGGACGAATACCACGGAAGCTCAATATTGCCGCAATAAGAGCGAGAACCGCAAGCAAACTAACTATCCAAAGCAGATGAACTTTCATTAAAACTGCGATTACAGGAGGACCTGCCGCAACACCAATGAATCGCATTGCACTATAGATAGATGTCACTGCCCCACGAACTGTTTTATCCAAACTCTTCGTAATTAATGAATCAAGACAAGGTAACGACGCACCAATCCCAATCCCGCATACAAGGAAAATAATTAATAGTGAAATAAAATGATCCATGAAAGAAATAAATCCTACTGATATACCAGAAAGGACGATCCCGATAAACGTTACCCATTTCATTACGACGAGGTTGTCCTTAATTGCCTTTCCCGTAATATAAGAAGCAATGGAAAGTGCAAGGAGCGGAATTGCAAGGAGAAAACCTTTTTTCAAACCATCGTAATGGAATTTATCTTCGAGTAAACTCGAAAGATAAAACAGGAATCCAAAAAGAATGAACATGAGAATCGCACCAATGATAAATACTGCTACCAGCCATCTTGCATGTTCCTTAAACACACCCTTAATCATCTGCCAATATTCCCGGAATTTGATTCGCTCTTCTTTTTCTTCGGCGTTAGACTTTACAAGGAAAATGATTAGCAACAGTGAGATGACCGAAAAAACCGGAATCGCCATAAATGGCAAAAACCAGATAAAACCCGCTAGAAGCGAGCCGAGAATTGGGCTGAGTACCTTACCGACTGTATTTGATGTTTCAATAATGCCTAGCGCCGCACTTGCTTCATCATCCTTTTTGAACAAATCTCCTACAAGTGGGAGCACAATCGGCATCGCACCGGATGCGCCGACTCCCTGAAGAATGCGACCAACGAGAATCATCCCGTATGGGTTATCCATTTTCCATGAGGCCCAGCCAGCAACAAGACCGCCGATGCCTGTCAGAATCAATGCTGGAATGATTATTTTCTTCCTGCCAAACTGATCTGATAAGTATCCAGCAATAGGAATACAAAAAATTGCTACAATTGAATATACAGTAATAATATAGCTAGTCTCCAGCTTTGAAATATCGAGTTCTTTTTCAAGCATAGGCAAAATCGGTATAAGCATGGAATTGCCAAGTGTCATAATCAGCGGAATCGAAGCGAGAGATATGATTGCCCAGCGCTGATCGTTTTTATTATCTTTGGCCGCTGTCTGTGTCATCTGTTCATCCTACTTTCATTCATCATGCCTATATCTTTGACCAAAAATGCTTGATTATACTATTAAAGAACGTTATGCCGGGTAGAAATACATGAACAGTATGGCACCAATTACGATTAGAACGATGTTCAAACGAAACAGGCTGAGTAACAGCGCAAATAAACCTCCTAAAATACCTGCAACCGGCGAACTTTCCCTCACAAAAAGTATTCCAGGAAAAATGAGGGCACCAAGAGCTGCATACGGAATGGCAGCGAGCCAGCGATTCAACCAAGGACGAAATTCAAGCCTATCTACAATAAAAACGGGCACTAGTCGTGGAATCATCGTAGCAAGTGACATACCAATCACAATAAGCAAAATCATGCTTTTGCCTCCTTAATAAGAAAGATACCACTGGCTCCACCGATAATTGTACCAAGAACAATAGACCAGCCACTCGCCATGAATTGGCTAAAAAATGCATTTAATATCATTGCTATAACTGCGATGATGCCAAGCCGGATTTCCTTTTTCACTGGGGGTACGAGCAATCCGATGAACATCGCATAAAGGGCAATACCCATACTTTCACTTAATTTCGGTGGGATAATATCTCCCAGCAAGGCACCAACAATCGTTCCGAAAATCCAGGATATGTATGCGGAAAGAATGAGCACTGTATAAAATATGATGCCTTTCTCCTTCTTCGCTTCTTCCTTATGTATAGATGAAACTGCAAACGTCTCATCTGTAAGCAGCAGTGTAAGCGGTGCCTTTTTACTAAATTCAATATGGCGAAGCCTATTCATGAATGAAAAGCTCATAATAAAATGTCGGAAGTTCAGAACAAATGTGGCAATGACAATCTCAAGAGCCCCCGCCCCCACATTCATCATATTAACACTCATGAACTGCGCTGCTCCTGCATAGACGAGCACACTCATCATTACAATATCAAAAACATTCATTCCGGATTGTCTAGCTACAACACCAAACGCTATTGCAACCGGAACATAACTGAGAACGAGTGGAAAACCTGCGGCAAGTCCTTTTTTCGCCATGTGCGAGGCTTTGCCCGCAATCGCTTTCTCTTGTTGCATAACATCACCTTTTCCCGTAAAAAAATAGCACCCTTAATGAAAAAAGGGCGCTTGAAATAAGATTATTTGTCCTGGTCTGTCAAAATGATCGGTCCGTCCTTTGTAATCGCAAGCGTATGCTCATACTGTGCCGATCTGCCGCCATCGATTGTGCGTGCTGTCCAGCCATTATCATCAAGCTTGCTCTGCCATGCACCTTCATTGATCATCGGCTCGATTGTAATGACCATACCCTCTTTCAGACGAGCTCCTTTGTTCGGCAAACCGTAATGCGGGATATGCGGATCTTCGTGGATGGTTGGACCAATGCCATGACCTGTAAATTCACGTACGACGGAGAATCCTTCACCTTCCGCATAAGTCTGGATCGCATGACCAATATCTCCAATCCGTTTCCCCGGAACAGCCTGCTCGATTCCTTTATAAAGGGCTTCCTTTGTCACTTCCATAAGACGTTTCCCCTTCTCATCGACCTCACCGACTGCATATGTCCAAGCAGAATCTGCCAGTCCACCGTTCAAATTGACAACCATATCGATTGTTACAATATCGCCATTTTTAAGAGGGGTATTCGTCGGGAAACCATGACAGATCTCGTCGTTAAGTGAAGCACATGTCGCATATGGATACCCATTGTATCCTTTCTGCTCCGGAACAGCTCCATGCTCTTCAAGGAAACGGTCGACAAAGCTGTCAATCTCCATTGTTGTGATGCCTGGGCGGATCAATTCAGAGATTTTTTTGTGGCAGGCCACGAGCAAATCGCCAGCCTTTTGCATATGTTCAATTTCACGGGCACTCTTTCTCGTGATCATTCTTATACGTCCTCTCCATTATTCAACTCTTTAAAGTTTAACATATGCAAAACTTTTTTGCCTAGTTCTTTATATTGCGCAAAAGAGCCCTTGCCGAACCCGGCAAAGACTCTTTTAGAAGTAATCTTGTACATTGTATATTTTACCGCTAACAGCATTAGCAGGATCTGTCAGGATATCAACAAGAATTCCGCTAACCTCTTCCACTTGCCTCAAATGGCCGTTCCGTTTATAAGCACGGAAGGTCTCAACTTCATGGAAAGCCGCTTCATTTGAATTCCGAATTTCTTCTTGCATATCTGTATCCATTATGCCGGGACTGAAACCTAGCACTTTATTTTCCGATCCTGAAATCTCCAATTCCTTGGCTACTGTTTCAGTATACATATCAATTCCAGCCTTCGTACTGCAATAGGCGCTGAATCCTGGGATTGGGCGCCTTCCTGCTCCGGACGTCACATTGACTGCGATCACCGGCCAGTCATTGTTTTTTGATGCATGAAGCACTGCATTCAATATCAGCATCGGGCTTGCCAGATTCACTTGCGTATGAAGAGTAATAGCCATAGCATCAGTCAATTCATCAGCTCGATCAATTGGTTCCAGCGTTGCCGCATTATTAATGAGATATACGCATGTCACCTCTTCTACATGAGCCAATGTTGCAAGTATTTCTTCCATCCTCTTTTCCAAAAGAGATGGTTCTCCCAAGTCGCATTCTATATGATTAAACTGCACATGATTCTCTTTCGCAAAATGGTCAAGCTTCGCATTCTTATTTCTCGCTATACCGAATACATGCATGCCACTTTCAATAAGCAGCTTAGCACAAGCTTCTCCAAGTCCCCTTGAAGTACCCGTAACAATCGCATAATTCACCGCAATTCCCCCCAGTCTGCAACTAATCCATTATTACCCGATGCAGATGACGTCAAAACGCTCACTTCGTTATTTGCTAAAAGAACTCCAATAGTAGGCAAGTGTCTCCATTCCTTTGTCAAAACTGTCGAGCGGGAAGCTCTCATTTGGAGAATGAAGGCGATCGTCCGGCGTCCCAAATCCAAGCAGTACAACTGGAACATCATACAAAGCATCAATCCATTCGACAACCGGGATTGAACCTCCCATTCTAACGTAGACTGTTTCTTTTCCAAATGCTTTTGAATAACTCTCTGAAGCTTTTTGAATCAATGGATGATTCGGCTCGACTTTATATGCTTTTGCTGACAGCTTCTCCTTTTTTACATGCACTCTAACACCAGATGGAGCATGCTTTAATACATGCTTCTCAAGAAGTTCTTGGATATGTTCCGGTTCCTGACCTGGTACAAGGCGGCATGTGATTTTCGCAGTAGCCGTCGCAGGGATAATCGTCTTCGTCCCTTCACCTTGATAACCACTGTACATACCATTGATTTCAAAAGTAGGGCGTGCCATTGTGTGTTCTTCCGGTGTATAGCCTTTTTCTGATGCAGTTTCAGCGATACCGCAAGAAGCTTTGAAATCCTCCCCAGGAACGCTCTTGATTAGGGCCCTCTCCTTATCAGTAAGTCCCTCTACCCCTTCATAAAATCCTTCTACAGTCACAACTTCATCAGTGTTTTTCATGGAAGCAAGAAGATGTGCAAGCGCCATCGCCGGATTACGGACTGCCCCACCGTACATACCGGAATGCAAATCATGATCCGGCCCTTCAACTTCAATTTCAATACCAGTAAAGCCTTTCAAGCCATAAAGAATTGTCGGCTGATTGTCGGCAACCATGCCCGAATCAGAAATGACTGCAAAATCAGCGCTGAATTTCTCTTTCATTTCATGAAGAATTTCATACAAGTTCTCACTGCCGATCTCTTCTTCACCCTCAATACAAACCTTTACATTTAGAGGGATTTTTCCTTTTGTTTTCATGAACGCTTCAAAAACAGCAAGTTGCATGAACACTTGTCCTTTATCGTCGCTTGAACCGCGGGCATATAATCTGCCATCACGGATTTCAGGTTCAAATGGCGGGGTCACCCATTGATCAAGCGGATCGGGAGGCTGGACATCGTAATGACCATAGAAAAGCACTGTTGGTGCATCAGGACCTGCTTCCATATACTCGGCATATACGAGCGGATGACCATTCGTTTCCTGCTTTTCAACTTTACCAAATCCAATGTCCTCCAAATATGTTTTCAGGAAATCTGCTGCTTCACTTACCGATTCTGCAAATTTGCTGTCAGTTGAAATACTTGGAATGCGAAGGAAGTCATTTAACTTTTTCAACAGCCTCTCTCTGTTTTCTCTTAAATGGCTAACTACTTGCTCACTCATCTCATCACTCTCCTGTTTGCACTTATTCCCTACTACAACAAAAAAAGATGACAGAATTGTCACCTTCTTGTTCTTAAAAGACTTCGTGCCACTCGTCTCGCTTGGAAAGCATATCTCGTGCTATCTCTTGTGCACCTTCAAGACTGTGGTTGGCAGCCCAGCCACATTGCACTTCATTGCATGCGGGTACTTCTGTCGCTTCCAACACGTCCTTCAGTGTCTTTTCAAGTGCTTCCAGTACATCTTCATAGCTGTCATTATTCAAAACAGCGAGGTAAAATCCTGTCTGGCATCCCATAGGCCCAATATCAAGAACATTGTCCATATGATTGCGGATATTCTCTGCCATAAGATGCTCAATGGAATGTAGCGCGTCCATTACCATATGTTCCTTGTTCGGCTGTTTAAAACGAATATCATATTTGTATACTTTATCTCCATTGGAACCTTCTGTTACGCCAACTAGACGTACGTAAGGTGCCTTCACTTTCGTATGATCGAGATTGAAGCTTTCAACATTCATTTTTTGCATGCATAACCGCCCCTTCTTACTATTCATTATGCATTCATCATAGCAAAGAGATTAAAAAAAGAAAAGGACGAGCACGGATGCTCGTCCCTCCCCTTATTTATTTTGTGGGAATACACGCTTGATCATATTGCCAATTTCAGTAAACATTCCGCCGACCGGGCGCCCGTTGTCCACATCATTGGAATAACGGCTCATTAGATTAGCAAAATCCGGGTTTGTTGAAACATAAACACGGTCCACACTTGGCTCTTCTGCCTGCACAATGTTTTTAATATGTTTTTTGACTGAATCAGTCAATTCACCTGCAGTACGACCATTGCTATTATTCGTATCAAGGTTTGCAGCTACATATGCGTTGTTATCTGTCATCACTACATAAGCTCCATCAATGCCTTGCACTTCTGATTCAATACGGTTTGCTGCTTTTTTGCTCAGATTATAATGATCGCCATGTCTGTCATTGTAATCACGATCAATTGTGTTTCGGCCACGATTCATATCGTTGTGTACATTATCACGCGTACGGTTCATATCGTTATTGAAACGATCACGTGTCGTTCCATCTCCATTGTCATTCAAATCATTCTGATACCGATGTGTGTCAATGTTGTTATTGCCTTTATTATTATCATTATTGTTACATCCGACGAGCGCCGCTGCAATGGCCAAGCCGATGCCTGCACGTTTCCAACTCATAGATAATTGCCTCCTTTTGATTTCATGAGTAGTATGCGGAAGGCAAGATCATCTATTCAAAAATTCATCTGTACTTTTCTGGCAACCAATCCATCACTGCACAAGCGAATACAGTTTGTTTTATGGGCATAGTACGAACGCAGGCAAATGTCAGAATTAAGGGAGGGGACTAATTTGGAACCCGGATTCGAATATGACAATGCTTTATATTGCACTTTATGGGGCCATTGGGACAATCTGATTGATATTATGGCGAAGTCGCCTGACGACATTCTCTCCAAGAAAATAGAAACATTTCTTGCTCAACTTCACTTTTGCTCTGATGAAGGGATTGTACTAGCAGCACGCAATGACCTTCTTCACTATATAGACCATGCAATGCAGATGACACCGATGCCAAGTATTGAAATTTAGTAAAAAGAGGAGCATGCGGCAAATTTGGCCACATGCTCCTCTTTTATCTTAATCATCGTCGTCCTCATCGTCGTCCTGGTTTTGATATTGATTGTGATATTGTTCTCCGTGGTTCTTATATTGATTGTAATCCTTGTTTCGGTATGGATTATTATTCCTATAATCATAATGCTGGTTATTGTTACTATTATCTTGATTATTGTTTTGTTGGTCTCTGTAATAATTATTTTCCTGATTACGGTTTACATTGCTGCTCGAATTATTATTTTTATTCGGCGTAGACGGCTGTTGTGTCTTTGAACTGCTACTTCCAGAATAAGAAGAGCCTGAAGTATTTTTTGTATTACTACCCGAAGATCCAGACGGCTGAGTTGTACCCTTTGATTGCCCGCTGTTCGATTGACTCTGAGGCTCGTACGATGCAGGCGGATTTACAACCTTCTGGCTAGAAGATTGTTCATCTTTCTTTTCCTGTTCCTGCTTCACTGTCTCTTGTGTTTTTTCGCTTTCCTTCTCCTGCTTTGCCTTTTTCATTAATTTTGCTTCTTCTGCTTCTTTATTTTTCTTTTGATAAAAAGAATGAATGATTTCAATATCCTTCTTTGAGAGCGAGGCATAATTATCTGAGTTGTACAGTTTTTTAGCAAGCAGTTCATTTGCAGAAAGCTTTTCTTCATGGGCAGTTTTTCTTAAGTCTTTAGGCAACTTGTATGAAGCTACCTTCCAGTCAGGTGCATCTGTCCGGAAAAAATCTCGCAAATGATCAAGTACAGATGCTTTATCGCTGTCTTTGCTATTGGCGTAGCTGACCCCAACGAGCATTTTTTTCCCATGAGCAGTTAAATCTTTTTCTTCACTCTTAATCATAATATCGTCGACGACTTTTGCTATGTCTTCGCCTTTGTAATCCCCAAGACTGGCTTGCACTGTTTTAGCATCTTCGTTCAACGGCGTTAGTTTTTTGACACGCATCGACTCGTCAACCTGCAATTCAATACTAGGATTAATATCAATGCTGACATAGGCATAAGTCTTCAATTCTTTACCTGGCTGGGGAAAGAAAGGCATTACAATTAGAAGTAGTATTACTGCTGCTGCAATTCCAACAGGTATACCGAACCTGCCTATCGACGGAAGGACGAGCTTCCGTCGCTTTTCGGTGAGGGGTTCGAAGTCTACTTCCTCTCCAAGCTCGGCACAATCTTGCGGGACGGCCTTCTGGAACATCCCGTCACTCGTCAGGACGATCATATATTTGCGATGCTTCTCCATCACTAAACCTTTACTCACTGGCCTATCCCCTTTAAATACTCCTGTAGATAAACAAAATCCCCATCAAGAACGATGAATATTGCGAGTATGAACTTTCGATTGCGCTCCAAAGTTTTTTTGCTGACATCAACAAGTTTCGCAAGTTCTTTGATCGGCAGTTTATGCTTACGCTTTACATGATCCCTAAGCGCTTCATCACGGTACAGAATCTTAGCCGTTGCGACAGCGGAGTCGCGTGCATCTCTATGTTTCGGAGAAGATTCCGCCAGTTCAGTAAGCGTCAGTTTATACTGATTAAGCTGTTTGGCAAATTCAATAATTTCCTGCTTACGAAACCATGCATCTTGTTCTTTATCATAGTTTTCCTTAACAGCTGCGGCTTCCAAAGGATTTTCCATCTGTTCTTCGTCATACGTTTCATCAAGCGAAACAGCGGTCACACCCTTCTGAGAATAACGGATGTAATCAATCACTTTGCGTTTGATGACAAGCTTGGCGAAAGAGAAAAAATTCCCTCGTTCCGGTACATAGCTGCTAATTGCTTCATTAAAAGCAGAAAGACCGATACTGAATTCATCATCTCGTTTAGGATCTATATAGCGTTTGCATACTTCCGACACACTTTTTGCCACAAAAGGCTGATAACTGGTCAGCAGATGATTCAGCACATAGGCGTCACCTTCCTGAGCTGCCCTAATCATCTCTTCCAAGGATAGAGATTTTAATGATGGGCTGGTTACCATTGTAAGGCACCTCCATCTTCCATAAGATTCGCCGCCCTAACCTTTTTTATGGGTGGGGGCGGCAAGTTGTTTTTTCTGTTTTCACTTTGTTTTGTCTTATCCATGATGCAGCTCCGCTTCTGTGTAATCTAATAAAGATATATAGTATTGTCTATGGTATATTTTAACTTAATAGAGTATGTATTGGCTATCACATTTAGTTGACATTTCGATTAAAAACGACATAAAACTGTGTAATATAGATAAAAACAGACTGCCCGGAAACATGGCAGTCATAAATTCGGCAAATATTCATGTAATTCTTTTTCATTTCGATAAATTGGTCGACCTTTTAGCCCTTCCAGTGTTTCACCTACATACATATCTCCCTCAACCCATTCAATAGAAGCAATTTCGTAAGCAGATAAAAGTACAAGACCTGTTTCTGACTGATATTTTAATTTGATGACAAATGATTGGACTGTCCACTTGTCAACATCGAATATCATATCAACAATTTTACCTAGTCTCCCGTCCGCAGCATGTACCCTGAAATGAGTCATTTCAGATTCCGGATGCAAGCTATGCATTTTTCCGAATTGATTGGATTGGAGAGGAGTCTGTAGCTGTCCGTCCGTTTCGGAGACTATAACATCTTCCCAATACTTTGGCCAACCGTAATAATTTGCCAATTTCTCTTCTGTTTCAAAAGTTAGCACCGACTTCTCAGTGAAATTCGGACTTTCCCTCACTATCCCTTTATCCAGATTAATATTCAGCAACATGCTTTTCAGATCCAGAGATTCGAAACTGGATGGAGATAGCACTACCCTGCGACCAGGAAGTGTTTTCCATGTATCCGCGAGCACATACCTGATTGTCCACTGCTGATTATCAATATAAATATCTTTCACTTTCCCGATTTCTCCGTCCCTGCCCTCGATATTACATTTAAGTAGTTCTGATACCAATGCGAGCATATTGCGTACCTCCATTCTATATTCTATTCTTACTTCCCCCTGTCCTTCTCCACCAAATGAGGACTATTCAGGAGCATGGTATACTTAAAATGATTGCATCATGGAGGGAAGTAATTATATGAAGAAACTGCATATTGCCCCAGCAGCTCCTGCAGCAATTATGGCAATCGGTATCTTTCTCGTAGGCTCTATTGAACAATTTCCTTGCCTAGATAAAGATGCTGGACCATGGGTCGCTGCTTTTGTCATTCTTCTTTGGATGTACATGTATAGCTTGCTGATTCTACAAATGCTCACCAAAGAATTCCGCCATAACCTTCTTAAAGGACCACCAATCAACTTTTTCGCTATCGGTACGTGGATTGCTGCTGTATCTGTCCTTTGTAATGTTGCGCTTAAATATTATTCCGGGTTGCATCCGCTTATTCAGATTACTGCAGTTGTCAATATTTTTTGCTGGACTGTTTTTACGATTATTGCAGCAATGAACTTATTTAGATTATTCACCTTAAAAGGAAAAGATGCTCACGGCATGATCCTGCTCGCTGCTGTTGCCACACAATCTGCCATTATTATGAGTCACGCTGCTTTTGTCCATATGCCAGACTGGACTTTGTATAGTTGGATTTTTATCGGTTTTACCTTTTATATAGCCGGAATCGTTCTACTAATTATGAGATATAGTAAATGGCAAGACTGGAAGCTCTCAACTGATTGGAAAAATACAAATTGTATTATACACGGAGCCCTATCCATTAGCGGAGTTGCTATGGCGGTATCCGGCCTGTTTCCTTTCGCTGCCATTCTTTACTGTTGGCTCGCCGCTTTGTTCATGCTTATTCTTGTTGAATGTTTCGAAATCGCACGTGCATTCCAGCGAATAAGCCTGTTTGGAATGGTAAAAGGCTTGTTCATTTTTGATATGTCACAATGGGCCAGAAACTTCACATTCGGCATGTTCTACTTGCTTACACACCATTTGCTAGTTCGCCTTCCAAATACTGTACCAGTCTCTGTTATATCATTGTTGGAACAGTTGTTGACAGTTTGGGGTAGCATCGTAATCATCTTCCTAATCATCGAGTTCTCAATCGCTTTACTTAGCGTATTTCAGAAAAAAAGACAAAAAAAACAAAAAGCCGAGCCTTCTTCCTAGTCAACTAGATAGAAAACTGTTATAGTAATTACATGAAATTAAACATAACAGTTGGAGGAATGAATAATGCACTTACAAGAGATGCTTGATTACAACAAAGAATTCGTAGAAGGAAAGCAATATGAGCCTTATAAAACTGACAGCATTCCGAATAAAAAGATGGTCGTCTTCACTTGCATGGAATCCCGTCTTGTCGAACTACTTCAGCGTGCACTGAACATCCAGAACGGCGACGTAAAAATGGTTAAAAATGCTGGTGCGATTATCCGCAAGCCATTTGACAGCATTGTAAAGAGTATCCTCGTTGCAGTCTACAACTTGCAGGCTGATGAAGTTGCTGTAATCGGACACCATGATTGTGGCATGTCAAAAATGGATGTACCTGCATTGGAAAAGACAATGGTTGAGCGTGGTATTCCGCAAGAAACAATTGACGCGCTTCAGCATTCAGGAATTGATTTTGAAGATGAGTTCCACGGCTTCGAAACAGTTGAACAATCTGTTGAACAGAGTGTATCTATTCTTCGCAACCATCCGTTGCTTCCTAAGAACGTCAAGGTTCATGGCCTTGTAATTGATCCGGAAACAGGAAAAGTTGACGTTGTAACAAGAGATGCGAAATAATCGGTCCAATTAAGGCACGCAGCCTGCAAATCTGCAATAAGATTTGCAGGCTGCCTTTTTCTTACAATGTTTTGCTACTTTTTGGAATGTTTTATGCTATAATGTGAGCAGTTTCAAGGAAGTTGTCTATTTATCCGAGGGGGATCAATACGTGGACTTCACAAAAGTTGCCGAGCGTTATCAAGCAGCGATGCGCACAATCGGCAGCAACATCAATCGGATTATCAGAGAAACAGCACACCCGGAAATAAAGAGAGAACTGTTTTTTACGCTTCAGTATATCGTCCACCAAAGGCAGACGACCAATACGGAGATTGCAGGGAATTTCGAGGTTGGCAAGAGCACAATCACAGCTCAGATCAATCGCCTGGAAAACTTGGGATTGATCATGAAGACAGGCAACGCCAAAGATAAAAGAACAATTTATCTTGTAGCCACTGAACAAGGCTCAGCACTTATCCGTAAGATTGAACGGAGAATCATTGACCTAATAGAAGAAAAGCTGACGACTTGCCACCAAGATGAAATTCTTCTCTTTGTCTCACAGCTCGAAAAACTTGCAGCACTTTTGCAAAAGTAAAAACGTATGCCCCCGTGTAAAAATGAGGGCATACGTTTTTCATTTACTCGTATTTTCAATGATGGAAACAACTTTTTGTAACGAATCGGAAGCGTTTGTCTGGCGCATTTGGTCGACCATGATCGGCCCGTACTCCTTCAGCTGTTCCAATTCTTCGGCAAGCGTCTCTGTCGTAAGTTGATCTTCATCCAGCACACGGGCATATCGCTTTTCTGCAAAAGATTTCGCATTAACAATTTGATCACCGCGACTGGCATTAAGTCCGAGTGGAACGAGCAGCATCGGAATGCGCAAAGCGAGGAATTCGAAAATTGCATTTGAACCTGCACGCGAAAGAACATAGTCTGTCGCAGCGAAGATATCTTTCAACTCATCTTGGACATACTCGAACTGACGATAGCCCGGACAATCAAATTCCGGAGCCATTTTGCCTTTACCGCAAATATGAATAATTTCATATGTCTCAAGCAGACGGTCAAGCCCTTCTCGAATTGCACTGTTGATTTTTTCAGATCCGCCACTTCCTCCCATCACTAGGAGAACCGGTCGCTTCCCTTCAAGTCCTGCAAATGCAAGTCCTTTTGCCTTCTCTCCAGAGAAAAGTTCCTTTCTGATGACAGCTCCAACATACTCTGCTTTCTTCTCAGGAAGATAACGCAATGTTTCTTCAAATGTAGCTAGCACTTTTCTGGAAAACGGGATGGCAATTTTATTCGCAAGTCCTGGTGTATAGTCCGATTCATGGATGACAGCAGGCACTCGCAGTAACTTTGAGGCAATCATGACAGGGACTGAAACGAAACCACCTTTTGAAAAAATGACCGATGGCTTGCGCTTTCGAATAATGTTACAAGACTGCATCGTGCCTTTCAGTACCTTGAAAGGGTCTTTTAAGTTCTCTTTTGACATGTATCGTCTCAGTTTCCCTGTAGAGACTGCATGGTATGTCACACCTTCAAGTTGTTGGACGAGGTCCTTTTCAATACCATTCTTGGACCCGATATAATCTATTTCCCAGCCCTTTTCCTGAAAAACCGGAATGAGCGCCAGATTGACAATTACATGGCCAGCTGTACCGCCGCCAGTAAATAAAATACGTTTCCTCTTCACTAGTGATGACGTCCTTTCTTCCTTAATGCCTTTAGAAGCGCTATAATGCTTTTATTCACTTTTTTCATAAAATCCATCTCTTACATCCTAAGCGAAAAACTATAAAAAAGGAAGATTTATATGTATGAAACAGCACGGCTGCGGGACAAGATCAAACTTTTTCTCACCATTGTCGTCCCCATTCTCATCACGCAGGTCAGCATGTATCTCATGAACGTATTCGATACACTGATGTCCGGACGTGTTGGAACTGAAGACCTTGCCGGTGTAGCTATCGGCTCAAGTATCTGGGTCCCAGTCTTTACTGGTATAAATGGTGTCCTGCTTGCAATCACACCGATTGTCTCTCATTTGCTCGGAGCTGAAGAACATAAAACTGTTTCAGATAAAGTAAAGCAGGCAATATACATCGCATTATTTCTAGCTATTGTCATCATTGCAGGTGCCCTGTTCTTACTTGGACCAGTGCTTGATTTGATGGACCTTGATCATCAAGTCAAAGTGATCGCTAAGCATTATGTTCTTGCCTTGCTGACAGGAGTCATACCGCTATTCGTATTCAATACCATTCGCAGCTTCGTTGATGCTCTTGGACAAACAAGGGTTTCGATGTTTATTATCCTGATTGCTCTGCCTCTTAACATCTTCTTTAACTACATTTTTATCTTCGGCAAACTTGGTGTACCAGCCTTTGGAGGTGTCGGTGCCGGAATTGCAACAGCGATCACTTACTGGATTATATGCATCATTGCCGTTCTCATTGTCAGTATGATGCAGCCATTCAGACAATATATGATTTTTTGGAATTGGAGAAGGCCCGTTTTTGCTGATTGGCTCGAACAATTCAAGATTGGTGTACCGATTGGATTTGCGATTTTCATTGAAACAAGCATCTTCTCGGGTGTGACAATTCTCATGTCTGTATACAGTACAACCACAATTGCAGCCCATCAGGCAGCAATGAATTTCTATTCACTTCTCTATATGATTCCGTTAAGTGTCGGGATGGCTCTCACCATCGCAGTCGGCTATGAAGTTGGGCGTAAAAGGTTTCATGATGCTAAAGTATATGGACGTATCGGACTGTTCAGCGGTGTACTGATTGCAGTTGTTCTCGGACTCGTTCTTCTGTTTGCAAGTGACGATGTAGCAATGCTTTACAACAGTGATACAAAAGTAGTCGCGCTTACGTCTCATTTTCTACTTTATGCCATTTTACTGCAACTTGCCGATGCCTTTGGAGCGCCTTTGCAAGGTATATTACGAGGTTACAAGGATGTTAATGCAGCTTTCTTGATGGCCATTCTTTCATTTTGGATCATCGGACTTCCTGTCGGTTGGCTCAGTGCTCATTATACAACTTTGGGTCCATTCGGTTATTGGATCGGACTCATCATTGGGCTAGCCATCGGTACCACTCTGCTCTATGCGAGACTTTATTTCGTTCAAAAAAAGGCACAAAAAAAGCAGGGAATCCAACACGGATAGATTCCCTGCTTTTTCTATTCTAAATTGATGTCAACAAGCCGCTCGTTTGTCATAACGTAACTAGTGGCAAAATCTAGACTAGCTAGTTTTTTTGACTAAACTCAAAAAACCGCAACCACAAAGTAAAAATCCAAAAACAGCGATAAAAACAGCTGGAGATATTACTTTGACAAAAGATAAGCCGATCATCATAAAACCGACAATTAAGTAATGGTGAACAACTTGTAAATAATAGGCTTTCTGTCCAGAGTGCCAAGCGCGAAAGTAACCTTGCAGCACACCTAAGATGATTTGCAACAGAAGAACGATATAAGGCAGATTTTCAAACGTAGTCTTAATAAAACCAGTAATTATATATACAATCCCCATTCCAATGTATATAAAAGAGATATGAATATTGTTTTTATCTTTTTTTGACTGATACATTTGGTAACCCCAAGCAGCGGAAAAAGAGAACGCAGCAAAGAACCAAGCGAACAAGCTAAAAGTCAAAGATACTCCTTTTAACCAAATTATATAATATGGAAAAATAGCGACCTGTCCCACCGTTACAACAAGGGGTATGTATTGTTTATAACTCATGCTGTGCTCCCTCATTTAATGTAATGGTCGTAAAACAAGTTTTGAAAAACCTCATTTGAATCTCTTTTTAATTTTTCTGTACGGAATTTTTCCCAATCAGGATATGATGCCTTGAATTGTTCCTTTGTCTGATAACGGTAATAAGGCAAGTAATAAGTTCCGTCGTATTTAAGGGTTAGATCGGTCCAATCCCGGATTATAGCAGTCGCCTCAGCAATCTCTTTTTCTTTTAAACCGTGCTGAATCAAGACGACCAGACCCAACATATCTTCTTTGGCATAATTCAAACTCGTCAAATTGTCTTTGGCCGCATATCGAACTGTAATATTATGTACTTTAAAATCATCATTTTTGTCATCAGCTGAAAGCAATTTTTTTAAATCCTTTATATATTCCTCATATGAATGGACCGGTACAAAATACTCCTGCAGTACTTCTACCCGCCCAGGCTTCGTAAATTCCATGAAAGTTGATTCCGACCGCATCGCATTATTTCGAGTAATTTCCTTTTTATCAATTGATGCAATATATTTTTTCTGGGCTCTCCAAAAGAGGTCTTCCATTCCTCCCCCATGTCGTCCCAAATCGAGTGCAAGTTTGGATAACCGTACACCTTGCTCACCTTTAAGTGAGGTTGAACGATCTTGTTTACCAGTATGATTGTAATCAATTACATACATTTCGTCTAAAAAGGAACTTGGTGCCACACTAACCCTAGCGTAATGCATAGCCGCATTATCATCCTTCATTAAATTATTGAAGTAGGACTCGTATTCCTCTGTTTTTAACTTTTCTGTATGAATGGTGTATATATCATTATCCGTCAATTCCAATGTCACATCCAAAATCACACCGAATAATCCATAACCACCCAATACGTACTTCATCCACTCCTCTGAATCTCCTCTGCTGGTTAATCTCTTTATTTCTCCTGTGGGGGTCAGTAACGTCATTTCTTTAACCGTTCCCGCCATGGGTCCAAATCGAATATCTCTGCCATGACCATTTACAGAGAGGGAGCCGCCTATCGTGAAAATCGATTGCGATTGAGTCACCTTTAAAGCTAAACCATAAGGCAATATCGCATCCTGAACATCTTCCCAAGTCGCTCCTGCTTCGACACGAACGGTTTTTTGCAATTCATTAATTTCCAATATCCTGTTGTATGTCCGCATATCTAGAACAACACCATCTTTATAATACGTATGGCCACCTTGTGAGTGTTGCAATCCAGCAACTGAAATTCGTTGACCACTTTCATTTGCTTGTTTGGCAATCTTTTGTAATTCTTGGCGATCTGCAGCTTTGACTACTCTCACAACTCGTTCGGGGAGAAGTCCTGTATAGTCTGTTACCAAACTGCTTTCAGAAAGTCCATATTTTCTCTTCTCAATCGGGATATTCCATAAAACGCTGGTCGCAAAAATTATGACAAGGCATCCTAGAAACCATGTTTTTTTAAATAAATCTTTTATTTTTTGCATAGTAACTCCTTTACCATGAAGCTTCTATTTTAAATAATGATGATTCCATTATACAAACAAATAGGTAAAGATATATTTAAAAACCAATTTTTCCTAGACATAATTAAATGTTTATTAAATTTTCTAATCTTAAAGGGTTAGTGATACACACAAAGTTCCATTAAAAAAAGGGTTATTCCCCAAGTCTCTTTCCAGACTTGGGGAATAACCCTTTCCTCAAAAATTTAATGTGCCGGGAAGAAAATCATCTGTAATACGAAGATAACACCGAACACGTATAGAAGCCAATGAACTTCTTTACCTTTACCGCCAACAAGCTTAAGCAGCGGATATGTGATGAATCCTATTGAAATACCAGTAGCAATGCTTGAAGTAAGCGGCATTGCCATGAGAATTGCAAATGCCGGGAACGCTTCATCAAATTTCGTCCAGGCAATTTTTGCAAGTCCCTCCATCATGAAGCAACCAACGATGATGAGTACTGGTGAAGTAATTGCCGGCAAGCTCGAAATTGCACCGATTACAGGAGTGAAGAAGATCGAGATTGCGAACAATGCTGCCACAGTAACAGATGTAAGACCTGTTCGGCCACCTGCAGCAACACCTGAAGTAGATTCAACATATGCTGATGAAGGGCTTGTGCCGAATACAGAGCCGACTGTTGTTGCTGTGGCATCAGCAAGCAAAGCTGCTTTCGCACGTGGCAATTTGCCGTCTTTGATGAAGCCAGCTTTCTCAGCGACACCAATCATTGTCCCTGTTGTATCGAAGATCGTGACAAGCAGGAATGCGAAAACGACTGTATACAGGCTATGTGAGAATACGCCAGCAATGTCAATATCAAAAAATACTGGAGTCGGTGGTGCAGAGACAAACTTATGATGAAAATCAATTAGACCCATGAAATAACCAATGATCCCTGTAATAATCATGCCGATGAAAAGAGCACCACGCAAATTCCATACGAGTAGAATCAACGTAATAAATAGACCAATTAGCGTAAGCATCGTAACCGGTTCACCGAAGTCACCGAACCCGACCATTGTCGCCTTATTCGGAACGATAATGCCCGATTGCTTAAGACCAAGAAAAGCGATGAACAGACCAATTCCTGATGTAATGCCATACTTCAAAGAAGGCGGTATCGCACTGATAAGCGTTTCGCGTAAATGTGTCAAACTTAGCAGAATAAAAATGAGACCGGCAATGAATACAGTACCGAAAACAACCTGATAGGAAACACCGTGTGAAGCTACAACACTTGCGAAATATGCATTCATTCCCATACCTGGAGCTATCGCGATTGGATAATTAGCAAAGAGCCCCATAATTAATGTACCAATAATGGCGGAAATGACTGTTGCCATGAACACCTGATTGAATGGTACACCCGCTCCTTGCAAAACAGACGGGTTGATGACAACGATATAAACCATTGTCAGAAATGTAGTCAGACCAGCAGTCAGCTCAGTCCGAACAGATGTATTATTATCTTTTAATTTGAAAAATCGATCCATGAGGACACCTTGCTTTCCGAATGTTTTAAAAACACATTGATAATAATATTCGCTTTTTAGACATTTTGCAACAGTATTTTACATAAATTTCGATTAATAAAATTGTAAATATGCTTTCGTTTATTAGTTTTCCCTTAACGTAGATGAATAATGTTCGGAAAAAGACAAAAAAGGACCTGCCGATCGTATGTCGGCAGGTCGTTCTATTATCCTTCAAGAAGCAAGTCATATGGATCTTCGAGTAATTGTTTAATACGGACAAGGAACTGAACCGCTTCCTTGCCATCCACTATTCGATGATCATATGAAACAGCCAAATACATCATTGGCCGAATCTCAATTGTATCATCAGGCATGGCTACTGGTCGTTTTTGTATCGTATGCATTCCTAGTATTCCAACTTGCGGAGCATTTAGAATAGGTGTAGATAGCAGTGAACCGAATACACCACCGTTTGTTATCGTAAAGCTGCCCCCCTGCAAGTCCGCTATCTCCAATTCATTGTTGCGCGCACGTTCACTGAGCTCTCCGATCTTCCGTTCGATACCCGCAAAATCAAGTTTATCAGCATTTCGGACAACTGGTACGACCAAACCATCATCTGTAGCTACAGCAATACCGATATCAAAATAATTCTTAATTATGAGTTCGTTCCCCTCAATCTCTGCATTGAGCAATGGGAAGTCTTTTAGAGCCGCAACGACGGCTTTCGTGAAGAAAGACATGAAACCAAGTTTCACACCGTGTTTCTCCTTGAACTTCTCTTTTCTTTCTTTACGCAGTTTCATAACATTTGTCATATCTACTTCATTAAACGTAGTTAGCATTGCAGCCTCTTGTTGGGCTTCAACAAGCCTTTTGGCAATTGTCATGCGGCGACGAGACATCTTTCTTCTTTCGGTTGGACGCTCTGAATTCGTATTTTGCAACGGGGTTTCTTCCACTTCAGTGTCTCCCGTTTTGTTGCCACCGTTCTTAAAACCATTCGACTGTTCTTTCTCTCCATTCTTTAAAGAACCTATCAGTTCTGCTTCCCTCCTTCCAATCCTGCCATAGGACTCAACAAGCTTCCTGTCGAGCTCATTCAGGCTAAGACCATGCTCGCGGGCGTATTTGCGTGCTGAGGGGGTCGCCGGAACATTAAGCAAAGCAGATTCTGAATCCGGCTCATCTTTCCTCGAAATGGATTCAGTTAATTCCTCCTGATGATCTGTGTTGTCGACCTCTATTATTTCTTCCTTCTCATTTTGTTGGGAATCATGTACTGGGGAACCCTCCGTTATACGGGCAATTGTTTCACCTACCACTACATCAGTTCCTGGACCGGCAATGATTTTTTCAAGGACACCGGTGTAATCTGTGTTAATTTCCACGTTCACTTTATCTGTTTCAAGTTCAACAATTGGATTGTCTTTCTCGACTTCTTCTCCCTCTTTAACGAGCCATTTTACAATTGTACCCTCAGTAATAGATTCAGCTAGCTGGGGCACTATAATATCTTTGCTACTCATAGGAACACACTCCTTTTCTCACGGCTGATTGCCGCCTCAATGATCTGTGTCTGGCCATTCCGATGCAAATTCGGTTCACCGACTGCCGGAGAAGAACGCTTTGGCCTGCCAAGGTAGCGCAGCATCTGTCCTGGTCGGAGCAAGTTATTAAGATAGTCATCTACGAAATCCCACGCCCCCATATTGCGCGGTTCTTCTTGTACCCAAACAATTTCCTCGATATTGGGCATTTCTGCGAGATGTCTCCCTAATGTCCGTTCCGGGAAAGGATAAAATTGCTCTAGGCGCAACACTTCAAGCCAGGAGAAGTCATCATCTGTCTTCTTCATCTTTTCTTCTATTTCAATCATGATTTTCCCGCTGCCAAGCAACAAGCGCTTTGCCTCTTTACGAGAAGTTTTGCGCTGGTAACCTGGCTTTACCAATTCAAATGTCTTTTCCGAGAACTCTTCCGGATCTGAAGCGACAATTGGATTGCGGAGAAGACTTTTTGGCGTCATAACGATGAGAGGACGGACTTCTTCCTTTCCGCAAAGTAATGCCTGGCGCCTAAGAAGATGGAAATATTGTGCACTTGATGTCACATTTGCAACGATCAGATTATTCTCAGCCGCTCCCTGCAGATATCGTTCAAGTCTCGCACTGGAATGTTCCGGCCCCTGCCCTTCATAACCGTGTGGAAGGAGCATGACAAGTCCGGATTTCTCTGCCCATTTTGCCCGGCTTGATGTAATGAACTGGTCAAAAATCACTTGAGCAGCGTTAGCAAAATCTCCGAATTGCGCTTCCCAGATTACGAGAGTCTCAGGAGCATGCACACTGTATCCGTACTCAAACCCGAGCACTCCTGCCTCGGATAGTGGACTGTTATGAATATCAAATGAAGCTTTGGCGTCTTTGATGCCATGCATGAGGCAGTACGTATCCTCTGTTTCTACATCATGTAATACCATATGTCTATGCGCGAATGTGCCTCGCTCTGTATCTTGACCAGTTAGGCGAATCGGTGTCCCGTCAGAGAGAATGGAAGCGAAGGCAAGTGCTTCAGCAGCTCCCCAATCAACTTTACCTCCAGACTCAAGCATCCCTTTGCGTCGGGCAAGAATTTTCTCCAGCTTACGAAATGCCATGAAGCCTTCTGGACGCTCGGCAAGTTGGTCGTTTAGTTTTTTAAGCTTATCCAAAGGCACCTCTGTTTTGAAGCGGCCAAGCTCCTTAGCAAGCGCGGGCGGAATTGGACCGATTTCTTGATCTTCCGTATTGTTCTCTTTCATGGAATCATACAGCTTTCTTAAGCCTGTATTGCGCTCAGCTTGCATGTTATTGAAACCTTCTTCCGATAAAATACCTTTTTCAATCAGTTGGCGTGAGAACAATGTGGCAACTGTCGGATGCTTGTCGATTTTGGCATACAGTTGCGGTTGTGTTGTACGCGGTTCATCAATTTCGTTATGGCCGTACCGTCTATAGCCGACAAGATCGATTAAGATATCTTTCTCGAAAGTCCGTCGATATTTGAATGCGAGAGCAGCAGCCGATATGCAAGCAAGTGGATCATCCGCGTTCACATGAATAATCGGGATTTCAAAACCTTTAGCCAGATCACTCGCATACCGGGTGGAACGTCCGTCTTTTTCTGCAGTCGTATAACCAATTCTATTATTAGCGATGATATGGACAGTTCCTCCTGTGCGATATCCAGCAAGCCCGCTAAGGTTAAGTGTTTCAGCTACAATTCCTTCTCCTATGAAAGCTGCATCACCATGGATCAGCACACTAAAGCCTTTTTCCATTTCTTGATATGGTATGCCTGAGCGCTGTCTGTTATCCTGCTTTGCCCGAGTCGCTCCCTGGACGACAGGATTGACGAATTCAAGATGGGAAGGGTTATGGGCAAGCGTGAGACTAGTCTTGCCTGCCCCCTCTTTCACATCGCTCTGAGCTCCATAATGGTACTTTACATCTCCGCTCCAACCATAATTGATTGTTGCTGTACCTTCAGCTGGGAGCAATTCCCGATTCGGTCCTTTGTTGAATTCGGAAAAGATTTTATCAATCGGTTTCTTCAATACATGAGCGAGAACACTGAGCCTTCCCCGATGTGCCATCCCCATCAAAATGTTCTCGATTTTATCCTCAATAGACAGCTTAATGATATGATCGAGAACGGGAACCATCATTTCAAGCCCTTCGATTGAAAAGCGTTTCTGCCCAACGAAAGTACGTTGCAGGAAACTTTCAAATCCCTCCACGTCTTCAAGCCTTTTCAGGAGCTTCTTCTTCTCCTCGTCCGTGAGCTGAACTTTAAGCCGCTTCGACTCAATATGTTCCAGCAGCCAGCGGCGCTCCAGATCATTGTTCACATGATCGTATTCAAAAGAGATTTTCCCTGTGTAGCATTTGCGTAAATACTGAATAAGGTCCTCGCCATTCTGAAGTTCTTTTGGATACTTGTCCCGTAGCCATGATATCGGCATATTCCGCAAGTCTTCCTTTGTCAGCCCATATGTTTTAGGATCAATTAACGGTGAGTGTCCGGCCTTGGAAAAATCAATCGGATAAATTTCCGCTTCCAAATGTCCATAGCGTCTAATGGCTTCTATTAATTCAATAACTGCAGTTAACTTTTTGACTTTCTGTACAGTAGGCGCTCTTTCAGCCGTTACCTCAGATAATTCCTCCTGATCAAACCATTCTGGTGGCCCCCATTTATCAAAAAGCTGGCGTATTGATTTTTCTACATTTTTAGGATTTTCTTCATAGTGTTCATATTGTTCCTCAAGATAACCTCTGTTCAGTTGGCTGAACTGTCCCCAGAACGCCTGGCGTTTTTCCGTAAAATCCATGTCGCCATCCCCCCTGCTGACAGCAACCTGGCACTCCCATGCAAGCGCTGTCATTTTCCTGCGTTTATACTTATAACTATGTACAAGAAATTACGTATTGCTATCGATTTTCCCCAAATGGGCGAAAACAAACTTGTCCTCTGAATTTCCAGAAAAGATTGATTTATATCTACATATTGTCCATAATGAAATTAATCCGTTTCAGCTTGCAGCCACTCTGTCTCAAGGCAGATACAGGCCGCAGACAAGGAGGTATATTGCATGAAGCTTGCACTACTTATCGGCGTCATGATCACTTTCCTTATTTCCTGCTTCACATCGGGCTATGATGCGAAGCCAGGCATGCCGCGCAAACAGTAATCTGATGAAAAGACCCTTCCATGAATGTTCTTCATGGAAGGGTCTTTTCGTATCACTTCAAATTAGGAAAACCTTGTTGTCTCAACACTTCATATATGGCAATGGCACAAGCATTGGAAAGGTTGAGTGAGCGGATTTGGTCATTCATATGAATACGCAAACATCTATCTTCCTTCCCGACCAGCAGTTCATGTGGAATACCGGTCGTTTCTTTGCCCAAAACGAGAAAAATGTCTCTGTCTGGCCTGTTGAAATCTACATCAGTCAAATAGGAAGTACCATAGTTCTCAATATAATAGAATTCTGCGTTTGGCCAGCTGGAATGCAATGCTTCAAACGATTCATGCTCATGCACATCGACATGCTTCCAATAATCCAATCCCGCCCGGCGCAATGTCTTGTCATCGATTTTGAAGCCGAGCGGATGAATAAGGTGCAGAGACGTGCCAGTTCCAAGACATGTTCTTGCGATATTGCCTGTGTTTGGCGGAATTTCCGGCTGATACAATGCTACGTGAAGGCCCATCTTTGTATTCTCCTGTCATTCATCAAGATTTCATACTTCTTTTATTATATCAGACACTTAAAATGTGGAAAAATTTATATTGGCAGTTGGGCGTCCACGCTGCCGAATCTTGATAAGCCCAGTATCTGTTCCGGCTGTTGTTTGTGTGTGCGTTCACAAGGGGCATTCCCTCTGCATCCTTGTTTACGACAATTGTGTTATGGTCGAACTTCCCATTCCCTTGAAAGTCATAACAGATAATGTCCCCTGGCACGAGTTCTTGTGGAGATTCCACCTCTTTCGTTTTAAGACCTTGATATGTACCCGAGAGATACCATCTGAATGAATGGGCGACCGCCCAACTATAGCTCCAGCTTTTCCCGCTATACCACCAGCCGCGCGAACGATTGGGACTTCCCCACATTTTGGCGCCGCCAGCAAACAGACATTGCGAAATATAATTAGTGCAATCGTCATTATGAAATCTGTGATATTGCGGGTTGAAATCATTCCACCATCTTTCCGCGTACTGAACAGCAGCTAACCTGTTATACGGCTGTTCAGGAGCTCTTAATCCATCTTTACGCTCAAAAGGAGCCGGTGGCGGTGTAAATGTTTCAATTGAACCCTTATCAGCTTCCTCGTGCTTGGATAGTTTGCCACCCTTTAAAGTAAATTGCATTGGAAGCAGCTGTTCTTCTATATAAAAGCAGTCGCCTTGTCTAATAAAATAGGACAAATGCAAGTTGTAAGAACCATGATCCTCTCCATCTCTCTGCATGATTTCATAAACATGGCCTCTTCCAGAAATTTTTAAAATTTCGGCCTGCCTTCTGCTGAAAAGTTCTTTTTTTCTTTCAAGCCAATCTTCTTTCGTGTAGCCGGCAAACAAATCTGTCCAATATGTTCTGATCTCTTCCATAAAAAAATCCCCTCCATATGCAACTCTATTGGAGGAGATAATGCTTCATGACTTTTTCTCAAGCTCAAGCAAATAGGTCTTCTTGTCCAGGCCACCATTGTAACCGGTCAAACTGCCATTTGTACCGATTATGCAATGGCAAGGTACTAAAATAGAAATCGGGTTCCTGTTGACTGCCTGGCCAACTGCTCGGACTGCCTTTGGATTCCCAATACGTTCTGCTATTTCCTTATATGATTTCAAACAACCATATTCAACTTCCAAAAGAGCTTCCCAAACACTGACTTGAAACGCTGTACCGATAAGGAGCACAGGAGGCTTCTTCGTTTCTTCACCTTTAAAATAGCAATTCACCCAGTCTCTCAAGGGTTTAATTGCACAATCGTTTTTGCGAAATTCAGTGATGTCTGCGTGGCGCCCAAGTCTCTTCTTCATATCTGAAATATGCTGCTCGCTATGACCGTAATCAAGCCAAACAACCTTTCCTTCAGCCATGGCACCTGTCATCAGTCCGAATGGAGATTGGATTTCACCATATTCAACGTGCATTGGATGCAGCCCCTCCTTCAAGCTTATTCAAAGCAAGATCAATTTCATAAAGTACTTGATCATCTGCCTCTCTTTCTTTAGCCTCGCTAATTGCTATGAGAGCTGCGTCTGTACCAATTTTCCCAAGAGACCATGCTGCCGTTCCCCGCATAACTGGACGCGGATCATTTACAAGAATCTCAATAAGTTCATCAATTGCAGTATTGTCTTTGTATACACCAAGTGCAATGATGGCATTTCGTTGTATCGGTTTCTTTCCTCTCCAGGAACCAGCCATGTGACCATAAGTTTCCTTGAATTGCCTATTGGACATTTTTAGGATCGGTTTTAGCTGTGGCTTGACGATTTCAGGCTCAGGCTCAAGATCTGCGTGCAAATGAAAGTCGACATGCCGATTACGCGGACAAACAGCCTGACATGTATCGCATCCATAGAGTCTGTTGCCGATTTTATCTCGGAATTCTTCAGGAACAAAATCTTTTACCTGAGTGAGGAATGCGATGCAACGCTTGGAATCGAGCTGACCTCCCTGAACGATGGCCCCTGTTGGACAGACATCGATACAAATAGTACAATCACCACAGCTGTCTTCAAGAGGTTCGTCAGGTGTAAATGGAATATTCGTAATGAGCTCTCCAAGGTAGACGTAGGAGCCGAATTCCGGTGTGATGAGCAAAGTATTTTTCCCGCCAAAACCGATGCCCGCACGCTCGGCAACTGCTTTATCAACAAGCTCACCTGTATCAACCATCAGTTTGCCTGTAAATTCTGTTTCCTTACTCTTAATAAAATCGGAGAGCTTCGAGAGTCTTTCTTTAAGGGCATCATGGTAGTCGATTCCCCAGGAGGCTCGGCAGAAGACACCACGTCTATCTCCACGTGTGCTTTTAGGAGCATTTTCCATTTTTGCAGGGTAGGCAACAGCAATTGAAATAATGGATTGCGCATCAGGGAACAGTAGCCGTGGCTCCGTCCGCTCCTCAATTGTCCCTTTTTCAAAACCTGACTGGTAGCCAAGCTCTTGCTGACGACGCAGTCTTTCTTTAAGTTCCACGAAAGGATCGGCGGTCGTAAAGCCGATTTTGTCAATGCCAATTTCTTTGCTGTAGGCGATAATTTCCGCCTTTAAATCTTCTATATTCATAGGAAATCAAACCTTCTATATAAAAAGTTTTTTTGATTAAGATAGAAATTGAAGGAAAGAGCAGCGCTATGCTTTTCTATAAGCTCTCCCTTCGGCATAATCCACACTAATTCTACACATATTGATTTTCTACCCTCTATTATCAAAATAACTTCTCATATCTTTTGTTTTCTTAGGACAGAAATAACATGAATATCATAAGAACCTACTCCTTTTATAAAAGAAACGGTAAGCTCATTATTAAGGTACATATAAATTAAACGCAGCACCTCGTAAATCAAGTTACGAGATACTGCGTTGCGAAAAGATATGTACAAGTGCGGTTCGTTGCGGCTAGCAAGCTTGCTCACAACTGAACTTGCCATCTGATACTTATTGTAAATAATATTTTATTGAATTTCAACAGCAAAACAGGATTTTCTACAAAAAAAGAGGAAGGAACGGCAAAATGCCATACCTTCCTTCCCATTTTAATGGAATAATCCGGATTCTCTTGCTTTCTCCTGGATTTTATCAGTATTTTTGTTAATCGGTTCCTTCAACAACACACCTAGTATTAGGAACAGAATTCCGAATACGGCAAGCATCATTACATCATGTTGAACTCTTTCCCAAACGATGCCACCTACCGCTTCCCGCAGCAAATCAACCCCATAGGTAAACGGCAAGAATGGATTGATTTTCTGGAAGAATGTCGGCAATAGTACGACAGGATATGTCCCGCCCGAACCGGCTACTTGCAACACCAATGCAATGATTGCCATTGCTTTCCCGACATTTCCGAAAATGGATACGAGCGTGTATACCATCATCATGAAGATCAGTCCGATGAACAATCCAAAAATTACAAACCAGACCGGATTGTGAATATGAACATTAATGATGAATATGTCCCCGAGTGTCACAATTAGGCTCTGTATAAGTCCGATTGTTAAGAAGGTGAGCCCTCTGCCGAAATACTCCTCTGTTTTCGTGAATTTTCTTTCTTCACTGTGTACTTCCGCCACAACTAATGAAATAAGAAGTAGACAGCCTACCCAAATTGCAAGTGTTGTATAGAATGGCGTCATGCCTGTTCCATAGTTCTCAATCGGATAAAGCTTATGCTCATCAAGTTTGACCGGTTGTTCAAAGAAACCTTTCTCTGCTTCAGGGTTATTGAGAAGAAGTTGAATGATATCATTCAGATCCGTCTCTCCCTGAATACTGCGAATTCTATCCGCTACTTGGCGAATCTTTTCGCTCACATAAGGATACTGGCCCATTACATCATTTAGCTTGTCAGAGCCTGTATTGAGATTAGCCTCTGTATTATTAAGGATTTTCTCAACAGCTGGAATTGCATCTTTTACATCGGAAAGCATTTCGCGAGCACTTTGTAATGTATCTCTCGTCTTGCTGATTTGAGCAAGAACAGTAGGCTCAATATTATTCTCATATTCCTTAAGGAAGGCATCTATTTGGACAGAAGTCGCCGCTGTTTTGTCTTGTAGCTGCTTGAGTGTACGATCGACTTCTTTCTTCTTATCTTCAGCAAAGCTACGTACTTTAGTAGCGTTGTCCTGTGTCTCTCCTATAGCCCCTTTAAGTGTTTCAAGTCTGTCTTTTGCATCCTGAAGAACTTGCTTCTGTTTTTTCACTTGTTCTTCTATATCTGCGTTCGGCTTTTCATTTCCTTCTTCGTCCGTAGTTGTTCCTGCTGCTTGACCAATCTTGTCAGCCTGAGCTTCAAGATTGGCAATAGCATTCTCAATTTCGCCTATTTTTTTAAGAGAAGCGTTTGCGTCTTTATTCAGCTGGGTGGCTAGTTCCTGGCCTTTACTGAAATCAAATTGCATATTCCGCGCTTCCTTGATAGAACTATTTGTCTTGTCTGTAATGTCTTTAGCTGTTTTCAAATCTTTTTTCACATTTGGCGAGATTTCATTAAGCTGAGCTTCTGCTTTATTAAGGTAGCTCATAGCATCATCTGTGATCTCAAGCCCATTTTGGACAGTTTCCTTCGCTTTCGGTATTTGTCCTTTTGCATTTCTTACAAGTTCGTTCGCATTTGCTGCATCATTTGTAGCTCCAGAAAGCATTTTATGAATTTCTGGTAGATCTTTTTCAATTTTAAAGATGTAATTCTCAAACCGTTCGATATCTGGTTTATCCTTCTTCAATTCAACGCCAAGTGAATTGAAAACGTCAAAGATTGCCCCGTTTGCTGTCCCAATGAACTTGCTGCTCACCTGGTCCACAATTACAGAGGCACCCTTGCTTGTGATTTTAGGTGCTATTGCATTGAGCTTCTCATTGACATAGTATTCGATCTTCCCTTTTGTCGGTTTCTCATCCAACACACTCCCAAGATTTTTCGAAAAGTCTTCTGGAATGACAATGACTGCAAAATAATCCCCATACTTCACTTTTTCCATCGCAGTTTTGCGATCTGTAAATTTCCAGCCCATCGATTTATTCGCTTTTAGAGCTTTTACAATTTCATCCCCGCCGTGGATTTTCTCCCCTCTTACAGTTGCTCCCTTATCCGCATTGACTACACCAATTGGGATATGTTCTGTTTGACCATAAGGATCCCACGAAGCCTTAATATTGAACCACGCATATAGAGATGGCAGAATGACCAAGCCGCTAATCAGTACGAGCACGACCCAGTTTGTGGCAATGTTCTTCATGTCGCGGCCATAAATCCGTCCAATATTCTTCATTATTTTCCAACCGCCTATCTGTTTATTTAAAAAATGAATGACCATTCATTTTTCTCGTAAAAAAATGACGGCGTTCTCCGCCATTTTTATGATGTTAACAATTCTAACACCAAATTGGGGGATTCTCTACACTTATCATTTAACATTTACTAAAAAATACACATTTAAAATCACAAATATTGCATTACATCATACAAAGAATTATAATGAAAACAAGCAAAAAGAGAGGAAAGCTCTTCCTCTCTTCGATTTCTGGACAATTCCTGATTTATTTCAGGAATTATTTTTTTATTTATCTGATTTGCTGCGACGGGATTTGCTGCTTCTGCTATTGTTGCTGTCATCGTTGCGACTGCGGGACTCTCCGCCTTTTTGGCCGATTTCACGGTAGAAGTCCTTATCATGATTTCCTGAAGTTGACTCTCCGCCCTTTTGACCGATCTCGCGGTAGAACTCTTTGTCATGATTCTCTGCTGTTGACTCTCCGCCTTTTTGGCCAATCTCGCGATAGAAGTCCTTGTCGTGATTTTCTGCTGTTGCTTCGCCGCCTTTTTGGCCGATCTCGCGGTAGAAGTCCTTATCATGATTGTTCGCTGTTGTTTCTCCGCCCTTTTGGCCGATTTCACGGTAGAAGTCTTTATCGTGATTGTTGGCAGTCGCTTCGCCACCCTTTTGACCAATTTCGCGATAGAAGTCCTTGTCATGAGTTTTTGCTGTCTTTTCTCCACCCATGCGTCCTGCTTCTTCCAAGCTCATCTTTTTATTGTTCTTGTTATTGCTTTTAGCCATTACGTATATTCTCCTCTCGGTATTTTGTATGGTTAGCGTTACATAGATAGATATACCACCCTCACAATTTCATAAACTTGCTTGGCAAAAAAATTAACTTTCAAGTACTGCATCCTTCCATATAATTATTTTCTCTTCCAATGTCTTCGTATATCTTCCAGGTACAGGACTCGTCGAAGGAAGCTTCCTTACTTCAATTATGCTGCCGAGAGACTTTCCAAAGTGTTTTTGAAAAACAGACCACGACTTACCCCCATTGCACAGAATCCTTTCGATTGTCGGATATTGCTCGATCAGTTCTGGAATCGCATTCGGCTGCTCATCACGTATATTCGAGTCGAGACTTCCAGGACGTGTGCATGAGCCGATTGTATCCCATAGAGCAATTTGTTTTTCTTTAATCCAGTTAAGTCTGGTTTCATAGTTTTCAGGCAGCTGGTCATTAAAGATCGCTGACATGATGGTCCAAAAATGATTACGCGGATTTCCGTAATATTGCTGTTTCGTCAGTGACTGTACCCCTGGAATTGACCCGAGAATGAGTACTCTCGGTTTTTCAGGCAGGACAGGCGGCAGACTGAGTATCCTTGTTTTATCCATATCTATCTCCTTTTTTGAAAGCAAACAGGCAGGCGGGTCAGCTCATGAGCTTGACCGCCTGCCTGTCTAGTTAGGAATGTCTACTTGTTTTTCCTGCTCCTTGCCCATTCTTTTTATTTTTATATTTCTTATATGCCGCATATACGATTGGTCCGTATTTAATTGCCTTCTTGATCCATTTACGTTTACTCATGATGATGCCTCCGTTCTTTCGTAAGTCGTCTTTACCTTTAACTTACCCAAAACAGAACGATTCAAACGGTCCCCTATGTACTGCTTACGTCCAAAAGTCCGGATCATTCATCTGTATTTCCTGGACAATTTCATCAAGATCAAATGGAGTAATTAGCATGATCTCGTAATTTTTCCGTGACCGGGTTTTCTTCGCCTCTTCATGAAAAAAGCGCACGCTTGCTGGGTTTTCCTCATCGAGAAGCAATAGGCAGCCGTCTGTCTTGTCGATGAGCCACTTGTCTCGTGCCTTGAATTGATATGGACCTTTGTATTCACCTTTATACAGTGGCTGGCAAAAGTCTGCAACGGCACATACTTCTTCATAAATCATCTTCATTTCGTCAGACCACCGACTCTCCTGGTTTTCAAAAGGTGGAATGACGCCAAGTTGGATATTCCATCCATCTGCCTGAAGTTCTTGTACAGACTGTGCTGCCCAAAGTTCGACTCCGAGCTGTCCGGAGAGCAAGACCCATTCCAGTCCCTCTTCAATAAGCTGAAGGAGACGTTTCTTAAGTGCGGATTTGATGAAACCAACTTTAATATCGTTTTCTTGAAATATACCAAGCTCATACGATTTGTAACCACTCACTGCAATCTTCTTCAGCAATGGCACACCTCTTTTCCTCACTATATTGTAACAAGAATGATTTCCAAAACAAAGTGGGCCGGCCAACGCCAGCCCACCCCCAATTTATTAGCACCATTTCTTTTTAGAGCAACATTTCTTGCCCCAACCATCATGTCCAGGACCCATCATGCCAGGTCCCACCATACCAGGTCCACCCATGCCTGGACCCATCATGCCAGGTCCACCCATGCCCGGACCCATCATGCCAGGATCAACCATACCAGGACCCATCATGCCAGGTCCCACTGGAGCCGTCATGTTCACTTCTTCAACAGACTGCTCCTGAGAGACAGTATGCGGGAAAACATGTTGATTCTTTATAATGTGGTGATTGCATACCGTTGTATGGATTGGATGAATATGCTCTACCATTTCCTCTGTGCAGCAGTTTACTACTTCATGTTTAGTCGGGTGAACGATTCTTTTCGGACCGCAGCCACAGTGGCCACCCATCCATCGGTTTCTTCTGCCATAGCTCATATGAAACGCCCCTTTCTGTTATTTACTACACTACAGACTATGGCTCAGCAGAATACCTTGTATCAGACAATGACCCATTTCTTTAGGAAAATCTCCGCGCTTGCGACAGAATCGGTGCAACACTGTATCAACTGAAGGTAACGCAAATCCAACAACTTTAAAAAGTTCAATTGGTTAAGATGATCACGAACTTGTTTTAGCAAAGGCAGACAAGGGAATTCTATCTGCTTTTTTATCGTTTGGCATCTTGACATGTTATAATGATAAGACTTAGAAAAAGGAGGTGAATGCAGAGTGGATCTTCTTCTGGAAATGCTGGCAGACTCCCACCCGCTTTATTTGTACATCGGAATGTTCATAACTGTATATTGCTCTTGCCAATTGTTCCAACTCCGATTCGGTAAACTGGCACTCCATAGCAATAATGACTACTGGCGCTCAATCCATACTCATGAAGCTATGATGAACAGAGATGATTATGTATTCCCAAGCATTGAAGCCCTTCACGGGTGGATTGTCCTCAAAATGAAGCGGACAGATGGACCGGATGACGATAGTGAGCCTTCTTTCTTCCTCAAACAGCAGTACAGACAAACAGTCAATGAGGAGGAAGAAAATGAAAAAACCTGCATTCACTTTTTCGAAACAATACAAACTTATCTTGCTAGCCGTTCTGCTAATTGCCATTCTTGCCGGATGTGGTCCGTCTAGAGCTCCACTCGATCCCGGTTCGCTTACATTCTTTGAACATTATTTCGTCTATCCGTTTTCACTACTAATTAAGAAAATCGCATCAATTTTTGGAGGAAGTTACGGTCTTTCAATCATCTCCATTACGGTTGTGATTCGCCTGATCCTGATGCCATTCATGGTGAAACAGACAAAGTCGAGTCTTGATATGAAAGCGAAGATGGACTTGCTTAAGCCTGAACTAGATGAGCTTAAGAAGAAGTATGCGAATAAACGAGATCCGGAATCACAGCAAAAACAACAAGCAGAAATGATGGAGATTTATAAGAAACATAATATGAATCCACTCGCAGGCGTTGCCGGCTGTCTTCCTTTGCTGATCCAGATGCCGGTGCTACTCGGTTTCTATTATGCGATCATCCGCACACCTGAGATTGCCAAGCACCCCTTCCTGTGGTTCAGCCTTGGACACACGGATATAATTATGATGATCATTGCGGTTATCATCTATTTCCTTCAGTACCGTGTTTCTCTGATCGGCATGGATGAAACACAGAAGAAACAGATGGCTGTCATGGGACTCATCTCCCCAATCATGATTGGTGTCATCTCCTTGAACGCCCCGGCAGCCTTACCGCTTTACTGGGCAACAGGAGGTCTGTTCCTTGTGATTCAGACGATTGTCGTCAAGAAAAAGTATTATGCAGAGTAAAATGAGAAGACCGCATGAAGCGGTCTTCTCATTTTTGCTTTCTTATTCAGCTGTGAGACTTTGCATGTCGCTTCCGGGTGAAGGAAATGCATAGATGACTTTGCGAATATCTTCTGCTTTAATTTTCAGTTGGATGCAGAGCGCAAACATATTGATTAGCTGGTCGGCTTCGCCGCTAATGATATGTGCACCGAGAATTTCTCCCGTAGCACGGTTAATGATCACCTTAGCTCGAGCCGCCTGATCGTTCACAATCTTATAACTGAACCAATTGCTCAAATCATATTCATTTATTTTAACTCGAGATCCTTTTTCTTTTGCTTCTGCGACAGACATGCCCACTTCTCCTAGAGCAGGATAAGTGAAAACAACGGACGGAATATCTTGATAAACGGTCTTCCGCTCATTACCGCGAATCCAGTTTTCAATAACAACGCTCGCATCATATCCTGCAATCGGAGTAAGCTGAGGTGCCCCTGTGGAAGCTACATCTCCCGCTGAATAGACGTACGGATTTGTAGTACTCTGCATGAAAGGATTAACAATGATGCCGCTCTTATCATATTTCACTTTAGCATCTTCAAGGTTCAATTCATCAATATTCGGACTGCGACCTGCAGCAGCAATAACGAGGTCGCCTTCCCATTCAGCTTCAGTATCACCTGTTTCAGTGATCACCTTATATCCACCATCAACCTTTTCCACTCTTTTGGCGGATTGGCCACATTCAACACGGATGCCGATTTTCTCAGATTCCTTTACAAGGATATCAACAAAGTCATGTTCAAACCCTTCCAACACCCTATCTCCACGTTGTAATATGGTTACATCAGCACCACTGCGTGCAGCGATATGAGCGAATTCGAAGGAGATATAACCGCCTCCAATAAAAATAAGCCTCTTCGGCAATGTTTCAAGCTCAAGGAAGTCGTCGCTAGTAGCAAGATGCTCCAATCCATCTATTGGAAGTTTCGCTGGTTTTGCACCGGTGGCAATCAGGATTTTCTCACTCATAAGCTCTCTTCCAGCGACCCTGATCGTCTTATCGTTAACGAAGGAAGCTTTTCCATGTATCGTTTCTACTCCTTGTTGCCTTAACGATTTCTCTTTCGCCTTTGGAACAGGCTCAATGAACTTTCGCTTATATTGGATGAGCTCTTTCCAATCTATGCGAGTATCAGACACGAGCCCTGCCCCTTGAAGTTGTGCATTTTTTGTTACGAATTCGGTAACAGCTGCCATGATTTTCTTCGGATTACAACCTCTGAGCGGGCATGTGCCACCAAATCCGTCCTCTTCAATTATGGCAACTTTCCAATTCCTTCTGCCAAGCTCAGCCGCAGCCTGAGAGCCCGCTGGTCCCGATCCGATAATGATTGCGTCATAGCGTTCAGTCAATTCCTGTTCTCCCTCCGTCTTCTTTTAGGTTATGTTAATAATTTCCCCTAAACATCTTTTTTTCAAACGAGGCAGAATTTGCAAGAACGTATTGCAGGAAGTATCTTTGAATTAGGAGGAATGATATGAAACTGACAGAAATTCGATTGCAGCGGCTGAAAATGAAACTGAACAATCCTTTTCGCAATAGTATATCTGCAGTGAACGCAAAAGAATTGTATATTATTACAGCTATAGATGAAGCAGGTATAGAAGGCTACGGTGAAACAGTCGCATTTGATACACCATGGTATACCGAAGAAACTGTGGCGACAAACAGAATGGCTATAGAGTCTTGGCTCATCCCTCTACTTCGCGAAAAGACAATCTCGCATCCCGAGGAGATAACAGAGCTATTCTCGGTCGTTAAGCGGAACCAAATGGCCAAAGCTGCTGTCGAGGAAGCAATATGGGATTTGTATGCCAAACAGACTGAAACTCCGCTTTATCAACTTCTAGGAGGTAATCGAACAAAAATTGCAGCAGGAATTAGTCTTGGAATCGAACCTGATGTTAAAGACTTGCTTAAAAAAATTGAGCAGAAAGTAATTGCCGGCTGCCCTCGTGTTAAAGTGAAAATTAAAAAAGGCTGGGACATGGATATATTGCGAGAAATTCGTCGACATTTCCCGACTCTCCCCCTAATGGCAGATGCCAATTCAGCATATTGTATTCGTGATCTCGATTATTTACGCCAGTTGGATGAATTTGATTTGATGATGATTGAGCAGCCTTTTGAAGACGGAGATTTTGCAGATCACGCGCAATTACAGAGAGCTATTAAAACACCTGTCTGCCTTGATGAAAGCATTCATTCCTTGCAGGATGTACGCACAGCACTTGAGTTAGGCAGTTGCAAAGTGATCAATATCAAAATCGGCCGTGTCGGCGGACTTGCGGAAGCAAAGAAAATTCACGACTATTGCTTTGCAAGGAATATCCCCGTTTGGTGTGGAGGGATGCTTGAAGCAGGAATTGGCCGGGCTCATAATATTGCTTTGGCTTCATTGCCAGGGTTTACTTTACCAGGGGATATTGGTGGTTCGGCGCACTATTGGAAAAAGGATATTATACATCCGGAAGTCGTTGTCACCAACGGAGAGATTACTGTACCTAAAAGTCCTGGCATTGGCTATGAAATAGACCGCGATGCGATTCGTAAGTACCTTATTGAAGAGCAGATTTTCCCTCTATAAAAAAATCGGTTCCCTTTTGGGAAACCGATTTTCTTTTAATTATTATTCAGCGAAAGCATCTGTTAGATTTGTAACAATCTGCTTCTTCCGGGAAACGACACCTTTTAAGAAGGCGCGATTTTCGATCAGGTTTGTATGGAACGCTTTCTCAACCTTGTCTGCAGACTTTCCAAGAGCAAGGGCATCAGAGTCATTGTTCAGAATATCTGTTACAACAAACAAGAAGAGGTCAAGGCCTTTTTCTTCGATGACTTTATTAATTGCAGCTTCAAGCTCCGCTTTTATTGCATATGTTCCTTCAACATCAACAGTATTCACTTGAGCAACTTCAACTTTTGCTCCGTGCATGGAGAATTCCTTCGCATCCATGGAAATAAGCTCACTTGCTGACTTGTCACTCAGGTCAGCTCCTGCTTTTAGCATTTCCAAACCGTATTCTTCCAGGTTGACTCCTGCAATACGAGCAAGATCATGGGCTGCTTCTACATCTTCGTCTGTGCATGTAGGCGATTTTAGCAGAAGAGAATCGGAGATAATTGCAGAAAGAAGCAATCCAGCGATATTTTCTGGAAGGTCAACTTGATTTTCCTTGTACATTTTCTTAATAATTGTTGCTGTACAGCCAACTGGTTCAGCACGGAAATATACAGGTTCCTTTGTTTCGAAGTTGGCAATTCTATGATGATCAATAACTTCAAGAATACGCGCAGCCTCAATACCTTCAGAACTTTGCTGGAACTCGTTATGGTCAACTAGAATAACTTCTGTGCCAGGCTCAAGTGTCGGCAAATATTCAGGTGCTTCGAACTTGAAATAATCAAGGGCAAACTGAGTTTCCTTGTTTACATCGCCAAGCTTCACAGCTTCAACATCCGCTCCAAGCTTCTTCTTCAAGTCAGCGTACGCAAGTGAAGAACAGATCGTATCCGTATCAGGATTTTTATGACCAAAAATCAATGTTTTACCCATTTGTATTCAGCCTCTCTTCATTCTCATATGTATATCAGATTCTAATCTATCACAAAAAATAACAACTGCCAATTAATCTTATCATAAAACTCAGATTTGTCAGCCTTTTGTTGACAGAGTATAAGAAAATTCTATCATAGCCTGTGTACCTGTTCAATGATGTCGAAAGTTCGCATATATGCTGAAAAATTCGAACATATTATTTGCAATTGCCCAGTAGATACGCAATCATAAGCAGTAAAGAGTGATGAACTGGAGGTGTACAGCCATGCTGTTGCAGCTGGAGCATTTCAATTTGACGAGAAGGGTCTTCACGAGACTCGCCAAAAGTCTCGAAGAGCAGCAGCTCGACTATCAGCCTAAGGCGATGAACAATACACTGCGCTGGCATCTTGGCCACTGTATCGTTATCCCGGAACATTATCTGTTCCACTTCCCCAATGAGTCCGAGAACGTTCCATCTTATTATTATGATATGTTTGCGGCCGATACGAAGCCTGCCGACTGGACTCAAAAACCACCAAGTCATGAAGAGCTTATCTCCCATATTGAAAAACAAACGGAACGGATCAACGCGTTGGATTCGGATTTTTTCAATAAGGAACTTCAATATGAACTGTCATTCGGACGCTTCAAGACTTATGGAGACATATTCTTCTTCATGATTCACCATGAAGCTGAACATATTGGGCAGATGAAGGTGATGCTGCATGATATTGATTATGAAGCCAAATTGGCCAAATAAGTAAAATGGAACAGAATCCGGATAGCGGAATCTGTTCCATTTTTTCATTTTACGATCAGAACTGGGCAGCTGACACGCTTGGCGACTTTGTGGCTGACGCTACCAAGAATAAATGTCTGGAGTTTATTCAAACCACGGCTGCCAATGACGACACAGTCATATTCTCTGGAGTTCACGAATTCTACGAGTGTCGGTCCAGGTTCACCATGCAGAATATGCAATTCATAAGGATAATCGGCAAGTTCGAATTGCTCTCGTACTTGCCTAATTTTTTCCTTGCGTGCAAGCTCGATTTCAAAGGGGTCGTTGTGATGCAATACGTCTGCCTTCGCATTTTCGCCATCAACGACATAACAGACTTCAACTGTCCCTTCAAATTTTTCTGCAAGTGAACGAGCATATTCAGCAGCTCTTACAGAGTGTTCCGACCCATCAGCAGCGAGCAGAATATTTTTGAACATGAGCAATTCCTCCTTCAATGAGCTGATGGTTACGCGTTCCTTTTAGTACATTAGCCATTATGTTTGCGCACCTTTTCGCTCTCGGCATTTAATCCAGTATATGCATAAGTATACCACGCTGGCGGAATTTCATCTCTTTTTTAAACTTTGGAAATAATGAGATATCCTCGCTTTAACAACAATACTATGTCATTTTAATCTTTCTAAAGCTCAAAAATACTGACACAAAAAAATCCGAACTGTTTTTATGGACTAAAATCGAGCGGGAGGATTTATTTCTTCTTTCCAGCGACATAATCATTTTACTCGGTTATCGCATCATTATTTATTTGCCGAACAATAATAGCTCAAATGAAAATGTCAGACAATACTGTATAACAGATTTACAGAGCTTGGCGCTTTTGCTAATGTAATAGAAAAAGGAGCGACTGCCATGAAGGGGAAAATTACAGTCGGTATCATCATTCTTGTTATCATTATCGCAATGATTCTCACCTGGGTATGGCTTCAAGATGTTATTGGCGAATTTCCAAAGTAAGTAAAAGGGTTGTTCCCAATTGAACTTGGGAACAACCCTATATTCATACTGCTGAAGCTTCCTCATAGTTATCCTTTATGAGCCAAACAGTCGTCCGCTCATACGCAAATTGGAATATCGGGCTCTGGACAAATGTATAGAGGAAAGTAAAAAGAAACACTGGGCCGCCAATCATAATCCCAAGCACGAAAACACTCGTCTCCATGGTAATCCTTACTTTTCTAATTGAGATGCCTGTCTTATCCGAAATTGAAAGCATGAATCCGTCTCGGGGACCAGATCCAATCCTTGCGGCGTTGTTCATGCCTCCTCCGACTCCCATAAGAGCCATACTGCAAAGCATTATTACAACATCAACGATAAGATTCCCGCCTTTTGGAAGAAAGTTCAGCCAAAGCCACAAATCAACAGCCCAGCCTACAAGAAATACATTAAGGAAAGTGCCAATATTGATATAACGCCTGTCAAGAATAAGTGTTATGAATATAAGACCAATCCCTATGATAATGGACCATGTTCCGATTGAGAGGCCAAACTTTTCATAAAGCCCGACATGCAGAACTTCCCAAGGATGAATGCCGAGATATTGAATCTGAACGGCTTGCGCGATGCCCAGACTGAACAGAATCAGCCCTAACATGAAGAAACCGAGTCGTTTTGCCAATAGCATGCACATAACCCTACTTTCTGAAACTTACTCCTATAAGAATATCACATTCAGCAAAGGATTATTTCAGAAATTCTCCAGCATATGTCACTTACTCTACCAATAAATTTCACTTCCTTTGGCGACAAATTGCTCAGCCATTTCCTGCATTCCCTGCTCCATCTCTTTCTGTTTTTTCATATCCTTACGCAAATTATGTGAAATTTTCATGGAGCAGAACTTCGGACCGCACATGGAGCAAAAATGAGCGACTTTTGCAGCCTCCGCAGGCAGCGTCTCATCATGGTAGCTGAGTGCCCGCTCCGGATCAAGAGACAGATTAAACTGGTCGTGCCATCGGAATTCGAACCTCGCTTTAGAAAGAGCATCATCTCGAACTTGCGCTCCAGGATGACCCTTTGCAAGATCAGCCGCATGTGCTGCAATCTTATACGCAATGACCCCTTCCCTCACATCATTCTTATTAGGCAGTCCAAGGTGCTCCTTTGGTGTCACATAGCAAAGCATCGCCGTTCCATACATAGCGATTGTAGCCGCCCCAATTGCCGAAGTTATGTGATCATACCCTGGAGCAATATCAGTTGCCAATGGCCCAAGCGTATAAAACGGTGCTTCCTGACAAATCTCCATCTCTTTATCAACATTCTCTTTTATCTTATGGAGCGGAATATGGCCAGGCCCCTCAATCATCACTTGTACATCATGTTTCCACGCAATCTTTGTCAGTTCTCCCAATGTGTCAAGCTCTGCAAATTGCGCCTCATCATTCGCATCAGCGATTGAACCTGGGCGCAAGCCATCCCCAAGAGAGACGGAAATATCATATTGATTCAAAATTTTGCAGATGTCTTCAAAATGCTCGTAAAGGAAATTTTCCTCATGATGGGCAAGGCACCACTGAGCTAGAATTGAACCGCCTCTTGATACAATGCCTGTCGTTCTGCCGACTGTCATCGGAACATAACGGAGGAGCACTCCAGCATGGATCGTGAAGTAATCCACGCCCTGTTCTGCCTGCTCTATCAACGTGTCACGGTAGACTTCCCAAGTGAGATCTTCCGCAATTCCATTCACTTTTTCCAGTGCCTGATAAATTGGAACTGTCCCGACTGGAACAGGTGAGTTGCGAATAATGAATTCCCGTGTCGCATGAATATTTTTGCCAGTAGAGAGATCCATAATATTGTCCGCTCCCCAATGTGTGGCCCATGTCATTTTCTCTACTTCTTCTTCAATAGATGAACTGACAGCGGAGTTTCCGATATTGGCATTAATCTTCACGTGGAAACGTTTGCCGATGATCATCGGCTCGCTCTCCGGATGATTAATATTGCATGGAATAATAGCTCGACCTGCCGCTACTTCCTCCCTGACAATTTCAGGATCAAGCTGCTCACGAATAGCGATGAATTCCATCTCTGGGGTAATGATTCCTTTCCTTGCATAATGCATTTGCGTAACATTTCTGCCCGCTTTTGCCCGGCGCGGACGATGCTTGAACTCATTCTGGAAAAAGACGACTTCCTTCCCGCCATTATCCTCAGGTCTCACTTTCCGCCCTTCATACAGCTCTGTGTCTCCGCGTTCTTCAATCCATTTTTCACGCTGTCTGCTTATTCCTTTATGTATGTCGATAACAGCCTCGTCATCTGTATACGGACCACTTGTATCATAGACACGGATCGGTGCGTTCTTCATTGTCATGTAATCCGTCACTGTATCTGAAAGTGAGATTTCCCGGAACGGCACTCGAATATCCTCTCGGCTTCCTTTTACATATACTTTCCGGCTATTCGGAAACTGCTTCCTGAATTCGATCTTTTCTTCATTTACCTGGTTCATCGTCTAATCCCTCCAAATATGAGAATCGTTGATTGAACCTGATCTGATGGAAAATAAAACAGGTTCCATTGACGAATCAACGGAACCTGTGGAAATATACACTTTATGGCATGCAAAATCGATAAATGTCCCCTTAAGAAAGACACCATTGGCAATACCGTGCTCCACTTCCCTACGCTAGTACAAACTAGATCAGGTTCCAAGAGTTGAGACATTTCAAACGCTATGTCCCTCTCAGCCCGGCTCACGGGCACCCCCAGCAGAATGTTTATCATTCAGTTAGCTCTACCATAGCATAGATTATACATCAGGTAAATGAAATTCAGGAAAAATCATACAAAAAGAGAGCCTGTAATAAATCCAAGCTCCCAATTCATTAATTATGAACGGATCTGGCCTTCGCCAAATACGTAATATTTAGTGGATGTCAAAGCAGGAAGACCCATTGGTCCGCGAGCATGAAGCTTCTGTGTACTGATGCCGATTTCCGCTCCATAACCGAATTCCGAACCATCAGTGAAACGTGTGGACGCATTATGATATACAGTAGTCGCATCAACACTGCTCATAAATTTCTCAGCATTTTCCTGATTGTTCGTAATGATTCCTTCTGAATGCTTCGTGCCATATTTGTTAATATGTTCGATCGCTTCTTCAACATCGAAAACTGTTTTGACGGAAAGCTCCATATCCAGATATTCTGTGCCCCAATCCTCTTCAGTCGCAACGATTGCTTCCGGGAAGACAGAATGTGCCGCTTCATCTGCATGAACCTGTACACCATGAGATTTCAAGGCGTTCAAAAGTTTAGCGCCATGTTCCTTGACCCAATCTTTATGAATGACGAGACCTTCAATCGCGTTACAAACAGATGGACGCTGTGTTTTTGCATTAATGGCAACATTTTCAGCCATTTCATATTCAGCAGTTTCATCAATATAAAGATGACAGTTACCTGCTCCTGTTTCCAATACTGGAACAGTCGCTTCACGAACAACAAGGTCGATAAGGTTCTTACCACCACGCGGAATGAGCACATCAAGATATTCCTTCATGTCGAATAGTTCCTTAGCTGTTTCGCGAGACGTATCTTCAATGAGCTGAACTGAATCTACAGGGATGGATGTCTCAGCTAATGCTGTCTGAATCGATTTCACAAGTGCCATATTGGAATACTTTGCAGAGGAACTACCGCGCAAAATGACCGCGTTTCCTGTTTTCAGGCAAAGTGTTGCTGCATCGACTGTTACATTTGGGCGTGCTTCATAAATCATACCAACAACACCGAGCGGCACACGCTTTTTAAAAATACGCAGTCCATTTTCTTTCTCAATGGATTCCAAAGTTTCTCCAATAGGATCTTCGAGTTGAATCAAGAGACGAACAGCTTCGGCGATATCCGCAATACGCTTCTCATCAAGCATGATTCGATCAAGCGTTGACGTTGGAAGGCCTTTTTCTTCTCCCGAAATCAAATCTTTCTTATTCTCTTCAATAATTGCAGCCTGATCTTTGATCAACTGGTCAGCAATCTTGGCAAGTGCTTCATTTTTTTCTTCTGTCGTTTTGCCATTCAGAATAAAGCTTGCGCGTTTACCTAGCGCACCTTTTTCCCTGACTTCATTCGTTTGCACATTTGTCATAATGAATATTCCCCCTTCTGATTAGTGAATCGCTTGCACCCATTCATCCCTATGAATGACTTCGATCAGATGCAGAACAAGCTCATCTGTCCGCTTGCCCATCGCCTGAGTCAGTTCTTCGGAAGAGCATCGGACCTCACCTCGGCCAAGAAGACCGCTCTTACCGTAGACATCGACTATATCACCCTTCTCAAAAGTTCCTTTGAAATCATAGATTCCAGCCGGCAGAAGACTACTTCCCTTGTCAAGAAGTGCTCGTTCCGCACCGTCATCGATATAGATTTTTCCGGACACATCCGAGTGGATCCAAATCCATTGTTTCGTATTGTTAACTGGAATCAGGACGTTCTGCCCGACATACGTACCGTCCCCGTTGCCCTTGAGAATATCAAGAAGTTTGTCCTCACCTTTTCCACTACCAATAAAGGCCTTAACACCGAGAGCCAATGCCGTCTTGGCAGCAAACAGTTTCGATTTCATTCCCCCGGTACCAACACTAGAACCTTCACTTGTGGCCATTTGAAGAAGTTCATCCGTCACTTCCGGTATATAATCGAACTTCTTCGCATCCGGATCCTTTGATGGATTGGCACTGTACAAGCCATTTATATCTGTAAGAATCATTAGCTGGTCGGCATGAATTAGCCCACTTACAAGAGCAGAAAGCATGTCATTGTCGCCAAATGTAAGTTCTTCTACAGACACGGTATCATTTTCGTTGATGATCGGCAGGATTCCCCTATCAAGAAGCTCCGATAATGTTGCGTGGGCATTCTTGTATCTCTCACGGTTCGTAAAGTCCGTACGTGTGAGCAGCACTTGAGCTGGTACAATATCGTATTCGGCGAAATGCTGAATATATGACTGGATAAGCAAACTCTGCCCAACTGCGGCTGCCGCCTGCTTTCCTTTAAGAGTGACGGGACGCGAACGATAGCCCAATTTCTTAAAACCTGTAGCGACAGCTCCAGACGAAACAATCGCCACATCGTGTCCTGCTTTCTTCAAATTGGCGATCGCATGGATATGATCCTGGAATTTCTCCTGGTCAATTTCTCCATGGCTATTTGTCAGAGAACTGCTGCCGATCTTCACTACTACTCGTTTCTTCTCCATCGATGCGCCTCCCAGTCAATCTCTCCGTTTTCTTCATATCATGTAAAAAAATCCTCTTCATGTCCTATGACACAGGACAGAAAAGAACCGAACGTTTCATATAAAAATAGATACTCCAATTATGCTCGATTTTTCTGATAATGTCAATGACGCGTCTAGGTTTGAGAATGAAAGATTGCGAAAGTTATTGACAATTCAGTAAAACCCGTTTAATATCTAAACAACAATTAATCCGATAAATTAACTTTGTTTTTTATAGACACCAAGAAAAGGAGTGAATCCAAATGGCTGCTAACCAATTATGGAATGCTTTGAAAAAACTTCAATCGAGCGTTTCTTTTATGAATATAGGAGCTCATCCCGATGATGAGCGTAGTGATCTGCTCGCTTTTCTCTCACGCGGTCTTGGTGTGCGGACGACCGCCATCATCGCCAATCGTGGTGAAGGCGGCCAGAACGCAATCGGGAGTGAACATGGGAACGCGCTCGGGGTTTTGCGAACTGAAGAAATGAAGCAAGCAGCCAATGTTCTTGGTATTGAGACTTTCCATTTAAGTGAAAATGCAGATGATCCCATTTACGATCACGGCTTTGAAAAAACCGCAGCAGATACACTTCGCAAATGGGGAAAGGATCTCGTTTATAACAAATTAATCCGTCTTATTCGTGAACATCGACCCGATATTGTAATGCCTTGCTTCCTTGATGATGAATTGGAGCATGGCCATCATCGGGCAATGACCGAACTGACGATGAAAGCTTTCCACGACGCGGGTAAAGCAGACGTTTTTCCAGAGCATTTCAAGGAAGGCTTGAAGCCATGGAACATTCGCAAACTATATTTGCCGGAGAGTGAGGAATACGCTACCCTTTCCCTCGAAATCGGTGAACTGAATGAAGCAACTGGACTGACCTATCCTCAGCTCGGTGAGGAGTCACGTTCGTTCCACCGTACACAAGGCATGGGGGTGGACCTCGATCCAGAACCACGTACCTTTTATTTGAAGCTTGCAAAATCTATTCAGGAGATGCCAGATAATAACCTGTTCTCTGGTATCCCTCAAGACTTCAAAGAATACGCACAAACAGTGGGAGCTCATTCTGTTTTAGCTGATGATCTAATAAAACTCCAAGATTTACTGAACAATGCAATTGATGTTTATCCGAATGAAGAACAAGTTCTGACTCAACTCGTACAGGCTAGTGTCCTAATTTCTGAACTTGTTAAAAAGACTAATCACAGTCAGCTCAATTCAGTAAAGAAGCACGACCTTGTTTATAGACTGACATTAAAGCAGAAGCAGGTTTCAGAAGCTGCATTCGCCACTGCAAAACTGTCTATAACTAATATAAATATGCCTGTCATCTTGAATCCCGGTACAATTGCAAAATTTGATTGGAAAACAAAGTACGCTGGTTCACTCCCCAATGTAGAAATTTATAGTTTCTTAGATACTGCTAAAGATTGGGAGATTTCGACATCAGTACGTGTTCATACTAAAGATTCCGGTGGACATACGTCCATTAATAGTACTGTTCATATTCCAGCCGAAGCAGAACTTCATAATCCATATGAACGTCCAGCAATCAGCCGCATCTGGCAAATGCATATTGGGTCTGCTGTGTTTACTAAGGAGGAAGATTTGCCAATTCACGTTTTGCCAAATCTCAGCCTTACGTTTTCGAAAGATCATATTGCGTTTAACACAAATGAACCTCAGATTAAGCCTGTTACTCTTAAAGCAAGTATTAAGAACTTTTCTCCCAAGAGAGAACATGCCCGTCTTGTCATCGACTTGCCTAAAGGATGGGCTTTATATGGCAACGAAGAAGAACTTGCAATCGAACCATTTGCAAAACATGAATTGGTACTGCAAATCGCACCTTCCAGCAAGAATGATACTGGAAAAATTGAGCTTAAAGCACATCTTCAAACTGCTGAAGGAAAGTCAGGGGCCTTGTCAGTTCAGGAAATCAGCTATGATCATATCGACCCTGCCTATTATGTAAAAGATGCGAAAATCAGTGCTTCTCTGTTCGAACTTGAAAAGCCTGAGTCACTCCGAATCGGTTACGTCGATAGTGGATTCGATCATGTAGCCGATCATCTGGCCGGTGTTGGATTCGATGTCACGAGTCTAACGGATACAGACCTTGCTGAAAATAACCTGACAGTCTATGATACGATTGTCATCGGAACTCGTGCATATTTGTCACGCCAAGACCTCATCCAGCAACATAGCCGCTTAATGGATTATGTAAAACATGGTGGCAATCTAATTATGCAGTATCACAAGCCGACAGACGGCTTCAATCATTGGGTGCCAGGACCTTATCCGTTCAAACTTGGCACACCATCCCTACGCTGGCGTGTGGCTGATGAGTCAGCAAAAGTCAGTCATCTGAAGCCCGCCTCTCCCCTATTCCATTATCCGAATCAGATTGCATCAGAAGATTGGGATGGATGGATTCAAGAAAGAGGTCTATACTTCCCGATGAACTGGTCTTCACAATATGAAACAGTTGTCCAAGTTGCAGACCGTGATGAACAGGCAATGGAAAGTGGCATACTCGCTGCACATTACGGAAAAGGGACATTTTTGTACACGAACCTTATTTTCCATAGACAAATCGAACAGCAACACCCGGGCGCTTATAAAATATTCACGAACATGCTCAGTTATGGAAGAGCTATGAACCGCGCAAGCAGAAACCAATGGATTTTCAAAAAAAGCAGCAAATCTCTTAAAACAGAAAAAAACGTGGTAGTTTCCTCACTATAAAGGAAGCTAGCACGTTTTTTTATTCTTCCAAATCAACAAGTTTGATAGTAGCGACCAAGGTAAGGATGGAACCGGTCGCTTGAACCCATCCACCAATCGTATTGATTATTACCCCGTCTTCTCCTCTAAGCTCCAAAATACCTGATAGACTTTGCATCGAGTTTCCAATTACTTGAAGGAGATTCCCATAAATACTGTAAAAGGAAATGACCGGTATTTGTTCTTCATTTAATGCATGCATATAGGATAGACTTCCACCTGTCGCTTGAATGAGGTTCCCTTTAATATTGAATTTAATCTCCACTTGCTCACTGACATCCAATAGAAACCCGGCTACGTTCACCAAATTCCCAACTGATTGTACTTGTGAACCCACTTTGTCATGAGTAAATTCAAATTGACTGTCCGCAATTAAAGCATTTCCTGTAGCTTGCATTTCATTTCCCAATATATCAAGATTCCTGGAAAATGCCTCATAAAACTGCGGGGAAATGACCTGACTTTCTCCTGGCAGCGGCGTACCAGCTACAGCAGCCATTGTTGTGCCAATTGCTTGTACCCAAGATCCGAACAACGCCTTTTGCGGATTATCCAATCCCTACTCCTCCCGCACATCTGGCCTTTAAATAACTATATGCAAAAAAAAAATTTTCATATGGGCATTCTGTATACTATTGGAACTTTATTTATTTGCTATGGCATATGCCATGTATCCTTACAAATATTTTTTATGTGACAACATAAAGGACGTGCTGAGCTTCCAAGTTTAAAATATAATGGATTCAAAAATAAAAGGTTAACAAGGAGGATGGTTGATGATTTTTGTTGCGCTGCTTCGAGGTATTAATGTAGGTGGAAAAAATAAAATTAATATGAAATTGCTGAAACAAACCTTTGAAAACGCCGGTTTGGACAATGTAGTGACTTACATCAACACAGGAAACATTATTTTTTCTTGTAAAGGCAAATCTAAAACTGAACTGGCTAATCTTTTGGAAGAAATGATACATAATGATTTCCAATTACATATTAAAACAATAGTACTGAGCCTTGGTGATTTTAAAGAAATCGTTAGCGCCATTCCTGCTTCTTGGAAAAATGACATGAACATGAAAAGTGATGTCCTTTTTCTTTGGGATGAAATTGATAATGAATCGGTTCTTGAGAAACTGGTTATTAAACCTGCTATTGACTCGGTAAAATATGTCCCAGGTGCGATCCTCTGGTCAGCAGACAAAGAAAATATTACAAAAAGCGGTAAATCAAAGATCATTGGTTCAGACATATACAAAAACATCACAGTAAGAAATGTTAACACCGTTCGTAAGATATATGAATTGATGCAAGATTAAAAGGAGGGAAGCTCTCTCCCCCCTCTTTCTTTTCACCAATATTTTATTTTGAATTCTTGACTGCCAATTTCTTCTCCATTCACTCCTTGTCTAGCAATCAATGTAAGCGGGGTTATTTGATTGTCCAATTCATAAGAGACAGCGTTCTCGACTGTTCCGTTTTTCTTAATACTTTCCACTTGAGAATCTAAATATTTTTGGTCTGGCAGCGTTCCCATTTTCAGTTTGTCTATTTTATTTGAACCATTTTCCTGTACGGCATTATAAATAGAATTCCAGGCTGCTATAGGGTCTATATTTTTGTCTGTATAATTAGTTACCTTGTACCATATGGCAAATAGAGGCTTGTCACCTTTATTGCCTTTATTTCCGACAGGGATCACTTTAGTATTTGTTATTTCAATTTTGATACCTTCAATCTTTGCTACATTTTCTTTGAAATAAATATCATCATTTTCACCTTGCTCTAAAATTCTCTTCTCGAGTTTTCTTTCAAAATCATCTGCCGCTCGTTGTTGAGCACTACATGCCGAAAGTAATATTGCTAAAAACAACAATACGAATAATTTCTTCAAATTAATCCCCTCCTATTCCATTATATTACAAACGCGTGCGATTAATAAGAGCCTTAGAGTTAAGGAAGTCCCCGCTTAGTATCTATTCATCAATTCCGGCTGTTCCACTACCCCACGACAATTAACGCTGTTTATCGAAGTTGCTTACTTACCAATCAAAAATAAAAGGACACCAAGAAACAGCGATTATACGCTACTTCCTGATGTCCTCAATTTTTGATTAAAGATATATCATTAATATTTACTACATTTTAAATGAAGAATGAATTGGTGATACAGTTATTTTCAATTAAGCACCCTTGTTAAAAACAGCACCTATTGCCTTTTTACCAGATATCGTAATGACGAGTAATAAACCTACCGCCATCAGCACACCATCCAATATCAAAGCAGACCCCCAGTTGCCTGATGCATCCCGGATTGCCCCGGAAACGACTGGAGCAAGTACAGCACCGATTTCTGCGACAAGGTTCAGCATACCAAACATTGATCCTTTATTCTTCTCCTCAGTAAGGTCAGACGCAAGTGCGTGAGCAACAGGCTGCAAAGCGAAGAAGAACAGACCTGACACAAAGAGTAGAATCGACATAACTACCGGGTTGGAATATCCCATCATTACATAAGCTGCGAAAGCAAATATGAGAACGGTAAGAACAGTAGTCAATGCAACAAGAACATTACGTCGACCATTCGGACGCACAGATGCCAAATCAGATATTTTCCCTCCAATAGGGAATCCGATTAAACCGGCAAGTCCATTGAAAGATGCAACCAATGCCGCTGCTAGAAGAGCGCCGCCGCCAAAATCTTGTACGATCGATACAGACCAGAAACCATAGAACCACAAATGCCACATAACCGGTATGAAGAATAGATAGATAAAGAACAAGTTGCGATTCGCTAACAGTGGTTTGATTTCTTCTTTTTTTGTTTTATAAAGATACAGAATAAGAAGCGGGCATAAAGCTGCGAGAATGAAAGCAATCCCTACTTCCGATAGGTCCAAGCGGACGGAGACAAAGTAAATTGCCATAACGAGTACTAGGAATACAGCAGAGTATCCAACCATTTGCAGTAGGGTTTTGCCGTAATTTGCTTTAACTCCAGGTGAAGCCGCATCGTATTCTCGTCCAGGCTGTTCTTTCGGCTTCAAGAATAGGTATAATATGATTCCGACTACAAGCGTGAGCCCGCCTGTGACATAGAATGGGAATCTCCATGCTTCTTCTCCCATAAATGGTTCAGCAATCGTTAGCAAATAAGGAACACCAAGCATACCAGCCGTCAAACCAACAGAAACACCAGTCAATACGACGCCCATTCCCGTCCCGACTTTATCAGCAGGTGTATGATAGGCAATATAAGAACGATCATTTGAGTAAAAGACGCCTTCTCCAAGACCGAGTAAAACTCTGAATAAAATAAATGCTACAAGTCCTCCAACGAGCCCGGTTAATAGAGTTGCAATACCTGCCCAGAAAATACTGCAGACGATTACTGCACGATAACCGTGCTTATCCCCAAAATAACCTCCTGGGAACTGCATTAGCATGAAGCCTGCAAAAAACAGACTCCCAATCAATCCGCCAATTCCATGTGGGTTTTCAACATTTGCAAAGAATGACACATTATGGTCAATCATATATGTAATGATTGGACCTGCTGCTGTGCGGTCAATATAAGAAATGACCCAACCTAATAGAAGCAAACTCCAGATTTTGTGATAAGGCTGCCAACCTTCTTTTTGTTTAGACATTGCTGTGTTCTCCTTTTTCTAAAGATTATGTCACTTATTTATATAAAAAAGCTCCTCTTCGAAAAGAGGAGCTCTGTAACCAGTGGACCTCTCTTATGTCGCATAGACTAAAGCTATGCAGGATTTGGCAACTTTCAATAAAGGTATATCGAAGGCTGCCGGGCATCATCGGGCCAGTCCCTCCACCACTCTTCATAAGAGTTCTGCCGGCTATAGATTTGTATAATTACTTCCAAACATCCTCAGCGATTTTAATCACGTGACGGATTTTTTCCCACTGCTGTTCTTCAGTCAGCAAATTGCCTTCCTCTGTTGAGGCAAAACCACATTGCGGGCTCAGGCAAAGCTGTTCGAGCGGTACATACTCAGTAGCTTCAGCAATACGTGCCTTGATCTGTTCCGGATCTTCCAGCTCACTGAATTTTGATGTGACCAAGCCAAGCACAATATAGAGATCAGAACGCTTTACATGGCGCAGAGGTTCGAATCCTCCAGATCGTTCATCATCAAACTCAAGGAAGAGACCATCTACATCGAGACCACCGAAAATCGTTTCCGACAGTGCTTCATAGCTTCCACTAGACATATAAGTGGATTTATAGTTACCACGGCAAATATGCATTGTAACAAGCATATCTTCCGGACGTTTCGCAATCGATTCATTAATCGCACGCGCACACAATTCTGCGATTTTCTCAGGATCCTTACCTTTCCCAATCATGGAAGCTCTTCCTTTATCTGAGAAGAAGATCGCCCAAGAAGTATCATCAATTTGCAAGTAGCGGCATCCTTCATCATATAGTGCCTGAATGACACCTTGGTAGGCTGCAATCAAATCATTAATGATTTCCTCATCGCTAGCGTATACACCATCTTCAAAATCACCTCTGAAGAAAAGCATATTCGGGCTTGGAATTGCGAACTTCGCAACAGCATCCCCAACAATCCCGTTCAAAAACTTGAAATGATCAATCATATAATGTGAGCTGAAACCAATTTTATCTGTCACTCTGATTCCGCGTTTTTTCGTCTCTGTGCCAGTGAACTGCAAACCTTTATCAGGAGTGTAACCTTCTACTCCATCAAAGCCCTCCAGAAAGTCGAAATGCCACCAACTGCGGCGGAATTCACCATCTGTAATAGCCTGCAATCCAACTTCCTTCTGCTTTTCTACCAGTTTGGTAATTTCCTCATCTTCAATTTGACGCAGCTCTTCAGCTGTAATTTCCCCATTTTCTCTTTGGGCACGAGCCTTTTTCAAGCGCTCTGGACGCAAAAAACTTCCAACATGATCTGCTCTGAAAGGTGCACGCACATTTCTCTTTTTTGTAGTTGTTCCCATCTCTTCAGCCTTCTTTCTCGTAAATATTCATCAAGACTGCCAAAAAACAGCCATAAATAAAATCCCCTTCTAAAAATAAGAAGAGGATTGTAGATGCATAGCCACTCTTCTTATCTTCAAGCAAACGCTTCTGGAATTAGCACAGTACTTCTAGAGTCTGTTGCTAAGGTTTCAACGGGCCAGTCCCTCCACCTTTCTCGATAAGAAATTATTAAATTATTCGATAACTTATGACAATAATATACATGGTTACTTATTATCAGTCAAGGGAATTTTCTAAATTATCCTTTTATACTGTTTAATCTCACGACTTGCTAATAACGATAGAAAAAACAAAAAAGTCTTGCATCTTAATTAAGATGCAAGACTTTTTTAAGAGATACCGGTGGTCGGGGTCGAACCGACACTCCCGTGAAGGAACGGGATTTTGAGTCCCGCGCGTCTGCCAATTCCGCCACACCGGCATAATAGAATGTGATTGGCTACTTGAAATATTATGAGGCAAACGCGCGTCTGCGTCAAGAAAAAATTTTAAATTTCTTCTCGTTTTTTCTTCCGCATACTAGAAAGTACAGAAACAGCTACAATCAGAAGCAAAACAACCCAGAAAATCGTATTCCAGAGAGCTCCATGGACAAACCCTTCCGGAATCACTCCAATTTTCGGATGAGCTAGCGTAAAAATTGCAAGCTTAATCCCAACCCAAGCGACAATAACGTAAGCCGCTTTCTCCAGGACAGGATATTTATTCATAAGCTTAATCAGATATGTAGCTGCGACTCGAATCAGAATCAAACCAGCCATCATTCCGGTAAAGATTATGGCGAACTTCCCTCCATCCATACCACCGAATTCAGGCAATGGACTATTGGGCAGGGAAACAGCAATGGCCACTGCTGCCAATATTGAATCGATTGCAAATGCAAGATCGGTCAATTCCACTTTAACAATCGTCTTCCAAAGACTTGATTCAGGAGAGACGGATTGTTTTTCCTCTTCCTCAACCGTTTTACCTGATTTTCTTGGAATAAGATTTTTCACACCAAGATAAATCAGATAAATTGCTCCAATTGCCTGCAGTTGCCAAAGACCAGCAACAAAGGAAATAACAAATAAAGCTAAGAAACGAAAAACAAACGCACCAGCTAGCCCATAAAACAAAGCCTTTTTCTGTTGCTTTTCCGGTAGATCCTTTACAATAACCCCCATTACAAGGGCATTATCCGCTGAAAGCAACCCTTCCAGCCCAATGATGACAATAACCGTTCAGCCGTATTCTAGAAGCAGCTGCATTTGGATACCTCCCTATGACTGAGCAATGATGAAAAAATCAACTGCTTGTACAATTAAGCATACCACTTTTAGTTATTGCCATCTCTGAGAGGACAGAAACATGAAAAAGACATCCGCAAATTAAAGGAGCGGATGTTTTTTAAAATGCAAGATCTCTTGAGGTTTACTAAAGAAAGTAATGACCTTATAAAAAAGCATTACATTCCCTTTAAACAACTCAAATATTTTTTATTTAGTAACAGTAATTTCAATATCTTCTGCATTGAAACTTTGATTAATACTTTGGTCATCTAAAATCACTGTGAAATCAATTTTACCTGGTTTAACCGCTTTTAATGAACCTCCATTATTCTTTAGAGGCCCCTTATCATTCAGGTTGATCAGGAATCTGTATATGTAATTAGTACGATCAGATTTGTTTTTTCTAATAATAGAAAAGCTTTCCCCAACCTTCATACGAATGTTTTTATTACCTGTTAATGAAAACTTTCCATATTTCTTTTCCAACAATAGTAAATGCTTCGCACCACCAGCAACTTTACGATCATCCGAACCAGTACCTTTATACTTTACAAGCTTTCCATTCTTATAGGCATACCGCTCTGATACGGTGGATAAGAAGTTGATGAAGTATAACTGACGTCCCTTAATAATAGCCGTTCCATCTGTAAAGCTTTTGTTCTTTGGGGAAATCAACATTTTCACTGTCTTTCCATCCACAGATCCCAATACCATGGGACTTAAAGTATAATCATTTCCCCATCTATGGCCTACCACTAACGCTTCTTTTTTACTATTTACCAATTTACCCTTTGTGATAAAACTTAATGGACTATATGTAAAAACATCATTTTTGCTAACAAATTCTTTTAAAATTTTCCACTTCTTTTGAGAGGCATTATATTGATAAACTTGTAATAGCGATTTATCAATATAATTAGTACCTTTCTCAAAACCGTAACTGGATACCACAATCTCTTCCACATTCTTTCCAGTAAACTTAACAGCATAAGCTTCATGGAATTTATATCCCGAGATTTTTTTCTTCTTTAACTCTGCTATTTGTTTATCTACTATCTTTTCGTCCATTGTTTTTGCGTAAACATTTTTAGAAAAACTAGGAACCGCAACTATTATGATTAAAATAATAGAAAGCATATATAACACTAATTTTTTCTTCACTTTACCCACCCTTTTCCCCTTATAGAATATCAATTCATAGATCAACACCCTAAAAAGTGTTCTATTAACTTTACTGGAAAATTATATATATGGTTAACTAAAAATTCAATAATCTAGAGTCTTTTAACTGAAGTTAACTACTGTTCTCATTACAACAATATAAAATGATGCTGTTGCAGCATGAATTTGCTTCATTTAGCAACAACATCTTAGTAATTAATAAAAGTATATTAAATCTATCTGACATCATCAGTACTTTTTCTACTCAGCCAATTATCCCTCGTCAACTTCATATTAATAGAGTTAATCCATCCTCCTTCAAATTCCAAGTCATTCTCATCAACGCTATAGACAACAAACCCCAATTTTTCATAAACATGCTTTGCCCTTGGATTGAACTCAAAAACACTTAGAGTAAGTTCATTCAGCGACGTTTTATTAAATATGTAATCAATTATCAGATGCATCGCTTCCGTTCCTAATCCCCGGTCTCTCCCTCTTGGGCCAATTAATATACGGAAGTTCATGCTATGTTTGTTCTCATCGTATAAATTGACGACTGCTTCTCCAACTGGGACGCCCTGTGACCTGTCCTCAATTGCAAGATCCAAACGATCGGTCTGTTCATTTCTTGTGCTGTACCATTCAGCGATTGATTCTTGGTCGAAGTCCGCTCCGCTCCCTGTCAGCTTTAATACTTCAGGATCTTTCAAACATTCCTCTAAGAACGAAAGATCCTCTTCCTTAAAAGGCCTTAGTACAACTTTCTCTCCCTCAATTCGCGGCTTATAGCTTAAATCTATCATTAAATCTCCAGCCCTTTACTTCAATTTTCATAATAACTTTTTTATTCTAGCACATGATTTTAAACAGAATATTCTCCTTATTACCACTCTTTGATTTCTTATGGAAAAGCTCATTGAATTCCTGTATAGTCACTGCATGGTTTTATTTTTGTATTCACATCGGAGGAGATTTCATTGCAAGAACGGGAACAATGGGCCTCAAAGCTGGGATTCATATTATCAGCAGCCGGGTCGGCAATCGGCCTTGGCGCCATATGGAAATTCCCTTATATAACCGGCCAAAATGGTGGCGGAGCCTTTTTAATGCTATTTCTATTATTTACAATCCTTATCGGTCTTCCGCTCTTGCTCGCCGAGTTTTCAATTGGACGAGCTGGGGGTGGAGATGCCCTTACATCTTATAAAAGACTGGCACCGAAAACACCATGGTTTGGTATCGGCATACTCGGTCTTGTAACATGTTTCATACTTCTTTCTTTCTACAGTGTAATAGGTGGCTGGATCGTCATTTATCTATTCAAAGCTGCGACAGGCTCTTTGGCGCATGTACAAAATGCAAATTATGACGGGCTTTTTGCCTCGATAATTGCCAATCCTACGATTAGCTTAAGCATGCAATTCATCTTCATGCTCATCACCATCATTGTAGTCGCAAAAGGTGTGCAAAAAGGGATAGAGCGCATGAGCAAAATTATGATGCCTGCTCTTGCAATTTTGTTCTTCATCCTGGTCGTTCGCAGCCTTACTTTGCCCCATGCTATCGAAGGAGTCCGCTTCCTGCTTCAGCCAGACTTTGGTAAAGTGAGTTCACAGACGATATTGGAAGCGATGGGACAGTCCTTCTTTACATTAAGTCTCGGTGTTTCCGTCATGGTTACTTACAGTTCATACCTATCGAAAAAAGAGAGTTTGCCAAAATCCGCAATATCTATTGTTATTATGAATATCGCGGTCGTTCTACTTGCAGGTCTTGCCATTTTCCCTGCAGTGTTCTCTTTTGGCATGAAGCCAGATGCTGGTCCAGTCCTTCTGTTCCATGTGCTGCCATCAATCTTTAGTCAGCTGCCATTCGGCATGTTTTTCTTCTTCCTGTTCCTTGTCGTGTTCTTATTCGCAGCTCTGACTTCAGGCTTTTCAATGCTTGAAATGATTGTTGCGATCATCACAAAGGGAGATCCGAACAAGCGCAGGAAATGGTCTTGGATTATTGGTCTTGGGATTTTCATTGTTGGTATTCCTTCAGCGTTATCCTACGGGTTAATGGCTGATTTTAAAATATTCGGCAAAACATTCTTTGATTTAGCTGATTATGCAGTAAGTAATGTACTCATGCCAATCGGAACATTGCTCATCGCAATCTTCGTTTCATGGATTATGAAGAAATCAACTGTTTATGAGGAATTATCGGAAGGCAGCGAGATGAGAAAAGGTATTTTCCAAGCGTGGTACTTCCTCCTACGCTACATCATACCTATACTGATTATCGTTGTTATGGTAAATGTGTTGAGACAAGTTTAACAATTAAAGAGTTGAAAAGAGCCGCTGGAATCCAGCCGGCTCTTTTTTTCTGACCTTCTCTTATATCTGCTATCTCTCAGACATTGCATCTGCTTTGGTCGGGTGAACCGTGCCAAATGGATGATTTGGCGGAGCATATATAGAGTAAAGCTTGAGAGGTGTATTGCCGGTGTTGGTTACATTATGCCATGTCCCTGCAGGAACAGCGATTGCTGAACCAGGATGAACATTTCTTACAAAGCTCAGATTTTCTTTAGTATTTCCCATCTGAACGACTCCCCGCCCTTGCTCCACTCGTAAAAACTGATCAAGATTAGGATGTACCTCCAAACCGATATCTTCTCCAACATTCAGGCTCATAAGTGTAATTTGTATATGCGGTCCTGTCCATATGGCCGTACGATACGTATTATTTTGCTTCGCAGCACTGTTAATATCAATAACAAATGGATTTGGACCGTAATCTCTTAAAGTTTCCCTGTAACTCTCCTGATTGGAGTAATTCGGAGTAACATGCTGTTGGTATCCTGGGCTTGCAGGATAGTAATTGTAACCGGGCAAATGCCTATAGTCATCGTAGTTCACAGAATAAGGATAAGGATACGAATATGGATACATAAGTCACTCTTCAATCCCTTCATGGCTTATGGACTTATTCTATTCATCTGTTTGGGCCTTTGTTACAGATATGGCTACCCATTGTTGCTGATGGACTCTGTAAAATCTTCTCCTTCCATATCATTATCAATCTCATAATACTTATCAGCTCCAAGACCGCCCTCACTGATCATTGTTGCAATTTCATTTGAACATACCTCATGTTTGCGAGGAATTTTTATTCTGTCTTTGTGTTGATCTGCCATTGTTCTTCTCCCCTTATCTGTTATTGATTTCAAACAAATAATCAAAGAACTGCCAAACAACCTTCTGAGAAACATTTATCTTACTTTTATAATAGGTAATGATATATATTCATCATATTCACTCTAGATTTCTTTATTATCTGATAAATGGACATTAGACTAATTCTAGACCGTAAAAAAACGGGGAAATAATTATTATGATGATAATATGTTTTAAAAAGGAGCCTTGTGCACTAAGACTGCCTGGTTCCATAAAGTAAACATTATATATTACAGCAATAAAAGAGTGCATACCAGCTAAACAGGTATGCACTCTTTATATGGTTCGCAATCTTTGAAAAACGATGTCCTTTTATAATGTTGTAATAATCGGACCTTCCTTAGTTAAAATAATTGTATGTTCATATTGAGCGACAAAACTTTCATCAGTCAAAAAAGTCCAGCCATCATCAGATTGGTAAACTTCCTCTTCAAGAGTTGAAATAAATGGCTCAAAGGCAATCACCGTACCTTCTTTTAAAATTTCGTCATCCCAGCGGGAGTAGTAATTGAAAATATGATCCGGTGCTTCATGTATGGAGCGTCCAACACCGTGTCCAGTAAGATTTTTGATAACTGTTAAACCATGCTGTTTCGCCGTATTTTGTACTGCTTTACCGAGCGCACTTTTTTTCGATCCTGGTTTTGCCTTCTTAATCCCAGCGTCGAATGCTTCTTTCGCAACATCACAAATTTTCTGTAATATGCTATCTCCATTCCCGACTACAAATGAGATACCAGTATCTGCGAAATATCCGTTTTTTGAACCTGAAACATCAATATTTATAAGATCCCCTTCTTGAATAACCTTTGCTCCAGGAATTCCGTGTGCCACTTCTTTATTTACGCTAATGCATGTATATCCAGGAAAATCATATTCTCCCTTTGGAGCAGACTGAGCCCCTGCTTTTTCAAAAAGGCTTCCCGCAATTTCATCAAGTTCCTGTGTTGTAACTCCAGGTTTTGTACGAGAGACTAATTCATTTCGAATCTCTCCACAGATTTTACCGATTTCCTTTAACCCGTTAAAATCTTCTTCAGTCTTTGCTATCATTTTATATCCCCACTTTTTAAAGTATCTTATGATTTATTCCATTAGTTTAGCATAAACAGGATGCCTGTTACCGCAATATTTTACGCGCCTATAGAATATGAGCCCTTTTGAATTACCATACTTATCTTACATTAACTATGCAATGGTTAGACTGATTGTGCTGTTTCTACTCGGTAGACTGCAAAGAGTTTTCGGTCTGAAATTTATAACAGCATTACACATAAAAAAACTGTATCCTTCTTAGATACAAAAAAGACATTTTTAATTACATTGAAAAAGCTACCTTCAGCAATCGGGCGCGATTGCTGAAGGTAGCTTCTTGAATTGCATTATTTATGCATAAACGCTTTAATTTCTTCTTCTGACATGGATGAATCACATTTCACATTCACTGTTTCTCCATTCGTATAGATGAACCCAGGAACCGTTGGAATGTTGTATTCACTGCGGAAAGCCTGAATACCATCCATATCTGATTCTTCCACGCTATTTACATAATAGATATGCGTATTTGTTTCTTCAGCTACTTTCTTCAGCTTCACTACAAACTTTTGACAGAATGGACATACAGACTTGCCGATATAAATTACGGCTTCAGCATTCCCTTTCACCAGCTCCTGCGCTTTCGCAGAATCAATTTTGTCAAAACCTGCTACATTCTCTTCATAAGTAGTCATGATTATTCAATCTCCTTTTATTATGATCATTATGTATTTTACCCATTATAGACAAATCACACGCCCCGGCTCCACTCTATATTATATTCTCGCTCCAAAGAAGGCTAATAAGAAGCTTTCAGATTTACATGATAGACGAAAAGGCTTGCAGTCCGTATAATAAGAAGATTGGATCATTCCATTGCTGTTCATGAATTGAGCAGATGGGCATAAGCCAATATTTGGAATATATCTGTTTTTGCCACATGCGAATTCATGTATTTCACATATACTAGTGTTATATATTTTACAGAAAGGATCGATGCACATGGTGCCTATCATCGGAGTTGCCGGCAATATTGAAACAAGACAAGGCCCCATATTTCCCGGAATTAAAAGTGCTTATATAAGCAATGACTATATTCAGTCAGTCGAATTGGCTGGAGGAGCGCCGTGTATCATGCCGCTCACAAACAAACAGGAGGTTATTACTGCTCTTGCTGAGCGCATCGACGGACTTGTCCTTACAGGTGGTGCCGATGTGAACCCCCTTCTATACGGCGAAGAGCCGCATCAGGGACTTGGCAGAATCTCCCCTGTACGTGATGAATTCGATCTCTCACTGTTCCGTGCCGTACATGCCCTCGGAAAGCCTGTACTCGCCATCTGCCGCGGCTTGCAGATCGTCAATGTTGCCTTTGGCGGCACACTTTATCAGGATCTCGGTGTCGAGCCCGCATTCTATATGAAACACGTACAGCAAGCTGAGCCACATGATGCGACACATACAGTCCACTTCACAAAGGACTCGTATTTCTCCAGTGTGTTCGGTGAGAAAGCACTTACGAACTCCCTCCACCATCAGGCAATTAAAGAGCCTGGCGAAGGTATTATCGTATGCGGTCAAACAGAAGATGGCGTGATTGAAGCAATTGAAGCAGATAACCGCTCCATTATCGGTGTTCAATGGCATCCCGAATTCATGTCAGCACATGACCCGCAACTGAAGCTTTTTCAAGACTTGGTTGAAAAGGCAAAACAGAACTAAAAATATGTACAACACCTCCCGACACGACTCGTTATCGCGATGGGAGGTGTTTTTTGTGTTTTGTAGAATACTTACTGGTCCTGTTCAGCTTACTTCATATCCTACTTACTATTTCGATAATGCAATCTTAATATGGGCTAAATGGTGCTCTTCATGCCAAGCCAATTTGGCAACCTTTTTTGCAACTGAGATTTCGCCATCACCCTGGAGAGTAAAAGTACGACCCAATTGCTCTTCTGTAAGACTATTCCCAAGAGATACAATTCGCTCGTTAATGCCTTCCAACATTTTGATAGAACTTTCTACAGGAAGCTCCGTATCCGGCAGAACCGCCCACTTATCTTGATCGAATGGTGGTACGACAGGATTTTCATCTGTCAAAGCGAGCTTAAGACGCTGATACATATTCAGCTGAGAATCCGCAATATGATGAACAAGCTGACGGACATTCCAGCTGCCCTCACGATATGTTTTATGTAACTGTTCATCACTCAATGAATCAACTGTATTCCTCAATCGAGATGTGTACGCTCCAATTTCCTTTAACCAGCCCTGTACATCATCCAATGTCGCTATCTCTGGAACTTGCAACTCTCCAATCGGAAATTTCACATCCATCTTTCATTACCTCTTTCCTATTCGCTATTTTTATTTATTAAGTCTTGCAGATGCTCTTTGAAGCAACCCAGTATTCGGACTTCCCATTCATTCCTAGAGCATCCTGCAATTAAGGGAAGCCAACATATCTTCCTCTTCTTTCTTCCCCTGCTTATAATTTCAACACCTCTCCTGGAGTATTGCAACACAGTTTCTCCTCTATTTGTATGCTATTCAACAAATGCACGCGTTCATCCGGGAGAACTGATTTAATTGGGAATGGAGATTACGTGTACTTGCTTGGTTAATATTTCTTTGCCGAATTTAAAATATTTTATTTTTTAAACCAATAATTTGCTATTCCTAACGATTCCTGTTATGATAAAGAAGAATTATTTTTGTTCGGTGTAAAGGTAGTATGATTTCAACTTCATCTTGATTATACTTTGAGCAAGGATAGTAATACAATGTGTGGCAACGCACGAGGAGGCAACAAACATGGAACAAGGTACAGTAAAATGGTTTAACGCAGAAAAAGGTTTTGGCTTTATCGAACGTGAAGACGGAGACGACGTATTCGTACACTTCTCTGCAATTCAAGGCGAAGGCTTCAAGTCTTTGGATGAAGGCGAAAAAGTAACATTTGAAGTTGAGCAAGGCGCTCGCGGCGCACAAGCTGCTAACGTTCAAAAAGCTTAATTTTAAATCTTTTATAAAAAACAGGTCCTTTATAGGGCCTGTTTTTATTTATGTTCTCTTCAATATAATTGCTGTATGTACAAACGCAAGACTGGTTTTTAATTGAAGATAGTGCTATACGTACTGGAAATGTTATCTTTATACTTTGCCCCCTGTATTACCCCCATAAAGCAAAGTTCATAAGCATCCTCTCCAGATAAACGCGAACATCTGGCATGAACCTATTTCTCCAATTATGCTTCTCTAATGACTTCATTCCTTTATCATCGATTTAAACTATACCATTCGACGGATCCAGACTTTCGGGAATCATCAGAAGTAACGTACTTTTGCCAGTCATATTTCCGCTACGAGAGCCACACAAATGTCATCTTTGACTTCAGTCTCTGACGTGATTTTATTGTATCATTATAATAAAGTACGTGTTAAGAAAGAGAGGAAGACTATGAAGAAGGAGACAGCTGATCTCAAGCAGCGCAACTATACTCCAATCATTTGGAGCGTTTCCGTAGTTGCCGTAATTATTATACTTGCGCTGAATTATTTACCACGCAGCACGACAAACACAATTTTTGGATTTAATTTGACCATCATGCCTCTGGCTAATGCTTTTCTAAATGGCATTTCCTTCATCCTGCTCGTTTGTGCACTTGTGATGATAAAAAAGGGCAACATTGCTGCACACCGAAATTTCATTTTTTCTGCTTTTATTACAACATTTCTATTTCTGATCTCCTATCTTTCCTACCATGCAATGGCCGGATCGACAAGCTTTGGCGGAGATGGCTTCATGAAATACCTATATTACTTCATTCTAATCACACACGTATTTCTTTCTATCGTCCTGTTGCCATTATCTCTGTTCACACTGACCAAAGGACTCAATATGGATATGACCAAGCATAAGCGAATTGCGCGCTGGACAATGCCAATCTGGCTTTATGTCAGCTTGACGGGTGTATTCGTTTATGTGCTGATTTCTCCGTATTACTAAAATGACGGGAATATTCAATATGTAAATTAGTAGTATTACAACAACTACTCAACACACTAGCACAGACAGCTTCGCAACATGCTGTCTGCATAAAAAGAGCGCATACTGGTTAATCCAGTATGCGCTCTTTTTATGTTTAATGATAATATGTAAGACTCTTCATAAAGGGGTGTCCGAGCAGTGTATTTCTATTTAAAAACCAATCCCATACGATTGTCTTTCCAAAATACAGGAAAACGTCTCAAACCTTGCTATACCATGGTTTGAGACGTTTTAATTTTTTTAAAATGGCCGTATACCCGTTGATACCAGTGGTCGGGGTCGAACCCGCACTCCCCAAAGAGAACACGGCCCTGAACCGCGCGCCTGCCAATTCCGCCACACTGGCATATAAATAAAGCATTTCTTATTAAGCTATTAGCCTACTCTCAAGAATTTTACTCGTCAAGTTATCATTTACTACATTCCTTTGAATTTGTCGCTTCTACGGTTACAAACAGACCTCCAAAATAATAAATTGGTTCTTTAACTAGGAATCTAGTTTGCTGAAGCAATTCTAATGGCTCACGGTTTAGATGGCAGCCATCACAAACTCGTTTCCACCCTGGTGTTAATACATCCTGTAATTTAGCGAGAAACGGCTTTTCAGACATTCTGACATGCTCAAAGAGCAAAAGAGTTGCATCAGGCTTGCTTACCTTTTCAATCTCCTTAAAGGCCTTTAGCACGTCTGGTATTGTACAAAATACAAGTGTAGCCACAACTGTATCAAACGAATTGTCAGCAAAAGGCAGTTTCTCTGCAGAAGCTTCATAGAAGTGAATTGGGATAGCAGCAGATTGAAGTTTGTTCACTGCTCGTTTTTGCATATACATATTAGGTTCTATTGCATGCACTTCTTGAGCTTTTTTATAGTATGGAAAGTTAACACCGGATCCTGCACCAATCTCCAGCACTTTTCCTTCTGCTTTACCAATAAGCTGCTTCCGGATAGAATAGAAGGCTCTCCGTTCAATGGGATTCATTACTTTATCGTAAATGCTTGGAAACCATTTCCGCAATTCTGCTCGCTCCCCTACAGTAGATCTGTATTAAACAAAAAAGAAGCAGCTTGACATAATAGTCAATCTGCTTCTTTAAAAATCTTTGATACCGGTGGTCGGGGTCGAACCGACACTCCCGTGAAGGAACGGGATTTTGAGTCCCGCGCGTCTGCCAATTCCGCCACACCGGCAAATCAATATAATCATGGAGGCGGCAACCGGATTCGAACCGATGG